>CASEZG010000038.1 GCA_949292375.1 uncultured Pseudomonadota bacterium | reverse complement strand
TAGATGAGTATGTCCGAAAACTCTTATCCGAAAGCAAAGAACTTATTGAACGAGAGCTTTGATGTTGAAGCTTTTATAGAAGAAGAGTTTTTCAAAGGCATAGAGCCGGATTCTTATATGTCGGTTTCGGAATGGGCAGATAAATACCGAATGTTGTCATCTAAATCTGCTTCTGAGCCGGGACGTTGGCGAACCGCACGCACTCCTTATTTGAAAGAGATTATGGATTGTTTATCTCCTAAAAGCCCGGTACAAAAGGTTGTTTTTATGAAAGGCGCACAAATTGGTGGAACAGAGTGCGGTAACAACTGGCTTGGATATATTATGCACAAAGCGCCCGGACCGATAATGGCTGTCTCCCCAACTGTGGAAATGGCCAAACGTAATTCTCGTCAAAGAATAGACCCATTGATTGAAGATTGTCCGCCCCTCAGAAATTTGGTGAGTTCGCCTCGTTCACGAGACAAGGGAAATACGATGCTTTCCAAAGATTTTCAAGGCGGCGTATTGGTCATGACCGGAGCTAACTCTGCCGTTGGTTTGCGTTCTATGCCGGCGCGTTATCTATTTATGGATGAAGTTGATGGTTATCCTCAAGACATTGACGGTGAAGGCGATCCGATTTTGTTGGCAGAGCGCAGAACAGCAACCTTTAACAAAAGAAAAAAGATTTTTTTAGTCTCAACACCGACGATTAAGGGCTTGTCTAATATAGAGCGTGAGTTTGAAAATTCGGACAAACGTTACTTTTTTGTGCCTTGTCCGTTTTGCGGAGAGTTTCAGAAATTAGAATGGGCGCAAATTCGTGCAGAGAACGGCAAAGCTGAATATGAATGCTGCCATTGCCACAAATTGATTGGTGAGCACTATAAAACGCAAATGCTGGCTCAAGGACAATGGCGAGCAACTGCAAAATTTGATGGTATAACCGCAGGTTTCCATTTATCTTCGCTTTATTCTCCGGTGGGATGGCTTTCTTGGCAAGAATGTGTAGATATTTATGAGAAAACAAAGAAAAATCCTAGTCTCATTCAAGGTTTCCAAAATACTATTTTAGGCGAAACCTACGAGCAAGAAAGCGAAGCCCCAGAATGGCAACGACTTTATGAAACCAGAGAAACTTATCCGATTGGCACGATTCCTTACGGAGGATTGTTCTTAACGGCTGGTGTTGATGTTCAAAAGGACCGCATAGAATGTGAAGTTGTTGCTTGGGGAATTTTGTTTTGGACGGAGATACGGCACATCTGGATGTCTGGCATAAACTTGAGCAAGTCCTGATGAAAGATTATCCTCATGCAAGTGGTATTAGCATGCCTATTCGGGTTATGTGTGTGGATTCTGGCTATGCAACCCAAGATGTCTATGGTTTTGTCAGCAAATTTAGTCAGGCAGTTTGGGGCGCAAGTGGTGCCAGAGCCAGTCAACCGCATACAGTGGTTGCAATCAAAGGCCAAAGCCGAGATACAGCCATGATTCTTTCAACTTCAAAGGCCGATACAAAAAAGAAAGGCTTAAAAGTTTGGAATGTTTCCGGTCCGGTAATTAAAACGGAACTTTATCGTTGGCTAAAAACTGAGCGTGTTGGTGAAGATGCCTCACAGTTTGGCCAATGTCATTTTCCGCAATATGGAGAGGAATATTTCAAACAATTAACGGCTGAAAGGCAAATTGTAAAAATAAGTAATGGCTATCCAAAACCTGTTTGGGAAAAGGACCCAACCAGACGAAATGAGGCATTGGACTGCCGAGTTTATGCCCGATCAGGTGCCGCAATTTATGGACTTGACCGCATGAGTGAAAAGTCATGGCAAGAATTAGAGGCTTTAATTCCGTCAACACCGGAAGCTAAACCCAAAAGAAAACCGGCAAGATTTATTCAAATGAAAGCAACAAAGGTAGATAACCCATGGCTATAGATAAAGAAACGTTAAAAATCAGATTGGCTGAAGCTGAAGAAGCTTATCACAAACTTATGATTGGCGTTAAAGAGGTTTCGGTTAATGTCGGAAATTTTGGCTCTGTTAGCTATAATCAAACGAATAGAGCCGAATTGGCCGCTTATATA
>CASEZG010000037.1 GCA_949292375.1 uncultured Pseudomonadota bacterium | reverse complement strand
CAAATCGCTAAGCTGCTGTCTGACACGGTTCAGGAAACACCGGAACTGAAAACGTTAATTGAAACAGGAAAGGAGAACGACATCGAATAAAAAAAATGTTGCCGACACCTTCATTCTGCTAATTCCATACCAAGACATTAAGATTACAAAACCTGAACGGTTTTCGCCCAATCTTGAAACTTTATGGAATTTAGGCAACGCACAATCGGTGAATTGCTCTAGCTACGCGACAGCAATTGAAAAGCAGAAAAATTATTATCCTAAATTATCTATCACGGCTCATCGCCGCGTTGGAGAATATAGCGTCATGCTGCGAATAGAATTTTCAGCTATGAAACTGATTAACCAACCGTCAAACAACCTTGAAGAGGTTTGTGATGAGGATTTTGAAACCATCGTTAAGACCTTGCAAAAGCGTATATCTGAACTTGGAGCAAGAGTTTCGCCAGAAAGCATCCGAAAGGCAAAAGTCACTCGTATCGATTATGGCAAAAATTGCAAAGTACAGATAAAGCCTGCATTGCTGCTGCAAGAATTAGCTAAAGCAGACATAAGCAAACGCCTAGACTCTGCCAACAAAACTTACCGTAATGATGGACATTCATTGCACTTTTTAACAACGCATAAGAATGTCGTACTCTATGATAAGTTAGCCGACATTAGAAAAGCTAATTTTAGCCCACGCCGGGCTGTAGGTGAGAACGCTCAATTACTTGATTGGACATCTCTAGCCGACGAGCAATATCTGCGTTTTGAGATTCAGCTCGGTAATTCAGACACAATTCGGCAAACCTTAAATAAAGCAGAGGTTAACGTCCCAGAATTGACTTTTGAAAATCTATTTCAAAGTGAAATCTGTCGCAAGGTTAACCTTTATTACTGGGGTGAACTTATGCAAGCGTGCCTGATACACCATCTCTGCAATGAAAATGTCGCAGATTTGTTCAAGCAGCTACTTAACAACGGTTACAAAATCTTAAAAGCTCTGCAACTCATCGGACTAACCAGTGTCTTAAGTGAAATGGGCATGAGAGAATTTCGCTTCCATGCCGGAAAAACACTATCACCTGCAATTTACGACTTGCTGCGGAAAATTAAAGACATCACCCCAAGAGAGGATTGGCTCATGAAGCATTATTTAGAAATTCAGAGGATAATAATAACATAATTCAACTTAAAAGGATGAAAAAATGAACAATTTGAACGATTCAATAAAACATATTATTTTGCTAACCAGAGTGTCCTGCTCCAAACAGGCCGTTGAAGAATCAACGGAACAACAATTGGCTACATGCCAAAAATATATCAAAAATCTTGGCATTAACCAATTTGAAGTTTACACACTGAAAGAAAGTTCTTCTCGCGGCAAACGAAAAGAATTTCAGCAAATGCTCAACAATATAAAAAAATGTGACGGCTGTACCGCTCTGATTTTTACCAAAATAGACAGGCTTCTACGTCGATTCAATGAGGTGCCGGAACTAGACAAACTCCGACAACAAGGAAAATTGCAGCTCCATGCTGTTAAAGACAACATGATCCTTACTAAAGATTCTACGGCTTCAGACATCCACAGATTTCGTCTTCTTGCTGCTGATGCGGAAATGTTTAGTAACCGGATTTCTGAAGAAACCCGTGAAAAAATATTGATTTGTTGCCAACAAGGTCGCTATCCGGGACTAGCCCCCATTGGGTACAGGAATCAACGAAACAAATATGGGCTGGCGTGGATTTATACCGATGTACAAAAAGCTTTATTGGTTGCCGAAATATTTAAAAAATTTGTAGAAGGTAACAGTCTTAAACAACTTGCTGTTTGGTGCCTTAAGACAGGATTAACTTCTGTCAAGAATAACCCTCTGGGCACTAAAGCCATAATTCGGATTTTGCAAAATCCGTTTTATATGGGGCAATTCCGCCATAACGGAAAACTTTACGCCCATTATTATGAGCGGTTGGTTAAGGAAGATGTTTGGAAAAAATGCCAAATCCGTCTGAAACATAACCGAGAAAATAAGGAATAAGGGCACCTACCTTGTCAAATGAAGGCTGGATTAAATTCCGGCCTTCATTGACTTTAAGAAACCAGCAATCCATTAATTAAAAAAACAGACAAAAAAAGGAACAACAATATGCCAAGACAGATAAAGAAATTTCAAGCAACAGCAACAAAAGGTATCATTTGGGCAAGAGTTTCATCAAGAGAACAAGAGGATGGCTACTCTTTAGATGCTCAGATTGAAAATTCAAAAAGCTACGCCGAGCGTAGAGGAATTGAAATTATTAAAATTTTTGAGATTATTGAAAGTTCAACACAGGGGGATAGAAAACAGTTTCATGATATGATTAACTGGGTAAAACGGCAAAAACAACGCATAGCAATTATTTCCGATAAAGTTGACAGACTACAACGACGAGTTTCAGAAGTTCCGGTGCTGGAAGAATTACGAAAAGCCGGAAAAATCGAACTGCATTTTTCGCGAGAAAATAAAGTCATAGAAAAAGATACAAACGGTTCTGATTTAGCCTGCTACAGAATGATTGTTGTTATGGCTGAAAACTATACGGACTGTATTTCGGATAACGTAAAACGGAGCCTTAAACAGATGAGAAAAGAGGGGAAATGGGCTCATAGAGCACCCGTAGGTTACCTAAATGTAAAAGACAGCAAAGGTAACAGTGATGTTATTATTGACCCTGACAGGGGGTTCCTTATAACGGCTCTGTTCAAAGAATACGCAAGCGGAATTTATAACTTAGAACAGATAACGAAAAAAGCACAGGAAATAGGTCTGACAATGCCCGGAAGCAAAAAATTGTACAAACAGACAATACGAAATATCTTAAGCAATCGCTTTTATGCCGGAGAGATGTACGGTTATGGCGAGTATTACAAACATCAATATAAAACTTTAATTGACTGGAAGACATTTAACCGGTGCCAAGAAGTTTTAGAAGGACGCATGAATCATAAAGAACAAAAACACGAACATCTGTTCAAAGGAATAATGAAATGCAAAGAATGCGGTACGATGATATCGCCTTACATCAGTATTCATGCGGCAAAAAAGAAAGGCGGAGAAAAAATCGCTTATAAATACCTTTTTTGCCCGAAATGCAAGGGTACGCACATAAATGAAGGAAAAGGCATTGAGAAAATAAAACAGGCCTTAGGCTCGCTTAAATCGCTTCCTAACGGCGTGTTAGAAAAGATGACGAATTGCCTTCAGGATTTAGTATATGAAGACCATAGGATTGAGCTTGAACATAAAAAATATTTAGAGCGAAAATTGCTTGAATGTGACACGAAACAAGAACGGTGGCATGAGCTGTATGCCGAAGCTAGTATTACACGGAATATACATAGCAAAAAAATAAAAGAACTAGCCCAAGAAAAAGAAAAAATAGC
>CASEZG010000036.1 GCA_949292375.1 uncultured Pseudomonadota bacterium | reverse complement strand
TAGGCATATTTCAGTCTCCTAGTTATTCTTCTTGCGCTCGGCAATGAGCGTGTTGATTTTTGCAATTTCACGACGGACTTTTCTTATTACCGCAGTATTTGATAATTGTCCAGTAGATTGTTGAATTCTTAAGTTAAATTGCTCTTTTTTATTTTCAAGCAACTTAGCTTCCAATTCATCAATCGTCATCGCACGCAAATCTTTAGTTTTTACCATTATGCTTCTCCCTTATCGGAATTAAGGCGCTTAACAAACTTTGTCTTAATCGGCAGTTTGGCTGCACCGAGAGCAAATGCGGCACGAGCGGTCTCTTCATCGATTCCGTCAGCCTCAAACATAATGCGACCCGGGTGCACTCTTGCGCACCAATATTCAATAGAACCTTTACCTTTACCCATACGAACTTCGGCAGGTTTATCAGATACAGGAACATCAGGGAAAATTCTGATCCATAATCTTCCGGCTCTTTTCATTTCACGAGTAATCGCACGACGAGCAGCCTCAATCTGACGAGCCGTAATACGATCCGGAGTAAGAGCTTTTAATCCATATGAACCAAAACTCAATTCAGCACCGCCTTTTGTCAAGCCGTGAATACGGCCTTTGTGCATTTTGCGGAACTTTAATCTTTTAGGACTTAACATCTTATTCTAACCTCAAATAATTATTTCTGTTCAGCCAACTTCTTGTCCTGAGCCATCGGATCATGAGCCATAATTTCGCCCTTATAAATCCAAACTTTAACGCCGCAGGCACCATAAGTCGTGTGAGCCGTAGAGGTAGCATAATCAATGTCAGCACGCAGGGTGTGCAAAGGCACACGACCTTCACGATAATACTCGGTTCTAGCGATTTCAGCACCGCCGAGACGACCCGAGCAGCTAACCTTAATACCTTCTGCACCTAAACGAAGAGCAGACTGCATAACGCGCTTCATAGCACGACGGAAAGCAACACGGCGTTCCAATTGTTGTGCAACAGAATCAGCAACGAGCTGTGCGTCTAACTCAGGTTTTCTGACTTCCAGAATGTTCAACTGTACTTCAGAATCAGTCATCTTCTGAATCTCTTTTCTCAAGAGCTCAATATCCTGACCCTTCTTACCGATAACAACACCCGGTCTTGCAGAATGAATAGTAACTCTAGCCTTTTTAGCAGGACGCTCGATAACGATTCTGCTAATACCGGCCTGAGCCAATTTATCCTTCAAGAATTCTTTAATTTTCAAGTCCTCGTGGAGGTAGTCAGTGAACTTATCATCTGCATACCAACGGGAATCCCAAGTGCGGTTAACGCCTAAACGAAGACCTGTAGGATTTACTTTCTGTCCCATTAACTTACTCCCCACGCTCGGTGACGACAACAGTCAGGTTGGAGAAGGGCTTCAAAACCCGAGCTCCGCGACCGCGACCGCGTGCGTGCATACGTTTCATAACTAAACCTTTACCGACAAAAGCTTCGCTAACGAATAATTTGTCGATGTTTAACTGGTGGTTGTTTTCAGCATTAGCAATAGCAGACTGCAAAACAGCCAAAACAACTTTAGCGATTCTCTTCTTGGAGAAGCTGAGTTCGGCAATAGCTTTTTCAGCATTCAAGCCACGAATAGTCTGAGCAACTAAGTTCAGTTTACGCGGGCTGGTACGAATAGAGTGGCAAACAGCCATAGCCTGATTGGCTTCTACTCTTCTTGTATCTTTAGATTTTCCCATAATTAACCTCTCTTAGCCTTTTTGTCTGCAGCGTGACCATAGAATGTACGGCTCGGAGCAAACTCACCAAACTTGTGTCCAACCATATCTTCGGTAACCAAAACCGGAATAAATTTATGTCCGTTGTGAACACCGAATGTCAAGCCGACAAACTGCGGCAACATTGTTGAACGACGAGACCAGATTTTAATAACTTCATTACGACCCGAAGCTCTGGCTGCATCAGCATAGCCGTCAACAAAAGGTCCTTTCCATACGGAACGTGTCATTAGCTTATCTCCTTATTTCTTTTTGTTTTCATGACGAGAACGCATAATAAAGCGATCTGTCTTCTTGTTAGAACGAGTCTTAGCACCCTTAGTAGGTTTACCCCAAGGAGTAACCGGATGACGACCACCGGAAGTGCGGCCTTCACCACCACCATGCGGGTGGTCTACAGGGTTCATAGCAACACCGCGGCTTACCGGTCTGATACCGAGCCAACGAGAACGACCTGCCTTACCGAGAGATCTGTTCTGGTTATCCGGATTAGAAACGGCACCAACAGTAGCCAAACACTCTTCACGAACAACTCTCAACTCGCCGGAGCTGAGCTTCAATTGGGCATAACCGGCATCTTTACCAACAACCTGAGCATAACAACCGGCAGAACGAACCAACTGTCCACCCTTACCAGCCTTAAGTTCAACGTTGTGAATAATTGTACCAACCGGCATATTCTTCAAAGGCATAGCATTACCCGGCTTAATATCTGCTTTTTCTGCAGAAATAACTTTATCGCCGGCTTTCAATCTTTGAGGAGCCAAGATATAAGCCTTTTCGCCATCTTCATAACTAATCAAAGCGATGAAAGAAGAACGGTTAGGATCATACTCGATTCTCTCAACTGTTGCCTCGCAACCGAATTTATTACGTTTGAAGTCAATAATGCGGAGCTTGCGCTTATGTCCGCCACCGATTTTACGACTTGTAACGTGTCCGAAATTATCACGCCCACCGGTTTTAGTAAGACCGATAGTCAAAGACTTCTCGGGAGCTCCCTTATAGAGTTCGCTTCTGTCAACAATAACCAGCCGTAACAACTGCCTTCTTGAAATCGGAACGCTGTCCGACATAACCTCTGAAGCGTTTTTCCTTACCGAACTGACGAATAGTATTTACCTTATTTACCTTAACGTTGAAAATAGTTTCAACGGCTGCCTTAACTTCATCTTTAGTAGCAGACAAAGGAACTAAGAAAGTTACTTTGCCGGCTTCAGAAGACAGCATAGATTTTTCGGTAATTACCGGACGAACCAAGGTATCATACATTTTTGCAGAAACTTTGTTTGTATTGTTAGATTTTACCATTTCAATCTCTCCTCCAAGCAAGCAACTGCATCTTTAGTCAATACCAGTTTGTCCTTTCTCAAGATGTCATAAACATTGGCACCGATTGTCGGAAGAACGTCAACGCCTTCGATATTACGGCTGGCCAACGCAAAGTTGACATCAACTTCCTTGCCATCGATGAACAAGCAATTTTTCAAACCACAAGCATCCAATTTGGTTTTCAAATCTTTTGTCTTGGGGGCTGACAATTTTGCTTCGTCAACAATAACAAGGTTACCCTCTTTAGCCTTAGCTGAAAGAGCGGTCTTCAAACCGAGTTTTCTGAACTTTTTGGTCAAATCATGAGACTGATCACGAACAACCGGACCAAATACGATACCGCCCTTACGGAACTGAGTACCCTTGCGAGAACCCTGACGAGCATTACCGCTGCCTTTTTGCTTAAACGGTTTTGCCGGTGTCAAAGCAACCTCAGAGCGACCTTTGGTCTTGTGGTTACCAGTCTGCAATCTAGCCAACTGCCAGTTTACAACACGGTGCAAAATATCGGCGCGAACTTCCAAACCGAAAATCGATTCGTTGAGCTCAATTGTGCCAACATTTTTGTTATCTACTAAACTTAAGATGTCCTGTTTCATAATTTTCAATCCTTATAGCTTATGCATTATCAGCAGGAGCTTCAGCTTCCGCTTTAACTGCAACAGGTTCATCAACTTTCTTCAAGCCGGCAGGCATCGGCAAGGTAACATTACCAGCTTTTTTAATAGCATCGGTAACACGAACCCAAGCGTTTTCACAACCAGGAACACCACCTTTAACCATCAACAAACCTTTAGCTGCATCAACAGCAACGACTTTAAGGTTTTGAACGGTTACGCGCTCATCACCCATATGACCGGCCATTTTCTTACCCTTAAATACTTTACCGGGATCTTGTCTTTGACCTGTAGAACCATGAGAACGGTGAGAAATAGAAACACCGTGCGTAGCTTCCAAACCTGCAAAGTTATGACGTTTCATAACACCGGCGAAGCCTTTACCGATAGATGTTGCACAAACATCAACATACTGACCGGGAACAAAGTGCTCTACAGACAATTCATTACCGACAGACAACAAGCAATCTTCAGAAACTCTGAACTCGCCCAGTTTCTGCTTCGGTTCAACATTAGCTTTTGCAAAATGTCCTTTTAACGGCTTAGATACGTTCTTTGCTTTAACAGCACCCGTACCAAGCTGTACGGCATTGTATCCATCCTTTTCTTGCGTTTTAACAGCAACAACTTGCAATCCGTCTACGCTCAAAACAGTAACCGGAATATGAGTTCCGTCTGCTTCAAAAATGCGAGACATACCAAGTTTCTTTGCAATTAGACCTGTACGCATTTTATTTATTTCCTTTTCAATTGGTTGACAGCTCATATTTCAAACCGCCAACATTGTTATCATTAAAAATTAGAGCTTAATCTCTACATTAACACCGGCAGCCAAATCCAACTTCATCAAAGCATCAACAGTCTGCGGTGTGGGTTCTACGATATCGAGAAGTCTCTTGTGAGTACGGATTTCAAACTGCTCACGAGATTTTTTATCAACGTGCGGAGAACGGTTAACCGTAAATTTCTCGATTCTTGTCGGAAGAGGAATAGGTCCTCTAACATTTGCCCCTGTTCTTTTGGCCGTATGAACGATTTCTTTAGTAGACAAATCCAACAAACGGTGGTCAAAAGCCTTAAGGCGAATTCTGATATTTTGTGTATCCATCATTTTTAATACTTTTCCTATAACTAGACGGCAAAATCCAGCATGAAAGCCAAACTTGCCATCTAAATGTTAAACTCTGCAGCACATGCAAATGTATAGGTGCTGCGGTATGTTTTATATTTTCATCGCTGGGCAGATTCCTAGCCCAAAACAATTATCGTGAGCACCTTGTAACATAACTGAGTCTAATATGCAAGCAAAAAAAGCATATTTTTTTATTTTTTTATCACCTTGAATCGCTTTGTCAGACTCTGTTTGAGTCTGGTTGACAAAATTTTCACCCATACGCTTCGACAACATATAATAGGTTATATATTAAAAAGAGTTATTATATATAACCATATATTTTTGATTGAAAAATTTATCAGAATTGTTTATCTTATCAGAAGAAGCTAATAATCATATTACAGAAATAGAAAGAAATGACAGAATTAAGTAGCAAAGTGATTACCATCCACCAACGCAAAACATCAATGCGTTTATGTAAAAACGAATGGGATGCCATAAAAGATATTTGCAAAAGAGAACAAATTAACCGAAAAAAACTTCTGGAAATGATTGAAAGCCACAAAGATCCCAAACTAGGTCTGACCTCATCAATTCGTCTTTTTTCTTTAGTATATCTCCACGAATTATCAAAACCCCTTTTAGAAAAGCAACACAAACCTGACAATCTAAAATCTTTGTCAGATATTTTAGATAAAATATCTTAACGAGGAACCTCATTCAATCTCTCAATTCCAAGTTTCACCGGCACACAAACTTTTATTGCAACGGGTTGCCAAGAAACAGAATTTATTTTTTTTCGATGCAATTTTCCTTCCCAAAAAGCAATTTTTTCCTGTGAAGTTAATTTTCTACAACGAGGCTTTCCATTAGCCTGTATAACATACCCATAAAGATCCCCTGCTTTTGTCAAAAAGACCTGAACATCATAATATATTTTTGCAATTTTTTTATCATTCATTGTCTTCTGCCTTCATCAAAAGCAAAGCGGCCTCCAAAATTTAGAGGCCGCTAAAATAATGCTTCTTTTAAGCATGTATTCGTAAAATTGGTTTTTTCTATTATTTTTCGCTTACACATTTTACATTCTGAATTTTTCTAAAAACACTTATAAGTTAACAGATTATTAACAGGAGTCAAGAATTGTTTAAATACAAAAAAAATCCGGATTTTGCCGGATTTTCACTTCATTATGAACAACACTAAGAAAAAAAGCTCATAAAATCTGCCTTGTTTCCAAAATTTCGCTTTTCAAAGAAATACAGAGCCATATTCAAAAAATCAAACAACTCAATTTCCGTGTCATCAATCTTTTGAATACGTTTTTTCAAAGATTTCTTTCTCGTCCATTCATACCACCAAAGCTTATCATATCTATCACAAAGCGTTCTACGTCTATTAAACTCCTTGCATAAGACATCATACAAACTTTGTGCCTCGACAACATTCCCTGATACTCGCAAAGCTATCTCTGGAAGCTCTTGTTCGACTTTGGCCAAAATTTTTCGATAATTAAAATCGGCGACAACCTGACCTTCCCAAGGCTCTAAAGGAGCAACAAGCTGAGAATGCAACTTTTGAGCATAAAAATTAATCAAACTACATCGAACGGCATTTTTAACTGAAGTTTTATACCACTCGCTTTTCTGAACATTTTGCTCAGAAAACATAATCATACTTAACAAAACTTTTGGTGTATCCATAACACAAAAATAAAAATTAATAACGCTATATTTTTAATTCAAACGCCCGCGTTTTAACACACAGAATAAAAAAAATCAATACCCAAACTTAGCCCTTATCCGTAAAAAAAGAGGCTTCCCAAAAGGAAGCCTCTTTTAATTTTATTCTGGTCTATATCTCAGATTACTTCAAAATCTTTGATACAACACCGGCACCTACCGTACGACCACCTTCACGAATAGCAAAACGCAAACCT
>CASEZG010000035.1 GCA_949292375.1 uncultured Pseudomonadota bacterium | reverse complement strand
TTTTTCTTCCGATACCGAAAATATAAGTCAGAGCGACTTCAATTCTTTTGGCTGTCGGAATATTTACACCAGCTATACGAGCCAAATTAACTCTCCATCCTTTAAATTAATTATCACATTCAAAAAGTTGATCACCACTTTTCAAAATTAAGCCGGATTATAGGCTAAAATTTATTAGTGTCAACCACCCTTTTAGCAAAAAAATTCAAAAAGTTGCATTTTTTTCAGGTTTTTAGAAAACCGAAACGTCGACTCAGGCTATTTTATACCCAAAATGCTGTCAACTTTATTACTAACGGCTTCAATTGTTCCGGTGCCATCCACACAACGTAGGAGTCCTTTTTTCTCGTAGTAGGGAATAGTCGGGTAAGTTAAAGCTCTATAGTTTACTAAACGATTTTGAACCGTTGTCTTGTTATCATCAACACGACGATAAAAATCCGTTCCACCGCAAACATCACAAACACCATAAACTTTTGGTTTTTGAAATTTGTCATGATAACCCTGCCCACAATTCATGCAGGCATAACGTCCCAAAATACGTTCCATAATAATCTCATCGGGAACCTGAATTTCAATAACCGCATCCAGATTAATCCCCTTTGTGTCTAACATTTCTTCCAAGACCTCTGCTTGATGCAAAGTCCTCGGAAAGCCATCCAAAATAAAACCGTTTTTACAATCTGGCTCATCGATTCGTTTTGAGACCATATTAATAATCATTTCATCGGTTGCAAATTCACCTTTATCTAATAAGGCCTTAATCTCCAAACCAAGCGGAGTCCCTTTTGCCGCCTCTGCACGAAGCATCTCGCCTGTCGATAAATGACAAATAGCAACTTTTTCTTTCAAAATTCTAGCTTGCGTGCCTTTACCGCAGCCCGGAGCTCCGGTAAAGACCACATGCAAACCCAAACCGCTATCCTTAAAAGACATTATCTTCTCTTTCCTTTGTTAACCAAAGCAGCTTTTCTAATCAAGCCCTCATACTGATAAGCGATTAAATGAGATTGCAATTGTCCGACAAAATCCATCGTAACCTGAACCACGATAAGCAAAGTCGTACCGCCCAAAACAAACGGGACTGAAAGTTTTGAAATCAATATTTCAGGCAAAATACACAAAGCCGTCAAATATACAGCTCCCAAAACCGTCAAACGAGTAATTACATAATCCAAATATTCAGCCGTATTTTTACCTGGACGAATACCAGCAATGAAACCACCATGTTTTTTCAAATTATCTGCAGTTTCTTCCGGATTAAAGACAACAGCGGTATAGAAGAATGCAAAGAAAACAATCAATGCACCGTACAGGGTAAGATACAGCGGCTGTCCGTGTCCGAGCAACTGGCTCAGAGTCTGCACCCATTCCGGCCCGTTTTCGGCCGACAAATTGGCAATCGTAATCGGCAACAGCAACAACGAGCTGGCAAAAATCGGCGGAATAACGCCCGTCGGGTTAATTTTCAGCGGCAAATGCGAATTTTCTGAAGACATCATTCTCGCACCCATCTGACGTTTAGGATATTGAATAGTAATCTTACGTTGCGCTCTTTCCACCAAAACAATAATGTAAATCAACGCCAACACCATAACCAACAACATTGCAATCACACCCAAAGACATTGAGCCTACGCGTCCCAACTCAAAAGTCTGAGCCAAAGCACTCGGAATATTGGCAATAATACCGACAGTAATAATTAAAGAAGAACCGTTACCGACACCACGAGATGTAATTTGTTCACCCAACCATACGATAAACATCGTACCGCCGACCAAAGAAACAATAGTCGTAAACTTAAATACAAAACCGGGCATAACAACAGCTGACAAACCGGCACTTCCTGTCATTCCCTCCAAGCCAACGGCAATACCATAACCCTGAATAATCGTAATAAAGACTGTCAAAATTTTAGTATAATGAGTCATTTTACGATGACCGGCTTCACCATCTTTTTTCAACGCAGCCAAAGAAGGAATAACTGACTGACCAAGTTGCAAAATGATGGAGGCAGAAATATAAGGCATAATATTCAATGCAAAAATTGTCATACGCTCCAAAGCACCACCGGAAAACATATTAAACATTCCCAAAATGCCGCTAGACTGTCTGGCAAAAATATCCGACAAAATATGCGGATCAATACCCGGAAGCGGAATAAATGTTCCCAAACGGAAAACGATTAAAGCCAAGACCGTAAACCAAAGTCTTTTTTTCAATTCTTCAGCTTTGCTGAAAGCGGACATATCCATATTTGCAGCCATTTTTTCTGCCAATGATACCATCTCTAAATCCTTATTATTTTATTTAAAACAAACAACGAGGGACGAACAGTCCCTTTAAGCTAATTTATTAATACACTAAAAAATTTTTAATTCAACAAATTTATCCACTTACACAACACAAATAATCATTTAATTCAACAAAAAAACCTCCCCAAATCAGGGGAGGTTTTTATAAACAACTTAAAGCAAATTATGCTTCAATCAAATTAACTTTGCCACCGGCTTTTTCAACTGCGGCAACAGCAGCTTTAGAAGCTGAGTTAACACTGATTGTAACATTACTGGTGATAGCACCGCGAGCCAAAAGACGAACCCCATCCAACTCTTTGGAGATAACACCGGCTTCCATCAAAGCCTTAACATCAATAGCAGAAGCATTCAACTTACCGGCATCAACAGCTTTCTGGATTGTATCCAAATTAACAACTGCAAATGTCTTCGCAAACGGATTCTTGAAGCCACGTTTTGGAAGTCTGCGATAAATCGGCATTTGTCCGCCTTCAAAAGCATTGATGGCAACACCAGAACGAGACTTCTGACCTTTTTGACCGCGACCGCAAGTTTTACCCTTGCCGCTACCAATACCACGACCAACACGAATGCGGTTTTTGGTTGCTCCCTCGTTGTCTCTCAATTCATTAAGTTTCATATTTTTTCACCTAATTTAACATTTCATCAAAGATTCAAAAAGAAGCCGAACCAAGTCTAAAACTCTGCCAAGCAGACACCATGCCGGCTTCTTCTAACAAATCCTATTCCTCTACTTTAACCAGATGAGGAATCTTACGAATCATACCGCGAACAGCGGGAGTATCCTGAAGCTCAACGGTTTTACCCATCTTGTTCAGACCCAAGCCGATTAACGTAGCTCTTTGCTTTTCGGGACGACCGATAGGGCTAGCGATTTGCGTAACTTTTATAGTTTTGTTAGCCATCGATTAAGCCTCCTCTTTTTCCAGTTTAGAAGTATTTTCACGACGGCTTACAATATCACCAACTTTTTTACCGCGTTTTGCAGCAACCATACGAGGTGAATTAATAGCCATCAAGGCATTGAAAGTAGCCTTAATCATGTTGTAAGGATTGTTGGAACCCAAAGATTTGGCAACAACGTCCTGAACACCCAATACTTCAAAGATAGCGCGCATCGGACCGCCGGCAATAACACCGGTACCGGCAGGAGCAGTTCTCAAAATAACTTTACCTGCGCCGAAACGACCAGCAACGTCATGATGCAGAGTTCTGCCTTCGCGGAGCGGAATGCGAACCATATTTTTCTTGGCTTCATTAGTAGCCTTAACAATAGCATCCGGAACTTCGGTTGCTTTGCCAGAACCATAGCCGACGCGGCCTTTCTGGTCGCCAACAACGACGACAGCAGCAAAAGACATATTGCGTCCGCCTTTAACGGTCTTAGCTACACGGTTAATATGAACCAGTTTCTCAACCAATTCTTCTTTTTTCTCAGCTTTATTGCTGTTACGACGATCTGCTTGTACCATCATCTTATCTCCTAAAATTTCAGGCCGGCAGCGCGTGCAGCGTCAGCCAAAGCTTTAACACGACCGTGATAGATGTAGCCGCCTCTATCGAAAACGACTTCACTAACACCGGATTTAACGGCTCTCTCAGCAACAACTTTACCAATAAAGCTAGCTGCCTCAACGGTAGAAGATTTCTTAATCTGATCTCTGATTTCTTTATCCAGAGTAGAAGCAGAAACAACTGTAGAACCTTTAGCATCGTCAATAATCTGCGCATAAATATGCTTACCGCTGCGGAAAACAGAGAGTCTCATCTTGCCGTTAGCAGCGTTTTTCAAAGCAGTTCTTACGCGAGCTTTTCTTTTTTCAAACAATTCTCTTGGCGTACTCATTTAATTAATCCTTATTTCTTTTTGCCTTCTTTGCGACGTACATATTCGCCAACATACTTCACGCCCTTACCTTTATAAGGTTCAGGTTTTCTGTATTTACGAATTTCCGAAGCAATTTGACCAACGAGTTGTTTATCGGCGCCAGAAACGGAAATCTGAGTCGGGCTTGCGCAAGCAATGTTGATGGTCTTCGGAGCTTCAAAAATAACATCATGAGAGAAACCCAAAGACAAAACCAACTTGTGGCTGCCTTCAACGCGGGCTTTATAACCAACGCCGACCAGTTCCAAATCCTTTTTAAAGCCTTCGCTAACACCTTTAACCAAAGTGTTAATCTGAGCTCTGGTTGTACCCCACAAAGCACGAGCTTCTTTAGACTGGCTCAAAGGAGAAACAACAACTTTGTTTTCTTCCAACTTTGCAGAAACATGGTTATCATCAAAAGTAAAGCTGAGTTCGCCCAACTTGCCTTTTGCAGTAACAACATTGTTCTCAACCGTAACGGTAACGCCGTTCGGGATAATAACAGGATATTTACCAATTCTAGACATCTGTTTTCTCCCTTAAAATACTTGGCACAAAATTTCACCGCCAACATTGGCTTTGCGAGCTTCATGATCACTCATAACACCAGCCGGTGTAGAAATGATGGAAATACCCAAGCCGTTATAAACTCTCGGCAAATCGCGAACGCTAGAATAAACGCGACGTCCCGGAGTAGAAACGCGGTAAATTTCGGTTATAACGGAAGTACCTTCATGATACTTCAATTGAATACGAAGTTCATCAATACCGGGTTTAACATTAACGCGTTCATAACCGTTGATGTAACCTTCTCTTTTCAAAACTTCCAAAGCGAGAAGCAGGTGATACGACCTCGTTCTTCTTCGCTCTTTGTGCGTTTCTAATGCGTGTGAGCATATCGCCCAAAGGATCGGTCATAGACATGATCTAAATCTCCCTACCAGCTTGATTTTACCAAACCAGGAATTTCACCGAAGCTTGCCAAGTCTCTCAACTCAACACGGCTCAAACCGAACTTCCTGTAATAACTGCGAGAACGACCAGTAACTTTGCAACGGTTTCTAATCCGGTTTTTAGCTGAGTTACGGGGTAATTCTGCCAATTTCAGAGTTGCCTGGAAACGCTCCTCAGGAGACGCATTTTTATCCATTACAATCTCTTTGAGTTTAGAACGGCGGTTATTGAATTTCTGCGCCATCTTAACTCTTTTCAAGTTTCTGAATACTGAACTTGTTTTAGCCATAGTAAAATCTCCGCTTATTTCTTGTAGGGCATATTAAAACCGTCAAGAAGCACTTTAGCTTCTTCATCGGATTTTGCCGTTGTGCAGATAACGATATCCATACCACGAACATTCTCAACTTTTTCATAGTTGATTTCGGGGAAGATAATCTGTTCTTTAATACCAAAAGCGAAGTTGCCTTTACCATCAAAGTTCTTACCTGTAATACCATGAAAGTCACGGATACGCGGCAGAGCCATGTTAATCAAACGCTCCAAGAACTCATACATTCTGTCAGAACGCAGAGTAACTTTGCATCCAATCGGCATACCTTCTCTCAGTTTGAAGGTAGCAATAGACTTGCGAGCCTTGGTAACCAAAGGTTTTTGGCCGGCAATCAAAGCCATTTCTTCAACTGCATTGTTCAGTTTTTTCTTGTCTGTAATAGCGTCAGCAACGCCCATATTCAGAACAATTTTAGTCAACTTCGGAATCTCGTGTGGGTTCTTGTAACCGAATTTTTCCACCAGAGATTTCTTAATGACTTCATTATAAAGTTTTTCAAAATTTGTCATAAGATTTTCCCTCTTATTTATCGATTACTTCACCGGAACGACGAGCTACGCGAACTTTTTTGCCGTCCTTTTCCTGATATCCGACCTTGGTAGCTTTACCATCACTGGCAACAATAGCTACGTTGGAAACATGGATCGGAGCTTCTTTGGTAACAATACCGCCGGGAGTAGTTTGGCTGGGTTTGGTATGTCTTTTAACCAAGTTAATACCCTGAACAACCACTTTACCCTCTTTCGGCATGGCTTTTACGACCTCACCGGTCTTGCCTTTGTCCTCGCCGGACAAAACAATAACCTTGTCACCTTTTTTAATCTTAAGTTTAAGGCTCATTACAATACCTCCGGTGCTAATGAAATAATTTTCATAAACTTCTTCGCACGCAATTCTCTGGTAACGGGGCCGAAGATACGAGTACCAATCGGTTCACCGTCCTTATTAATCAGAACTGCAGCGTTAGAATCAAAGCGGATAACAGATCCGTCTTTGCGTCTGATATCGCTGGCTGTGCGAACAATTACAGCTTTATGAACATCGCCCTTCTTAACGCGGCCTTTCGGCATAGCGTCTTTGATGGAAACGACAATAACATCACCCACAGAAGCATGCATTCTCTTGGACCCGCCAAGAACTTTAATGCACTGCACCTGACGTGCGCCTGAATTATCTGCGACATCCAGGTTGGTTTGCATCTGTATCATTTTTTACTTCCTTCTTTTCTAGGCGTTATCA
>CASEZG010000034.1 GCA_949292375.1 uncultured Pseudomonadota bacterium | reverse complement strand
CTAACTTACTCATAAAGAATTTTCTTGGTTCCTTTATCAGATACACTAGACTTTATCGTATTTATTTTCCATAAATACCCGCCGTCTGCGTATCCTCTTTTTTTCTTATATACTCTCTTCTATAACAACTCCCTTCCGGAAGTTCCGCTTAACTTAGCTTAGCTCGTCTTTTCAACTCGCCTTACCCCGTCAGCGATGTGGTTTATATGACAACCATCCTAAGATGTCAATAACTTTTTTCAAAAAAAATTTAACATTTTTTGCAAAAGATTTTTAACCACTTGATATGGCGCGATATTAACAATAAAAAATTTGCAAGTCAAGTCCTTTCGACAACGAAAAATTAAGAAATCTTGGTGTATAATTTCTATTATATATGCACTCAGAAACTTTAATCTGTGTAGATTCTGCAATATTTAACTTGCGTGAGACGGATTTTTTAGTAATATGAGAAAAGTTTAATAATATTAATAGGAGGCACCAATAATAAAAGATAATACCAATGCGCCAGTACGTGAAGACGACGGACCACGCATTAATGAAGACATTAGAGTTAAAGAAGTACGCTTAATTGATGAAAACGGAGAAAATCGCGGCGTTGTTTCTATCAAAGACGCCTTAGCCGCCGCCGACGAGGCTGGTTTGGACTTGATTGAAATCTCTCCGCAAGCTGTGCCCCCTGTATGCAAGATTCTGGACTACGGTAAATATAAATATGAAGTTCAGAAACGCAAAAATGAAGCTAAGAAAAACCAAAAAGTTGTTGAAATTAAGGAACTTAAGCTTCGCCCAATGATTGACACGCATGATTATGAAGTCAAAATCAAGCAAGCAAAAAAATTCCTTTCTCAGGGCAACAAAGTTAAATTTACCATGCGTTACAAAGGTCGTGAAATGAGTGCTAACGATATGGGCAAAGAGGTTTTAAACAACATTTTGGAAGACTTGGAGGGTTTAATTAAAATCGATTCCGAGCCCAAACTTGAAGGTCGCCAAATGACAATGATTGTCTCTCCGGCATAACCTCGATTCTTTTTTCAAAGCGGGATTCTTTCCCGCTTTTTTTGTGTGCTTATTTAAATATAAAGTAGAAATTCTTTGGCTTTTTTCTATATTGTAAAATAAATAACATAAGGGAAAAAGATGAAAGACGTAAAAGACTTAACTCCGAACGAAGCTGCCACAGAGCTCCAACATATTGCTGCTGAAATGGCAAAAGCAGATATTGCTTACTATCAAAACGATAATCCATATCTCACCGATGCCGAATACGATTCGCTCAAGCTTCGCAACCAACAAATTGAGGAGAGATTTCCGGAATTAATCCGAACAGACAGCCCCTCGAAAAGAGTCGGAGCGGCCGTAAAAAATGGATTCGGTAAAGTATCCCACCGATTCCCTATGCTCTCTTTGGGAGATGTTTTCAGCTTGGATGAAGTTGACGACTTTGCCAACGGTGTAAAACGCTTTTTAAACACCACAAATGAAATTGAATTTATGGCCGAACCTAAAATTGATGGTCTTTCTTTTTCCGCCAGATATGAAAAGGGTCGATTCGTTCAAGGAGCAACCCGTGGCGACGGCACAACCGGCGAAGATATTACAGCAAACCTATTAACGATTCGCCAACTACCTAAAACCTTACCAACCGATGCTCCAGATATCTTAGAAGTCCGTGGCGAAGTCTATATGGCTAAGGCTGATTTCTTCGCTCTTAATCAAAAATATGAAGCCGAACATAAAAAAACTTTTGCCAACCCTCGGAATGCCGCAGCTGGTTCTTTAAGACAATTGGATGCTAAAATAACGGCAGAACGGAATTTAAGTTTATTTGCTTATACTTGGGGAGAAGTATCCCAACGTTGTTGGGATTCCCAAGCCGAATTTTTTGATTGCCTGCAACACTGGGGATTCCCGATTAACCCCTTAAATAAACTCTGCAAAAATTTGGATGATATAGATAAAAACTTTTCACATCTGATGGAGATTCGCGCCGAACTCCCTTATGATATTGACGGTATTGTCTATAAGGTCAACTCTATCTCTTTACAAGAACGCTTAGGCTTTCTGACACGCACCCCGCGTTGGGCAATTGCTCATAAATTTCCGGCAGAAAGAGCCATTACCAAGATTAATGCGATTCGTATACAAGTCGGACGCACAGGGGCTTTGACTCCGGTTGCAGACCTAGAACCCGTAAACGTCGGCGGTGTTATTGTTTCACATGCTACCTTGCATAATGAGGATGAGATTAAGCGTAAAGATATTCGCGTCGGCGACTATGTTTTTGTTCAACGCGCGGGAGATGTCATTCCGCAAGTTGTAGAAGTTCTGAAGGAAAAACGAGCCGCGGATTCGCAGGAATTTCAGTTTCCAACCCTTTGTCCCGAATGCGGTGCTCACGCCATCCGCGAAGAAGATGAAGCCGTACGCCGTTGCACCGGCGGTTTAACCTGCCCTGCCCAAGCGATTGAACGATTAAAACATTTTGTTTCAAAAGAAGCATTCGACATAGATGGTTTAGGCAGCAAGATTGTAGAACAATTTTATAATGAAGGAATTTTGCATACCCCGACAGATATTTTTTCCCTAGAAAAACGCAACGGCAATCAGGGACCTATAAATGACCTTTTTGCCCCGATTGATACCCAAGCTCTGCATCTGGAACGCCGCGAAGGCTGGGGCAAAAAATCAGTTGAAAATCTGTTCAAAGCCATTAATAACAAACGCCGCATCAGCCTGCCTCGCTTCATTTATGCTCTGGGAATTCGTCAAGTCGGCGCAGCCACGGCAAGGCTCATCGCCAAAAACTACGGAAGTTTTACCCATTTTATGACTGACATGCAAAATAATGATACGGAAAAACTGCTTGCCATAGACGGCATCGGCGAAGCCATGGCCAAAGATATTGTAGAGTTTTTCAAAGAAGACCATAATATCAAGACCATCAATCAGCTCTTAAATGAAGTAATGGTTGAAGATTTTGTAGATGACGCAGATTATAACTCTCCTTTGGCAGGAAAAACGGTTGTCTTCACCGGAACTCTGGAGCAAATGACCCGCGCGGAAGCCAAAGCTAAAGCTTTGAGCTTAGGAGCCAAAGTCGCAGGTTCTGTTTCCACCCATACGGATTATGTCATTATGGGAACAGATGCCGGCAGCAAAGCACAAAAAGCCAAAGACTTAGGTATAAAAATTCTTTCAGAATCTGAATTTTTAGAACTAATCAGCTAATCTTTGTTTTCCATAGCATCTAAAAAGAAAAACTCATAAGTTTTAGCAACAACAATATTAAAATATACCAATAAGGGAGCTGAAAAAAAGACAAGCCAAATTTCAGATACATCAACAATTCTATCTACAAACTCAAAAACAATAAAAACAGCATTAAATACTATTCCCATTGCCACAAAACGCCAATAATTTCCTTCAGTGCGAGCAAAAGCTGTTTTGAGTTGTCCGCTCCGCCCAATAACTGAGGATATCCACGCCATAAACGGTCTATATAAAATAAGCGGAGAAATTAAAAGCAAAATCAGAAAGATAACCCAATCAAGTTCATTTAGATATTTTCTTAAAAAATTTGTATAAGCATCAACCATTTCCACCGGCAACAAAAAAGGTAAAACAATTGGGAAAGCCGCAAAAATCAACGCAAAAACAGCCGTTAAGAACAAGATTTTAGTAGAAGGCACTAAGGAATCACAGATTTTCTTAAACATAAAATACGGTTTGCGGTTAAAATAAAAACGAAAGAAATAACACCAAAAAACATAATAAACCGCTAACCAAACCAAAAACATCGGATGAGCATAACCGCCCGGAAGCAAAAAGGACACGAGCAAAAACAGCAAATTAGTGCAAACAAATGCAGACACAGCCTTAACATTTTCCACGCAATAGTCCACACTTGCATCTAATATCTCTAATAATGGTAATTTTCTTTCACTATCACTCATGCTATCCGTAGTCCTTCTTATAGTTAAGAACTACTATAAAGCAAACATATTAACATAACCTAAAAAATCACATTAAATATTCTAAACCCCACAATCCAAACCACAGTTATAATTAAACTCACTTTCAATACCAAAATCTTCGTCAACTTCTCTAATACTAAGACTATGACAACTTGAGATACCACTTGAATACACACAACAACAGGTACCGCTTGCATCACAAAAACTATCACCATATTTAATGTAACAGTTAGAACTTGACATTGTTGCCCTAAAAGAAACTATTTCATCTTCAACACAACTATTCCCCTCCTGGGCATAACCATCTTTACATTGCCATTCTGCACAAATATTACCAGAACAATCTGGATTATAAAAAGAGCACTCTGCATTCTCAGGAATATCTACGGATTTACAATAAATACAACGATCTCCATCTTGCTGATAGTCATCACCGCACATCCATTCCAAGCACTTATTACAATCATATTCATATATTGAACAAAAACCTCCTTCGGGTATTGCAACATCCGAAATAACAGAACACGAAGTACATCTTTCGCGATTATTATCATAGTAATACCCACTAGAGCAAGCCCAACCATCAATTTTTGAAGGACACTCGTAATAATAAGAACAGTCATACCCTTCATAACATTCAGGAAGAGCCGCTACAAGTCCTTCGCAAGGATCATCTTTCACACAACTGTTACCCGATTGGTCATAACCATCATTACAGCTCCAAGAGCTAATTTCTTTAGAACAATCATCAAAATATTTGCAAGTTGCATTTGCCGGACAAGATGAGATAACAGCTGTTCTGTTTCGACAATTATCTTTATAAGGAGTTTCGCATTTAGTATCACAATCATCCCAATATTTCATACAACCATAAACAGATGTATTATCCGCTCGAATATGGCAAGCATCTGGATGTGGAATTTTACAAGCAGATGAACAAGGAGCAGGATAGTATTCGGCGCAACCAAATTCTCTTTCATCAACACCTTCAGGACAAACACATTCAGTATATTTTCCTTGACAACTATCACCTGATGTTGATTGCGGATAAGAACAATTATCGGCGTCATATTGATATTCTGACTTACAAATACAAGATTCATATTTTCCGCCACAACTTGCACCTTGCCCAACTTCTTTAGATGAACAAGTCTTCAAATTAGGGTCACATTTACAAGAGGCATACTTGCCATCACAACTATCACCTTCACCAACTTGTCCAGCCGGACACTCAATCAAGTTTGAAGCACATTTACATCCCCGCCCGTAAGCAGAGTTATACGGACAAACACCATCAATAACCTGAACGGAGTTACAGCTTTGTGGGGTAAAACCTTCGTTCAAGCATTGAGATGTCGTATCAAGGTCAAAGGATTCATCTCCACCGCCGGAGCCAGATGATGAATCAAAACCGGCACTCGGGGCACAATCACCAATACCCAAGAAACATACACCGGCAGTCTTATAAGCCTTATCAAGTTGTGATATGGGTCTCAATTCAATAGGTGTGGTGTGTGTATGTGTATTGAACTCGGGAGCCGCGATTGAAACCGCCGGTACCACAAGTAAAGTTACAGTTGATAAAAGCAAGT
>CASEZG010000033.1 GCA_949292375.1 uncultured Pseudomonadota bacterium | reverse complement strand
AAACACCATCAATTGTTTGAACGGAGTTACAGCTTTGTGGTGTAAAACCTTCGTTCAAACATTGATTGCTAGTATCAAGGTCGAAGGATTCATCTCCGCCGCCACCGGAACCAGATGATGAATCAAAGCCTGCACTTGGGGCACAATCACCAATACCCAAGAAACAAACACCGGCAGTCTTATAAGCCTTATCAAGTTGTGATATGGGCTTCAATTCAATAGGTGTGGTGTGTGTATGTGAGTTGAACTCGGGAGCCGCGATAGAAACCGCCGGTACCACAAGTAAAGTTACAGTTGATAAAAGCAATTTTCGCATGGCTATTCTCCCATCATTCAAATATTGAAACCCATATCTGAATTTCAGAATAACCTAATTTGCAGTGAGAGTCAATAACGGATGGGAGAAATATTATTTTTGTCAGGATATAGAAGCCCCACAAAGCCACAAGGCACGAAAGAGAGATATGCATATTAGAAGCAACGCGATACGACAATGGTTCGCGCCGCAGCTATTGATGCGCTCAAGCTGGCAACAGCTTGCGCTCAAGGGCGTCCTCTTGTCAAGCTGGCGACAGCCTGAGTACTATGTCAGTAGACTGGATATGGATTAATGATAACTGCGCATCAACCCGGCTAAAACACCTTGTACCCGAACGCGTTGTGCAGGAAGCCGACGAGGTTGATAAGCACTGTTACAAGGAATAAGTACGACCTCATTACCTTCTTTACGCAGAATTTTGAGGGTTGCCTCACTTTCATCAACTAAAGCCACAACGATTTCGCCATTGTTCGCCGTATCTGCTTTTTTGATGATGACGGTGTCGCCATCCAAAATTCCGGCCTCAATCATAGAGTCTCCTTCAATAGTCAAAGCATAAAATTGTCCACGATTGACCATTTCAAAGGGAACGGAAATTTGTTCATTTTCATTGGCGATAGCCTCAATCGGAGTTCCGGCTGCAATTTTGCCGTAAAGAGGAATTTGAGCCGCGCTGTTTTGCAAAGCAATTTCACGCTTTTTTTCTTCTTCAATAATTGCCTTGGGCTTAAACTTAGGGAGACGTATAACCTCTAAAGCGCGTGCTTTGTGTGGAAGTTTTCGAATAAATTCACGCTCAACCAAAGCCTCAATCAAAGCATGAATACCTGATTTTGATTTTAGACCAACGGCCGCTTTCATTTCCTCAAAGGAGGGTGAACAACCGGTTTCTTTCAAAACCTTGTTAATAAACATCAAAAGCTGATATTGTTTTTGCGTGAGCATATCAAAAACCTTTGCAAAAAAAGTAGAACACTATATGAAATGTTCTACTTTAGTTCTTTTTTGCTGTCAAGGAATTTTTATCTTCCTTTTCTTTCTTTAGCTGATTTTACCAGTTGAGAAGACATATTGGGGAGCACTATTTTCTCAGGTTGCTTAGCAACCAAAGTACTTACCGGCCGAAACTTTGTCATTTCCTTCAAGGGTTTTCTGAGTTCAGCGGTCTTTTTTTGATGCTTTTCTCTTTCCTGATGAATTTTGTTCATAACATCTTCAAATTTTAGCCAATCTAAAGCAAGGCGGCATTCTTCATTGTAACGAGACTTCAATCCCCATTTTTCTTTTCTGACCTCGTAAGATTGAAGAATGATATCAGCAGTAGCAACTTTACCTTTATTTTTTGAAGCTTTTGCTTTGGCTCGTGCTAATGCTTGAGTGTAAATATTACTGATAACTTT
The DNA here is from genome assembly GCA_949292375.1 of uncultured Pseudomonadota bacterium. Classification (GTDB taxonomy): domain Bacteria; phylum Pseudomonadota; class Alphaproteobacteria; order RF32; family CAG-239; genus Scatacola_A. Next base: position 4,078 of record CASEZG010000033.1, on the reverse strand, counting down.
TGGGGAAGGGTTTTGGTTCGCGGCAGACATAACCGTCGCCAAAAAAACTTTTCCGCGTTTATCAAAATCTAACCCTTCAATTTGACGTAAGGCAGCATAAACCGGCTCGTATTTAACAATCCGCATATATTCATCCATTCTATGACGGAAATCTTTGTTCTTAGAGAGGTCTCCAAACATTTTAACAAAACTTTTGCCTCGGCGGGCAGCTTCGGTCTTGCCGAGAGAGGCTAGCTGCGGATAGTCCTTAGCCACACCTTCCCAAACTGTTTTATCTTTACTTTTTATTCCAAACAAAAATGTTTGCATCGTTCCGCCAATATCCATTTGGTATAAGCCAAGATACTGATTAACACCATTGCTTTTCCCCATAATATAAGGGTTCATGCCGGATTCAAACAAATGCCCCAGATCAGGTGCTTCCATCTCAGCAAAATGCATATCAACACCTTTATATTTTCCGCCAGCCTTTATGCTTTGCTTAGCAACGGCAGAATCAAAAGAGATTGTTTTAGAACGCTTGGCAGGAGATACAGCATCATAGTTACGCTCACTGGCAGTTTCGTTTTTGTCAGAAGAGTGAAAGTCAGAAGATTCGGCAGATACGGAAGAAAGCGTAAAAAAACCGGCCCCGATAAGAGCTTTATATTTTGCCGGAACTTTTTTTACCGTATCTATAATTTTATTCCACAAGTTAAAAGATGCCTCTTTGGCATCAGGCTTTACATTTTTTTTCATCATTATCTCCGTTTATTCATTTATAATATAGTATTTTTCTTTCTCTTCGTCCAGCTATTTTGCAAATTATCTTGAAAAAATATTCACTAAAGTTTATAGTTTGCTCAAAACAAGTAAAAATCAGAAAATAGGAATAAAAATGACAATAGAAACCAATATCCATCGTGAGTCCCGCCTTGCAAAGTTAAAGGCATTGCAGGACAAAGGTTATAACCCATATCCGTATCGTTTCTGTCCCAACGCTTTCGCTGCAGATTTGCAAGAAAAATATAAGGACTTGGAAGCTGGTGTTGATACGGAGGACAGAGTTACCGTTGCAGGTCGCGCTATGGCCGTACGCAATAACGGAATGTTCATTGATGTTAAGGATATGAGTGGCAAAATTCAGGCATTTTGTCACAAAAATCATTTAAGCGAAGAAGACTTGGAACGCCTTAAATGCTTGGATGTTGGAGATATGGTCGGCATCTCGGGGTATATCCGCCGTACGCCGCGCGGAGAGCTATCAATCGCCGCCGAGAAGTTTGATATTATTTCAAAATCTTTGCAACCTCTGCCGGAAAAGTTTCATGGTTTAACGGATATTGATGCGCGTTATCGCCAGCGTTATGTTGACTTCATTATGAATGATGACAGCAAGGAGATTTATAGAAAGCGTTGCCAGATAACCTCAGCTATTCGCCGTTGGTTTGAAGAAAATAATTTCCTGGAGGTCGAAACTCCGATGCTTCACCCGATTATGGGTGGCGCAAATGCAAAGCCGTTCATTACACATCACAATACTTTGGACATGGATTTATATCTGCGTATTGCCCCGGAATTATATCTGAAACGTCTGGTCGTTGGCGGTTTCGACCGTGTGTTCGAAATCGGGCGCAATTTCCGCAATGAAGGCATTGATAAAAGCCACAATCCGGAGTTTACGGGCTTGGAGGCTTATCAGGCCTATGCTGATTATAATGATATGGCAGACTTATTTGCAAGCCTGATACCCTATGTTGCAGAGAAAGTTCTTGGTACAAAGGTTATCAAATTCGGCGAGCATGAAATTGACTTATCCAAAGGTTTTGCACGCAAATCTATTGTAGATTTGGTTAAGGAATATACAGGCATTGACTTAATGCAGGCCAACACTTTGGAAGAAGCCAAGGAAATGGCAAAATCAGCCGGTGTAGATGCTTCATCTTGCACCTGCTGGGGTAAAGTTGTCCAAGAAGTTTTTGATGAAAAAGTTGAACATAATCTGATACAGCCGATTCTGGTTATGGATATGCCGCGTGACATTTCACCTTTAGCCAAGACGCATCGTTCAAATCCGCGTTTGGTTGAGCATTTTGATGCTTATATCGCCGGAATGGAAATCGGTTGCGCTTATTCCGAGTTGTCTAACCCTCTGGAACAAAAGGAGCGTTTTGATGCTCAGTGTGCTGCACGAGAAGCCGGAGACGATGAGGCGCAAATGCTGGATGAAGATTATGTTATTGCCTTGGAAAACGGCTTGCCGCCGACCGGTGGAATGGGAATGGGTATCGACCGTTTGGCAATTTTGTTAACAAGTGCTGATACCATTCGCGATGTAATTGCTTTCCCGACTTTGCGTAAGAAAGACTAAAACTTGACCAAAGCCGCAAAAAAAATAAAGCGTAAGAAGAAAGCTTCTCTCCGTCGGTTGAAATGGCCGACGGCGAGGGTTTTTTTCGTTTTTACTGTTTTATTGGTAGCGGTTTTTGCAGCAGAGATTTATTTTTACGGTCGTTACCAAAACAATATTTCCAATAAAACTCCGCAAGCAGTTCTGGTTCTAGATGAAAATCCAACGATATCGGAAGATGCATTGTGTTATGCGCCCAAGTGGCAACAAACGCCATTTTTTCAGTCAGAACAAGACTTTTTATACAACGATTCTCTTGATGTCGTAAATGTAGCCAAAGCAGAGCAAGTAGATGCGGAATATTTATCTCAGGTTCTGTTTATGGATGAAGAAACAACAGATATTTCTTATCAAATAGCAGATATGGTTGACGATGCTGTTTCAACCGGCGTTCAAGTACCAAACAATGTTTGGGATGAGTTGCATCATATAGAAAAGGAAGATATTCCCGAACATAAATCTTATGAACTTTATGAAGAAGAATTGCCGGAAAATGAGGTGAAAGATGAGTTTTCTGCTCAGGCGGTAAAACATCCCCGTAAAAGCATAAAAACCGTGCATGTTGATTTGAGCCGCAAGCCTTATTATTTTGGGGATAAACCGGTAATTGCCGTTATTATTGATGATATGGGCATCAACCACCGCCGCACATCAGACATCAGCAGTCTGAATGCGCCTCTAACTTCCTCCTTTTTGACCTATAGCACAAGGTTGGATAAACAAATAGAAAAAGCGTCCCAAGCCGGACACGAGATAATGATACACGTCCCGATGGAACCCAAAAGCAAGGTAAATCTGACACCGGATACCCTAACCACGCAGATGAATGAGCAAGACATTAAGAATGAATTAGGTAAAATGCTGAGCAAGTTTAAGAATGTCCGCGGTGTTAATAATCATATGGGGTCAGAATTTACGGAAGACAAACAAAGAATGAATTATGTTATGGATGTTTTAAAAGAACATAATATGTTTTTTGTAGATTCGAAAACTTCAGCCAAATCTGTCGGAAGAAGTGTGGCAAAGGATAAGAGGGTTGCCTATGCACACCGTCACGTCTTTTTAGACAATGAAAACAAGGTAGATTACATCACCAAGCAGTTAAAGACAGCAGAAAGAATAGCCCGAAAGAACGGTTATGCCGTAGCAATAGGGCATCCGAAAACAGCAACTTATGAGGCATTAAAAGAATGGTTGCCCAGCTTGAAAGAAAAGAATATTAAGCTGGTGCATATGAGCGAGATAGTTAAGGTTTTAAACCCGCAATTGAGAGCTTCATTTGAAGAAAATACCACAGAATAAAAAAAAGTTTAAAATTTTTAAAAATATCTCTTGACCTAAACGATATTTGCATATATACAAACGATAGTTTTTGCAAAACTGTGCAAAAATGTCCTAACGGTCCCATCGTCTAATGGTTAGGACACCACCCTTTCACGGTGGCGATACGAGTTCGAATCTCGTTGGGATCACCAATTTGAAAAGAGGAAGTATATACTTCCTCTTTTTTCGTTTTAAATTCTTATCAACAAGCCCTTTATTCCGCGCCGATTTGCCAAGTGCGCTGGTAACTGCGTTGGAAATCATCTTAAGAGATTTTCGGTCTTTGGGTAGAAAAAACGCCCAAATCTATACTTTTGCCGGAAACCTCTCTATTTTTAGTTACCATTTGCCAGTTTATTGAAAAAC
>CASEZG010000032.1 GCA_949292375.1 uncultured Pseudomonadota bacterium | reverse complement strand
AGTCTTTTACACGGCCTCCTCTAATCAGCACCACTGAGTGTTCTTGTAGGTTGTGACCTTCACCAGGGATATAGCTGATTACTTCAAAGCCGTTTGTCAGGCGAATACGAGCAACTTTACGCAAAGCGGAGTTCGGTTTTTTCGGGGTTGTTGTATAAACCCTTGTACAAACACCACGCTTTTGCGGGCATGCCTTCAAAGCCGGAACTTTGTTTCTTTTCACTTTTGGTGTTCGTGATTTACGAATTAACTGATTAATTGTAGGCATCACTAATTTCCTTAAAATTCAATTACATTATTTGTTAACACAAAAACCCGATTCACAAAGCATCGCTGCTTTTGCGAAACAGGCTAAAAACTTACCTAAAAAACCCTTATAGGGTGATTTATATCCATTTTTAATTACCTCTCCAAAGCCTCATCAGCCTCAAAGATTGAGCGCATACTAGATTCACTTTCACGAATAGTCAACAAATTTTTTACAAAAAAAAGCATTTTTGAGTCTAAAAAATCTTTACCTTTTATTAACACCTTCCTAGAGCAAATCCACACAATGCTTTATAAGAGTCACTTTTGCTTTAAACATAAAAAAACGCCTTCACACCACCAAAGCCAAAACTTTGAGTCTATTTGAGTCCAAAACCCTCCAATTCAGCCTAAATTGCATAACCGACAAAAAAACCTTGCCAGAAAGACAATAAAAGAATATCTTCAATCGTTGTCTGTACTAACATTGGGAACATTTATAAATGGAAAACAACGATATTCTTTCAGCCAAAAGAACCATAGATAAAGAAGTTGAAGCTCTCCGCATGATGGAAGACGAGTTGAACGGCTCTTTGGTTGAAGCTCTTGATCTTATGCAAAACATAAAAGGACGAATAATTGTATCTGGCATGGGAAAATCCGGTCACGTCGGCAGTAAAATAGCCGCGACCCTTGCCTCAACGGGAACCCCGTCCTTCTTTGTTCATCCCGGCGAAGCCAGCCACGGTGATTTGGGCATGCTGACCAAAGAAGATGCTGTTCTGGCAATTTCCAATTCTGGGGAAACCAAAGAGCTTTCGGACATTATATTATATTGCAAACGCTACAATATTCCGCTGATTGCAATCACCAAAAATCCAACCAGCACTTTGGGTAAAACTGCAGATATTATATTAAAGCTTCCTGATGATGGAGAAGCCTGCCCCTTAGGTTTGGCCCCAACCTCATCAACAACCGCAACCATGGTTTTAGGCGATATTTTAGCCGTTTGCTTACTTGAGCGCAAAGGTTTCTCTAAAACAGACTTTCGTCAGCGTCATCCGGGCGGAAAACTCGGCTCATATCTGCTAAAAGTATCAGACTTAATGCATACCGGAAAAGAAATACCCTTGGTAAAAACAGGAACTCCCTTACAAGATGCCCTGTTAGAGATGACCTCCAAGATGCTTGGCTGTGTCGGAATTATTGATAACAACGGCCTTCTCATCGGTATCATTACGGACGGAGACTTACGCCGTAACCTCTCTTCTGACATGTTGACCAAAACAGCCGATGACATTATGACCAAAAACCCTAAAAGCGTTGGCCCGGATATGTTGGCTGCAGAGGCAATCAACACCATGAACACTACCGGTAAAGGTATTACACAGCTCTTTGTAATCGAAGAACAAAAACCGATTGGCATCATCCATATGCATGATTGCCTACGTGCAGGAGTCGTCTAAATTGTTTGACCACAACAAGCTAGACTCATATTTTAACGGCGATAACTTGCCTAAAAACAATACCAAGGCGGAAATTTCGCGTCATACGAAAATAATCCGCCTTGGTAAATTATTGCTTCCGAGCATAGCTGCCTTGCTGATTGGCCTACTGATTCTTTTTCCCAGTCTCAAAACAACTAATGACGAATTTTCCATTGATATCACCTTGCCTAAAAAAGGTGAATTAGAGAAACTTCATATAGAAAACACCAGTTTCTATATCACAGACAGAAACAACAACGTAAATAACTTTACTGCTCGTAATATTGACGAAACATCTCCCGGTTCAAAACTCATCAAACTAAACCAACCCGACGGTGTTTTACCGATGAGCAACGGAGCTTGGAATAACATCAAATCCCCGATTGGCTATTACAATCAAAACACCAATGTCTTAACGCTTCAAGAAAATGTCGATATGTTCTATAGTGATGGCATGACCGCAAAAACCGAAGAATTAACATACGATTTCAATGCTCAAAAAGGCTGGGGAACAAAAGAGATAACCTCAGAGGGTATTTTTGGTTCTTTACGCTCTCAAGGATTTGAATTTTACGCCGCCAAAAACCTGCTGATTTTTACGGGAAAAACTTACATCACAATAGAAGAAGAAAGCCTGAAGGATAACAATCATGAATAAATCTGTAATTTTTACGCTTCTGCTTATGCTTTCAGCGACAACAGCAAAGGCTGAAAAGATAAATCTGGTTGCAGATGACCGCGTAGAATGGCACCAAAGTGAACAAAAAATGGTTGCCGTCGGGAATGCCGTTGCCAGCAAAAAAGACATGAGTATCCGAGCAGATACAATTACGGCATATTACGAAAATAGCAATGAAGCCACCTCCCAAACCAAAAAATCTCAAATCAAAACCGTTCATGCCAAAGGTGGCGTCATCTTAAAATCAGCCAGAGCTGATGGATTCGGCAATACGATGGACTATGATGTTGCCGCAGACAGTATGGTTCTAAAAGGCTCACCGGCAAAAATCAAAACAGCTCAAGAGGAAATAACCGCAACGGGCAGCATAACCTATTACCCCTCAAAACAACAAGCTATCGCCTTAGAAAATGTTGTTGCAATAGACGCTCAAAAAAATAAAGTTCATTCTGACAAGATGGTAAGTTTTTTTGAGAAAAATGCTCAAGGTAACCTTGAAATGCAACGTGTTGAAATCTACGATAATGTCAAGATTATAACCAAAGATGCCGAAGTCACGGCAGACAGGGGTGTTTACCTACCCAAAGAAAATTTAGTAAATCTTTATGAAAATGTCGTTATCAAACAAAACGGCAATTTCATCCGCGGTGATGTTGCCGTTACGGATTTGAATACCGGCATCAGCCGTCTCCAAACCAAGAAAGGCTCAGGCAAACGCGTTTCCGGCGTCTTTAAAGAAAAAGAAAAAAATACAACAAAAGAAAAAGCCCCCAAACAAGAAGAAACTTCTCCACAGATAAACGAACCTTCAAAATCCGACCCTGTCAAAGAGAGCATAGATAATAAAGACGCAAAAAAGACATGGCAGCTAAAAACGCTTTAAGATTAAGGATATAAAAATGTTTAACAAGAATGACCGCAACATGAACTCAACACTTGAAGTTTTCAATATCGGTAAAAAATATAAAAACCGTCCGGTTTTGCGCAATGTTTCTCTCAATGTTCGCCGAGGCGAAGCTGTCGGATTACTTGGCCCCAACGGTGCGGGAAAGACCACCTGCTTTTATTGCGTAACCGGACTAATAACCCCCGATTACGGAGATGTTCATATTGACGGACAAGACATCACCAATCTTCCGATGTATCGTCGTGCACGTATGGGCATTGGTTATCTGCCGCAAGAAGCATCAATCTTTCGCTCACTAAGTGTAGAAGATAATATTAAAGCGATTCTTGAGATTGTAATAGATGATGAAAGCCAAAGAGAAAATATGCTGGAAGAATTGCTTTCAGAGTTTTCGATTGCACATTTGCGCAAATCTCCGGCGATAGCTCTTTCCGGTGGTGAGCGCCGCCGTCTGGAAATTGCCAGAGCTCTTGCCAGCCAACCCAACTTTATTTTATTAGACGAACCTTTAGCCGGTATTGACCCGATTGCCGTTTCCGAAATTCGTAATTTGGTTTCACAACTAAAACATCGTGGCTTAGGGGTTCTGATAACCGACCACAATGTTCGAGAAACACTAGACATTACGGACAGAGCTTACATTCTGCATGGTGGCACGGTATTGATGGAAGGCACACCCGACGAAATCGTTGCTAATAAGGAAGTCCGCAAAGTCTATCTGGGCGACAATTTTTCCATGTAAGCGCGGGAGGCTGAAAAAATGGCGGTTACCCCCCGCATAGAAATCAAGCAATCCCAATCTCTTTTAATGACACCGCAGCTGCGGCAAGCGATTAACTTGCTGCAAATGTCTAATCTTGAACTAAATGAACTTTTAGCTAAAGAGCTTGAAAACAATCCATTTCTTGAAAGAGAAGACGACCGCTTGGCCGATGTTGAAATAGACACACAACCGACTATTGATGACTACTCAAACGAAACAGCACCGACAAATGCTGACGAATACAGGCCGGATATTGATTATGATAACTCTTTTGATGATTATGCCAGCGACAGAGAAGGATACGATGGCAATAATGATTATTCATGGGATGAATACGCCGCATCAAAGAATCATAATTCTGACAATGACTTCGACTTTTTTGAAAAAAAATTAAGCGGAAAGCCTTCTCTCTATGAATTGCTCGACCGGCAAATTTCTCTCAATTTTACCCAAAACAAAGATAAACTCATAGCGTCTCGCCTAACAACTTTTTTAGATGAGAGCGGATATTTTCGAGGCAATATAAACGACATAGCCGACAAACTCAACCTTCCGATAGAATATATTGAAAACATCTTAAAAGTTATGCAAAGCTTTGAGCCTTCAGGAATTTTTGCCAGAGATTTACGAGAATGTCTAAGCATTCAGCTTAAAGACCTTAATCGTCTGGACCCGCAAATGCAAAAACTATTGGATAATTTGGAGTTGCTAGGACAAAGAAAATTCAAGGAATTAAAAAAAATTTGCGAGGCAGATGATGAAGATTTAGCCTCAATGATTGCCGATATAAAAACCCTCAATCCTAAACCTGCGGCAGACTATTCCGGAGATACAGCGTCAAACATAATTCCGGATGTCTTCGTCCGCACGAACAAACAAGGAGATTATCTAATTGAACTAAATAACATGTCCTTGCCCAGACTCCTCATCAATAAAGAATATTATAGCGAAATTAAAAATATAAGCGGCAAAAACAAAGAAGCAAAACGCTATCTAAAAGAGCAACTCGGACATGCCGGATTTTTAATGAAAGCTCTCCATCAAAGAGCCACATCTATTTTGAGAGTCAGCGAAGAGATTGTCCGCAATCAGCATGAATTTTTTGAAAAAGGCATTGATTATCTCAAACCAATGTTATTAAGAGATGTTGCCGAAGCTCTTGAAATGCACGAAAGCACCATCAGCCGTGTAACAAGCAATAAATATATGCTGACACCCCGCGGTATTTTTGAGCTGAAATATTTCTTTTCCTCCGCGGCCGGCACTTATACCGGAGATGAAAACACATCAGTCATCAGTATCAAACACCAAATCAAGCAATTAATCGAAAATGAAGAGCCGCAAAACATCTTATCTGATGACAAAATTGTAGAACTTATGGCCCAAAAGGGCATAAAAATCGCACGCCGAACAGTCAATAAATACCGCGAAGCCATGGGGATTCCGACCTCGGCCGAACGCAAACGCCAAAAACGTAATCAGATTTAATTTTAAATTTAAGACCGTGCAAAATCGCTTTAATAAGCTGTTATCCGTCCCCCCAAAGCTCGTAGAACGAGATGAGTAAAGTGATTTTGAAGGCGAAAAAAATTTTAGTGTACAAAGAAGTACATGAATTTTTTGAGACCGCACAAAATCGCTTTAATAAGCCGTTATCCGGCCCCAAAAAGCTCGTAGAACGAGATGAGTAAAGTGATTTTGAAGGCGAAAAAAATTTCAGTGTACAAAGAAGTACATGAATTTTTTGAGACCGCGCAAAATCGCTTTAATAAGCCGTTATCCGAGCTTTTTTTAATGTTGACTTTTTCCAATAACTGGATTAATCAAAATCTCTGATTGAAATATCTTTTTTTTCATAGTAAAGTAGAGTTTCAAAGAAGTTTAATTTATTTTGCAAGGAAGAATTATGAAAATTACATTGACAGGCAAACAAGTTGACATTGGCGACAGACTTCGCAACCATGTTGAAGAAGCCATTGAAAACTCTGTAAACAAATATTTTAATGCGCCCATCAGCTGCACCGTAGCTTTTTCTAAAGAAGGTGAAGATTTCAATGCTGAAGTAACGGTTCATCCTGCTAAAAACATTGTTTTGAAGGGTTCTGGCATTGCCGGAGATCCTTATTCGGCTTTTGACAATGCCAATACGCATATCGCAACACGTCTGCGCCGCAACAAAAACAAACTCAATGACCACAAAGGTAAACTTGGCTTGGCTGAGTTGGCTAATGAAGCTGTTTTTCCGCTACATGAAACAGAAGACGAAATGGACATTGACGTTAATGCTCCGTTGACCATTGCAGAAACAGATGCAAACATTCCGGTCTGCACCGTAAGCGAAGCCGTTATGTACATGGACTTGGCAAATGAAGCTGCCATCATGTTCAGAAACAGCGCAAACAACCACATCAGCATGGTATATCGTCGCAAGGACGGTAATATCGGTTGGGTTGAGCCTAAGGCAGACAACTAGTTTTAACTACAAAAGGCTAAAAATTAATGAAAATCTCTGACATAATGACCGAGAAAAATGTTGTTTTGGGCCTAAAAGCCAATTCTAAAAGACAACTTCTACAAGAACTGGCGAGCAAAGCAGCAGAACTCACGGGCATTAACGAAAGAACAATTTTTGACATCGTCTTAGAACGCGAAAATTTGGGTTCTACAGGCTTTGGCGGAGGCACGGCCCTTCCGCACGGCAGAATTCCGGAGTTAGATAAGGTATATGGGCTATTTGCCAAGCTAAACGCTCCGGTAGACTTTGAGGCTGTAGACAACAAACCTGTAGATTTGGTTTTCTTACTGCTTTCACCCGAAGGCAGCGGCGCAGACCATTTAACAGCCTTAGCTCAAATATCTCGTATTTTGAAAGACGAAAATACTTGTGAAAAATTGAGACACATCAATAACAGCGAAGAAATCTACGCTATATTGAACAACTAAAAAAGGAACCCACCGGCCTAGCCGGTGGTTCTTCTTTAAGGGTGTAACCCTAATGGTGCCAGCGAACGCCTTAAGGGCGTATGACGGTCTGACG
>CASEZG010000031.1 GCA_949292375.1 uncultured Pseudomonadota bacterium | reverse complement strand
TTTATGGGCACCTAATACAGAAACTGCGGGGTAAAATTTTTAGTCGTGTACTATTTTTGTACACTCAAAAAATTTTCCCCTTATTTCTTATTATCTGCCCCGTTATCCGAGTTTTTCAAGCTGTTGCCAGCTTGACCGCATCAGTGGCTGTGGCACTAATCATTGCAGGACCGCGTTGCTTCCAATTAGTATATCGAGAGTGAGTGCTCAGAATGGTGATGAATGGTTAGGGCGTGCCTTATATCTTTGATAAAAAAATTTTTTCAACATATTTGCAAAAAATGCTTGATTATTTTTGTAAATCGGAATAAATCTGTGCTTGTCTTATTTGAGATGCGGCCGTGGCGAAATTGGTAGACGCGTAACGTTGAGGTCGTTATGAGCTAAGCTCATGGAAGTTCGAGTCTTCTCGGCCGCACCAGAATTTAAGATAATCATCAATAATCAATCAAAGAATTTTGTTTTTTTTGCGTTAAGGATTTTGCCATCGGCATATCAGAAAAAAGAACCTATGTTTAGTTTTTAGGCATTTGCCTTGTAAGTCGGGGAGGAAAAATGAAGAAAAATGCGAAAAAGCGTCTACCCGGCTCTAAAGTAAAGAAACAAAGAAAATTTACCCGTAAAAAACAATTGCAACAAGTCCAATACGGCATTGGTCAGAAAATGATTAATTCCGTTCTTATTGCTTTGGATGAAGATGATAAAATCCATGTTCGCAAGATTGTAGAAGGTCTTGATGAATATGATTTGGCACGTTTGATTGAGGTTTTGGATATTAACCATCGGCGTCAATTGGTTGAAATTTTGGGTGACCATATTGACCCTGAAGTTTTTCCCGAACTTAATGATGTTGTTCAAGAGCAGGTTATTGAAACCTTAGATGAAGACCAATTGGTTAATATTGTTAACGAATTGGACTCTGATGATGCGGTTGAGATTTTGGAACATATGGATGATGATGAGCAAAAATCCATCATCAACCAATTGGACCCTGAATTAAAATATCAGGTTGAATCTTCTCTTAATTATCCCGAAGATTCTGCCGGACGTATTATGGTGCGCAATTTCGTGAGTATGCCTGATCATTGGACGGTTAAAGAAGCGCGTCAATATTTGCTCTCAGATACAGAACTTCCTGATGAATTTTATACTATTTTCTTAACAGACTCTCTGACTTTGCATCCTACCGGAGAGATTACGCTTGATAAACTTTTGCGTGCTAAAGGTAATGAAAAACTTTGTAATATAATGGATTGTGAGATTGTTCCTGTTGATGTTTATACTGATAGGGAAGAAGTTGCCCATATGTTCCGCGAATATGGTTGGATGTCGGCCTCGGTTGTTGACAATAAGGGACGGCTTATCGGCGTGATTAATATTGATGATGTGGTCAACATCGTACATGAAGAAGCCGGTGAAGATATTATGCACTTGTCCGGTGCGGAAGAGGGTGATGTTTATAAGTCGGTTTTCGGGATTTTTAAATCGCGTTCTATTTGGTTGATAACAAATTTGTTTGCGACAATTTTGGCATCAACCGTGGTTAAGGGGTTTCAAGACATTATTGCCGAGATTTCGGTTTTGGCGGTCTTGATGCCGATTGTGGCCTCGATGGGCGGAACTACGGGAAATCAGACACTTGCTGTGGCAGTAAGAGCTTTGGGAACAAAGGAGCTGACGACCAGTAATACTTTGAGGACCGTAGGCAAGGAGTTTATGGTAGGTGTGGTAAACGGGCTTTTGTTTGCTTGTTTAATTGGTTTGATTACGTGGTTTTTATTTCCGGCAAGGCATGAGCTTAGCGCAATTATTGCAATATCTATGTTTTGTAATCTTTCTTTGGCGAGCTTGGCCGGCATTCTTATTCCGCTGACTTTGCATAAATTGAAGATAGATCCGGCAATTGCTTCCGGTGTATTTTTGATTGCTTTGACTGATTCCGGTGGATATTTTATCTTTTTGGGTCTGGCTAAGCTAATTTTGTTCTAAAATATCTGCATATTTCCTATTAAAGGCTTTCTATCTGCAAATTTTTGCTTATAATAGAACCTGATTTTTAACCTGCGGGGAGAAACAGCGTGTTTTTGGGGTTATGTATGGCAGCAGCGGTTTTGCTTGCTGACCAAATATCTAAGTATTATATTCTCAATGAGGTGCTTGAAGACAGAGCCATGATTATTTATACATCATGGTTTAATTTGGTAAAGGCCTGGAATACAGGTGTGAGCTTTTCTATGTTTAATGATATGGGGGGCTTGGGTGTCTTTTTGTTATCGGTTTTGGCTATGGGAATTATTGCTTTTTTAATTGTGTGGTTGAAAAAAGAACCCAGCCGTCTTGTTCAAGTTGCTCTTGGCTTTATTATAGGTGGTGCTATCGGTAATTTGATTGATCGTGTGCGTCTCGGTGCCGTTTTTGACTTTTTGGACTTTCATATCGCGGATGCTCATTGGCCGGCATTTAATGTGGCTGATAGTTTTATTTGTATCGGTGCGATTATAATTATTGTTCATAGTTTGTTTAACAAAGAAAAATCTGTTATTTAGGTAAAGTTTGAAAAGGGGAAAATATGAAAAAGTCTGTTTTTGTTGTAATGGCTGTAGCTTTTGTTTTGAGTGCTTGCAGTACGGAAACCAAGAGAAAGCTTGGCTTGGCTAATCAAGCTCCGGATGAGTTTATGGTCATGTCCAGAGCTCCGTTGTCTTTGCCGCCGGAATATGGTTTGCGTCCGGTTAATGATATGAGTGCGGTGCGGCATGCAAATATGGCTCAAAGAATGTATGGAATGGATTTGTCTGAGCAAAAACTGATGGCTAAGATTGATGCCGCTCAAACAGATGAGGATATTAAGGCTAAAATAGAGAAAGAGTTTAGGGAACTGAATGCAAATAATTAAAAAAATAGCGGTTTGGTGTGCAGTATTTAATTTTTGTTTGGTGTTTGGTTCTGCCGAAGCCAAAGTTTTTGACATGACGGAGTTTCGTCTTAAAAACGGGTTGCAAGTTATTGTTATTCCAAACCACAAAGCCCCGATTGTTCGCCAGATGGTGTGGTACAAGGTGGGCAGTGTCGATGAGAAAATAGGTAAAGGCGGCACGGCTCATTTGCTAGAGCATTTGATGTTTAGGGGTACAAAAAAGGTTAAAGATTCCAAGTTTAACGCTATTATTGCTCAAAATGGCGGGGATAGTAATGCTTTTACGGCGCAAGATTTTACGTCCTATTATGAAACGATGGATGTGGGGCGTCTTGAGTTGGCAATGGCTTTGGAAGCAGACCGTATGGAAAACCTTAAAATTGATAAAAAATCTTTCAAAAAAGAGCGAGATGTTGTGTTTCAGGAGAGGATGCAGGTTGTGGAGAATAATCCCTCAGCTTATTTTGGTGAAGCATTGCGTCGGGTTTTGTGGCAACAACATCCATATAGCCAATCTATTTCGGGAACGCCGGAAGAGATTATGTCTCTTGATAAAGATGATGTTGAGGCTTTTTATGAAAGCTATTATGCACCAAACAATGCTATTTTGGTCTTGTCCGGAGATATTGAACCGCAAACGGCAAAGGTTTTGGCTGAAAAATATTTTGGCGAGATAGAGCCGAGAAAGGTTGGATTGAAAGCAGATTTTCCAAAGCTTGATAAACAATTCGGCGCAAGATTGGAGATGAAACTTCCGCAGATTAAGTCAGAGCGTATGGTGAAGCTTTATGTGGCTCCTTCAGTAAACGTTGATAAAGAGTTTGTATATCCTTTGATGGTATTGGCAGCTTATTTGGGAGAGGGAGAGACATCAAAGTTATATAAAAAATTGGTTTTAGAAGAAAAGTCGGCTTTGAGTGTTTCGGCTTCATATGATTATGCCTCCAGAAGCTATGGCGGTTTAAGTATTTCGGCTACCCCGGTAGACAGTGTTGATACGAAAATCTTTGAAAAAGCGTTAAATAAAGCTTTGAAGCAAGCTGTGGCAGAAATTAATGTTGATGAAATCGAAAAAACAAAAGCCAAGATGTTGGCCGGACAGGTTTATTTGCGTGATAATCCAAATGATGCTGCGTATATTGTCGGAGCAATGGCTGCGGCAGGGATGTCTGTGGAAGAGATTGAGAATCATGCCGAGAATATTCGGAAAGTTTCGGCAAAGGATGTGAAAAATGCGGCCAAACGCATTTTTGGTTCGGCTATTAATGTTACGGGGATTATTAAACCGGCAGAGGAGGCTAACTGATGACACGCAGATATTATCATAAAACACGCTCCTATGACTGGTTGTGGTGGCTGTTGTTGGCGGCTTTGGTCGTTTATGGCGGTTGGCGGCTTTATAATCACTGGTTTGTTTTTAATCCGCGCACGGTGCTGGAAAATGCAACGTTGAAAGAAAAGAGCTTTGATACCGAAGTTAAGGAGATTACCTCGCCGAAGGCCAAGATTAAGGCTTATTTGTTTCAGGATAAAACAAATCCGATTATCAGTATAAGTTTTTTGTTTAAGAATGCCGGTTTGTCTACGGATGAAAGCTCAGAAAGCGGGATAAGTACTATGGTGGCATCTTTGTTGACGGAAGGTGCTGGGAATCTTGACAGTCAGGCATTTAAAGAGCTTTTGGAACAAAAAGCAATCGGTATGGGGTTTAGTGTGGATATGGATGATTTTTCCGGACATCTGCTGACAACCCGCGAGAATATGAATACAGCCTTTAAGCTTTTGAAACTGGCTTTGACTAAGCCTCGCTTTGATGCGGAAGATGTTCAACGTACAAAGGCGCAGATGTTGACTGCTTTGAAAAGGCAGGTCGAGCATCCGTCGGGGATTTTGGCTTTGGCGGCGGCAAAAGAGATTTTCGGAGAGCACCCTTATGCCAGAAATCCGATTGGTGATGCCAAAGTGATTAGAAATATCAGTAAAGCACAGTTGCAGGAATTTGTTAAAAATCATATCAGCCGGAGTAATTTGATGATTGGTATTGCCGGCGATGTGAGCGAAGAAGAAGCTGGTCAGATTGTTGATAAGATATTTGCAGATTTGCCAGAAAACGGGAGGATTGTTTTTGTGAGAGAGGCCGAGATTAATTTTGATGGTAGGGTAAAAAATATTAATCAGCCTTCGGCTCAGATTATTTCTTCCTTTGCGGTTAAAGGTATTAATAGGCAGCATCCTGATTTTTATCCGCTATATATTGCAAATCATATATTGGGCGGGGCAGGGCTTAATTCAAGATTATCTGTGGCAGCTCGCGAAAATGAGGGCTTGACCTATGGAATTGATACTTATTTGAGTATGCAGGACAAAGCTCCGTTAATCCGAGGCGGCTTCTCGGCAACGCCCGAGAATTTTAATCGCGTGGTAGAGATTGTGAAAAAACAATGGGCTAAAATGGCTCAAAAAGGTGTAGAAGAGGAAGAACTTGATGAAGCCAAGGATTATTTGATTGCTTCATATAATTTGCGCTTTGCATCAATAGATACGATTTCTTCTATTTTGGTATATATGCAAAAAGACAATTTGGGACTTGATTTTTTGCAGAAGCGTAATGATTATGTACGGCAAGTTTTGCTTGAGGATGTTAATCGTGTTGCCAAAGAATATTTTAAGCCGGAGCAAATGATTTTTGTGAATATTGGAAGTTTTGAGAAACAGGGGGTTAAGTAATGTTTGAAAAGACGGTAAACAAAACAAAGGCATGGAAAAAACTTGAAAGCCATTATAAGCATTTTCGCAAAGTGGAAATGAAGGATTTGTTTGCTTATGATGAGGATAGAGCTAAAAAGTTTAGTGTTAATTTGGAACAGATGTATGTAGATTATTCCAAAAACCGCATTAATGAACGCACGATGAAACTTTTGATGGCTTTGGCCAGAGAAAGCGGCCTAGAAGAAAAAATTAAAGCAATGTTTGCCGGTGAAAAAATTAATGTTACGGAAAAACGAGCTGTTCTCCATGTGGCTTTGCGCAACCGCTCCAATAAGCCGATTTTGGTAGATGGTAAAAATGTTATGCCGCAAGTTAATGAAGTTTTGGCAAAGATGAAGAAGTTTTCCGATGCGGTGCGTTTTGGTGAGTTTAAGGGATATACAGGTAAAAAACTGACAAATATCGTTAATATCGGTATTGGTGGTTCAGACCTAGGACCTTTTATGGCTTGTGAAGCTTTGCGTAAATATTGGGCAAAAGATATTAATTGCTACTTTATCTCCAATATTGACGGGACAGCTTGTGCAGAGGTGTTGAATAAGATTGACCCGGAAACCACTTTGTTTATTGTCGCATCCAAAACCTTTACAACCATTGAGACTTTGACCAATGCAAAAACTTGCCGCAAGTGGTTGGTCGATGCTTTGGGTGAGCATGCTGTCGCCAAGCATTTTGTGGCTTTGTCTACCAATACGCAAGAAGTTGAGAAGTTTGGTATTAATCCCGAGAATATGTTTGAATTTTGGGATTTTGTCGGCGGACGCTATTCTATGTGGTCAGCGATTGGCTTGATTATTGCGATTGCAGTCGGGTTTGAAAACTTTGAGCGGATGCTTGAGGGTGCAAATGCGATGGATCAGCATTTTTATAATACGGATTTGGAGCATAATATTCCGGTTATTTTGGCAATGCTCGGTATCTGGTATAATAACTTTTTTGGTATTCATCGTTATGCCGTTATTCCTTATGATCAATATTTGCAGTATGTGCCGATGTATTTGCAACAGCTTGATATGGAAAGTAACGGTAAATTTGTGGCTGTTAATGGTGAATATGTTAAATACGCAACGGGTCCGATTTTGTTTGGCGGCGCGGGAACCAATGTTCAGCATTCTTTTTATCAGTTGATTCATCAGGGAACGGAAATCGTACCGATGGATTTTGTTGTTCCGGCTATCTCACATAATGAAATAGGTGAACATCATGAGATTTTGTTGGCAAATGTTTTGGCTCAAGGTGAAGCCTTAATGCGCGGTAAAACGGTTAAAGAAGCTGCCGAAGAGCTTAAAAAATCCGGAAAATCTCGCGAAGAAATTAATTATTTGAAGAAGTTTAAGAGTTTTGAGGGCAACCGACCGTCAAACACAATCGTCTTTAAAAAGATTGATCCTTATACCTTGGGTATGCTGATTGCGATGTATGAGCATAAGGTTTTTGTTCAGGGTGTGGTTTGGAATGTTAACTCTTTTGACCAATATGGCGTTGAGCTTGGAAAACAGATGGCTTTGAGTATTTTGCCTGAGTTGCAAAACAATTCTTCCGAAAACAAGCATGATGCTTCAACAAGTTCGTTGATTGAGTTGATTAAGCGTATGCGGAAGTAAGAGTTGAGCAAAAATGGCAATCAGAATTTTACCAAATAATCTGGTTAACCAGATTGCAGCAGGTGAGGTTATTGAGCGACCGGCTTCTGTTGTCAAGGAGTTGGTGGAAAACTCTATTGATGCCGGAGCGACATCGGTCGAGGTAACATTATCTGACGGCGGTAAAAGTTTGATTGTGGTTTCCGATAACGGCAAAGGTATTGATAAAGACGAATTGCCAATTGCCGTGGAGAGGCATGCAACATCAAAACTTCCGGATGATAACTTATTTAACATCAATTTTTTCGGATTTCGCGGAGAGGCTTTGCCCTCAATTTCTTCTGTGGCGCGGATGTCTATTGTCTCACGCAAGGAAGGCTCCGAAAATGCTTGGAAAATTGAGGTTAACGGCGGAGAAAAATCTGATGTCATACCGGCAGCGCATCCGCGCGGAACGCGTATTGAGGTAAGAGACTTGTTTTATGCTGCACCGGCGAGACTCAAATTCTTAAAGTCATCTGCTTCGGAAGCGGCACAATGTGTTGAAATTCTTAATAGAATTGCGCTGGCAAATCCGACTGTTTCTTTTTATTTAACAGAAGACGGAAAGAAAAAAGTATCTCTTAATGCTTGTCAGGGAGAGTTGTTTGATTCCAGACTCAAACGTCTGACAGATGTTATGGGGAGAGAATTTGGTGATAATTCGCTCCTGATTAATGCGCAACGCGAGAATCTGCGGATTACGGGCTATGTGTCTTTGCCTACCTTGAATAAATCTAATTCATTATATCAGTATTTATTCGTCAATAATCGTCCGGTGCGGGATAAGTTGCTTTTGGGGGCCATAAAAGGCGCTTATCAAGATGTGTTGGCGCATAATCGGTATCCGATGGCGGCTTTGTATTTTGATATTGATCCTGCTTATGTAGATGTAAACGTACATCCGGCAAAGGCTGAGGTTCGCTTTTATGATAATGCTTTGGTGCGCGGACTTTTGGTCAGTTCTATTCGTCAGGCTTTGGCATTGGGCGACCACAAAACAGCCAATAACTTGGATTTGGCGGCTTTTGTGCAGGATAATATACCATCTTTTGGGCAGAATGAGACAGCTGTTCTGCGCGAGCATCAGCCTGTTTCGGCAAATTATACTGCCTTTCAATCGGTTATGCCACAACCGAGACGGCAGGTTTGTTTGCCGGATTTGGAGCGTAAATCCTTTTCTATTAAGGTTGATGAGCCGTTAGCTTCTTCAGAAACCAATGTCGTTGAGGGAGAAGTCGGACCGCTCGGTTTAGCAAAAGCCCAATTTCATGATACTTATATAATTTCTCAAACTGAGGACAGCATTGTCATTATTGATCAACACGCCTCGCATGAACGTATTGTGATGGAAAAGCTGAAAGCTTCGCTTTTGACGGAAAATAAAGTTGCGACGCAGATTTTGCTTATTCCCGAAGTTGTGGATTTGAGCATCAGCGAGAAAACACGGATTGTTGAAGCCGCGGAAGAACTGCAAAAGCTCGGTTTGGTGGTGGAAGAGTTTGGCTCTACGGCAGTTATTGTGCGTGAAGTTCCGGCATTAATCGGTGACTGTGATATCAAAGCCTTAATTCGGGATTTGGCCGGAGAAATGGCAGAATGGGGCAAAGGTTTCAGCCTAACCGATAAACTGCACACAATTTGTGCTACAATTGCTTGCCATGGTTCGGTCAGGGCTGGGCGCAAACTTAATATTAACGAGATGAACCACCTCTTGCGCGATATGGAAAAAACCGAGCATTCCGGTCAATGTAACCATGGTCGCCCGACTTATGTCGAACTCAAGCTGAAAGATATTGAGAAGTTGTTTGAACGCCGCTAGGGGAAAATCGGGCTCTGCGGGCGACTAATACAGAATTGGCGGGACGCAAACATCCTCACGTACGTCTATGTACGCTGCGGTGTTTTCGCCCTAAATTCTTATTATTCGCCGCACATATCCCGATTTTCTGGTTATGGGAGGAAAATGGGAAGAGAAAGAAGACTTTACATATCCCGATTTTCGGTTTGGTACAGGAGGAGAGGTGGTTGGCTCTGCGGGCGACTAATACAGAATTGGCGGGACGCAAAGATTATAAAGCAAATATAAAAAAACAGGCGGTATTTTTTATTACGGCCTGTTTTTTGGGGTTAGTTTTTGTTAAAGATAAAATCTTCAACAAAACATTTTAGGGTTGTTAAGTCAGCAAAAAATGTTTTTCGCCGATTCAGGATTTCAGCTGTGTTCTGCAGTTTTTTTATTATATCCAACAAAACTTGTGCATTTGGTTCGGATTTTAGAAAAACTGCAGTGCAGCTTAACATCCATAACTGCCGATAATATTTGTCATTCGGCTTCTTTTCTACATATTGAGCGTATTTGTTTGTTAGCTCAATGATATGTTTCTTTTCCATAATAGAAGTTTTTTAATATTTGTTTGGACAAAAAATAGCTCTTTTTTGACAATAAGTCAATAAAGAAGATTTTTATTATCAATAATCAAAAATAATGCTTGACGTTTAAAAACGAATTGATTAAAAAAGCTATGCAAACACGGATTGCCGTTGATGATTATGGAGAGGTGGCAGAGTGGTTTAATGCAGCGGTCTTGAAAACCGTCGAGGGTGCGAGCCCTCCCAGAGTTCGAATCTCTGCCTCTCCGCCAATTAAAGAAAAACGACCTTTAAGGTCGTTTTTTTTGTATCATGAAACTCCACCGGCTAATGCCGGTGGTATCATTTTAGTTCAAGCCAAGCTTGCCCCATATCTTCGCGCCCTTGGTGCTCAATGTAGCGTTGTATCA
>CASEZG010000030.1 GCA_949292375.1 uncultured Pseudomonadota bacterium | reverse complement strand
AGATAGCCTGAAAAGACTATACCAAAAAAACGTCCGTGCTCAAAAAAGCACACGAACAACAATTATCCCACACCTATCAGAGTCAGGATATAATGAAAACAGCAAAAAGTCAACACCAAATGGAAGGGGCGATGTTTTCGTCAAAGAAGATAAAGTCATTTAAAAATTTTTTAGCTAAAAACAAATCTTGATATTTGCCGCATAAACTCTTAAATTTATGGGGAGAAAAGAGAGGCTGAAAATGGACAATTTACCCGAACTGCGCGATATTCATATTCCCGAAGGGGTTTCGGCTTTTCCGCCGGCTTATTGCTGGTGGGTTTTGTTGCTTTCAATTCTGGCAATATATGTATTGCTGCGCTTGTTTGCTTTGTTGCGCCGCAAAAGCAAAAAACGCTACGCCTTGCGCCTGTTAAAGAATATTTTAAGCGATTCTCCCATTACCGCGGCAGCACAAATGTCGGAGGTTTTGCGCCGTATCTGCGTTTATAAATATCCCGAAGCGGCAGCCTCAAGCGGCAAAACATGGCTCGATTTTCTAAATCTCCATAGCAAGAAAAAACTTGGCGGCAAAGCGGCGGACTTACTGCTCAATGCGCCATATATTCCGCAAACAACCCAAACTTATGGCAAGCAGGAAGCAGATGAGTTAAAATCTTTTTGCCAAGCTTGGATAGGAGAAAATCTATGAACCATTTTGCTTATCCCGAGTTTTTTTTGTTGTTGTTTTTGCCGTTTTTGATTCGCGTGCTTTTGCCGGCGGCCAAAGGCTTGCATGGCGATGCATTGCGTGTGCCTTTTGTCGGAGATATCACCAAAATCAGCCTAAAATCAGGTGGCGTCTGGGGACTTTCTGCCGATTCTGAACACAAAATTTCCTTAAAATTGATTTTGCTTTATATCATATGGGCTTTGTTGATAACCGCCGCAGCGCGTCCGCAATGGGTAGGCGAACCGGTGCGTATCAAGAATTATAGCCGAGATATCTTGATGGTGACAGACATTTCCAATTCTATGTTAGAAGCAGATTTCGCCTTACGCGGCCGCCGCATAGACCGTATGACCGCGGTCAAACTCGTTGCCTCAGACTTCATCAAAAAACGCACGGACGACCGCATCGGGTTAATCTTGTTCGGCACAAGAGCATATCTGCAAGCCCCCGTGACTTATGATAAGAAGTCGGTCGAAGATATTTTGAAAAACGCAGCCCCTGGAATGGCCGGCGATTCAACCGCCATCGGCGATGCTTTGGGCTTAGCACTCAAAACCCTTAAGGATAGTCCGGATAAAGACAAAAAAGTCATTATTTTATTGACCGATGGAGAGAATAATGACGGCGCATTGTCTTTGCCTCAAGCTATCAATCTGGCCAAGGATGAAGGTGTTAAGGTCTATACCATTGGTGTCGGAAGTGATATGACCCAAACTTTTTTTGGCTTAATGGGGCGTCCGTCAGGTCTGGATGAAGCCAGCCTGCAAAAGATTGCTGAAGAAACCCAAGGCACCTACTTCCGTGCTAAGGATACGGGGGCTTTGGTCCGCGTTTATGATGAGATAGACAAGCTTGAGCCGAGCCAAAACGAGGATCAATTTGTGCAAGAAACCAAAGAGCTTTATTATCTTCCGTTGCTAATGGCATTGTTCTTGGCGAGCATTCTCATATTTCAGACAAGGAGGGTGGCATAATGGAAGAATTTATCCGCGATTTTCACTTTTTGCGCCCGTGGTTTTTAGTATTGTTACTTTTGCCGATATTATTTTATTGGAAGTTTTTTAAGGGCTTCAATAACAAATCTTCATGGGAGCGGGTTTGCGATAAGAGGCTTTTGGAGTTCTTGCTCATCAAAGGCAGTTCGGCTCAACGCAAAACTGTAATTTACTTGGCTTTCGTCGGTTTTGTGGGGGCGGTTTTGGCTCTTTCGGGACCAACTTGGCAAAAGAAGGAGGTACCGGACTTATCGCCGGAAAACCCCGTAATGTTGTTATTAAATATGTCCACGGATATGGCCGCCAAAGACATCACGCCCAACCGCTTGGCAAGAGCAAAATATGATATTTCGGATTTGCTCAAACTGTTGCAAAACACCCAAGTCGGTATGACGGTTTATAGCCGCGAACCTTTTATGATATCTCCTATTACCGAAGATGTTGAGCTGGTTGAAAACATGCTCCCGTCCATAGTGTTTAACATAATGCCCACCAATGGCGACCGTCTGGACAGAGCCATAGCCTTAGCGGTAGAAAAATTTAAGAACGCACAATATCAAAGCGGTAATATTGTCATTTTTACCTCAGATGTCGGCGAGCGTTTTGATTTGGCATTGGAAGAGGCGGAGAAAGCCTACAAGGCCGGCTATGTTTTGAGTGTTGTTGCCGAAACATCCAAACTTCCGGAAAAGTTGGAGCTCATAGCCAAAGCCGGCGGCGGTATATGCGTTAAAGGCAGTACGCAAGGCATAAAGGATATTGCTGCAGAGATAGAAAAGACCATCAGCGATGAGCTCAAATTAAGCGAGAATTTGCGTTCAAGCTGGGATGACTTTGGCTATTATCTGTTAGTCTTGCCGCTGTTGTGTTGTTTATATTTCTTCCGCAAGGGGATTTTGGTTACGGTGTTTGTTTTGGGAAGCATCTCTTCGGCACAGGCAGGCTTTTTCTTAAATGCCAATCAAGAGGGCTTAAAGGCTTACCAAGCGGGAGATTATTCGGCCGCTGCGCAAAAATTTGAAGATAAACTATGGCAAGCCGCCGCTCTGTATAAGGCCGGAGATTATGATAAGGCTTATGAAGCATATTCGGCTTTTAATGATGTGGAAGGCTTGTACAATCAGGGCAATGCTTTAGCTAAAGGCGGCAAAATAGAGGAAGCCATAAAAAAATATGAGCAAGTTTTGCAACAAGAACCCAATCATGAGGATGCTAAGTTTAATCTGGAATACCTGAAAAAAGAGCAGCAACAACAGCAGAATCAGCAAAATCAGGATAAGCAGGATAAAGAGGAGAACCAACAGCAAAATCAGAATGAGCAAAATTCGGATAAGAACAATCAGCAAGACCAAGAAAATTCTGACCAACAGCAGTCTTCCGGCAATGAGCAACAACAGCAAGATGAGCAAAACGGAAATGAGCAGCAGAACAAGCAGAATCAGCCGCAACCGGCTCAAGGCGAGCAAGACAAGGAACAGGGCAAACAACAGGGCTTGAACGAGCAGGAACAAATCGGCGAGCAAAAAGCCGATAAAAAGCCCGAAGAGCAGGAGGCTCAAGCCCAAGCTGCCGAAGTCAAGGAAGATGACAAACAAGACAAATATGATGAAAAGGTGCAGGCGCGCGCTCAGCAATATCGGGATATCCCCGAAGATACGGGCGGACTTCTCCGCGCCTTTATTCAAAAAGAATACAGAAAAAACAGATATAAGGAATAAAAAATATGAAGAAGATTATAAGCATTTTAGTTTTTAGCATATTTTTTTGCACGGAAGTTTGGGCACAGACTTTGGTCGCCAAAACCAGCCGCACGGATTTGCCGGAGGGCGAAGCCTTTTTACTGACCTTAGATTATGATGGCAATGATACCTCAGCTCCCGAGCTTAATGTTTTGGATAAAGATTTTACGGTTTATTCGGTAACCAACTCTTACCAAACCAACATCATCAACGGTCAGGTTTCGCAACGCCGCCAGTGGCAAATCGGGCTGATGCCTAAAGCTGTATCGGGAACAACAATAACTATTCCGTCCATAAAATTGGGCAATAGCCAAAGCAACCCGATTCAGATTCGCATTTTAGACGCGCAATCTCTGGCAAACCCCAATAATTCTAACAATCCAAACTATCAGGAGCCGAGGAAAGGTCCGCGCTTTGCCGTCCGAGGCGAGGTGGACAACCAAAATCCCTATGTTCAGCAACAAGTAAATTATACTCTGACCTTGCTTGATGCCGGAGGCTTGCAAGGTGGCGCACCGGAAGTCGTGGATGAAGGCAAAAACGACTGGCTGATAAGAAGTTTGGGCGAGCCGGAGGTTAGCAGCAAAATTGTAAACGGCCGAAGCTTGCGCGAAATCAAGTTTCATTATGCAATGTTTCCGCAAAAAAGCGGCATATTGAGGACGCCTGTTTTTCGTTTTAACGGTTATTATTTAACCCAAAACAGCCGCGGAGCAGACCCATTTGATGACTTTTTCGGTGGTTCGTTTTTTGATTCCGGCATCGGTTTTGGCGGAATGTTTGCCACCAGAAATCCGGTTGTCTTAAACACCAAGCCCATAGACATAGAGGTCAAGCCCGTTCCAGCGGAAAACAAAGGGAGCTGGTGGCTTCCGGCGGAGAATGTTCGGCTCTATGCGGAATGGAACCCCAAGCAACCAACCTTTAAAGTCGGCGAAGCGGTCAGCCGCACGATTTATCTGAAAGCTGTCGGTGTATTGGAGAGCCAGTTGCCGGATGTTGATTTTGTTGCAGCAAACGGACTAAGACAATATCCCGAAAAGCCGGAGGCTCAAAACGGCATAGAACAAGGGCTGGTCGTTGGTGTTAAAAAAATCACCAATGTATATATTCCTGATAAATCGGGCAATATAACCGTTCCGGAAGTTTCGGTAAACTGGTTTAATGTCAAAACCGGAAAAATGGAAAGAGCCGTTTTGCCCGCGGTCAATATAAATGTGCAAGCCGGCAACCAAATTGAGCCGCAAAAGGCAATGCCTGCCGCACCTGTCATAAATGAGCCGGAGCAGATAGCTGCCCCGCAGACAAAAACGCAAGACCCAATGCCAATGAGCGCGGAGAACCGCCCGACCAGCAACCCGTGGAATATATACACGCTTTTGTTGGCTTTTGTTATGGGTATGCTGATAAGCTGGTTTTTGTTCCGTCGTCCGGCAAAATCGGTTGACGGCGAGGTAAAGCCGAACGTAAAAGAGGCGCACAAAGAAATCATCCGCGCGGCTAAGGAAAATAACTTCCGAGCCTTGAGGGACAACTTGCTGATTTGGGCACAGCAAAAGTTCAAAAATCAGCGCGTAAATAATCTGAATGATATTATCAAAGCCGTCAATTCCAAGGACTTTGAAAAGCAGGCAGAGATTATCACCGCGGAGCTTTACGGCAACGGCGGCAAAGATTGGAATGCTGATGCCTTTATCAAAATCTTTGAAAAAGCTGCGGCGAAGAAGTCATCTTCTGCCGAAGACGACAAACCTCTTCCCAAGCTCTATAAAAATTAAAACTTCAAGCCGCCCTTCGGGGCGGTTTTTTTATTAAATAAGTAACAGCCCGCAAAAATCCACCCTCTGGTTTGAGAAAACAGCTAAAAGCGGAGTTTGGCTTTGATTTGTTCAAAGTCATAATAATCTGAAATTTTTCCCTGAATCAGGTAGGATGGTTTTGTGGCGAATATGGCTTTGGTGGCTTTCAAAATATCTTCGGCACAAACGGCATTAATTTTTTCAATTTGTTTTTCAAGCTGTTGCAATTTTCCGAAATTAATCAGCTGTTCCGCCGCAAGCTCAATGCTTTCCTCGTTATCTTCTGCTTTTTTGGTCAAGGCCACAATGAGCTGTCTTTTGGCGCGCGCCAATTCTTTTTCGCTGATGGGGTATGTAGCCATTTTTTGAATCTCAGCCAGCACGATATCCAAAATCTGTTTAATATTTTGCGCTTGCGCCGCCGCCGTAATCGCCACATAGCCGACATCCGTTTCATCTACGATAGATGTGCTGATGTCATAAACCAAAGCACGCTTGATTCTGACTTCGGTATTCAGGCGGGAAACTTCTTCACCGCCCAAAATCTGCATCGCCAGATATTTAGCTTCTTTTTTTAAGTTCTTGTCATCCGCCAAAAGGTCAAAGCCGAGCTCAAATTTTACTTCCGGCTCATTAGGCTTAATATGTCTGAAACCGCCGATATATTTTTGCGCCGGTCTTTCGGTCTTTGTTCCGCTTGGAATTTGCCCGAAATATTTTTGTGCCAAAGCCACAAGTTCTTGGTGTTCAAAATTTCCGGAAGCTGACAAAATCAGATTTTCGCCGCAATAGCAATTTTTGCGCCAATCTTCAAGTTCTGCTTTGCCGATTTTTTCAAGAATTTTGCGTTGTCCCAAAATATCTCTGCCAAGCGGCTGTTCGCCGTATACTATTTGCGAAAAGGTATCATTAAAAAAGTCGTCATTATCATTTTCATCTTCATACATTTCCTGAAAAATGACTTGTCTTTCGCTATTGATATTTTCTTCCGTAAAAGTGGAGTTGCACAAAATATCAGCCAAAAGTTCAAGAGCTGCTTCTTTGTCTTCAATCAGGACTTCAACTGAAAAAGCCATACAGTCCATATCCGTCCAAGCATTGGATTTTCCGCCCATATCGGCAATTTTTTCATTAATCTCTAGTTCGGAGCGGGTTGTCGTGCCCTTAAAAGTCATATGCTCGCAAAAATGCGCAATACCGTTAAGTTCTTTGGGTTCAACTCTGGAGCCACAACGACACCAAACCCCGACATTAAACATTTTTGTTGCGGCATTTTTCTGCGACACAACGCTCAAACCATTATCCAATATTGTTAAATCCGCAGCCATCTAGCCCCACTTATTCCGAAATTTTATTTTCCGATTATCGGCGCAAACGGGCATTTGTCAACATAAAAATCCTTGCTTTTATGGCTTTTTGATGACATATTGAAACAAATTTTTTTAACATAAGAGATTAAGACAATGGCACTGAAATATGAAGTTTTGAAAACTGATGGCAAAGCCCGCCGCGGCCGTTTGCACACCAAACACGGCACAATTGAAACACCGGCTTTTATGCCGGTCGGAACTTGCGGCACGGTTAAGGCGATGATGCCGGAATCTGTTGCGGCAACTGGGGCAGAGATTTTGCTTGGCAATACCTACCATTTGATGCTTCGTCCGGGGGCTGATTTGGTAGAAAAAATGGGCGGTCTGCATAAGTTTATGAACTGGAACAAGCCAATCTTAACCGATTCCGGCGGTTTTCAGGTTATGAGCCTGACCGGCTTGCGCAAGCTGACCGAAGAAGGGGTTACCTTCAGCTCGCATGTCGATGGTAAAAAGTTTTTCTTAAGCCCCGAGGAATCAATGAAAATTCAGCATAAGCTGGATTCAAACATTACCATGTGCTTGGATGAGTGCGTCAAACTTCCGGCCCCGCATAATGTGGTTAAAAAATCTGTTGAGATGTCTATGCGTTGGGCAAAACGCAGCAAAGATGCTTTTATAGACCGCGAAGGTTATGGTATTTTTGGTATCCAGCAAGGCGGCGATTATGAGGACTTGCGTGCTTGGTCGGCGGAAGAACTCAAAAAAATAGGCTTTGACGGCTATGCTATCGGCGGTTTGGCTGTTGGAGAAGGTCAGGAAACAATGTTTAAGGTTTTGGACTATGCCCCGGGAATGTTGCCGTCAGATAAGCCTCGTTATCTGATGGGCGTTGGCAGACCGGACGATATTGTCGGTGCGGTTTTGCGCGGGGTGGATATGTTTGACTGTGTTATGCCGACCAGAAGCGGCCGCACGGCTCAAGCCTTTACCGCCAGAGGGCCGATAAACATCCGCAACGCGCGTCATCGTGAAGATCCGCGTCCCTTGGAAGCCGAGTGTGATTGCCCGCTTTGCCGCAATTATTCAAGAGCATATATTCATCATCTGCAAAAGTGTAACGAAGTTCTTGCCGTAATGTTATTGACTTGGCATAATATCCGCTATTATCAACGCCTAATGAAAGGCTTAAGAACAGCAATAGAAGAAGGCCGCTTAAACGAATTTGCCGCCGAGTTCTATCGCCAACAGGCCATGGGAGATATTGAGGAGATTTAGCTTATGGTTGAAATCAGCGGAGCACGCCATGATGAAATGTTAGACTCTTTTGCTGAACAGAACAAGCAAGAGGGATTAAGGGTTTTTGTTGCCGGCGGCAGCCGTCCGGGAACAGACCCCGTTTATGTGGAAGAAGCATATAATCTTGGTCGACAAATTATTAAAATGGACTTCAAACTTGACTTTGGTTTGTCCAATGCCGGAATTATGGGAGCGGTTGCTCGCGGCGTGATGGATGGCTGGAACAAAAAGCAAAGCAAAGACAAAGGTTATCCGATTCAAGCCGTAACGACACAAGCCTATTATGACCTTTATCCGCGAGATGATGCGCTTATTTCGCAGATTGAAAACCTGATTGTGGCTAAGACTTTGGAAGAACGCAAACAAAAACTTCTTGATGCTGACTTTGTAGTCTTTGCCCCCGGAGGTGTCGGAACACTGGATGAGTTGGCTTACGACTGCGTCGCTATGCAAGATGGTTTTTTACAGCCTAAACCCTTTATTTTGTATAATATCAACGGCTATTTTCACCATTTGTTGGAATATATGAAGTCTTTGGCACAAGAAGGTTTTGCAGACCCAATACCTTTTATCGTGGCTGAAAACAGCGATGAAGTTGGCATTGTTTTCCGTCTTTTAAAATTGCGTTACAAAAAGGGCTCTACACCGGCAGAGGCTTATGCCAATACACGCCAGCTTATTTATGAACTACCCTATTTCATCAAGAAAAAAGTCAATAGTACGGTATTTGTTGAGCATATTATTGAAGAGATGGAACGTATAAACAAAGAGGGCAACGAAGAAGAAAAAGCCGAGCTTGCCAAAGAGATTGAAACGGCATATCTGGAAAAAGAGATTGAGCGTATGTATGAGCGTTTGGCCAAAACAGGTCGAGATACTTCTATTGTCAGCGACAAACTGACCAAACTCAAAAAACGCAAAGCTTCAAAATAAACTTTTGCGCCGGAGCCATAAGATGACAACATCTGTCTGGAAGTTTTTGTGGAAATATCTTTCCAAGCTCAAAGTCTTGTTCTTTGGGGTGTTATTATCCGTGCTCGCCGGTGAGTTTTTTGTTCGCTTATCTTTGTATTATGCCTCAAAAATTGTAGATGTTTTGGCATCAACCGGTCCGAAAGATATTTTGTTGTGGAGCGGCTTAGGACTGGCTGGTTTGGCTTCGCTTTTTTTGCTGCTCAAAGGTCTGCTGCTCAATGTGCTTATTTTCATTGAGGCCAGATTTTTGCCGGTTTATATGAGCCGTATCTCTAAGGATTTATTTAACTATGCACACCGCCATTCAACAGCTTTTTTTGCGGAAGAAATGGCAGGGAATATCTCCGGCAAGATTAAAACGATTATTGATGACAGTTACAGCATTTATTACACCATCCTTTGGGGCTTTATCTCGCCAAGCATTGCCGTCATCATCAGCTTCGCGTTTATTTTTGATATCAATGTCAGCTTGGCTTTGGTTATGTTAGGGCTTAATTTTTTGCTGGTTTGGGCCTTATATGTTTTAAGTCGCAAGCTCGCGCCTTATTCGGAAGCGCGCGCCAAGCTGATGTCCGAGGCCAACGGTGTCTTGGTAGACAGTATCAGCAATGCCAGTCTGGTTAAAAACTTCAGCAATTTTTTGTATGAGAAAAAACACTATTTCAGCTTTGTGCGCAAGGCTGCCGCGGCTGACAGAATAGAAAATAAGCAGTTCGGTTATTTGTTCATCGCTCAAGGTGTGCTGCGGGCTCTGTTGCAAGCCGTGTTTTATGCATTGCCAGTGTGGTATTGGTATAGAGGCGAAATTAATGTCGGGCAGTTTGTGCTGATTCAGTCCCTGATAGCGGTTTTGTGCAATATTTATAATATGCTGTCTATGAACTTTATCAGTTTTTTCAGATTATACGGCGGTATCAAAGACGGCTTAAAGCTGTTGTCACGCCCATTTGAAGTCGTGGATGCCCCGAATGCACATCGCCTGAAAGTTAAAGCAGGGCAAATAGATTTTAAGGATGTTAATTATCATTACAAACATTCTGATGCTCTGTTTAAGGGATTTAACCTACATATCAACGCCGGCGAAAAAATCGGTTTGGTCGGTCGTTCCGGTTCGGGTAAATCAACGCTCATAAAACTTTTGTCGCGTTATTATGACATTCAGGGCGGAAGTATCTGTATTGATGAGCAAAATATTGCTGAAGTAACTCAAAAGAGCTTACGCACCGCGATTGCACTCATTCCGCAAGATCCGTCTTTGTTCAACCGTACGATTATGGAGAACATTCGCTACGGCAAACTTCGAGCCTCGGATGAAGAAGTCTATGCCGCCGCCAAAAAAGCCTATATTCACGACTTCATTATGTCTTTACCAGAAGGCTATAAGTCAAAAGTCGGGGAAAGGGGCGTTATGCTCTCGGGCGGTGAACGGCAGAGGATAGCCATTGCTCGCGCTATTTTGAAAGATGCACCGATTTTGATTCTGGATGAGGCCACTTCTGCCTTAGACAGCGAGAGCGAAAAATATATTCAGGCCTCCATTCGCGAGCTGATGAAAAACAAAACCGTCATCGCCATTGCACACCGCCTTTCTACCCTAAAAGAGATGGATAAAATCATTGTGATGGATAAAGGCAAGATTATAGAGAGTGGCACACATACCGAGCTTTTGCGCCAAAAAGGCTTGTATCACGGCTTTTATGATATGCAGTCGCAAGGTTTTATCAATATGAACTCTGCGCCAAAGGAGGAAAAATGCTAAACATTATCTGGGTTGCTTTTTTCATTTCGGCTTTTCTGATGGCCTTGTATCGTGCCTTGTTTTTGGGTGATGGTTTGGTCTGGACAGAGTTGGTCAATGCGGTTTTTATGTCTTCTAAAACAGCTTTTTCAATCGCACTTAATCTGACCGGAATCTTGTGCTTTTGGCTGGGTTTGTTGAAAGTTGCCGAGGCCTCGGGCATAACGCAGCTTTTGGCCAAAGCCTTATACCCGTTGTTTAAGCGTATTATGCCCTCTGTTCCGGAAAATAGTCCGGCTTTGTCTTCCATGATAATGAATATTGCCGCCAATATGTTGGGGCTAGACAATGCCGCAACCCCGATGGGCTTGAAGGCAATGGAGCAATTGCAGACACTCAACCCCAAAAAAGATACGGCATCAGATGCGCAAGTTTTGTTTATGGTTATCAATACTTCGGCCGTAACGCTTATTCCCATCACGATTTTAATGTATCGGGCAGAGTTGGGAGCAAGCAACCCGAGCGCGGTGTTTATGCCCATTTTATTTGCCACTTCGCTGTCGACTTTGAGCGGATTTTTGGCTGTAGCTTGGGTGCAAAGGCTCAATATCTTCAATCGTGTGGTTATGAGCTATTTGTTGGGTTTTGTTGCTTTTATCGGTGCCGTTGCCTGGTATTTTGAAAGCCTGCCTTTAGAGGAAAGATTACAGATGTCTGCCGCTTGGGGCAATTTTATCTTGTTTGCTTTCATCATCAGCTTCATCACCGCAGGCATAATCCGTAGGGTTAATGTTTATGAGACCTTTATCCAAGGAGCCAAAGAGGGTTTTGATATTGCAGTCAGAATAATCCCTTATCTGGTGGCGATGTTGGTGGCTATCGCTGTGTTAAGAGCCTCGGGTGTTTTGAATATTATTGTTTTGGGCTTTGAAAACTTTTTTAATTTTATCGGTATAAATACCGACTTCGTGCCTGCATTGCCGACAGCCATTTTGAAACCTTTGTCAGGCAGCGGCGCACGCGCGATGATGATTGAAACCATGCAAACCTATGGTGCGGATAGTTTTCCGGCATTTGTTTCGGCGGTGGTTCAGGGCTCAACCGAAACCACGTTTTATGTCTTGGCGGTTTATTTCGGCGCGGTCAAAATCACCAAAATCCGCAGTGCTTTGCCTTGCTCGCTCTTGGCAGATTTTGTCGGCATAACCTCCGCCATCATCCTGGCTTATTTGTTTTATTAGGAATAAGGTTCAACTATGAATAAAAAAATTGAAGAGATAAAACAATTTTTTGCTTATTATTGCTCGTTTGAAGGGATATATAAGCGTATCCCTTTCTGGGGCGCATTGATTTTCGGAAGCCTTGTTTTTTATGTTTTCTCTCAAATTCCTGTGCCTTATTTTGATATTGTCGGCTGGTTAGGTTATTTTTATATTGCCTTGAGTGCTTATCAAAAAAGATGTCGGGATTTGCACATAAAAGGCTCTTGGATGATAGCCGTTGTTTCCGTCTTCTTCATATATATGGCAATAACTCACCCTCTTGGGATAGATAAGAGCGAGTTTTTCTTGCCTATTTCGCAAATCATCTTGTTTGTATATTTATGCGTATATCTTTATGCGCAATTTATGCCGGGGAAGAAAGAGGCGGATGAGCATTTGACCAGCCCGTTGCTCAAACATCCCAAAGCCTATTTTGCTTTTTGCCTTCTCCTCTTTCTGCTCGGGCGGGTGATGATTGAAAATTGGTTGGCAGATTAACCCGTTGACTTTTGGGTTGGTGTTTAATATCCTGACACCAACCCAAAGATAAGGATTAAACAAATGATGCAAAAAGTTAAAAAAGATATCAATAAATTTTT
>CASEZG010000029.1 GCA_949292375.1 uncultured Pseudomonadota bacterium | reverse complement strand
GCCCCTGTTGATATAGTTTTATCAATAATTGTTTTTAGAAATCATATATATTATATATTGAACTAATACAACAAAATAAACTTATAAAAGGATAAATATATGGCAAAAAATGAAGGCCCTTGGGGCAGCAGTGATGACCTTAATCCTTGGGGAACCGCTGAAAATGCGGCTTCAAAACCTAAGGTCGTGAATATTGAAAAAATTATTGACCGCAAGGGCGGAAACGGCGATTTTGACTTCAAAATCAAATGGGCTGTCATTGTTTTGTTGCTCGTTTGGTTGGCTTCGGGTTTTTACCAAATTCAGCCAAGCGAACAAGGTGTTGTACTCCGCTTCGGAGCTTATAACCGCACAACAGATGCCGGTTTGCATTATCACTTGCCCTACCCTATTGAAAAAGTTGAAAAGGTCAGCATTACGCAAGAGCGCAGTATTACGCTTGGCGTGGCTGAACCTTATGATGCGTCTAACCAAGCTGTTTTTCGTAACAACAGATATGCAGCATCATCTGATAGTTCTCTCAACTCCTTTACCGAAAGCCATATGCTTACCGGTGATGAAAATATCGTTGATATTAACCTCACAGTGGTTTGGAAAATTAAGGATGCTAAAGATTATCTCTTTAACATGCGCAGCCCTGACGTGACGGTTCGTGTTGCAGCGCAATCCGTTCTGCGCGAGATTGTCGGACAATCCGAAATGCAGCCGATTATTACCGGTGACCGTGGTAAGGTTGAGGATGAAACCAAAGCTGAACTTCAGAAGGTTTTGGATGAATTTGGCTCTGGTATCCAGATTGTCCGTGTAAAACTTCAAAAAGCTGACCCTCCGAAACAAGTTGTTGATGCTTTTAATGAAGTTCAGCGCGCTAAGGCAGATATGGAACGTTTTAAAAACGAAGCAGAGGCTTATAGAAACGAGGTTTTGCCCAAAGCGAGAGGTGAAGCGGCAAAACGCCTGCAAGAAGCTCAGGCTTATAAAGAAGCTGTTGTTAACAAAGCAAGAGGTGATGCCGAGCGTTTCTTGTCTGTTTATAATGCCTATAAGCAAGGCAAAGAAATTACGGCTAAACGTATGTATTTGGAGACAATGGAAGGCGTATTGTCTAACTCTAAAAAGGTTATTCTGGACCCGTCTGCCAAAGGTGGCAATGTTTTGCCTATTTTACCTCTTAACCGAAACAATCAAACACAGGAGAGCAAATAATGAACACTAACTTAAAATATTATCTCGGGATTGTTTTTGCGGCTCTGTTGTTTGTGGGCGGAAATGCTTTTTATGTTGTCGGACAAGCTGAACAAGCGATTGTTTTGCAGTTTGGCGAGCCGGTGCGTTTGGTTAAAGAACCGGGGCTTAAGTTAAAAGTTCCTTTTATTCAAAATGTGGTTTTATATGATACGCGTTTGTTGAATCTTGACCCGCCGGCGCAGGAAGTTGTCCTAAACGACAAGAAACGTTTGGATGTAGACAGTTTTACTCGTTATAAAATCGTTGATCCGCTTAAGTTTTATCAAACTGTTCGTACTGAACCGATTGCTCGCGGAAAGCTGGAAGAAATTGTTAACTCCTCCGTTCGTAAAATCCTTGGTCGGATTACACTTCAAGAGCTTTTGTCTCAGCAAAGAACCGAAATTATGCGCGATATCAGCAATGCGGTTAAAATTGATGCCGAGCAAATCGGCGTTAGTGTTGCCGATGTTCGTATTCGTCGTGCTGACTTGCCGATTGAGGTTTTGCAAGCAATTAATGCCAGAATGAAGACCGAACGCGAAAGAGATGCCAAAGAATTTCGCGCTCAGGGTCA
This sequence comes from uncultured Pseudomonadota bacterium, assembly GCA_949292375.1. Lineage (GTDB taxonomy): Bacteria > Pseudomonadota > Alphaproteobacteria > RF32 > CAG-239 > Scatacola_A. The sequence goes on along the minus strand of CASEZG010000029.1, from coordinate 24,642 downwards.
GCAACAAGCGCAACAAATTCGGGCTGCCGCAGACAAAGAAAAAACAATCATCATTGCCGAAGCAGAAAAACAGGCTCAGATTATGCGCGGTCAGGGTGATGAAACAGCTATCCAAATTTGGAATGAGGCTGCCGGAAGTGACCCTGAGTTTTTTGCTTTTTACCGCACGCTTAAGGCTTATCAAGCTTCTTTGGGTGATGGAAATGCTGAGTTGATTTTGTCTCCGGATTCTGAATTTTTTACCTATTTCGGGAAATCTATGAACACTAGAAGATATAGATAAATGTTTGATAATCTGAAACTTAAACTTCTGTTGGTCGGGCTGTTTGCTTTTTGCGGCAGCTCGGCTTTTGCGCAAGAAGGATATCCGTCTTTTGCGGATTTAGCTGAAAAACTTACGCCTTCCGTGGTTAATATATCCACAATTCACCAGCCTGATGCGGACGGAGCGGAAAATGCGGTTAATTTTTCGAGTCCGAATCCGATTATAGACCGTTATTTTAACCCCAAAGGAAACGGGCAAACTTCCTTAGGGTCCGGCTTTATTATCAGTGAAGACGGATATATCATCACCAATAATCATGTGATAGATAAGGCTGAAGAAATAAGTGTGACGTTATCTGACAATACATCTGTCGAGGCCAAACTTGTCGGGGTTGATAAGAAAACAGATTTGGCTTTGATTAAGATTGATACAAACAAAAAACTTCAGCCCGTTGTTTTGGGGGATTCAGACAAAATCCGCGTCGGGGATTGGATTTTGGCAATCGGTAATCCTTTCGGTTTGGGCGGAAGTGTTACGGCGGGTATTGTTTCGGCAAAATCCAGAGATATTGAAGCTGGCCCTTATGACAACTTTATCCAAACAGATGCCTCTATTAATCAGGGAAGCTCCGGCGGTCCGATGTTTGATATGAAGGGTGAAGTTATCGGAATAAACAGTGCAATTTTCTCAACAACTGGTGGAAGTATGGGTATCGGTTTTGCTATTCCGGTTAATTTGGCTAAATGGGTCGTTGAGCAGCTTAAGACCAAAGGCGAGGTTAAACGTGGGTGGATTGGGGTTAAGATTCAACCCAACAATGATGAGATTGCGGAAAGCCTCGGCTTGAAGGCGCAGGAAGGCGTCTTGGTTTCAGGCTTAAGTGACGGAGCTTCGGCCAAAGATGCCGGCGTGTTGGTCGGTGATGTTATTTTGAGCTTTGACGGGCATTTGATTGACAATACTAAAAATCTTTCTCGTATGGTTGCTGAAACACAAATCGGGAAAAAGGTCATCGTTGAGCTGTGGCGAAACCAAACAAAAGTTCCGCTTGAGGTCGAAATTATTGAAATGCCAGAAGAAACACCGAATGAACCGGCGGCAAAAAACAATGAAGAATACAATGAGAGTTTGAATGCCGATGATGAAGACGGAATGATTGAGGAATTAGATATCAGATTCAGCGAGATTACGCCGGAGATGATTGATAAATATTCGCTCCCGACAGATGCTCAGGGTGTGGTTATTACGGAAATTCGTCTGGGCTCGGATGCTGAGAAAAAAGGCTTGAGAAACGGCGACGTTATTACTAAAATAGATAAGAAAGATGTCTTTACCTTAAATGATGTCCGGAAATTTGTTAACGAGGCAAAAATGGAAAATAACCGTCCCGTTTTGTTGTTGGTACAAGATAAGGCCGGGGTTCATTTTGCCGCACTTAAATTGAAAGAGAAATAATGAGCCGCGTCGATTTTTATCATTTACAAAATCAGACACTTGAAAATGTTTTGCCCAAGCTTCTTGAAAAGGCTTATGAAACGGGCAAAAAAATTAAAGTAAAGGTTGGTAACGAGGAACGTGTTGAGTTTATCAATACGTTTTTATGGACATTTGATGACCAATCTTTTATTCCGCACGGCTCAAAAAAAGACGGCTTTGCCGAAATGCAACCGATTTGGATATCTTCAAACGACGAAAACCCCAATGGTGCTTTGATGCTTTTTTTGGTAGACGGGGCAAAGGAGAACGCAGAATCCGTGAAAAATTTTGAACGCGTTTTTAATATTTTTGACGGGAATTCGGAAACCGCAGTTAATGAAGCCAGAGCTTTTTGGAAAGAACTTAAAACAGCCGGTGTTGAAATCTATTATTGGCAACAAGAAAGCAATGGTCGTTGGGTTCAGAAAGCCTAGAACGGCGCAATTTCTGCGTCTGTTTTTCCCTTAAATAATTCGGTCGGATGCTCGTCTGCCCATTTACAAAGATCATAATGTGTAAAGTTTTGATTGACTAGAGATAAGAGACGTTTGTTTTCATCAAAAATTTGTTCCATTTGGGCAAAAAACTCGGGTTTTTGCTCGGCAAGGGTTTGGTTTATCTCTTTGTAAAAAGCTAAGCGTTCCTGAGGTTGAAACTTTTTTATAAAAATATTTGCTTTTTCTATTTGTTTTGCATGAAGAAGGTTAAATGTCTGCACAAAATTATCCAACTGATAATTATAAGACAAACAATAATCATATAGTGCTTCCGTTAAACGCCGTTGATACAAAATAAATGAAGAAACTTTGTCAAGCTCTGCTTGATTATATGAAGTATCTGAAACGTATGGCGGGTTGAACTTCCATAAGGCCGCCCCGCAAAAAGTAACTATAATCAGCAATTTTGATAATCTTATATTTTTCATATCCTTATTATATAAATATATTGGTTTATAAAGGCTGAATCATTACAAACAAATTGTCATAAATTTGTGAAATTAACAATGTTGCAGGAAACTGGATTTTAGGCTAGAATAAAGTATTGTTGTCTGATACGGAGGCGTAAGATGAGCAAAAAACTTGTCAAAACGGATGTCTTTTATTACAGCCGCAAAAAATTGGTCTTCTACCTTTTGTTTAACCTCGGTTTACTATCATTGGCTTTGTTTTTTACTTGGGTTATTTTTCCGCAATATGAGATTATTTACAGCTTTGCGCTAATAACTTGCTTGTTGTCCGTTCTTGCTATTATTGTCGCAATGATAATTCGGCATCCTTTAGCTGTTATTACATCTTCCTCTATTAAAATCGATTTTTGCGCACCTCTTAAGTGGAAAGATATTAAAATTGCTCACAAGGAAATTTTCGGCCATAAGGAGCTTATTATTTTTGATGTTAAAAATCTGTCAAAATATAAGCTAAACCTTATGCAAAAGCTTATCAAAAATTCAAAATTTTCGGCGTTTTCCATTCCCTTATACGCAATGGACTTCCGCGATGCGGAAGCCATTGAGAGGATTATTGAACAATATGTTCATATAGATTAACGGAGGCGACGTTCCCACAAATCGTTAAAAAGTTCGCTGCCGGAACGATCCAACCATTCAAACAAGACCATTTCGCGGGAAACAATGTCTATGCCGTTTTTGGTCAGACGTTGAACACCTAACGCATTTTGGAAGTTACTGCGAGAAGAGCTTGCATCAACAACGACAAAGACCTCATAGCCAGCTTCGTGAAAATCTATGGCCGTTTGCAGCACACACAAGTGCATCTCAAGGCCAGCAATAATCAACTGCTTTTTACCGCTATTCTCAACAGCTTTGCGAATTGTGTCATTCTTATAACAAGAAAAAGTATCTTTCTCATAATAAACCGTATCGTTTTTGATGACATTGCGCAAGTCTATCATCGTCGGTCCAAATACTTTATGATCTTGCTCTGCTACAATACAGGGAATATTGAGTTCTCCGGCGACTTCCAAAAGAGTCATACAGCCGTTGATAACCTCACGTGGGCTTTCTTGCACCGGTGTTAAGCCCTCTTGGACATCAATAACCAAAAGCATGGAATTGTCTTTATTCATCAACATCTTTCGTCCCCTTATGTGGTTATATTATTTTTATATTATTTACCAAATATCTTAAATTGTCATTACTAAAAATTACTTTTCGCAATTTTGAAAGACATCAAGTTTTGGGTTATAAACTTTTGTTTGAATATCCAATAATCCTAAGATGGAATGAAACAGATTGTCATGAGAATAAGAACCTAGTCTTGCGTCCTTTTTCAAACAAACGGTATCAAGTTTTGCGGCTTGTTTTAATTGTGGTGAAAGCCATACCAAAAACGGAACTTTCGTTTGTTCATCAGGGGCTATTGCATAAGGCAAACCATGCAGGTACAGGTTATTTTCTCCCAAAGATTCTCCATGATCTGACATATAAATAAGTCCGGTTTCATATTGGGGAAACTTCTTTAAAATATCTATTACGGATGATATTATAAAGTCTGTATATAGGATGGTATTGTCGTAAGTATTAACTATCTCCTCTTTGCTGCATTTTTGCAAATCAGAAGTATCGCAAGTCGGCTGAAATTTCTTAAAATCATCCGTGTAACGTTTATAATAAGTCGGGCCATGGCTTCCCATTGTATGCAAAACAATAACCGTATTGCCTTTGAGTTTTGCTATTCTTTCCTCCAAGCCTTCCAAAAGAACTTCATCTCGGCAAAAGTCTTTTTCACAGTGCTTTGGATTTTGGGTGGCAACCATATCCTCTAAGGTTATGCGGTGACAAACGTTCTTGCAACCATCATCATTTTCTAACCAAAGAGCATTGTAGCCGGATAGTTTTATTAAATCCATCAGGTTTTGCATATATTTGGCATCATCGACATCAAAATCTTTTCTGTTCAGCACGGAAAACATACAGGGCAGAGAAATAGCTGTTGCCGTACCACAAGAAGATGTTTCAGCAAAACTGATGATATCTTGTTTGGATAACAGAGGGGTGGTTTCTCTATCGTAACCATATAGTGAAAAGTTTTGGGCTCGAGCTGTTTCGCCCACGACCAGAATAAGAACCTTTTGGGAGTCTGTCTTTGTATTTTGGCTTATTGTAGGCTTGTCATCCAGAATAATGAAATGTCTGGCTGATGCGGTTTGATGTTTGTAATGTTTGCCTACCGCATAAATATAATTGACCGTGTTAATAAGCTTCCTGACTTCTCGATTGTTTCGCCCAAAAGAGACATATTCTTTATATGAAACGGGCAAAAAGCACAAAAATATCAACAACGCCAATAATGAATATTTTAACCGTCTGAGTAGTTCTGTTTTAAACGAATTATAGATTATTTTGGTATTTAGCAGCAATATAATCGGCAATAATCCTGTAATAACAAACCATAATATTGATGTTAGGTTAACTAGGTCCAATGCCTCACGCGTGTTGGTTTCTATGATGTTGCGAAACATCTCGGCATCAATAAAAATGCCTAATTCAAACATTGCGTAATTGGTTATGGAAGATAGAGCCAGCAAAATTATCAGCAACGGCTTGGCTAGATAAGGGATAATTAAAAGGCTGAATATGATATACAGCGGAACAACCAAGAAAAACGGCAAAGAAAGCCAAAAAGCATATCCTGTCCAACCGCTTATTTCAAAATGTGCGGCAACGAATTGCCAAAAACCAAAGTTGAGCACTAAGCCAAAATATAGTGCCACAAATAATATGAGCTTGGTTGAGGATATTTCAAATCTTTTTATCACGCTTTATTCTCCTTTTTCTACGGCCCTGTTTATATAATGGTAAAAATATTACAAATAAAGGGGCAGATATAGCTCCAAGGATGTATCTTTTCTTGAATGGCAATCTTTTGCAAAATGCATAAACCGTCACTATCGGCAAAAACACATTTTGTTTGATTAAAATGCTTTGGAAAATTATCCGGATATTTAAATGGTCGTACAGCCGTTTTTCTTCCTTTAACTTTATTATGCCAATTTCCATATCCAAAATAATCTTCTGCAGGCAAAGGAAAATCTTGAGGATGAGTCTTTATCACATTTTTTAATTTTTCTTCTTCGCCATCTTTCAAATAAACACCATCGTAACAACAAAAACCTAAACATTTTTTCATATCACATTTTTTTAATTTTGGGTTTCTGCTCTTCATTTTCCTATGCCTTATAAAACTTATTTTGATTAAACTAATATTTAATCTAGGTCTTGTCAAATTATATAGTTTCTATATCATCGCATAATTTTAAGCTACTTTATTCAACACTCGCTTTCGCCAACTATCCGCTCCGAACTCTACTCGTTCGCCTCTCGGGGATAACAGCAATACAAAAACACCCTCCACAAGGGAGGGTGTACCTGTTTCACTTCGTAACGAAGTTACGACAACGAGAGTGGCTAGTTCCTCGCTTCGCTCCTCACATACGCCTGCTTCCGCTTCGCTCCAGCCCGAACTCTACTCGTTCGCCTCTCGGGGATAACAGCAATACAAAAACACCCTCCACAAGGGAGGGTGTTGTACCTGTTTCACTTCGTAACGAAGTTACGACAACGAGAGTGGCTAGTTCCTCGCTTCGCTCCTCACATACGCCTGCTTCCGCTTCGCTCCAGTCCGAACTCTACTCGTTCGCCTCTCGGAGATAACAGCAATACAAAAACACCCTCCACAAGGGAGGGTGTTTTTGTATTGGTGATCCCAACGAGAGTCGAACTCGTGTTACAGCCTTGAGAGGGCCGTGTCCTAGGCCACTAGACGATGGGACCGTATATGTTAAAATAATAAGGACACCTCTTCGGTATCTAATTTCGCTTCTGTCCTTTCAGTTCCCTCGCTCAATAAGATATTCCGAAGAACTTGCAGACAAAAATAACAAATCTTTGTTATTTTTACTTAGCGTTCCTAGGCCACTAGACGATGGGACCTTATGCAAAATTCTTTTTTTACATAATCTAAAACAATTAAAATTGCAAGTGTTTTTTTATGCCGGTCTGCTTTCTGATAAAAAAACTTCTTCCCAAGTGCCTAATCCCGCCTTGTTCCAGTCTAACGGAATGTTATCAACAATCTCTATTTCTACCGGATAAGTTTCTTTTATATTATCTAGAATCGTCTCAACAACCATAACTTGAAAAGCTTTGCGCAATTTGTCTCGAATCTCGGGATGTATGTAGTCCAAAATGATTTTTTGTTCGGAATTGCGCAGAAAAATCGCATGGTCGCGTCCATCATAGATAATACGCGGAAGCTCTGGATGATTCTTTTTGGCCTGCATAAAGATATATAGCTCCTCACCGCTTTGGCCGCCTTCAGCAATTAAAAAACATCCTTCTTTTGTATAGTTTGCCATCGCTATCTTGACTTTCCGAAAAATGCGTTAACTCTATTAAAGAATGTCGGCTTATTGGGATGAGCTTTGTCTTCCGCTACATATTCTTGCGTTAAGTGCTGCAACTCCTCAACTGCCTTTTTGGCAAAACTTAGTGTTTTTTTAGATGCCTTATACAGATTCTTGGCACTGTAGACAAAAGCCTTCTTTATATCATGACGACCATTGTAAGCTACATAAGCTGCGGCAGCACCAAAAACCATACTTCCGCCCAAATCAATCGTGTCAAACTTTGTTGCTTGCTCCCCGGGATAATTTGCCAATGTCTCATTAACCTCGGTTGTGGTAGCTCCTTCAATCGCCTTCTCACCTAACTCTATGGCCTTTTCTCCGGCTGCATAGCTGGCTATGGCAAGCCCCATTCCTTTAGCGGCTTCAGCAAAATTAGCTACTTGCTTTTCGCCGGCTTCGCTGTTTTGGTTTTCGCCGTTTACATAACCCTTACTCATTTTGGCCTCCGTTTTTATCTTTATTAACTTTATTGTACAATTTTAGACAAAATTTGTCAATCAAAAGTCAATAAAGAATATTTATTTATGCACAATATATATAAGTTCCAAACATTAAAAACCCCTTAAGAAAGCTCTTAAGGGGTTAAAAATTTCTATCTTAGTTCCAATTTACCAGATGAGCGAGATATGCTTCTACGAAATCGGGTCTACGGTTTTGGTAGTCCAGATAATAGGCGTGTTCCCAAACATCTACGGTAATAATCGGTTTATAACCGTGAGCAATCGGGGTATCGGCATTGGAGGTTTTCATTATACTCAATTTGCCGTCTTTTTCGACCAACCACGCCCAACCTGAGCCAAATTGTGTGGTGGCTGCGGTTTTGAACTCTGCCTTAAAATTATCATAAGAACCGAAATCTCGCTCAATTTTCTTTTTCAGCTCTCCACTTGGCTCTCCGCCACCGTTGGGCTTCATTGACTGCCAGAAAAATGCGTGATTCCATGCTTGTGCGGCATTGTTGAAAATTCCGCCTAAATCTTTGCGCTCAGCCGTATTTTTAACGACATCTTCCAAAGACATTTGTTCAAACTCAGTATCTTTAATCAACTTATTTAAGTTGTCTACATAAGCCTTATGGTGTTTGCCATAGTGAAACTCCATGGTTTGCTCCGAAATATATGGTGCAAGTGCATCCATCGGGTAAGGCAAAGGCGGTAAATCAAACATATAAGTTCTCCTTGTTGTTGTGTTTTAGTGTTTTCTTCTTTTTATATAGGCATTCGTGCCGATTTCATCAAGTGTCTTTTGGTCTTTTGCCGCATCCTCTTTTTCACGGCGTTTTTGGCGATTTTTATCAACAATTTCATAAGTTTTTTGCTCTTTGAACATATCGGATATCTTGTCCCTCACCTTTTCTATCTCTGTTCGAAGTGCCGCCAACTGCACCTCAAAAGCCTCACGATATTGCAAATATCTCTGCGTATAAGCCCCGAAATCTCCGAGCCCGGGATTTTGGGTGGCAAACTCAAGTTCTCGTTCGTATTCGGCGTTTAACCTATTGAGATTGTTTTGTAATTGTTCTTCCTTGGTTTGCAACTCGACCAAGATTTTGCGCTGCTCGTCGATATTAAATTTTTGGATTCTCTGCAGTGTTTGCAAGGATGTTTTCATCTAAAACGCCTCTATGATGCCTTATAAGGCGTATCCAGAATTTCCTTTAACTCTGCATAACCTTCCGCCAACGTTACTTTCTCATTCTTTTTCTGGGCAAGAAAGGCTTCTATCTTCGGATAATAGAAAATTGCCTCATCCACCTCTTTATTGGAGCCTTTTTTATATGCTCCCAAACGAATCAGCTCTGCCATATCTTCATAAGCAGAAATGTAACGGCGCGCTTTGTTTACTATCTCGTTTTCTTCATCCGTGTTGCAATCGGGCATTGTACGCGAAACTGAGCGTAAGATATTTATGGCCGGATAACGATTGCGCTCGGCGATAGCTCTGTCCAGCACAATATGTCCGTCCAGAATTGAACGCACGGCATCTGCGACAGGTTCGTTATGGTCATCACCATCTACCAAAACCGTAAACAACCCCGTAATTGAACCTGTTCCCGCTCCCGGCCCTGCTCTTTCCAAAAGACGCGGCAGCTCGGCAAAAACGCTCGGGGTATAACCTTTAGATGCCGGAGGTTCGCCCACGCTTAAAGAAATCTCTCTTTGCGCCATAGCAAAACGGGTGATGGAATCCATCATACACAAGACATCTTTGTTCTGGTCGCGAAAATATTCCGAAACGGCCATTGCCACATAGGCTGCCTGACGACGCATCAGCGGGCTTTCATCCGAAGTTGCTAAGACCAGAACAGATCTTGCTAAACCCTCTTCTCCCAAAGTGTCTTCCACAAACTCTTTGGCTTCTCGGCCGCGCTCACCAATTAAGCCAATAACCGAAATATCAGCATTGGAATGTTTGGCCAACATAGACATTAAGGTTGACTTTCCGACACCTGAGCCGGCAAAGATGCCCATACGTTGACCTTTGCAGATGGTTAAAAATGTGTTGACCGCCCGCACGCCCAAATCTACTTTGCCGCTCACTCTGTCCCGAAATTGTGCCGGCGGCGGCGATGCCTTAATAAAATAAGGCTTACTTCCTTTCAGCAGAGGACCTTTGCCGTCAATCGCCTCGCCAAAAGCGTTGATTATGCGCCCAAGCCATGACGGATGAGGGTAAATCACCGGCGTTGCATTTTCGACATCAACCCTACAGCCTAAGCCGATTCCGTCCAGAGAGCCATAAGGCATAAGCAACAATTTGTCACCCTTGAAACTGACCAGTTCACAAGGAACTTTTTTACCAACCGAAGTTGTAACATTACATCTATCCCCAATGGAAAGACGCGCTCGGATTCCGCTGACCTCAATGAACAGCCCCTGAACAGCCGTCACTTTTCCGTAATAGGACGATGTGTTCAGCCCCTTGACCTCGTCAATTATATTTTCCATTAGCAGTGACAAATCTTTTTCCTTTCTTTTCTGCCTTCACTATAGCAGACATCCGTTTTAATTTAACACCTGTTTTGGCTTATTCACATAATTTTTGTTAATAATTGTTAACATTTAATTTAAAAAGTTAACAAATTAATTTTTAGAGTCTATTATCTAGTCATACGAAACATAAATGATTATTTGGAGGCTTTAAATGCGGGTTTTACTGGTTGAAGATGATTATGCCGTTTCACAAAGTATTGAAACGATGCTGAAAAAAGAAGGAATGATTGTTGATACGACAGACCTCGGAGAGGATGGTTTGGAAATCGGCAAACTCTATGATTATGATATCATTATCTTGGATTTGATGTTGCCGGATATGAACGGATATGAGGTATTGAAGAGCTTGCGCGCCGCAAAAGTTAATACGCCGGTTTTGATTCTCTCCGGCTTGTCCGAACCGGATAAAAAAGTTAAAGGTTTGGGTTATGGCGCAGATGATTACCTTACCAAACCTTTTGATAAGTCTGAGCTTTTGGCGCGTATTCAGGCTGTTGTTCGTCGCTCTAAAGGACACTCAAATTCTATTATCCGCACCGGCGAAGTTGAAGTTAACCTCGACACGCAAACCGTTACTGTCGGCACAAAAACCTTACATCTTACGGGTAAAGAATATGGTATTATGGAGCTGTTATCCTTACGCAAAGGCTCAACCCTTAATAAAGACCAATTCTTAAATCACCTTTACGGCGGAATCGATGAGCCTGAGCTTAAAATTATTGACGTGTTTATTTGCAAACTACGCAAAAAACTAGAAAAAGCTTCCGGTGGTAAGAACTATATTGAAACGGTTTGGGGACGCGGATATGTTCTTCGCGACCCAGATGAACAACCTAAGAAAATTTCTGCATAAACTTAAAATCCCCTCCCTTTCGGAGGGGATTTTTTTAGCTATCATTACAAGCTGTTGCCAACTTGACACGGGGACGCCCTTGAGCGCAAGCTGTTGCCAGCTTGACCGCATCACTGGCTGCGGTAGCAATCTTTGCTGAACCGCGTTGCTTCCAACGTGCATATCTTGCGTAAGTGCCCTATATCTTTACCTCAAAATAACAGAAAAATAAAACTTTCTAACAAATAAAATTCTAATCATCCTACCGACAAAAATAGATATCCCCCAGTAAACTGGGGGTTCTATAACAGCGGTTTGACCACGCTCGTTGGCGTGGAGCGGTGTTGTTCCAACACCTTGGCATTCAGCCCCGAGTAAACTCGGGGTTTTCTGTAAGGCAACTAATAAAAAGAAGGGAGACGTTATGACGTCTCCCTTCTTTTTTAGCTCTTAAAAGCTTTGGGCAAATTCGTGTTTATCCATACCATTGATGGTTCGGATATGTTGGTTTTGCAAAATGGTCGGGAGTTCCATAGAACGAAAAACACTCCTTGGATCAGCCCCTGTAACAAAGGCCCTGATATCTCCTCGCGCCGCCTCTATAAAACGCTTAGAAGCGACTTTCCACACTTTAGCAACTTGCTCTGCACTCAAGTTGCAAGAGCTTGATGAATCCAGCCCAAGCCTTACCAATTCTGCACCGCAAGCTGTGTGTTCTATCATCTTTTTGCTCGGATTTTCCCTCACATAAGCAAAGGCTTTATCCCGATTTTCGGTCGTCGGCAGATAGCTAATGCTATATAGCACAACGGAATCCGGCGGCGTGGTTACATCAAAAGTTTCAGCAACTTTCATTGCCTGTGTATATAAGTCCATTTTACTTCCTTTTATCTTTCACAACATCTAGCTGACCATTGGCAACAATGATATTCGCCGTATCTCCTTCGCCGATTTCACCGTCTAATATCTTCAGAGCCAGTTTGTTCTCCACCTGATTCTTTAATAAACGTTTTAGTGGGCGGGCTCCGTAAATCGGGTCATAACCATTGTTAACTATCCAAATCTCAGCGGCTTCGTTTACTTTCAGGTGGATATCTTTTTCCGCCAGACGTTTTTCAATGTTCTTAATCTGAATGGCGGCAATATCCTTAATATTGCTTTTATCCAGCTTATGAAACAACGTTATCTCATCGATACGGTTGATGAACTCAGGTCTGAAAGAAGCCTTTACAATATCCATTACCTTAGCTTTCACTTTCTTGGGGTCATCGGCTCCCGTAGCATTTGCCAAAATATCCGACCCTAAGTTTGAGGTCATAATGATGATGGTATTTTTGAAATCTACCGTGCGACCTTTGCCATCGGTTAGGCGTCCGTCATCCAATACTTGTAACAATACATTGAAGATGTCCGGATGTGCCTTCTCGACCTCATCAAACAAAATGACCTGATATGGACGGCGGCGAACTGCTTCGGTTAAGACACCGCCTTCTTCATAGCCTACATATCCCGGAGGAGAACCAATCAGGCGCGCAACAGCATGCTTTTCCATATATTCGGACATATCAATCCTAAGCATTGCGCTCTCGTCATTAAACAAGAACTCTGCCAAAGCTTTGCTCAGCTCTGTCTTACCGACACCGGTCGGGCCTAAGAACAAGAATGAGCCTATCGGTTGGCGATGATCCGAGATGCCGGCACGAGAACGACGTACGGCATTGGCAACCGCGGCAATTGCTTCTTTCTGCCCGACCACACGCTTGGCCAAGAAGTCTTCCATATGCACCAGTTTTTCTTTCTCGCCTTCCAGCATTTTATCTACCGGAATACCTGTCCATTTAGAAACAACCGCTGCAATACTTTCTTCGGTTACAACCTCTTTTATATGGCTCTTGGCATCTTTGGCTTTTTCTTCAATTGTTTTAAGTTTTTGTTCCAACTGCGGAATGACACTATATTGCAATTCACCTGCACGTTCATAACGACCTTCTCTCTTGGCAATATCTGCCTCTATCCGCGCCTTATCCAGTTTATCCTTAATCTGGGTTACATCAGCCAGACCTTGTTTTTCTTCTTTCCACTTATCTTCCAAACCTTTGGCCTTGGCTTCCAAACCGGAAATCTCATAGCCAATGAGCTCTAATCTTTCCTTAGATTTCTCATCATTTTCTTTTTTCAGAGCCTCACGCTCAATTTTCAGCTGCAAGATACGTCTGTCCAACTCATCCAGCTCTTCGGGCTTAGAATCAATCGTCATACGTAAGGAACTTGCCGCCTCATCCATCAAGTCTATGGCCTTGTCCGGCAAGAAACGGTCACTGATGTAGCGATTGGACAAGGTTGCCGCCGCAATCAATGCACCGTCCGAAATCCGTACACCATGGTGCAGTTCAAACTTGTCCTTAATACCGCGCAAAATCGAAATTGTTTCCTCGACACTCGGCTCGGCAATAAAGACCGGTTGGAAACGACGAGCTAAAGCGGCATCTTTCTCAACATATTTTTTGTATTCCGACAATGTTGTTGCACCCAAGCAATGCAATTCGCCTCTGGCCAAAGCAGGTTTTAAGAGGTTTGACGCATCCATTGAACCCTCTGATGCTCCGGCTCCGACAATGGTGTGCATTTCATCAATAAACAAAATGATACCGCCGTCTGAAGCCTCAACATCTTTCAGCACGGCTTTCAAACGCTCCTCAAACTCGCCTCTGAACTTTGCTCCGGCAATCAGCGCGCCCATATCCAGAGCCAATAAACGTTTGTGTCTTAAGCTCTCCGGCACATCATCATTAACAATACGGACGGCTAAACCTTCAACAATAGCCGTTTTACCGACACCAGGCTCGCCAATGAGCACCGGGTTATTTTTAGTTCGGCGAGATAAAACTTGAATGGTACGCCTTATCTCGTGGTCGCGCCCTATAACAGGGTCAAGTTTACCTTCTTTAGCTTTGGCCGTAATGTCTATGGCAAATTTCTTTAAGGCGTCAAAATTATCTTCTGCCGTCTCGGAATCGGCTAATCTTCCTTTGCGATAATCATTGATGGCATGATTAAGGTTAACCGCACTTACGCCGCAATTATTCAAAATTGAATAAGCTTTTGTTCCGTCGGTTATGCTTAATGCCTGAAGGATACGCTCCAAAGTAACATATTGATCATTGGCCTTGTCTGCAATCTTTTCAGCTTCCATCATTACGCGGGTGAAGTCCTGCGACATCATACTCTGAACGGATTGCCCCGAGACAGACGGCATTTTGTTTATCTCGTCTTCCGTTTCTTGCCTGATACGGCTCAAAGAGCCTCCTGCTTTAGTGATAAGTTCATCTATCTGCTTATCATCAAGCAAGACTTTGAGCAAGTGCTCCGGCGTGATGTATTGGTGTTTTTCTTTGGCCGCAAGGTTGATAACATCTTGTATCAATTCTTTGGATTTATTGGTAAGTTTTTCAAAATCCATATCTTTGCCCTCTGCTATATTAATATCTCATTCTAACATTAATATAGTTAGCATGGTTAAATAAAATCAAGGTTATCAACGATTTTTTATTTTAAGGTTTTGCTTTAAGTTCTATCAAAGTAATCTCTGAAGGGGCAAACAAACGCATCGCAGGTCCCCAATAGCCCGCTCCGTTAGAAACATAAAGTTTAATCCCATTTACGTCATATAGACCTGAAAGATATTTGTTGGCATATTTGGCTAGGATGTGAAATGGGAAAATCTGACCTCCGTGCGTATGGCCGGATAATTGTAAGTCAACACTTGCTTTATTCAGATAATCTACAAAATCTGGTGTATGAGAAAGCAGTATTTTATAGTTACCTTGCTTTGCGCCTTTGAAAGCTTGTATAAAATTTACATTCCAAATATCGCTATTGTTGGCGATATGCGCGTCGGGTATACCTGCAATATAGACATTGTGGTCAGGGATGCGAACACCGTGGTTGAACATTATCAGAAAGCCCATAGTCTTAAATTTGAACTGCCACGGAATTAAGCCATTATAAAACTCGTGATTACCAAAAGTATAAAGCGGCGGATATTTGGCTTTCAGTTTTCCTAAAGCATCCATCTGGTCTTTAACCGCTTCTACCTTGTCATCAGCAATATCTCCAACCAAAACAATTACATCCGGATTTAAGGCATTGACGCGGTCAACTAATTTTTTAACCTTCTCAACCGGTATTGTACGGTTGATATGAGTATCTGAAATCATAACAATACGCATATCTTTGCTTATGCGTGAACTGGCAAACTCAAGCTTATTAAGCGTCGGCTCTTTGCTTCCGCCATAAATGGCCGTTGCAACCAAAACTATTGTCAGCAAAACAACGATAAAATTCGCTTTATCCAACAAACTTATGTTTTTGGGATGTAACTTCCAATTAACCCCGAAAAACTTCTGATATAACCCATAAAAAACAAACCAAACAACATCTCGACAGAGAAGCATCGTAAATAAGATAAATGCCGCGCCGAACATGAGATATAAAATGTGCGAGGCTGTTGAATAAATTTCGCCATTTAATCCCAGACAACGCATTCCGCCCGCTAAAAGAGGCGCAAACCATGCCATAACAACCAAAATACTTGTCGCAATTTTATATGGACGACGGATGTCAGAATAACCGACAAGCGTCCTAATTGTGATAACAGAACAGGCTATGGCAATAATAGTTGAGGCTATGGCAAAATACATTTGGGACCCTCAAAAAGATTTTAGACGGCAGCTGCCTTTCTACGATAGGCGCGCTTTTGTTTCGGTTGTTCGGCAGAGTTTTCTTCCTGAGCAGAAAGTGCTGCGTTTTCTTCTGTGGCTGAAATTTCAATTACTTTAAACTCGCGCTTGGGAGTGGTATTTTCTTCCGCCTTAGGCATTTCGACTACATTGTTCTTAGGCTCTTCCATGGTCGAAAATTCTTCGGTATTGTCGTTGCTGACTGGTGCTTCGGAATCGGAGATTTGCTCCTGATTATCAAAACGTTTGTCCTGAGAACGGTTTTGATTCATATTTCTTTTTTCATTAATTTCGGTCACAATCTTGCGATAATGCTCCGCATATTGACGAAAAACCTCCATATCAACGTAGTTACCGTTGCTGTGTGCTTCCTTAGCCAACTCATTATATTTCTTAATCAAATCCAATGCCGTACCACTGATTTTACCGGCAATACTGGTGGAGTCAAACTTATAATTCAGGGAATATATCTGATTGTTATTGTTACGATATTTGTTGTTCATTTTTTTCATATTTAATACCACAATTCATTATACCGAAACACCTCGAACCTGAGGCTACGGAAAATACATTAAAAAAAGGTTTATTTCGGAAAAAAGTGCAAAACCAAATCCATTAAAAGGCACTTACAGGGCTTATCATACATAAAAAAATGTTATTTGCAATTTATTTTTTCAAAATAACACATCTTTCTATGCCGGAGAGATCTGGACGAATCTCTATAAGATGTAACCCCTCATGCTCAAATATTTCTCCGATTTTAGAAGCCTGCCCTATACCTGCTTCAAGCAAAATATGGCCTCCTTGTTTTAATAAATGAGGCGTTAATTCGGCTATGCGACGATAATGCTCAAAACCATCTTTGCCTCCATCTAAAGCCAGAATCGGATCAAATTGTCTGACCTCTGGTTCTAGGGTTAAAATATCTGCCGTCGGGATATATGGCGGGTTAGAGACAACAAGATCAAATCCACTGCCTATGTGCTCAACAAAATCACGTTCAAACCAATCGGCATGCACAAAGGTTATGCGATTGAATAAATTTAGAGCCTTAGCATTATGGTGAGCAACAGCTAAGGCTGCTTCTGATTTGTCTACAGCCATACCACAGGCTCGAGGGCAATCTGCCAAGATTGACAATAAAATACAGCCAGACCCCGTACCTAAATCCAAAATTTTTTGCGGGATTTTTTTCTCGGTTAAATCAATAGCCGCTTCCACCAAAATTTCCGTATCCGGCCGCGGGCTTAAAACATCTTTACTGACGGCAAATGTATTTTTGTAAAATTCTCTTTTACCTAAAATCTTATCCAAGGGCGCATGAACCAAACGCTTGTTCAACAAAGCTCTTAGCTGTGCTTCTTTATCTCCTTCTGCCGGAGCAAATTGATTAAGCTCCAGATACTCAAATAAAATTCTGGCTTCAAGTCGCGGTGAAGGAATTTTTCCTTCTGCCAATATACGAACAACTTCACTAAAACTCAGACTCATTTTCTTCTCTCGTTTTCTTATGCGGACTAAGTTTAGTAAAATTACAAGTTTTTGCAAGAGATAAAAAAACTCCCGATTTAGTATCGGGAGTTTTTTTTTAACGAAGCGAATTACAAAAACATCTGGTGTTTGTTGAACAACTTGCTCCCCGAGGACAGCAACACTGCATACCACTACAAATAGCCATTCTGTTTGGTGCATTACAAGTGAATGAGCTTCCACCACTTGAACCTGATGTACTACTACCACTTCCTGAAGTTGAGCTATTTTTTGAACAACGACTACCTAGCTGTCTATATCCAGATTTACATTTCCATTTAGAACATTTTGAAGAACAATCTGAAAAATAAGAAGTACACGTTGCATTGGCTGGAACACTGACAGCTGTTACATTACGACAGTTGTCAGAATAACAGGTTTGACATTTAGAAGAACAATCACCCCAATAAGATTGACATCCGTAAGGGCAACTGGCATCGCTTCTGTTGCGACAATTGTCTGAATATGCTACTTGACACTTTGAAGAACAGTCATTCCAATATGTTTGGCAACCGTACGGGGTATTAACCGAGCTTCTATTACGGCAGTTATCGGAATATGGCTTTTCACACTTAGAAGAACAATCATCCCAAACTTTTTCACAACCATAAGTTCCAGTGTTATTTGGACGGATATGGCAGTTATCGGAATAAGCTATTTTGCAAATGCTATCGCATGGTGCCGGATAATATTCTTCACAACCATAAGGGCCTTCATCAACGCCTGTCGGGCATACACATTCGGTATATTTTCCGCCGCATTCATCACCAGTGGTTGACTGCGGATAAGTACAATTGTTTGCATCATATTGGTATTCTGCTTTACAAACACAAGATTCATACTTTCCACCGCATTCCGCGCCTTGTCCATTTTCTTTAGCCGAACAAGTCTTCAAATTCGGATCACAAACACAAGATGCATACATCCCATTACAACTATCGCCGACACCGACTTGCCCTGCCGGACAACTAATCAATCCTGGTTTACATTTACATCCGCGTCCATAAGCCGAGTTATAAGGACAAACACCATCAATTGTCTGAACAGAGTTACAGCTTTGCTTTGTAAAACCTTCGTTCAAACATTGAGATGTCGTATCAAGGTCAAAGGATTCATCACTACCGCCACCAGAACCAGATGAGGAATCAAAGCCAGCACTGGGGGCGCAATCACCGATACCCAAAAAACAAACACCGGCAGTCTTATAAGCCTTATCTAATTGAACAAACTCAAAGGCGGGCTTTGGTTTGGGTGTGCTTGTGTGTATATCTAAGATGCCGGAGGCAAAACCTGATTTCGGCAACATAAGAGCCGTTCCCGAAAATAAAGACATTAATAAAATTGATTTCTTCATAGTATCACCTCACAACAGTTAGAACCAAAGCCCGTTAAACAGGTGAGGATTACCTATGCAAAAAAATGTACGGAAAGATATAGAGACTCTTATCCCATATTAAACACATACACGAACGCGCATACGCGTCGCACTAACATCCACACCTATTGCATAGAATATAATATTTTTCTCATCTAGTCAATAGCCAATGGAAATATTTCTAATTTCGTCAAAAAAAATTAGGATATACAGTCTCTTGTTTTATGTTGGATTACTTAATTTTGGTGCTGATTATTACGGTAAGACAGCTTGATTGCATTCAACGGGCTTTCTTGCTCCGCGTTCAGGCTACGCACAAATTCCAACCGACGCTCCATACGCTCATTCAGCGCCGCAAAATCTGCGCTTTTGGAGAATTGTCCTTTGTACATAAAGCCTTTTTCTTCTGAACTTGCAACCATCATCTTGTTCCTACTTTGTGTATTGGGTTAGTTTAACACATCTTTTGCGCTAATTCAAGCTTTACCAACGAGGCCAGTTTTTCAAAAGACTTCTTTTCTATCTGGCGGACACGTTCACGGCTGATACCAAACCTTGCACCGATTTCTTCCAATGTAGACGGCGAATCTGTTAACATACGATTCTTGATAATGTACTGCTCGCGCTCATCCATCTTGGATAGACAATCATGCAGAACCTTTGCCTTTATGGCACTCTCTTGTCTGCGACCAAGGTTTTCTTCTATATTTTGCCTATTGTCTACAACAAAATCGACTTTTTCTTCATCGCTGTCATCACATGCAGCAACATTTAAAGACTTATCGCCTCCCAGGCGGCGGTTCATCTCAACAACATCTTTTTCATCAACCACCAACTCTTTGGCAATACTCTTAACCACCGAGGGCTCAAGCTCGCGGTTTTCATAAATCCCCAAACGAGCCTTAATGCGATTAAGGTTATAAAAGAGCTTTTTTTGCGCGGCAACCGTGCCAATCTTAACCAAGGACCAAGAGCGCAAAATATAGTCATTAATCGCAGCCTTAATCCACCAAATGGCATAGGTAGCCAGACGAACTTTCTTGTCTAAGTCAAACTTTTTAACCGCTTGCATCAAACCAATATTGGCCTCTGAAACGATATCTGCCAAAGGCAAACCATAGCGACGATATGTTAAGGCTATTTTGGCTGCTAAACGTAAATGCGAAGTTATCAGCTTTTGCGCCGCGGTTAGGTCGCCTTTTTCCTTAAATTCACGAATCAGGCTTACTTCTTCACTTTCAGTCAGAACCGGAAATTTTTTAATTTTTTCAAAATATGAAAACAGGCTGTTCTCATCAATAACCTGAGGCAAATTGCTCGTGTTTTTGATAACCATTACTTCATTATTTTGACTCATATATTTCCAACCTTCTTTCAAATGATGCTGTTGTATGATGTAGGAATAGAACAAAAAGATTGCAATATTCCGGAGAAGAATATTACGACGTTCTGACTAGATAATCAATAAAATATTTTAAGTTATTTTAGAAAAAAGGTATGTTTAATCAAATATAAAAGACAGTGGCTTGATTTCACCGCCGGCCGACTGCAAATTAATGACTTCCGCTACATTTCCTTCACCAACGGGGTAAAGCAATATATATACATTGGAAGCCCCTGCTCCACCTGTACCTTTGCACAGCCTTAAATCG
This sequence comes from uncultured Pseudomonadota bacterium, assembly GCA_949292375.1. Taxonomy (GTDB): domain Bacteria; phylum Pseudomonadota; class Alphaproteobacteria; order RF32; family CAG-239; genus Scatacola_A. The sequence continues at coordinate 4,353 of CASEZG010000029.1, read as the reverse complement.
GAATCTTCCAAACCTTTGTTTATCTTGGTCATGATAATGGCATTGGCGACATTAAAATTTTGCTTGGAGGTAAAGCCTTCCACCGCAACTTCTTCAAAACTTGTCAGATTACGGCGAAGCAAAATATCTCGACGGCGGTCTATCTGCATTGTTGAGGGATGCTCCTTTTGGTATGCCGTTAAAGTTTCAACCACTTTTTCTGCCAACCTTTTATCCGAGCATTCCGGTCGGGGTGATGCTTTTACTTCCATATTTTCAGGTCCTGTCATTTCAACAGCACCCTCTTCAACAACAGCAACCTGAGTTTCTTCCTGAGCTTCGGCGACTTCTGCTTTTACATTAGCAGATAACATCAATGTTAAACTTAAACTCAGAAAAAACTTCAGGTTGCTCATTGTCTTATTTCCTTTGCTTAGAAGTTGATGGAGTTCGGCGTTCTCGGGAAAGGAATAACATCGCGGATGTTGCCGATACCGGTTACTAACATCATCATACGCTCAAATCCCAAACCAAATCCTGAGTGCGGAACTGAACCGTATTTACGCGAATCGAGATACCATGAATAATCATCTTCATGCATGCCCATGTCGTGAATCTTTTGAACCAAAACATCATAGCGTTCCTCACGTTGAGAACCGCCAATCAGCTCGCCGATGCCCGGGACCAAAACGTCCATCGCGGCAACGGTGCGACCATCATCATTTAGGCGCATATAGAAAGCCTTAATCTCTTTGGGGTAGTCGCGCACAATAACCGGACGTTTGAAGTGAACTTCCGCCAGATAACGCTCATGCTCGGTTTGCATATCTATACCAAACTCCGGCTTATATTCAAACTTATGACCAGAGTTCTTCATTATCTCAATAGCTTCGGCATAGGTGATACGGGCAAAACCGTTTTCAACAATATTATTCAGCTTATCCAACAAACCCGGCTCAACAAACTTATTGAACAGTTCCAAGTCTTCGGCGCAATGCTCCATAACATGTTTGACGCAATAGCGCACCATATCTTCCGCCAAATCCATATCATCATAAATATCAGCGAAAGCCATCTCAGGCTCAATCATCCAGAACTCGGCAGCATGGCGCGTGGTGTTGGAGTTTTCGGCACGGAAGGTCGGACCAAAGGTATAAATATCCCCCAAAGCCATTGCATACATTTCGCCGTTGAGCTGGCCGGAAACGGTTAAATGCGCCTCTTTGCCGAAAAAGTCCTTGCTGTAGTCGACTTTGCCATCTTTGGTACGCGGCGGGTTGTTCAAATCCAAGGTCGTAACCTGAAACATCTCGCCCGCACCCTCACAGTCAGAACCTGTTATCAGCGGTGTGTGGACATAGCGGAAGCCACGATCATGGAAAAACTTGTGAATAGCATAAGACAACTCGGAACGAACTCTGAAAGCCGCGCCATACTTGTTGGTACGCGGACGCAAATGCGCAATGGTACGCAGATATTCATCCGAGTGTTTTTTCTTTTGCAGCGGAAAATCCTCGTCCGCGACATCATAAATTTCAATCTTGTCGGCAACGATTTCATATTTTTGGTTGCCGCCTTTGGACTCAACCAAAGCTCCGGTTACGGCTAAAGATGAGCCCGTGGTCAATTTTTTGACCTCATCATAATTGCTTAAATTATTATTGGCAATAATCTGAATATTTTTAAGACAAGAGCCATCGCCCAATTCAATAAACGAGAAATCTTTGGCATCACGGCGGGTTTTGACCCAACCTTTGACCAGAACTTGTTGTTCCGGCTTGTCTGCAGCCAACAGACTAACAACTTTTGTTCTTTTTAACATCTTACATATTTCCTTAATATATTCCTTATTTTGATTATTGCCTTTGAAAAGCGAAAGACAATATATAACACTTATGTTTAATTGTCCAGCATTGACAAATATTAATCTATGTATAATTATAATTTTAACATTAATTTTGCGGAGAAAAGGAATGAGAAAATCTGCCTTGATATTGATTTTGCCCATGTTACTTATGGCCGGAGCCTGCACATCCAGAATCGGTGCCGACCAATATTCAGCCGACTCAATCGGTGAAGTCAGCCGTGTGTTGAAGGGTACGGTTGTTTCGGTTCGACCGATTTCGGTGGCGAGCGACGGCAGTGCCGGAACACTTATCGGCGGTGCCGCAGGCGGTGTTGCCGGTTCGATGATCGGCGGATCTGACGCGGCTCATATTTTGGGTGCTATCGGCGGTGCGGTTGTCGGCGGAATTGCCGGTAATGCCGCACAAGAGGGTTTGTCTTCTCAACAAGGATATGAATATGTCGTTCAGTTAGACAACGGTAATATGGTTACGGTTTCGCAAGGAAATGACGTTTTGCTCAGTCCCGGGCAAAAATGTATGGTTCTGTACGGAAGCCGTGCCCGCGTTGTTCCTTATTACGGAAACTAAATTTTTCAAAAGCCCTCTGTTCAGAGGGCTTTATTTTTAAGTTGTTAACTTAAACTCAAAATGAGCGTCATAAAAATCCGTTAAGGATAATAATTCGCCCCAAGAAGCGTTACCGCAACCATTTTCCAACCTTCGCAAAATTCTTAACGGTAGTCCGGTTGCTGCCGCAACTTGTTGCTCCGTCAACTTGCGGCTCATACGAAGCCCAACCAAAACCGCACCAAATTTTTTTCGTAACAAACGCTGTTTGCGTGCAAAACTAGGGTCATAAGTCATTTGTTCAACTCCTCTTTGTTTTTGGATAAAACAAAAACCGCTCTCAAGGGAGAGCGGAGGAGTTGCAAACTGTACAAGAACAGCACGCTTATTCGTCCGCTAAAGCGGCTTATTTCGCGTCATCCTCCACAAGTGGAGGTCATAAATTTTCTTGTAAGGAGTTTGCATACTCCGCCGGCGGGCTAACCTTTCCCGCAGGCAAAAGTTATTATAAAAGCTATTTGCTAATTTTCAATGAAGATTTTAGTGTTTGGTTTATTTCTTGTTCGGAAACTATTTTTTCTAAAACTTTTATATGTCGCCCAAATGACAGACAAACATAAAAAGACAATGTAGAGGTAATAAACGTAAGTTAAATACGCTATCGGTGCCGGAGGAATTTCTGCACCATTATATTGGGCATTAGCTGCTTTATACCCATAAATCATTCCGGGGATTAGCATAAATATAATGCTGAAATATTCGCAGAACCCCAATGCCGCTAAATAATTGCTTGTTTTGGCAAATTTGTTTTGGAAACGACTGATAAAATCATATTTTTTCTTAAAACACAAAACAACAAACATTATAAAAAAGATGCTTGATATCGCAATGCTTGCAACATCTGCCTCAGCACTTTGAGGAAAGAAAGACAACAAGGAGATGACAAAGTAAAATCCACCTAAAATTAAAACATGCCAAGCAAAAGTTTTCATAAATATATCTCCTGTTAACTTGTTTTTATTAAATCATTTATTTTTTACGTTTGCAAGTATCGTTATATGTCTGTTTTTTATATCCTTTCATTGGTTTGTTAAAACAAAAAAATCCGAATTAGTGTTTTAGTTTTGCGTGATTTTATTTACTCCAAATTCTATAAGAGCCTTTTTTATACGAGATGTTGTTTTTTTACCGATAACACCATCTTCTTTTAATTGTGGCAAAGATGTGTCTTCCCGATAAAGACTGTTAAGCCTATTTTGCAATGTTTTCACATCATTCTTAGATGTATATTCTGCTATTTTATCAAATCTTTGCTTTAAAGGAAGTTTGTCTTTAGTTGTAAGTTCAATCAGGGTGTCCGGTATTGAATGTTTTGCTGAAGGAGATATATTTTTTCCGGAGGCATCTTGTTTAATAGCATCTGTTCCATAATAAAAATCAAACCAATCTTTTTGTTTCTTTTGCAATTGTTCTTTTAATTCGCGGTCAGAGGTTTTGTATCCTGAATAAATCATACTATTTTTTATTTCAGCTTCTGTAATTTGTGAAGGATGTTTATATAAAATATCTTCTTCTGCATTATTGTTCTGATTTATATCTTGGATTAATTTTTGTTGTTGTTTTAGTTTTTCAAGTTGTTTTTTATAATAAGGTTCAAATTTCTCTTTCGATTTTAATATCTTTTCAAGTCTCTCATCTTCTCCCTCGTTTAATGGCTTTGCATCAAGAGGGTTCAATGCTGTTGAGTTCGATAATTCATCAAAAGTATCACTCTGCTCTCTAGCTTCTTTTTTAACAATTGCTTTAGTAATTTTTTTTCCTGCTGTAGCTACAATATTAGGTATCATAATGTTTCCTTTCCATAAAAAAAAGCTCTACACTTGGTGTAGAGCTGTATTAAGTGAAAAAATTTGCTTAGAAGATAAATATAAAATACAAAAAACATAAAATAAAATACAGT
>CASEZG010000028.1 GCA_949292375.1 uncultured Pseudomonadota bacterium | reverse complement strand
TTGCCAGACCGTCTCTAACATAATAGCAAAGGAGTTTTTATGCGCAAAGCTATAAGCTCTTTAGAACTACCGGCCTAGCCGGTAGTTTTCTTGTTACAAGAAAGAGCCGCCAAGATGGCGGCTTTCTTTTTAGATTTTCTTACAAGCTGTTGCCAGCTTGACAAAGGAACGCCCTTAATGACCTTTGTTGAACCGAGATGCTTCCTTTGCGTATATCTACCTTACGGGCTCTGTATCTTTATCTCAAAATGACGAGTAAATAAACCTTTCTAATCAAATAAAATTCTAATAATTCCACCGACAAAAATAAAAATACGTTCATTAGGGGTTGACTCCTCGTGGTTTTCATTATATCCTGATCTTGATAGGTGTGGATTAATATACGTTTCGCGTGCAGTTTGAACGCGAATGTTTTTTGGTATAGTCTTTTTTAGGCTATCTCCTCACCTCATCATTGGGCTTCGGTTTTAATTTTGTCGTGAGGTGATGCTATGAAGAAATCAATTTTATTAATGTCTTTACTTTCGGGAACGGCTTTTATGTTGCCGAATGGTGGTATTGCCTACGATATTCCCACACTAACGCACACACCCAAACTGGAGCCCACCTTTGAATTTACTCAACTTGATAAGGCTTATAAGACCGCAGGTGTTTGTTTCTTGGGTATTGGTGATTGTGCCCCGAGTGCAGGCTTTGACTCTACGCCGAGCACCGGAAGTGGCGGCGGAGATGAATCCTTTGACCTTGATACGACATCTCAATGCTTGAACGAAGGTTTTACACCTCAAAGCTGTAACTCTGTTCAAACAATTGATGGTGTTTGTCCTTATAACTCGGCTTATGGACGCGGATGTAAATGTAATCCGGGGTTGATTAGCTGCCCTGCTGGACAGGTCGGCGTCGGCGATAGTTGTAACGGAATGTATGTATCTTGTACTTGCGATCCGAATTTGAAGACTTGTTCGGCTAAAGAAGATGGCCAAGGTGCGGAATGTGGCGGAAAATATGAGTCTTGTGTTTGTAAGCCGGAATACCAATATGATGGCTATAACTGTACTTATCCGCAATCGACTTCCGGTGACGAATGTGGCGGAAAATATACTGGATGTATTTGCCCGACAGGTGTTGATGAAGGTGAGTTTGGTTGCGCGGAATATTATCCTTATCCCTGTGACAGCATTTGTAAAATAGCTTATTCCGATAATTGTCATATACGTCAGGATAATACCGGAGATTATGGTTGTGAAAAAGCTTGGGAAGATTGTTCTTCTAAATGCGAAAAGCCATATGCTGATAACTGTCGTAATAAAACTGCAGTAACTGTTCCGGCAAATGCAACTTGCTCATCTACCTATTCAGACTGTTCTTCCAAATGTTCCGGTTGGTCTTGTAATTCCGGTTATATACAATCTGATAATAGTTGCGTTTTAGCCTGCCAGCCTTATGCTGACGAAACTGGCTGCTCTTATGGCACAAAATCTTGTTCAGATGGATGTGGAGGAACCAGAACTTGCTGCCAAACAAAATGTGAGGCAAACGCTTGTGCCAGTGGATGTTATACAAATATTAGCTGTTCTGCCGGACGTGTTTGTGATAGCAGAAACTCCTGTGGCGGATGTGAAAGTTGTAGATTTGCTGATGATTCCTGTCCTTCTGGCTATAGAAAAGGAGATGGTTGTAGTTGCGCAAGTGGTGCTAAAGTTAGTTATACAGAAGCTGGAAGTATGTGTTATAAATGCTGTTCTTCTAGTGACAGATTTTGTTTTAAATGTAATTCTAATGATATTAGTAACCCGTCTCTTCCTAGTTTTAACCTCTAGAATGCACGAAATAAAGAAAGCCGCCAAGATGGCGGCTTTCTTTATTGTAAAAAAGTTTTACCAGGGGATGCCGTTAACGCAGCGATCGGGGTGCTGTTCGCAGAGGCTTGAATCCCTGCCCATTTCATGTAGGCGATTGCGGTTTTCCGGAAACTCTCCTACCGTGCATCCAAACAGAAAAAAGAAACAAACCAACAGAAATAACTTTTTCATCTATAAAATCCTTAAAATATTGAACGAACAGAGTAAAATACCATCACAAGCATTAAGAACCTTGCTACATGGCGTAACCAAATGCTTCTGTCATATTGAGCCGAAGACCGCCAAGTTCCCAAGATTAAAACCACGCAATAAAAAAGCATGATACCTAAAGTTACTAAATAGATGACTGTCCAAAGTACCATACCACTATCCATCTTCAAGGGATTAAAATAGGTACGATAATAGTTCAAAAGGGTTATGCCATTGAGCTTTTGTGCTAACATAGACCCAAAAATGCGAACTAACATATTCATAAAAATCAGGCCAACGACACCAAATTTCCAGAATGTATCTTTCAAATCGAGTTCGCCATCAAGCAACTTTTTTATCATCTTTCAGAACTCCGCTTACTTATCTTTGTCTTTGATTAAAAGATAAAATCCAAAGATTAGCAAGAAAATTCTGCAAGTTTTGCTTTGCCTAACAGTTTGGAACATTTACGGCCAGACCGCCCAGTGAGGTTTCTTTATATTTGTTGTTCATATCGCGTCCTGTATCCAGCATTGTTTTAATGACATCATCCAAGGGAACATAATGTGTGCCGTCACCTTTCATCGCAATGCGTGCAGAGTTAACTGCTTTGACAGCTCCCATTGCATTGCGCTCAATACAAGGAATCTGAACCAAGCCGCCAATCGGGTCACAGGTTAGACCGAGGTTGTGTTCCATCGCGATCTCGGCGGCGTTCTCAACTTGCTTATAACTTCCGCCCATTGCCGCAACCAAGCCCGCCGCAGCCATTGAGCAAGCAACACCAACCTCTCCTTGGCAACCTACCTCTGCTCCGGATATGGAGGCATTGGACCGGTATAAACTGCATATGCCCGAAGCCGTCAGCAAATATTTAATTACACCCGTTTCCACATCATTATTGGATTTATGTGAGGCAAAACGCTCAAAATAACGCAAGACTGCCGGCATTATACCAGCCGAACCCATTGTCGGCGCAGTTACGATTTGTCCACCGGTGGCATTTTCTTCCGCGACAGCAAAGCCCCACAGATTTATCCAATCTATCATCAACAAGGGGTCGTAGTCATTATCGCGGAATTTTTGTTCCAAACGCTCATATATCTCATGAGCGCGGCGCGGAATATTTAATCCGCCGGGGAGAGTTCCTTTGGCTTTCATTCCCCTATCTATGGAATTTTGCATTACACGGCGGATTTTGGCGATACCGGCCAAAACCTCGTCATGTGAGCGAAGGGCTGACTCATTTATCATCACGATATCGGCAATGGAAAGATTTTCTTTTTCGCAAATTGCCAAAAGTTCCTCTGCCGAGCTATAATCATAGGGTACGTTATAGGGTTCTCTTTCTACGCGGCGAGCAATCTCGTCCTGACGAGCAATTGTTCCGCCGCCTACCGAAAAATAAACCTCCTCAAGCAAAATATTGCCATCTCTATCATAGCTCTTAAAGCGCATACCATTGGAATGTTCCGGCAAAAAGGTTTCTTTTTCAAAAATGACATCTTTATCAATGTCAAAGGCTATGGCTCTTTCTTGCCCCAAATGCAAGATTTTATCTCTTTCGACGGCCGAAACATAGGGCTTTTCCGGATCTATGGCCTCTGCCTCCAAACCCATTAAACCATAAACAATCGCTTTTACCGTGCCGTGACCAAAACCGGTTAAGGCTAACGAGCCATAAAGAACGACCTCTACCCTTTCAACCTTATTAAACAGTTCCTTTTGATGCAGATTGTCTATATAGTGCTTGGCTGCGCGCATCGGACCAACCGTGTGTGAACTGGATGGTCCGACACCAATGGAAAAAATCTCAAAAAAGCTGTAATACATTTTAGAAAAAGTCCTTAATCACAATGTAATTCTTTACACCCAATTCTTTCTGAACCTCGGCGATATGCTGAGAATCCTTGCCCCAAGTCGTGTAGCGGTCAATAAACTCTTTGGCTTTTTGCGAAGATTTGGAAAGTTGGACGGCTATGGTTTCTTCCAACATGGCATAAACCACATCATGAAACTTTTCAAAATTGATGTGCAGCTTGTGGTTTTCATCAAAGTAAAAAGCACCATTATCATGCATAAAGTTAAAATGAATCAGTTCCCCGACGCGGTGCGCCTCCAAAGGTTGAGCTTTTAAGAACAACCGATAAACAACCCAAGTCGTGTATATTTTCTTCAACGTTTCCTCATCAATCACGCCGGCTTTGACATATTCCGGCATAAAGGCGATTGAAACCGTATCGGCTTTTTCTTCCTCCACCGTACTGCGATGAATGCCTAAAGCACGCTGATAGTCATTATCCGGACCTAAAGAGTGACCGTTTTCATGACCGATGACAAAGAGATGGTCTGCTTCCAAGTCAAAATATTTGTGCAACTCGGGAGCAACCAGTTTATCCAGCAGCTTCTTATTCCGCTCCTTGTCTATGGTTTGACGAACCTGACGATGATAAGCATTGCGACGGCCGCCGCCGGTCTTAATTGCCAATTTATCATTATTCGGCAGGTTTTGTGCCGTAGTTATTGCTCCGCGGCACTGAGCATAATCTCCGGTCAAAGCAACCAAGTCCACATCGACCATTGTTTGCTTCAGCTCTTCGCCATCAGATATACTCTGGTGATAACTCGTAGCAAAAGGCATTAATTTAGCCAGCTCCGGCATATGCTCCTTAAACTTCAAAATAAGCTCCGTCCCCTCTTTGTTGATGATGCCGACCCGCACACCCAACATATCTTTCGGGTTGACTTCAATATTGTGCTGATTGATGAGTTCCATCAGCTCTTTATTGTCATAGATGGTGGCGGTCAGCTCATCATCATAACTCTCTCGTCCTAAGGTGAACTCCAACTGATTGTTGTTTTGCAAAACTGCCCAATGCTTATCTGCCAACATATCCATATCTTCGTTGTTTTGTAGCAAAGCCTGCGCCTGCCAGCCTAAATAATCCTTAAAATCCTCATCCGTGGTATAATGTGCGGCAACTTCCAATTCGTTGGCGGCCTTGGAAAAGGCATCGGCAAAATACTCGGTATAGTCTATTGCCTTCAAATCTTTGCCATTGCGCCGAACCATCGTACGCACGCTTAAAATCTTTTTAACCTCATCAATCTTTCCCTCGTTTATCATTCGGGCAATGATTTGATGAAATTCTTCTACGCCTAAATCCGCCGGATAAAAATTGCGCCCTTTGGAACCTTTTATTCCCTTAAAAATCTCAATTGGCTCCAAGTCTATGCCGTTGTGCCCTTCTACACCGTGAAAAGACATAAATAACTTTAAGGCTTTGGCTGCGTGCGTGCTAGTTTGGGCTGCTTCTTCCAAGGCTTTTTTCATCGGCAGGTTCATCTCGTGGTCTTGTTCCATCGCCACATCATCAAAAATTTTGGCTGCGGCAACCAAATGTTCCAATGCTTTTTTGTTGCCCTCGGTCAATGCCTTATATCCGACAAAGTTTTTATCTACCAACTTTACTTCTCTGGTCTTGTTGGCAAAAATATCATCCAAAAATTCTTCACTGACGTTGAGTTCATATCCATTAATTTTCATTTTTTATCTCCAGCGTTCTAAACCTATAGACCTTGATGTTATCCGACCAATAGCTCGGGCTCAGGCCTGCTTTTATTTTCAAATTGTTCAAAAACTCTCTTTTATCGGGAAGCTGTTCCCAGACCGAAGGCAAAAACAGCCCTTGTCTGTCACCGTCTCTTATTATCAGACCGTCAATTCCGGGGCGGATTTGCGAAAGCAAGTCTTCTTCGCTTGAAAAATCAACTGCATCATAGTCTGTCAACAACGAAATACTGATGGAAATTTGCGGTAATTCCTCCGGCTTTACGGGAGCAAAGCGGCTATCTTGCATTGCCGCATCATAAGCATTGTCCGCTACATCCAGCCCCACTGCCTGATGTGGAACAACCGTGCCGATACAACCGCGGAGCTTGCCGTTTATTGTCAGCGTTACAAAAGCAGCTCCTTTGTCAAAAACTCTGTCCGGCCAGTCGCTCCTTGAGGGCTTAAATCGATTATTGTGTTCTACAGCCTCACTTAAGGCCTGCTTGGCTATCTCATATAAATCCTTGCCATAGAATTTGGCAAAATCTTGCAAGTTTTGCAGTTCAATATCCAATCTGTCTTTGGGCTCAGAATTTGTATTTTGTTCTTCCGTAAAGGCCCAAGCCCCATAGCCGACTACACTATCTTTATCACCGGCCGTATCTCCGGAGTTGGCAAGTTCCAGAGTTTCGGGACGCAAATGTTTGCTTTGTGCCAAGAGCAACACGGCATTGATACCCGTTGCGCCGCATGACATATGATTTTCCAGTTCGGGGCGGTTTTGTTCAATCAGTTCTGCGGTTTTTCCATCCATTCCGCGAGCGGTTTCGTAGTCAAAATAATGCGACAAATCTGCCGAGATGATGATAATCGTATTTTTATCGGTTACATAAGGCTCAAGTGCTTTTGCCAAAGCCTCCGGCGCAACATTGCCGTAAACGAGCGGCACAATCTGAAACTTATTTAAGACCTTTTGCAAAAAAGGCAACTGCACTTCTAAGCTATGTTCTTGTTTATGCGCGGCATCAAAAAAACGAACTTCAGGATTTTTTTCGACAATTTGCTCCAACATTTGCCGATTGACTTTTACATTGCCCAAAGGGGTCTTGAACTCATCCGACGTTGGGGCGGCAATGCCATTAAAAGCCACACGGTGCGACGGTCCAACCAGAATCACATTCTTAATGTTATCGGCATAGTTTTGGAGCTGTAAATAGGCCTGAGCGGCAACAGGCGCAGAGTAAACATAACCCGCGTGCGGCACAATCAAAATCTCGGGACGAGCCGTTCCGGGGCGATACTGCGCTGCCAAATAGTGCTTGACCTCTTTGTCCAACTGTTTCAGCTCTGAAGCATAAAAGATTCCGGCAACCGCAGGTTCTCTGGTGTTGGGCATTTCGTCCTCCGAAATTTGAAAATTGTTGATTGTTTTAGAATTTGAGGAAAGATAGGTTTGAAGGCTCCACCAATTCAGCCCCAAAAAAGCAACAAGCAAAATGCCTATGATGACATAGTTGGCAATGCGTTGATTGTTGTTGTCCGGGTCTTCGTTTATGCTCATATTGCGGTCCTCAAATTTGTTAAAATCCTTGTCTTAAATCTACAAGCAATCTACTTAAAATTTTGCTAACCTAGCCTTGCTTCTTGTTTAAATCGGCATAAAAATCTTCAAAAGAGTTATAGTGAATGATGTTTTTTGCATATTTCTCTTCATCTCCCCAAATCGGGTGTCCGATACGAATCGGCAAAACACCTGCACCGCAAGCACACATACTGTCTTGCGGACTGTCGCCTACCACCCAAACCGTTTCAGGCGAAACTTCTTCTTCCGGCAAAAGGCCGTGAATCGTATATTGTGCATGGTCGGGATAAGGTTTATCCCGCGGAGCCTCATGTCCGCAGACAATGCGGTCAAAAAGCTTTGGCTCAAACAACAAGGGTAGTTCATACTCAAGCAAGCGGCGGTCTTTATTACTCATTATGGCGATTTTTATCCCATGTGCTTTCAGCCAGTTTAAAACCTCTTGCGTCCCCTTAAAAGTGCTGATTAAGTTTTTGACGTTCTGTAAATAAACTTCTGCATATTTTTTATATGCCTCTTCAGCCTTGCTTCCAAAAATACGCGGAAAATTATCCCTAAAAGACAAGTTTGTATCTCTTTGCTTTTTGACCTCTTCCCAGTCGGGCATGCCATATTCCTTGAGAATCCGATTGACGGCAAAAGTCAGCGGCGTGCGCGTTTCCGCCAAAGTATTGTCCCAGTCAAAAATAACTAATTTTACTTTATCTATCGGCAAAGGCTGATGTTGCATTTTTTGATGTTTTCCTCTGATAATTTTATGATTGCCGCCTCCAACTCGGTGATGATTTCTTCATCCAAATCTTTAATTTGCGGTTTTTTGGTTACGGCCATTTGATAATAAATATTGCCATTCTCACATTCGGCCCAATAGCGAACATCGCCGTCATGAAAACGGTTGGCCTGAAGATTGGCTTCTAACTTGTCCAAAGCCCAAACAAGTTTGGCTTCGCGGGTTTGTCTGGTTTCATATTCCATAAATAGGTCATATATCTTGTCATTCAAGGGCGGGGGTAAAATCTCTTGATAATACAAAGCAGCTTCCCGTTCGGCGGCTTTCTTTTTGGCTCTTAAGCTCGGGTCTGCCATTTGTGCGGAAAGAGAATAATCGCCCGAACGCGCCTCAACCAAATCATGCACCAAAGCAAGCTCTAACATCTTGCCATAATCCGCCGGATGTTTCAAATAAGGCTGAACCATCAGCACCAAAAAAGCCAACTTAAAAATATGGTCAGCATCGGTTTCCTGACGACCGGAACTCATCAGATTATCTCTTTCGACCAAGCAAAGTTGCTCGGCAATTTTCATAAAGTCTAATATTTTCAGTGCATTATTCATCGGCTTTTCCAAAAATTAAGTCCGGCATAACCGGACTTAATTTCTTTCTTAAAAAATTTAACGAGCATTCTTACCGATAAACTTCTTGCCGCCCATATAGGGTTGAAGTTTTTCAGGAATACGCACCGTGCCATCTGCCTGCTGATGGTTTTCCAAGAACGGAACCAAAGCGCGCGGCGTAGCAATACCGGTGTTGTTCAACGTGAAGGCATATTTAACTTTGCCGTCCGTGTTATCACGATAACGCAAGTTGGTGCGGCGTGCCTGCCAATCCGTAATATTGGAGCAACTGTGGGTTTCGCGATAGCAATTTTGGGTCGGAACCCAAGCCTCAAGGTCATATTGACGATATTTCGGCGCACCCATATCTCCGGTGCAAACTTCCAAAACCTGATAAGGCAATTCCAAATCCTGCAGAACTTCTTCCGAAATTGCCAAAAGCTTTTGGTGCCATTTTTCGCTTTCGGCTATGTCATTTTTGCAAATAACAAACTGCTCGGTTTTCATAAACTGATGCACACGGGTCAAGCCGCGGGTGTCTTTACCTGCCGCACCGGCCTCACGACGGAAACAAGGAGAGAAGCCGGCATAGAGAATCGGCAATTCATTTTCATTTAACAACTCATCGGCGCGCAAAGAGTTCAAAATCAACTCCGCAGTACCGGACAAATAAATATCATCTTGCGGCATATAATAGATTTCATCTCTGGAGAAAGGCAAATAACCCTGACCATATAAGGGTTTTTCCTTTGACAAAGACGGCACGTTAATTACCGTAAAGCCATTATCCGCCAATTTGTCCATAACCAACAGATGGATAGCCAACTCCAATCTGGCCAGTTCATTCTTGATGGCATAAGTGCGTGAACCGCAAACTTTGGTAATACGTTCAAGTTCGCTCCAATCATTTAGCTCCATAAGCTCGACATGGTCGCGCGGTTTGAAGTCAAAAGTGCGCGGCGTGCCAACCTTGCGGCGAACAACATTCTCGCTATCATCCTTACCGACCGGACTTTCCGGACTCGGCATATTGGGCATACGCAACATCATATCATCATATTTGGCTTGTTCAACCGCCAGTTTTTCCTGTTCGACCTTCAACTCCTCACCAATAGACTTACTCTTGGCGATAATGGCGGGACGTTCTTCCGCAGAAGCCGTTTTGATGGAGTTGCTGAGTTTGTTTTTTTCTTCGGACAGAGCTTGTGATGAGGTTTTTAATGCGGCAATATCTTTATACAACGCAATCAAAGCATCAACATCAAGCATTTCTTTGGTGTAACCTTTTTTCGCCATACCCTCTTTAATCTCTTCGGGGTGTTCGGCAATATATTTAATATCCAACATTTTATTCTGTCCTAAATTTATAGTTTTTAATTGATTTTAACCAGCAAGTAGAGTATCAATTTTACAAATAATTACAACACAAATTTCAAGAATGGATATAAAATGTTTGAAAAAAAAGTGATTTTGACCGGTGTTAAGCCGACCGGAACCCCTCATCTCGGAAATTATCTCGGTGCAATCAAGCCCGCAATTAAGCTCGGACACGAGGCTTTGGCGAATGGTGGCAAGCATTATATGTTTATTGCCGACTATCATGCCATTAATGCCGAAAAAGACCCTAATGTCTTGAGCCAAAAGCTCAAAGAAATCGCTTGTATCTATCTGGCCGGAGGGCTTGACCCCAAGCAATCCATCTTTTATCGGCAATCAGATATTCCCGAAATCCACGAAATCACAACCATTTTGTACGCCTACACACCTAAAGGTTTTATGAACAAGGCTCACGCTTATAAAGCTGCGGTTGATAAGAATCGCGAGGCCCAGAAACCTGACGATGACGGTATCAATATGGGGCTTTATACCTACCCGACCCTTATGGCTACGGATATTTTGGCTTTCAATACCGATATTGTTCCGGTCGGCAAGGACCAAGTTCAACATGTGGAAATTGCGCGCGATATTGCCGGCGCGATTAATGCGCATTATAACTGCAAACTGCTGCATCTGCCGACTTATTATATTGATGAGCATGTTGCCGTTGTTCCCGGTATTGACGGACGCAAAATGAGCAAGTCATACGGCAATGTTATTCCGTTGTTTGATGATGACAAGGCCATTAAAAAAGCTATTTTTTCCATCAAGACAGATTCTCGTCCGATGGAAGAGCCTAAGAATCCCGATGAAATTTTGGTTTATGAAATTTATAAGTCCATCGCGAAGGAAGAACAGCTTAAGGAGATGGGCGACGGATTGCGTCAGGGCAAGCTCGGTTACGGACATATCAAAAATATGTTGTTGGATGCCGTGATTAATGAAATTAAAGCCGCGCGTGAAAAATACAATTATTATATGGCGCATTTTGACGAGGTTGAAGAAATGTTGCAAGAAGGCGCAAGCAAAGCTCGGCCGACAGCACAAGCCACGCTCAAACGTCTGAAAGATGCCGTTTTCGGCAAAGGCTTAAATCCGTTTGAATAAATAATGCTAAAAAAGCAAAAGAACTTCGGGCTTAAAAGCGCGAAGTTCTTTTTTTCTTGCAAGATTAGAAGTCCATGGTTGAATAACCTGTTGTACTTCTTTTCTTTTTGGTGCTTTTCGTAAACTCCTTGTGCTTGGAGTTTTTTATCAGATACTTTTCGCTAAAGACTGTTCCGTCTGTGCGAAAAATGCGGGTTATGACACCGAAGTAATCATCATTCCCGCGAGCGGCCTTTACGGCATCTCCAATGCACAAGAAATTTTCATCAATTTTAATTTGATAATCCTTTTGGATTAGGCCAAAGCGGATTATCTTATGTGTTGTTGAATGGCACATATAATAAGTTTTTGGGGTTAATAATCTCTTTTAGCAAGATTGTTATACCACAAAATCAGCCCCTCTGCAAGCACAAAAAAAGCAAGGACCTTACCTTGCTTTTTTTGTTTAATTCAGAGACGAGGCTTTGCCCACTCTTTCAAAGACCAAACTTTCACCATTCTCTTTGCTCAAGATTAAAAGATTGTTATCTAAACGATAGGTGGTTATTTGATGTAAGAACTGCAAGTAATCACGTTCAGCAGCCAGTAAGTGTTCCGGACCGGCCATCATGGTTGAACCCACAGCTCCAAAGCTCAATTTATTTCCTTCTGTCTTATATGTACCAAAATAGCGATTGATTGGAGCACGTCCGAAAAAGCGACTTTCTTGCCCATCAAAGCCTAAAGTAATTTCGGCTCCGTTCGGCGCATTACGCAGCTTGTAACCATTATCAACAAAGGTTTTGTTTGCATTTCCGCAAGCTGAGAGCAAAAACAAAAACGAGAACAAGTATAAGATTTTTTTCACGATAATTCTCCTTATAAAGGTTAATAAATAAGAATATATAACAAGGCAGCAAGAAAAACAAACCCACCTAAAGCCAAGCCTAAATCTTTTAACCATGGTTTAGGCGCAACATTGGGGAGTTTGGCTCGAGCTTTTTCAACTTTGTAAGCCTGCAGGTAGATGTAAGTTACGATAGCCCACCAAACCCAAATGCTGGCAATGGAAGCCCCGCTTGGTGCGACATAAAGCTGCAGACCTTTTTCAAATGTCCACCAGATGATGGCAAAAACAAATATCCATCGATAACCGCGGCGCATCAGAAACAGCATTGGCAAAATTAATGCGGCTTCAAAAAAGATGTCATAACTTTCGGCAAAAAAGCCCATAAGAATAGTTAAGACCAAAATAAAGGCGGTTAAGTAAAAAGCCATACCACGAAAAGTCCGGCGGAATGGCAAAGAATCATATTCTTCAACTTGGCGGTTGCGCTCCTGATGACGAAGTTTTTTGTCGGCAACGCCATGTATCATAGTTTTGAAGAAATGATAGAAGTAGAAGGGCAGAAGAATCAGTAACGGCGTAAAGATTAGAGCCCCGACGAGGCCTAAAATCGACCCCAGAGCCACTGCGGCAACAATCATTAAGACTCCGGACAAGCCCAACAGAACGGCAAATACGGCACAAATCAAGCGGGCTTTTCCTTTAGGTTCTGCAAAATATGAGCATATTTTGTCTTTAACGGCTTTTTTATCAATCTGCATTGTTTTGCCTTTCTTAATCAGTTTATTTGCTCTTATCATAGACTAATTTTTTATTTTTGCACTAAAATTTAATGCTTGTATAAACAGATACAAATTTTTTTTATAAAAATCGAAAAATATACTTGATTTTTATGTTTATAGTCTGTATGTTCTCTTTCAGTTGTCGCCGCTGTAGCTCAGTGGTAGAGCACGTCATTGGTAATGACGGGGTCGCAAGTCCGATTCTTGCCAGCGGCACCATTTGTCAATTTCAGGCGTTTTCAGCAGTCTGTCGAATGGTTTAGTTATTGAAAAACAAAGATTTTTTCCTTCAGTTTTGCAGTCCGATAATATTAATTTCAAAATGTCTCTTTTTTGCGAAATAATCGGACTTTTTAAGAAATTTCCAACATTTGCAGCCACTTCAGCGATATTTGCCAAGATTTCATCAGTTTCAGTATCAATCTCAAGGTATCTGTCCATATCTTTTTGAAACTTTTCTTTTTCCAGTTCAATTTCAGTTTTTAATTCATTATACATTTTTTCATCACATTTGCCTTGAATATAGCCACGAAATAAGGTTTTTATCTGTTCATCAAGGTCATGCAGCTTTATTGTAATGTCACGTTTAAGATTGGCTGTATTGATATTTTCTTCTTTAAGCCGCTTTTTAACTTCCGCCTTAATATTTTTTAACATATCGTCACTGATGGCAAAAGGTAAGCAAAGCTCATTTTCCAGTTGTTTTAAGATTTTGGCTTCATTTAATGGCTTTTGACTGCATTTTGAGCGTAATTTATTGCATTTAAGATAATTATAAGAATGTTTGTCATCTTTTACTTTAGTCTCACAAGTCATTAAACTACCGCAACAACCACATCTGACTAAACCGGTAAAAATATATTGTTTATCGCCATAATATAATTTACTCGGCGCGCGTTTCCTGCCTTCTATTGTGTCCTGAACAATACGGAATAAATCTTCATCAATAAAAAGCGGATAATTATGCTTATAAACTTTGCCTTTTTGCGTGAAATATCCAATATAAAAAGTGTTTTTCAGT
>CASEZG010000027.1 GCA_949292375.1 uncultured Pseudomonadota bacterium | reverse complement strand
TATATATTACCTGTTCCATATCTCCTTTATAGCGCGAAGATATGGGTATGTCTACATCTACCTGCTTACGCAGGTAGTGTTACGTTCGAATCATAAAAAGAAACCCACCGGCCTAGCCGGTGGTTCTTCTTTAACGGGTGTAACCCTAATGGTGCCAGCGAACGCCTTAAGGGCGTATGACGGTCTGACAGGGCGAAGATTACTTGCTACCCGTAAACGGGTCAAAATCCATTGTTAATTGACTTTGCTCCGCGTCTTCTTTAAGTTGATTCCGGATATATTCTGTAATTTTTTGAGTATTCTTTCCTGTTGTATCTACGTAATATCCTCGACACCAAAATTCTCTGTTTCGATATCGAAATTTTGCATTTCCCCACCGTTCATATATTGCTAGACTACTTTTACCTTTGAGATAACCCATAACCGAACTTACCGAAAGTTTTGGTGGTATCTCTATTAACATATGAACATGGTCACTACAGACCTCTGCTTCTATTATACCTATTCCTTTCCATCGGCATAGTTCTCTTAAAATATGTCCTATTTCTAGGCGGCGCCCTCCGTAAAAGGCTTTTCTACGATATTTAGGGGCGAAGACAACATGATATTTACAATTCCATGTTGTGTGTGCTATTGTATGCGTGTTCATAAAAAAACTCCTTTGCTTTTATTAGACTTTTACCAGACCGTCTAACTTACTGTAGCAAAGGAGTTTTTTATGTGTAAAGCTGTAAGCTCTTTGGAACTACCGGCCTAGCCGGTAGTTTTCTTATTACAAAAAAAGCGGCTCAATGTGAGCCGCTTTGGGTTTAAGCCTTGTTTTAGAACTTACGGGCAGGGACGCCTTCCGCCCAGTTCTTTTCAATCTGTTCCAAAGAACGTCCTTTGGTCTCGGGCAACAGATAATAGGTGAAGAACAAGCAGAAAATGCCGATAACGCCGTAAATCCAGAAAGTCCAAGCCTCGCCGATGCTGTTGATGAGCGGCAAGAAGGTTAAGACAACAATGAAGTTGAAGGCCATATTGGCAACAGTGCAAATACTCATTGCCAAGCCGCGAATCTTGAGCGGCAGGATTTCGGAGACGACAATCCAACCAATCGGGCCGAGTGAGAAAGCAAATGAGGCAATATAAACGACAACGCTGCCGACAGCCATCCATTTAAGATTGTCACCCAACGCATCAGCAAACCAGAAGGAAGCTCCCAAAGCAAACAAGCTAACGGTTACACCGCTTAGACCGGCATAGAGCAAAGGTTTGCGGCCGATGCGGTCAGCAAAGATGATGGCGACAAAGGTCATCAAGAAGTTTACAAAACCGATGCCGATGGTGGCATAAATTGCACCAATGGCAGAAGAAAAGCCTGCAACCTTGAAAATGGTGGTAGTGTAATAGATGATGGTATTGATACCGGTGCAGATTTGCATAAACATCATACCGACGCCGACAAACACGGGCATAAGCATCCAACGTTGGAAAGCTACATGTCCGTCATCTTTCTGAGCACGTTTGATGGTTTGGCGAATTTCGCAAATTTGTTTTTCGGGGTCGCAATCGGGGTCAATATCTTTGAAGATTTTGCGGGCTTCATCATCACGTTTTTTGCTAATCAGCCAGCGCGGTGTGTCGCCCAAAAAGCAGATGCCGACTAACATTATGACGGCAGGGAAAAGTCCTGAGCCTAACATCCAACGCCAGTTGTTTTCGCTTAAAGCAAAGACACGGTTGATGAGGTAGGAAAACAAAATTCCCGCCGTAATGGCCAGTTGGTAGAGCGAGACCAACATTCCGCGAACTTTTTGCGGCGAAATCTCAGATAAGTAAAGCGGAATAACGAAGTTTACCATACCGACGGCTAGGCCCAAAATCATGCGTCCGGCAATCAGCCAGCCGATGCTTGGAGCAAAGGCGCAGAGGATCGAGCCAACGGCAAAAATAAGCGCCGTGGCAATAATCACTTTTTTACGGCCATAAATGTCTGCCAGAAAACCATTACCTGCAGCACCGATAACCGCGCCGACGATGGCAGAGCTCACAACCCAGCCCTTGGTGAAGTCCGACATATTCCATGTATCGTTGATAAACAAGAGTGCGCCGGAGATAACACCCATATCAAAACCGGCTAATAAACCGCCCAAAGATGCCACGGCAGCTATGACATATAGCCAAAAGTGGCGTTGAAAACGGGAACTTGTTGCAACCATAATAACCTCTCTGTTGTTGTTTTTGCTTTTATATATTCATTATAGAAAAGAGTTTCAAATTATCTATAAAAAATTGTCGGACATTAACTGTTTTTAAAAGCCTCTTGTTATATATTCATCATAAACAATTGAAATATGGGATGAAAATGAAAACAAAATTCGGAATTTTGCTGCTGGCAACGTCTTTGTGTGTGCCTGCTTTGGTTGGGGCAACTGAAAAAGTGGTTCCCCCCGAGGCTTATACAAAATGGTTGAATGCCTTAAAAGAGGAGATGGTTGAGCGTGGAATTTCCGAAGAAACGATAGATTTGGCTTATGGTGAAAATGACTATTATCATCCAGACCCAGAAGTGGTTAAAATTGACCGTAAGCAAATTGAGTTTGTTTTGACCTCTACCGAGTATCTGAACCGAGTGGTTAATGCCCAAAGAGTGGCTAAAGCACGCGAAAAATATAAACAACTTTATCCTTTGTTTAAGGATATGGAGAAAAAATATGGTGTTCAGATTAATTATCTGATTGCATTTTGGGGAATGGAAACAAATTTTGGGCAGAGTTTCGGCAATTATGAAGTGATTGATGCCTTAACAACGCTTAGTTATGATAAAAGAAGGCCGAAGTTTTTTAGGGAAGAATTGTATCAAGCTTTGAAGATTATTGATAAGTGGCAAGTTAATCCTAAGCAGATGGAAGGGTCTTGGGCCGGTGCTATGGGGCATTTTCAGTTTATGCCATCAACTTTTAATGCTTATGCCGTGGATTATAACGGTGATGGCAAAATTGATATTTGGCATTCTTTTGAAGACGCTATTGCTTCGGCTGCAAATTATTTGTCTGCAATAGGCTGGAAAGCAGGGCAAGATTGGGGAGAGGAAGTTAGTCTGCCTTGGAATTTTGATTATGCCATGAGCGGAAGAGATGTGAAAAAGACGGTTAAACAATGGCGTAAAATCGGTGTTAAGACAAAGGATAATAAAAAGCTTGAGTTGCCTGATGATGAGGTCGTTTCAATTATTTTGCCTGAAGGGCGTAAGGGAGCCGCATATTTAATCCGAGAAAATTTCAGAAAAATTATGAATTGGAATCGCTCCGAGAATTATGCTTTGGCGATTGGAATGTTGGCTGATTATATTAAGTCAGACGCAAAATGGAAACCGGTTGAGATGAATCCGGCGGTGAGAGTTAAGACTGATGATGTTTTGAAAATTCAGGCTTTTATTAATAAACTTGGGTGGTTTAAGCTGGATGAAGACGGAATGCTTGGCTCAAAAACAAGAAATGCGATTAAAAAAGTGCAGAAAAAGGCTAATATGCCACAAGACGGTTATCCCGATTATCAGCTTTTGCAAAAAATTAACCGTTATAACCCTAAAGTCGGTTTTGCCGTGCCGGTGCCGGAAAGAAAATTACACAAGTGAAATATCGTGCTTTACGGAACAGAAAAAAGAAGGTAGATTATAGCGAACGAATTTGAATTTTAGGGAATTTTATGAAGCTAAAAAGTAGTATAACTGTTTTGGGAATGTTGGCTCTGTTGTCCGGTTGTGCTTCGACATCCGGACCGGATGCTTATTCTCAAGCTGCCGCTATTAGCGGTAATGGGGGAACCTATAAGGTAGGCAAGCCCTATAAGATTATGGGAAAAACGTATTATCCGGCTGAAGATTATGATTATTCTGAAGTGGGAATTGCGTCTTGGTACGGGTCTGATTTTCATAATAAAAAGACAGCAAATGGTGAGCGGTATGATATGAATACGTTGACTGCGGCGCACAGAACACTTCCGTTGCCTTCCATTGTGAAAGTTACAAACCTTGAAAACGGACGTTCTTTGGTGTTGCGTGTTAATGACCGCGGTCCTTATGCCAAAAACCGTATTATCGATATCTCTAAAAGAGGAGCACAATTGCTCGGATTCCAGACAAAAGGTACGGCTAAGGTCAGAGTGGAGCTGATGGAAAAGGAAAGCAAAGAGCTTAAAGCTGCGCTGACCGGAGAAAGGGTTGAGCCGGTTAAGGTTGCAACAAAAAAGGCTGAGCCGATTAAAAAGATGGAATTTTCAGAGTTTGAGCCGTTGCGACTGGATAATCCGTATAATGCTGCCGGCGGCGTGAGTGCAGAAAAAAACTATTTTGTGCAGGCTGGTTCTTTTGTGAAACATGATGCGGCTAAGGAATTGAGCTCAAAGTTAAGCAAGTTTGGTAATGCTGATGTTGCAAAAGCTGATGTGGATGGAAACAGATTCTATCGGGTTCGTATAGGGCCTTTCAGCTATGCGGAAGAAGCTGAGGTGACGTTAGCAAAGGTTAAGAATTTTGGCATTTATAATGCAAAAGTTGTTCAAGATTAAAGTTTTGGAGTAAAGGATACTAAAAATGTTTGGCAGAAAAAAATTGTATGCTTCGGTTTTGACAACAGGTTTGTTGATGGTTGGAATCGGAAATGCGTGGGCGATAGAAACAAAAGCTCGCAACGCTATTTTGATGGATTATGAAACAGGACAATATTTGTATGTTAAAGACCATGAAAAAATGGTTGCGCCGGCATCTATGAGTAAGCTGATGACCGTTAATATGATTTTTGAGAAGCTAAAAGACGGTTCTTTGTCTTTAGATGATACTTTTACCGTTAGTGAAAGAGCTTGGAAACTTGGCGGTGCTGCAAGCGGCGGTTCTACGATGTTTTTGAAGATTGGCGAAAAAGTTCGTGTCGAAGATATATTGAAGGGTATTTTGATACAGTCAGGTAATGATGCTTGTATTGTCGCTGCTGAAAACTTGGCCGGTTCTGAGGATGATTTTGCCGAAATGATGAATAAGAGAGCCAAAGAGCTCGGTTTGAATAACAGTTCTTTCGCAAACTCTACGGGTTTGCCTCATCCAGACCAAAAAATGTCGGTTGAAGATTTGGCTAAATTATCTCAACATATAATTAAGGAATTTCCGGAATTTTATCATATCTTTTCGGAAAAATATTATACGCATAATAATATTACGCAAGGAAATCGTAACCCATTGCTTTACTCTATGTCTAATGCTGATGGGTTGAAGACCGGTCATACTGAGGAAGCCGGATTTTGTTTGGCGGCTTCTGCCAAAAAAGGCGATAGACGCTTGATTGAGGTTATGACGGGGCTGAATTCTAATAAAGAGCGTTCGGAAGAGGCTGAAAGACTTATGGAATGGGGTTTCCGCGAATTTAATAACTATGATTTGTTGACGCAAAATCAGGTTGTTGCTGAAGTTCCGGTTGCTTTCGGACAGCAAAAAGAAGTTAGTTTGATTGTGCCGGAAACAATTAAACGTACGTTGAAAAAAAATCAGGCTTCCAAGGTGAAAATGACCGCTGTTTACAGCAAGCCGATTGTGGCTCCCGTTGCCAAAGGAGATAAGCTTGGCGAGGTTAAAATCTCTTTGGATGGGCAAGATATGGAAACCGTGCCTTTGATTGCGGAAAACGGTGTCGAAAAGCTTGGTTTCTTTGGGCGCGTTTGGCAGAACCTTAAGTATTTGTTATTTGGGGCAGAGTAGATGCAGACCAAAGGATATTTTATTACCTTTGAAGGCGGAGACGGAACGGGGAAATCTACCCAGCTCCGTCTTTTGTCGGAGTATTTGAGCCAGAAAGGTGTGGCAAACACAATGACCAAAGAACCCGGAGGAACAGAGGTTGGAAAAGAACTGAGACAGTTGTTGGTTACGGGGGATAAAGACAAGTTTGATGCCGTGGCTGAATGTTTGCTTTATTATGCGGACAGAAGAGTTCATTTGGCCTCAAAAGTTTGGCCTTTGCTTGAGCAAGGTGCTTGGGTTTTGAGTGATAGATTTGCCGATTCTACCGTGGCTTATCAATATTATGGATATGACAAAAAAGTTCCTTATGAGACTTTGGCTGATTTGTATAAGATTGCGGTTGGTGATTTTAAGCCGGATTTGACCTTGATTTTTGATTTAGACCCGGAAATAGGGTTGGCTCGTTCGTTTAAAAAAGCCGAAGGCATGGCTGTCAAAGAAACCAGACATGAGAGTAGGGGCTTAGAATTTCATAATCGTTTGCGTCAAGGCTTTTTGGAAATTGCTAAGAGAGAGCCGAAGCGTTGTGTCGTGATTGATGCCAGCAAAAGTATTGAAGAACAACATAAAGAGGTAGTCAGAATTATTTCCGAAAGGTTTGGTTTGGACTAATGGTATCTGAAGAAGAGCAACAAAGTAGCGTGATTGAGCCAAGATGTAATACTTTTCTTCTCGGGCATGGGGAAGAAGAGCAGATTTTGCTGAATGCTTGGAAGAACAGAACGCTGCATAACTCCTGGCTTTTGTGCGGAATTGAGGGTATCGGCAAAGCAACTTTGGCTTTTCGGTTTGCTCGTTTTTTGTTGGCGGCAGATGATAAACAACGCGAAAAATATACTTCTTTAGACGTCAGTACGGATTCTCCGGCTTATAAATTGGTGGCAAACGGGTCACATCCGGATCTTAAAGTAATTGAGCGCGATTATGTAGATGCAGACAAAAAGAAAGTTCTCAAAGCCATTAAAGACGGCGAGCAGTTGTCTGATGAAGAATTGCGCGGGTTGAAAAAATCTGCCATTATTAAGATTGATGATGTGCGCACGATTAATGAGTTTTTGGCTAAAAAGTCATCTAATGACGGGTGGCGCGTAGTTATTGTGGATAGTGTTGATGATTTGAACAATGCCGGAGCTAATGCCATCTTAAAAATATTGGAAGAACCACCGGCAAAAACGGTGATTATGCTGATTAGCCATAATCCGAACAAGTTGTTGCCAACCATAAAGTCTCGCTGTGCCAAAATGAATCTTAAGCCCTTGGAGGTTAATGAGGTGGCGAGTTTGCTTAGGCGTTATCGTTCGGAGTTGTCTGAAAAAGCAGTCAAAGGATTGGCAGAGCTGAGTTCGGGGAGTATTGGCAAGGCGATTTTGTATGCCGACAATGCGGCCTTGACGAGTTATGATGATTTATGCAAAATTATTTATGCTAAAAACAAGTATAAACTCTCTGATTTGCTGGCTTTTTGTGATGCTGCAGTGGCAGATGAAGACAGCTACGACTTAGCGCGTGAGCTTGTCTTAAAATTTGTGGCAGAAAATGTGAAAGGCTGTGAGAATATTGATGAATTGGCTGAAATGTGGGAAAAAGCCGTGAAGATTTTTGATGAAACGGAGCGGCTTAATCTTGATAAGAAGCAAGCTCTTATCAATATTATAAGCGGAATTTGTAAGGTAATATAAACGGAAGGTAAAATGTTAGTAGACAGTCATTGTCATTTAGATTTTAACGATTTTGAAGAAGATTTTGAGGATATGCTGGCCAGAGCTCGTGAAAAAGGGGTTACGGCCATGCTTAATGCCGGTAATAATATTGATGAGTTGGACAAGCAACTTGAGATTTCGGAAAAATATCCGTTTATATATACGGCGGTTGGGGTGCATCCGCATAATGCCGCGGAATATGAGAATATTAAGGCGGAAGATTTTATAGCCAAGGCCGGACATAAAAAGGTTGTGGCAATCGGTGAATGCGGGCTGGATTATTACTACGATTACAGTCCGAAAGACGTACAAGTTAAAGTTTTTGTTGAACAAATTAAGGCTGCCAGAGAAACGGGATTGCCGCTGATTATTCATACGCGCGATGCTGATGATGATACGATTGAGATTTTGAAAGAAGAATATAAAAAAGGTGCTTTCAGCGGCGAAATCCATTGTTTTTCTTCTTCTAAGAAATTGGCTGATTTTGCTTTGTCTATCGGGTTTTATATTTCGGCATCAGGAATTATTACATTTAATAAATCTGCCGAGTTGAGAGATATTTTTGCCGAAGTTCCAATGGATAAGTTGTTGGTTGAAACCGATGCGCCGTTTTTGGCTCCGGTGCCGATGCGCGGGCGCAGAAACGAGTCTTCTTTCGTGGTGCATACTCTGGAGAAATTGGCACAAATTAAGGCAGTTCCGTTTGAAAAGATGGCGCAAGTTACTTCTGATA
This sequence comes from uncultured Pseudomonadota bacterium, assembly GCA_949292375.1. Taxonomy (GTDB): domain Bacteria; phylum Pseudomonadota; class Alphaproteobacteria; order RF32; family CAG-239; genus Scatacola_A. The sequence goes on along the minus strand of CASEZG010000027.1, from coordinate 6,162 downwards.
ACTTTTATTCTCTGTTTCGGAAAGCAAGTGATAAGGGAAGGTATGAATATTAATGGAAAATAAGCTGATTATTTTGGGGGCGGGGGCTGCTCCCGGCGTGCCTTCTTTGGGAACGGGCTATGGGCGTTGTAATCCTGAAAACCCGAAAAATATGAGAACAAGAGCTTCAACTTATTTGGAATATAAGGGTGTGAAGTTTTTGATTGATACAGGGCCGGATATGCGGGCTCAGCTTATTGCTCAGAATATCAGAAATGTGGATGCCGTGTTATATTCGCATGCGCATGCCGACCATTTGCATGGTATTGATGATTTGAGAGAAATTAACCGTATTAATCATCAAAGTCTGGATATTTATGCCGGAAAATACACAATTAAGAAGATTGAACATAGGTTCGATTATTTGATTGCTTCCAAAAAGTCTGCCAATAATGTTATCAGACGGCCGAGTTTGGTGATGAATGCCGTGAAGGCAAATAAGCCTTTTTATGTTAAAGGGGTTCGTATTGTTCCGATTAAGCTCTTGAACCATTGCACCGAGTGTTATGGCTATGTGTTTGATGATGGTGAATATGTGCATATTGCAGATTTTAAGATATTGGCATCAAGTGCGTATAAGATGATTAAGAAAAAGCCGAAGCTGATGGTTGTTCCGCTGACCTTGCCGGAAGGCGCCGTTCAGCATGCAAGCCTTGAAGAGGTTATGGCCGTAATTGAAAAAATCCAGCCGGAGAAAGTGATTATAAATCATATGGCTAATGAGTGCGATTATGACAAAATTAATGAATTGACACCTAGTTTTGTACGGCCGGCTTATGATAATTTTGTGGTAGAGTTTTAGTTTGTGAGAAGGAAAAGAAAAATGTTATGTATTTATCATTTGGCAGATCATGACGGAAAAGGTTCTGCCGCTGTTGTGCGCAGTGTTTATCCTGAAACGGAGTTTTTAGGAATTAATCATGATATGCAAATTCCGTATGAAGAGATTGAAAAGCACGATAAAATAGTTATCTGTGATTATGCTTTGCCGGTTGATTATATGTTTGAGCTGAACAAGACCAAAGATATTACTTGGATTGATCATCATGCATCGGTGATTGAGGAATATGAGCAAAAGATGCAAACGGGAGCGTATAAGGAAATTAAGGGAATCCGCCGTTCCGGTACGGCGGCAATGGTTTTGTGTTGGGAATATTTTTATCCGGATAAAGAGTTGCCGGAAGGGGTTAAACTCTTGGGTTTGAATGATGTATTTGATTTGAGAGATCCCAGAGTGCGTCCGTTTGAGTTTGCTTTTCAGTCTTTAGGTACAAATAAACCTGATGATGAAATTTGGGTTAAGTTGTTTAATAATGAGCTTGATATTGCTTCCATTGTAGAAAAAGGTGAAGCGATTTTGTCTTGGATTAAAATGCGTAATTATCGTTTGGTTCGAAGCATTGCTTTTGAAAGCGAGGTAAATGGGCTAAAATGTATTTGCGCTAATATGCCGCAGGGGTATTCCGACTTTTTTGATTCCATTGAAAATGTGATGGATTATGATGTGCGGATTAATTTCTTTATGAATAAAAATAACAGATGGAATTTGTCTTTTTATACTTATAAGGACGGAATTGATGTTTCTAAGTTGGCAGCAAGTATGGGCGGCGGCGGTCATACAAGAGCGGCGGGGGCTTCTAACTTGCCTGAATTGCCAGAGTTTTTGCGTAAAGGTAAATAATTAAACATAATTATTGAGGAGAATAAAAATGCGTTTTGATTACTATATTCCGACAAAAATTATTTTCGGTAAGGGAAGATTGGAAGAACTGGCAACAGAAAAATTGCCGGGAAAAAAGGCTTTGATTGTGATTACAAACGGAAAGTCGATGAAAAAATTCGGGTATTTGGAACGCGTAGAGAAATATTTGGCACAAAACGGTGCAACCTCGGTTTTGTTTGACAAGATTCTACCGAATCCGACTTTGGCTCATGTTATGGAAGCGGCAGAGCTGGCCAAAAATGAAGGCTGTGATATGGTTATCGGTTTGGGTGGCGGAAGTGCTATCGATTCTGCAAAGTCGATTGCTTTGATGGTGCATAATGACGGAAATTATTGGGAATATGTAAAAGGAAGAAAGGCTGAGAAAAAGGTTTTGCCGGTTATTGCCATTCCGACAACCGCAGGTACGGGAACAGAATCTGATCCGTGGACTGTTATTACCAATACTGATACTAATGAAAAAATCGGGTATGGTATTCCCGAGTTGTTCCCTGTATTGTCCATTGTAGATGCGGAGTTGATGCTTTCCGTACCATCTGCTTTGACGGCTTATCAAGGAATGGATGCTTTTTTCCATTCAGCAGAGGGGTATTTGGCAAAAGTTGCTCAGCCGGCGAGTGATGCTTTTGCCTTAGATTCTATTCGCCGTATTACTAAATATTTGCCTGTAGCCGTTAAAGACGGCAGCAATATGCAAGCCCGTGAGGAATTGGCTTGGGCGAGCACACAGGCCGGAATGGTTGAGAGTACGTCTTGCTGTATTTCCGAGCATTCTATGGAGCATGCTTTGTCCGCTTATTATCCGGCTTTGCCGCATGGTGCTGGTTTGATTGCTTTGTCCGTGCCATATTTTTCATATATGTTGAAAAAAGGCGGAAAAGTTGTGGCTGAGCGTTATATGGATATGGCTAGAGCTATGGGCGAAGAAAATGTTAAGTCTCCGGAAGCATTTATTGAGGCTTTGAAAAAGCTGATTAAAAATATCGGAATGGATGGACTTAAACTTTCCGAGTGGGGCCTGAAAAAGGAAGATGACCTTAAGTTGGCTAAAAATTCTTTTGAGGCAATGGGCTCTTTGTATGCGCTTGATCCGGTTGAGCTTAATGAGGAAGATGCTCGTTTGATTATTAACGAAGCAATTAAGTAAATTTGTCGTAGTCAGGACAAAAAGGTTGTTTTCGAGTGGAAACAACCTTTTTTTTGCTTGAGAAATTGTGCATTTGTTGTAAAATCGGCGCGTTATAAGCATAAAAATTAAAAAAAATAATGGAGAAAAACTTTATGTCTAAGATTTTGATTACGTCTGCTTTACCTTATGTAAACGGTGTGCCGCATTTGGGGCATATGGTCGGTTGTTTGTTGCCTTCTGATGTTTATGCTAGGTTTATGCGAATGATGGGACATGAGGTTTTGTATATCGGCGGTACGGATGAGCACGGAACACCGTCTGAGGTCGGTGCGGCCAAAGAAGGTATGAGTGTTGAGGCTTATTGTGACAAATATCACGCAAGACACAAAAAAACTTATGACGATTTTGAGTTGTCTTTTGATTGTTTCGGTCGGTCCAGCAGTGAGCAGAACAAGGAATTGGTCTATCACATCTTTGACCAACTTGATAAAAACGGTTTTATTGAAGAACGTGTTATTAAGCAGCTTTACTCCGTTGATGATGAGCGGTTTTTGCCGGATAGATATGTTACGGGAACTTGCCCGCATTGTGGCTATGAAAAAGCACGCGGTGACCAATGCGAAAACTGCACTAAGGTTTTGGAACCAACCGAATTGATTAATCCGCGCAGTACGATTTCGGGAAGTACGAATTTGGAAGTTCGCGAAACCAAGCATTTATTCCTGAAACTGCCTAAAATTGAGGAAAAATTAGCAGCTTGGGTTAAGTCTAAGGAGCCGTTTTGGCCGGATATGGCTTATTCTATTGCGCAAAAATGGCTTAAGGAAGGGTTGCAAGAGCGTTGTATTACGCGTGATTTGAAGTGGGGGTTTCCGGTTAATCGTCCGGGCTTTGAAAATAAGGTCTTTTATGTGTGGTTTGATGCACCAATCGGATATATCGGCATCACCAAACAATGGGCTGATGAAAAACCTGAAGAGCGCAGCTGGAAAGAATGGTGGCTTGATGCCAAAGATATTCGGTATGTGGAGTTTATGGGTAAAGATAATGTGCCGTTCCATTCTATCTCATTTCCGGCAACTTTGCTCGGTACGGGCGAAAACTGGACTATGGTTGATTATTTGAAAGGTATGAGCTACCTGACTTATGAAGGAGGTAAGTTCTCAAAGTCTGAAAACAGAGGAATTTTTGCCGAAGATGCTGTTAAGGAATTTCCTGCCGATTATTGGCGTTATTGGTTGATGGCAAATATTCCCGAAGGTTCTGATGCTTCTTTTGATTTTGATTTGTTCTCCGGTGTGGTTAATAAAGACCTAAACGGTGTGTTGGGTAATTTTGTTTCTCGTGTGTTGAAGATGACTGCATCTAAGCTTGGGGAAGAAGTTCCTGCCGGCGGAGAGATGACGCAAGCGGAGCATGAGTTGATTAAAACTTTGCAGGAAAGAACGGATAATTACCTTAAATATATGGAAGAAATGGAATTCCGTAAGGCTATGAACGAGTTGCGTGCCATTTGGGTTGAGGGAAACAACTATATCTCTACAACCGAGCCTTGGACGGTTATTAAGGAGAACAAAGACAGAGCGGCCGCTATTTTGCGGGTTTGCATCAATCTTATTCGTATTTTTGCGATTTTGAATTATCCGATTATGCCGAAAATTTCGGAACAAATGTTGGCACGCTTGAATTTGAATATTGCGGATATGCCTGAATTGAAGAATTTAGACATCAGCAAGGAAATTGAGGTTTTGAAGCCCGGACATAAGTTTGTGGTGGGTGAGGCTTTGTTTGAAAGAATTTTGCCGGAAAAAACTCAGGAACTCAAAGATAAATACGGAAGTGAGAAAAAATGAGACGCAGAAGTAACAGCGACTATTTCGGACCAACAACGGGGTTTATGGGCTTTTTGCATAGGGTAGTAATGATTTTGCTATATCCCTTTCGGAAGCCGTTGATTTTTATTCCCGTGTTGATTTTGATGTATTTGATTCCAACTTTTATCGGTTCTAAACCATCAGAGGTGCATCTTTGGTATTGGAACAAAATTAAGAGTGGTTATGCTTATGTCTCGGAGATTGTTTTAGGGAAAGTGAGCCCTCTTATCGATAAAACAGAGAATTTGGTACCAGACGTTGTAAAGTCTTCTTTGCAAGAGAGAGGAATTGATCAATTAGTGGGAACAAAACAGAAAGTTGTTCGTCGGCAGATGTTTGAAAAAGCAAAAGCGGCTCCCCAAGCGGTTGATATTTTGGAAAGCGAAGAGGTCGTTTCGGTTGAGGAAGGCAAAAGAGAGCAGGCTTTGGCTTTGGTTGCTAAACAAGAAGCTGAAGCTCAGACGTTGCAGCAAGCAAAACCACAGGCAGAAATTCAACATATTGAAATATCAAAAACTTTGCCTCTGATTTATCTTGATAATCCTACAGAAATAAGTGGTGAGGCACAGGTTCAGAATGCAAATGAAATGGTTGTCAATGGGACGTATCTTTTCCTTTATGGTATTTATGTTGAGCCAAATTCGGTAGAAGGGCTTAATGCTCAGAAATATTTGGAACAGCATGTTAAAGACAAGATTGTTCGTTGCAATATTGTTGCTTATACCTATCAAGAGGTTGCTACGGCTTTGTGTTATGTTGATGGCACAAATGTGGCAGCCGGTTTTGATGATTAACGGTTATCTTATCAGTGTGCTCGGTTTGGCAATGCTTATTCCTGCAGTGGTTGACATGTTGGAAACGGGGCAAAACTGGTCTTCTTTTATAACATCGGCAATTATTTCGCTGTTTATCGGCTTATCTTTGTTTTTGGGAAACAGAACAAAAATCGAGAAAATTACGCTGCAGCAGGGATATCTGCTTACGGTAGTCAGCTGGGTTTCGCTGACACTGTTGGCAACCCTGCCGTTCATTTTCTTTGGCATAACGCCGAATTTTGCCGATGCTTTGTTTGAAGCAATGTCCGGTCTGAGTACGACCGGGGCAACGGTTATTACCGATTTGGAAGTTCTTCCCGCTTCTATTTTGTTATGGCGTTCCATTCTTAACGGGCTCGGCGGAATCGGAATCGTCATTTTTGCCGTTGCGTTGCTGCCATTTTTGGGAATCGGCGGCATGCAGATATTTCAGCGCGAAAATTCGGATTTAAATGACAAGTTTATGCCGAAGTTTAATTATATCGCCAAACGGATACTGATAGTTTATTTTTCTCTGCTGGTTTTGTGCGGTCTCTGTTTGTACGGCGCCGGAATGAGCGTGTTTGAAGCGGTTAATTATGC
>CASEZG010000026.1 GCA_949292375.1 uncultured Pseudomonadota bacterium | reverse complement strand
CGTGGTCTCAAAAAATTCACGTACTTCTTTGTACGCTAAAATTTTTTTCGCCCCTGAAATCACTCTGACTACAACACCATACAAGATTTTATTTTGAGGTGTGTATTCAGAGCAATTTTGCTCATTATTCTAACTCGCATTCAGCAATTTAATTTCATTATCTATATTTCAGGCATAATATAGAAAAAAATTTTTGGAATACAACAAAAAAGGTCATCAAAAATGATGACCTTTTTGTAACAATTTTTAATTTATGTTATTCGGCGGGAACCGCATCTGCCGGAATCTCGTCTTCAGAAGGTTCTGCTGCTTCTTCCACAGCGATGGCTTCTTCTTCGCTGATGGTTTCCTCATCGGAGATTGGATTGCCGTTTTCATCTACGGCAATGTTCTCATTTATGTTTTCAGCATTTTCAGCCGGTGCTTCTGTGGTGGAGAGCACTTCTTCAGTGGCGATGATTTCGGTTGGAACGGTTTGATTGCCTTGTTTAACAAAGCGGCTTATGACCATAAGCACGACAATAACCAGAACAATATAAAAAATCTTTTTCATTTGCGTTACCTTACAAACCATTGTTAACTCTACATTCTTATGATTATTTCCTTATTATATAATTGTCAATATGTCCTGGAAAAAGGTGGAAAAAATAAAAATTATCCACTTTTAAAACTCTTGGAAATGGTTTGTTTTTCAGGGTTTTTAAGCAATTTATATTTTTTTGAAAGGTGGTATTTGAAAATAATGCTTGTCAAATTATATAAATTTGTGCTAACTACTCAATCACAGGCCGAGAGGTCTGATAAATTTGTTTTAATATTTTTTGAGGTTTATCCATATGACTGATACAGCTAATCGCGTTAAGAAAATTGTTGCAGAACACCTTGGCGTTGAAGAATCTAAAGTTACCGATACAGCAAGCTTCATCGATGATCTCGGCGCAGACAGCTTGGATACGGTAGAATTGGTTATGGCTTTTGAAGAAGAATTCGGTTGCGAAATTCCTGATGAAGCTGCTGAAAAAATTCTGACTGTAAAAGACGCTATCGATTATCTTTCTAAGAACGCATAAGTCGTACAGGCTTTGTACAATTGATGAAACTCGCTTGACTAAGCGAGTTTTTTCATATAAAAAAACTTTAATCCTGCAGATGGTTTGTTGTGTCTGCTTTATGTTATAACTTATTCGGAGTTAATTAATGAGAAGAGTTGTTGTTACCGGACTTGGTATGGTTTCTCCTTTCGGTAGAGGCGTGGACTTTAACTGGAAAAATATTTTGGAGGGAAAGTCTGGTATCAGAAAAATTGATAATATTGATTTGAAGGATATTCCTTGCCAGATTGCCGGTCAGGTACCTTTTGGTAAAGAGGCTAACCAATTTGATCCGGATACAGTTATGGCTCCTAAAGATCAGAAAAAGGTTGATAAATTTATTCTTTATGGTTTGGCTGCCGGTGGTGATGCTATTGAGGATTCCGGTTGGAAACCCGAATCTGATGAAGACCAGTTTCGTTCCGGCGTGATGATGGGCTCTGGTATTGGTGGCTTGCAGACAATTTATGAAAATTCGCTAATCTTTAATGAATCCGGTTGTCATAAAATGTCACCGTTCTTTATTCCCGCTTGTTTAATCAATATGATTTCTGGTAACCTTTCAATTGCTTATAAGTATAAAGGTCCGAATCATGCTTGTGTTACAGCTTGTTCTACGGGTACGCATGCTATAGGTGATGCTATGCGTATTATTGCTATGGGGGACGCTGATGTGATGGTGGCAGGCGGTGCCGAATCTGCTGTTAATGTTTTGTCTTTGGCTGGTTTTTCTCGTTTGCGTGCCGTTACAACTTCTTTCAATGATGCTCCGGAGAAAGCCTCTCGTCCGTGGGACAAAGATCGTAGCGGTTTTGTTATGGGAGAGGGTTCCGGTGCTTTGGTTCTGGAAGAGTTGGAACATGCTAAAGCCCGTGGCGCAAAGATTTATGCCGAAGTGGTTGGTTATGGTATGAGCGGTGATGCTTATCATATTACGGCTCCTTCCGGTGATGGCGCATATCGCGCAATGAAACAGGCTGCGGCCCATGCAAAAGAACATGGTATTGAGCTGAGTGATATCGGTTATATTAATGCTCACGGAACATCTACGCCGGCCGGTGATGTTGGTGAGGCTATGGCTGTTGAACGTTTGTTCGGTGAAAATATGAAGAACGTTTCTATGTCTTCTACAAAGTCTGCTATTGGCCACTTGCTTGGTGCTGCCGGTGCGGTTGAAGCTGTTTTGTCAGTTAAGGCTTTACAAGACCAAATTTGTCCGCCGACTTTAAACCTTGAGAATCCGGCTGATGAGGTTGCTCATATGGATTTGGTTCCCTTAAAAGCTAAACCGAAGGCTTTGAAAGCCGTTATGTCCAACTCGTTTGGTTTTGGCGGCACAAACTCTTCATTGATTTTCAAAAAATACGAAGCTTAATTTTGGGTTGAAAAACACCGATGAAAAAGATTATTGCAATTATTTTGGTCGTTTTGTCGGTGTATGCCTATTGGCAAGTTAAGGAGTGGATTGCGCAAAGCGGTCCTCTCCTTAGTGTTGTTAATGTAGTTGTTCCTAAAGGTGCATCCTTAAATACGGTTGCAGCAAGGCTTGAAGAAGCGCAGGTTATTGATAAAGCTTGGTTGTTTAAGATTATGGCCAGAGTGAATGGCTTGGATAAACATCTGAAAGCCGGAGAATATCAGTTTGAACCAGGTGTTTCCTTAAAGCAAGCGATGGATAAGATTTCTAAGGGTGAAGTGTTTTTGCGTAAAATTACTATCCCTGAAGGTTTGACCAGTGGGCAGATTATGTATCTGATTGCGACTTATCCGGGCTTGGAAGGCGAAGTTGATATTGATGTCAAAGAAGGCGAACTTTTGCCCGAAACTTATAGTTTTGAACTAGGTGCAAGTCGTAACAGCATTATTTTGCAAGCTAAAGCCGCAATGCAGAAAACCTTGGAGGAGGTTTGGGCTGCAAGAGATGATGATTTGCCGATTAAAAATATATCTGATTTGCTGACGATGGCTTCCATTATTGAAAAAGAGACGGGAATCGTTGATGAAAGACCTTTGGTGGCATCGGTTTTCTTAAACCGTTTGCGCAAGGGAATGAGACTGCAAACAGATCCGACGGTGATTTATGCCATTACGGAAGGTGAGACTTCTTTTGGGCGTAGCTTAAAAAAGAAAGATTTGAAAATAGACAGCCCTTATAATACTTATCTGAATTATGGTTTGCCTCCGGGGCCGATTTGTAATCCGGGGCGTGAGGCGATTATGGCTGCAGCGCATCCGGCAGAGAGCGACTATTTATATTTTGTGGCGGATGGCAAAGGCGGACATAGGTTTGCTAAGAGCTTAAGCGAGCATAATCGGAATGTGAAGACTTGGGTACGCTCTATCCGAAAATAAAATTTTAATTTACAATTTGGACAAAAATGTTTAATGTAGCGCATATTTATTTATAACTATGCGTATTGTATCATTTTAAAATTCAATATTTATGAAAATTTTTATTTTGATTGTTTGCATTGTTGTGGCGGCAAGTTTGGTTTATTGGTTGACTTTGAGAATGTTAAAACTTAAAAAAGTTCATCCGCGCGTGCCGGCAATGTTGTTGAATGTTTTGACCTGCGTCTTTATTACGGAGATAGCGGTCATTGTGAATGAGCCGACACATCTGGAAAGTTGGATGTGGACGAATTGGGTAATCCTTGTCGTGGTATGGTTTGTCTATCTGTGCGGCAAGCATTTAAAAACAAGACAAAAGTAAAAAAAGAAAAGGTTTTTATCGGTTACGATAAAGGCCTTTTTTTGTGTTTTAAGCGTTGCCTTTGGTTTCCATCATCATTGGATAAAGTGCTTGTTTGGGGTCCATGCCTTTGGTTAGCACGACTTTGAAAATCGGGTACATCCTTTCGCATTCTTTGATGGCTATGTCGATGATTTGCGATATCTTATTTTCAATCATTTCTTCTTCATCGTTGATGATAACCGAATGTTTGAAAACCGGCATATTTTGTTCGGTCCAGTAAGAAAAATGGCCAACCCAGAGCTCCTCATTGGCCAGAGCCAAAAGCTCAAAAATTTTGCTACGGTCTTCTATGGTGCTTTCAATATCCATCAAGCAGGAAAGGTGTAGGCAACGCATATTTTGTTCCCAAGCAAAGAAGAGGAGCATATTGTTCCATTTGCCCTGAACTTCAACCACAACCTCATTAATCCCTCTGCGTTCCAGCTCAAAAGAGCGGGAGCTGAAGATGGTTTCGATTGTATCAATGGGGTTATTGGGAAGGGCTAAATTCTGTGCCGGATTCATTGTGAACTTCTCCACCGAAGGGTTAAAAGGTTGCTTGCGTTGTCGTATGAAAACAGATTGCATTACCGAGTCGCAGATTACAATAAATTAAAAAAAGTTTTCCACTTTATTTGAAAAACAAAAAAATATTAAAACAAAAAGTTATTTTAAATCAGTGAGTTATATTATGGTGGTGTAAATTAAAAATTTTTAGGTGTGGATATATTTTTTTTTGTTAATATAGTTTTAATCATTAATGCAAAAAGGAAGTTTGATATGATGACAGGTCTTAATTTTCCGGATATTTCGCCGATTATGTTTTCAATCGGACCGCTTGCCATTCGTTGGTATTCTATGGCTTATTTGTTCGGGATTTTAATCGGTTGGTATTTGATTGGTCGGAATGTTAAGAAATATGATTTGGGTTTGAGTAAAACGAATATTGAAGACCTGATTTTTTATCTGACTTTGGGAATTATTCTCGGTGGCCGTTTGGGATATGTAATATTTTACGGTAAAGGATATTTTTTGGAAAATCCGCTTCGTATTTTTGCTCTTTGGCAGGGGGGAATGTCTTTTCATGGCGGTGTTTTAGGTGTTATTGCCGCTTTGTGGTTGTTTGCTCGAAAAATTAATTACAGCTTTTTGCAGATGACGGATTTGGTGGTGTTGTACGCGCCGATAGGTATCTTTTGCGGACGTATTGCTAACTTTATTAATGATGAACTTTGGGGCAGAGTTACAGATGTTCCTTGGGCCGTGCGGTTTCCGAGCGGTGGATATTTGCCCAGACATCCTTCCCAACTTTATGAAGCGTTGTTTGAGGGGTTGCTTATGTTTGCCGTTTTAAATTTTTTATGGCGATATGAATGGATACGCAAACGTCATGGTTTTGTTTCGGCTTTGTTTGTGACGTTGTACGGTGTGTTTCGGATTGCGATGGAGCAATTTCGGGAGCCTGATGAGCAAATGGGCTTTTTCTTCAATGGTGTTACGATGGGGCAGATTTTGTCTTTGCCGCTGATTGTGCTTGGTTTGAGTGTTATGTTTTGGTTGGCAAAACGTAAAAATTAGGCTTTTGAGGTTACATTTTGGGTGAATTTGTAGGTTTTTTGCAGAGCCTTATGTGCTCGCAGCAAAACTTCAAAAGTGTTGGCATCGCTTCTTTTCTTTTCAGATACGGCGCAAGAGACTGTTAACTTCAGGGGCTTTTTGCGGCGGCCTAGCATAAATTCTGCCGAGGCAATGGCGCGGCGAATCTTTTCTAATCGGTCAAAGCCTTCATTTTTGTCTTCCTTTTTGAAGATGATGACAAATTCGTCAGGTGTGTAGCGATAAACCTGATTATCTATTTCTGTCTCTGTTATGCGGTTGGCAATCATTTTGGTTAGGGCGTTTTGTCCCGAGCGACCGAAAACTTGTCCTAGTTTGTCATAGTCATCAATACAAACAATGCCGACAGAATATTTAAGCGGAAAGTTTTTGGCGTTTATGACAAAGGCTTTTCGACTGGATAAGCCGGTCAGAACATCGGAATAGGTTGTATGGTAAATGTCTTCAATGATGGCGATGAAAATCGTGAAAATGGCTGCGGAAAAGAAGATGGTTACTGCGGAGGGAAGAAAAGCATAATAGAAGCCCAAAAAGATTTCAAAACCGGCAAAAAATAAGGCTGTTTCTCCGATGTTGCCGTTTAGAGACGAATGGATGAAAAATGCTGTCAGCATTATTGAAAATAAAATGAGACTTAGCGTGTTTAAGCCTGAAAAGGTTGTTCCGCTAAGGTTGAAATTTGGGGCTAAGCCAAGCGTGCTTAATTTTTCGGCGATGGCGAATTGAGCAAAAATAGTGAGAAGCAACCAAACATTATCTTTTTGTAATAGTTTGCCTTCCGGTAAAAAATAAAAGACGATTAAGTTTATCGGTACAAAAAAGCACAAATGCAGATATTCGGTTGATGTTTGAAAGCTTTCGCCGTAGTTTCTTTTGATGTAGTTGATTAAAATGTAGCTTAAAAGCGTTGTTAAGATGAAAAAAACCGGTTTCCTAGTGTTGAAATACAAAAGGATGAGAAAGGAAGCAAAACATAAAACATAGAATAAGCTGTGCAAAGTGAGCAAACCATTTTCAGCCAGCGGATTGGTTGCATAAAAGCCAATGACTGCCGCTCCGAAAAAAAGAGCCGGAAGAAGTGTGTTCTTCAGCAAGGGTAAAATTTTTTCCGGACTTATGTTTAGTTTGAGCACGTTTTTTCTCCTCAAGCAAATATAAGCCGAAAGAAGTTTAAATTTTATTTACGCATTTTAAAATTGAACTGTCGCCGTAGGAATAAAAACGGTATTTGTGCTCCATGGCGTAGTGATATGCCTTTTGCATACGTTCCGTGCCGGCTATGGCGCAAATGAGCATAAACAGCGTGGATTTCGGCAGGTGGAAGTTGGTGATGATATAATCAATGATTTTGAACTTATAGCCCGGCGTGATGAAAATATCCGTTTCTCCGGTGAAGGGGTGCAAAATACCTTTGTCATCAGCGGCACTTTCCAACAACCGCAGAGAGGTTGTGCCAACGGCAATAATGCGGTTGCTGTTCTTTTTTGCCTCATTTATTACGGCACAGGCCTCGGGGGTAATGATGCCATATTCGGCGTGCATTTTGTGGTCTTTGGTATCTTCAACCTTAACAGGCAAAAAAGTTCCCGCACCAACGTGCAAAGTTAAGAAAACTTTTTTGATACCTTTTTTCTCCAAAGCATCCAACACACGTTGTGTGAAGTGTAAACCTGCTGTTGGTGCCGCTACGGCTCCTTCATGTTTGGCATAGACGGTTTGATAGTCTTCTTTGTCGTTATATTTGCTCCAGAGACCATTGGTTGGTTTTTCTCTTTTAATGTAGGGCGGTAAGGGCATGGAGCCATATTTTTCCAGATAATGAGCTAAATCTTTCGGGTCGCAGTTGAACTTGAGCAAAACACCTTCTTCGCCGTTTTTTTCCAAGACTTCGGCACTGAAGTCCGAATCTTTGGCGGTGATTTCGTTTGTGTAGAAAAAGACGGTGTCTCCAATATGCAGGCGTTTGGCGTTTTTGATGAAGGACTGCCAGCGGATGCCGTCAACCGGATGATAAAGTGTTACTTCAACCAAAGCCTCACCGCGTTGTCCGTATAAACGAGCGGGAATGACTTTGGTATCATTAAAGACCAAAACATCTCCTTCATGCAAGATGTCGGGGAGTTCATAAAAAATGCGGTCGGTTATCTTATCTTCTTCAGACAGGTCCAGAAGTTTGGAGGTGTCTCTCGGGTTGGCCGGTTTGTCCGCAATCAGGCTACGGTCTAAGTCAAAATCAAAAATATCCACTTTCATGCTTTTTCGTCCTTTATTTTCAGGCTGTTATATTATATAAACTTGCCAGACGCAAGTTATTTTTAAGGAGCAGAAAGAAAATGAAAATCGCTTATCAAGGCGTGGCAGGTGCGTATTCTCATATTGCCTCAATGACTGTTTATCCCAATGAAGAATATGTGTCTTGTGATACATTTGAAAAGGCTATGAAGATGGTGGCCGAAGGTGAGGTCGATTTGGCTATGATTCCGGTAGAAAACTCAAATGCCGGACGTGTGTCTGATGTGCATTTTTTATTGCCTCAGACAGGTTTGCAGATTATCGGAGAGTTCTTTTTGCCGGTGCATCATCAGCTTTTGGTTTTGCCGGGGACAAAACTTTCTGAAGTTAAGACGGCTTCTTCTCATCCGCAAGCCTTGGCACAATGTGCTAATTTTTTGAAAGAACACAATATAAAACCGGTTGCCAGAATTGATACGGCTTTGAGTTGCCAAGATGTCCTTAAATTTCAAGATAAGTCGATTGCGGCGATTGCATCTGTTTGGGCCGGAGAAATTTATGGTTTGGAAGTGGCTGCCGCGAATATTGAAAATGCACAGAATAATACAACCCGCTTTTTGATTATGTCTAAGGAGCCAAAACTTCCCGAAGATGACGGAAGCAAGTTTATTACTTCTTTTATTTTTAAGGCTAAAAATATTCCGGCGGCATTGTATAAGGCTTTGGGTGGTTTTGCCACAAATGGTATTAATATCACCAAGCTAGAGAGCTATTTGTTGGAAGGTAAGTTTGTTTCGGCGCAGTTTTATGTCGAGATAGAATCGCATCCAGCCAGAAAAGCTTTTCAGAATGCGTTTGAGGAACTGAAATTCTTTTCAGAATCTATCCATGTTTTGGGAACATATAGGGCTAATCAGTATAGGTATTTATGATGAAACAGTTTGTTATTTTTGATACGGAATATGCTTCTTGGGACGGTTTCTTAACTGACACGCCCGAAAATAAGAAAAAGGCTGAAATCGTGCAAATTGCGGCCTTGAAAGTTAATGCCGAAGATTTAAGTGTTGCGGAAGAATTTAATGTTTATGTTAAGCCGCATTTCAGACCTAAGCTTACGGAGTATTTCATCAAACTGACCGGAATTACGGATGAAAAATTGGCGGCAGAGGGAATCGGTTATTTAGAGGCTTATGAAAAATTCAAGACCTTTGTCGGGGATTGTATTTGTTTTTCTCATGCTTGGAATGAGCCTGCCAAAAGTTTGTCTGACGGTAGGGTTATGCAAGATAATTTGGAGTTGTGGGGCAAAAAAGACACTCAACACCCTGATTTTCGAAATCTTGCGCCGTGGTTTAAGCGCGAGTATGAGCGTAGGGGACTGAATATTAGTCAACAATGTTCCGGTGAGGTGGCGCGCTTATTGGGAGCAGCAGATGAGCTTACATCTTTAGGCTTGGATGTTCATAATGCGTTTTATGATGTGTATTCGCTTTTGCTCGGTTTGCGCAAGCTAGGATTTGCGCTCGATGATGAAACGTGCCAGTTCCTTTAAGGTGTCGGCTTTTTTGCCAAAGATGTTTAATACTTGTTCGGCTTCCGTTATAAAGTCTTTGGCGATTTGTTTTGCTTTGGGCAGACCGTAAATGCTGACAAAAGTTATTTTGCCTTGATCTGCGTCTTTGTTAAGTTTTTTGCCGACTAGTGTTTGGTCGCCTTCAACGTCTAAAATATCATCTGCGATTTGGAAGGCAATACCAATACGGCGAGAATAGTCAATCAAAGCCTGATATTTTTCGCCTTGGGCATTGCCAAGAACGGCTCCGGCTTCGCAAGCGTAACGAAGCAGGCGTCCGGTTTTCATTTCCTCAATGTTTTTGATGAGCTTTTCGGCATTCATGGGGTTTTTGAGGTTTTCGGCATAAATATCAAGCATTTGACCGGCAATCATACCATTGAAAGCACCGGCGGCTTCCGCCAACAAACGTACCAAACGGCTACGGATGACCGGACGGGGATGCGTTTTTTCATCACTGATTATTTCAAAGGCATAAGTTAGAAGTCCGTCACCGGCCAAAATGGCGGTGGCTTCGTCAAATTGTTTGTGGCAAGTGGGTTTGCCACGGCGTAAGTCATCATTATCCATAGCCGGAAGGTCATCGTGGATTAATGAATATGAATGCAGCATTTCAAGCGCAACGGCGGTGCGAAAAGAATTTTCTTCCGGAACGCCAAACAGGGAGGCACATTCTGTTACCAAAAACGGGCGTAAGCGTTTGCCTCCGTTCATGACCGAATATTCCATAGCTTGAACAACTCTCTTTTCCGGACCTTCGGGAAGAGGAAAAAATGTACCCAGTTGATTGTTAAAGTTTTGGGTAAAGTTTGAGAGTTTTTCTTTAATGTCGGTCATAATGCTCGTCCTGCTTAGTCTTCTATTTTATCAAGCTCGCTTAATTTTATTTCGCCTTCCGGAGAAATTTCAATTTTTTCAATTTTTAACTGTGCGGCTTTGAGTTTTGCTTCGCAGAGCTTCTTTAAGTTTACGGCGCGTTCATAGGCGGCTACGGCGTCATCTAATTTAATGCGGCCGCTTTCAAGTTCTCTGACCAAGTTTTCAAGCTGCATAAGAGCTTCTTCAAAGCTTAAATCTTTTATGTTCTGTTCTTCCATCTTTTCTTGTCCTTTTTGTTTAGGTCATCATATTATATTAATTTTCTTCTGGCAACTCGGAATATAAACTTTCGGATATCATCAACAAGTTTATATAACAATTGGTTTGTCTAGAACTGTTGTCGGCTATTGAAATATGCTAAATTAGAAGCTGGTGAAAAAAGGAGAAAAGCAATGAAAAATTTAGCAATTATGCCAGGTTCGAAGTTGCTTAAAGCAATGGGAAACGCAAAGAGATTGGAGATTTTGTATTATTTGATGCAAGGTGAGATGAGTGTTTCCGAGTTGGAAAGATTTATTGATTTGAGTCAGTCGGCTTTGTCCCAGCATCTGGCTGTTTTGAGAAAAGAAAATGTGGTTAAAACCAGACGTGCGGCGCAGACAATTTTTTATTCAATTAAAAGCGAGAAAGCTACAAAAATATTGCAGCTTTTAGATAAGGTGTACAATCAACCCTATAAATAAAAGCCGGATTAAGCTCCGGCTTTTTTTAAGAGTTCGATGTTGCGTTTGGTGGGGTTGTATGAGATGCTAAGCTCACCTTTACGGAGGGCTAAAGCATCTGTTCCAAAAATTTCTAAACGCCAACCTTTAAGAATGGGATTTTCGTTGTTGGCGGAAACGGCCAGATGTTTTAGGTCATCATCAGAAGCAATTAGTTTGGCAACAACGCCTTGTTCCTGAGAACGGATTTTCAGCAATAAACGCAGGAGTTCGTATAAAGCATTTGCTCCATTGGGCAGAGGTTTGTCATGCTCTGGTTTGATATATGCGGAAGAAGGTATTTGTAAAGCTATATTAATAACATCAAGAATTTCGTCGCCGAGTTTGCCGTTAGCGATATCTTTGCGGATGTTGCGAATCTTTTCCAATTCTTCCTTTGTGGTGGGGCAGGCTGCGGCAATGTTGATAAGACAGTCATCTTTAATGATGCTTTGTCTGGGGGTGTTTTTGCTTTGTGCACGGCGTTCGCGCCAAGCGGCAAGTTCGCGTAAAATGGTCAAAACTTTGCTGTTGTGCGAGCGGTGTCTGATTTTTTGCCAGGCATCTTCCGGGCGGACAATATAGGTATCGGGCGATTTAAGTGTGGCAATTTCTTCGTCCAACCAATGCAGCCGTCCTGTTTCGGCAAGTTTGTTTTGTAGGAAGGTATAAATATTGACCAGATGCGTTACGTCTGAAATTGCATATTCAAGTTGTTTGGTGTCTAACGGCCGCAAGCTCCAGTCTGAAAGACGACTGCTTTTATCAAGCTGGATGTCTAAAACGCTTTTGACCAGATTTTCATAGCTGACGGCTTCACCAAAACCGCAAACCTGAGCGGCAATTTGTGTATCAAATAAAGGTTCGGGTATAAAGCCGCTTTGATTATAAATAATTTCAATGTCTTGCCGTCCGGAGTGAAAAACTTTGGTAATGTTGGGATTCTTCATCAGGGCGAAAAAAGCGGATAAGTCTATATTCTCGGCCAAAGGGTCAATGATTGCTGCGTGGTTTGGCGAGGCAACCTGAATGAGGCAGAGCTTGGCATAGTAGGTCTTTTCGCGCAGAAATTCTAGGTCTACGGCAATAAAAGTTTCTTTTTCCAGCTCTTGGCAGAAGTTGTTTAATGCTTGAGTGTTGTCAATTAATCTCATTATAATCTAATCCGCTTATTTTTGTTTGTGATTGATGTTTAATCTTTTTTTGGTGTTGTTGCAAGTTGTTTTTGTTTTTCTTGAAGTTTTGCTTGCATTTGGGTTGATTTAGTTCTAACAATTAAGTCTAAAACAAATAATTAAAATAAGAGGTTTTTTATGAGTAGTTATCGTACACATACCTGCGGCGAACTCAGAAGTTCGGACGTTGATAAGGAAGTTAAGCTTGCGGGCTGGATTCACCGCAAGAGAAATTTGGGTAATCTGTGCTTTGTGGATTTGCGAGATCATTACGGAATTACGCAATGTGTGTTCGACAGCTCTTCTGATTTGTTTGAAAAAATTGAGGCTATTCGTCCCGAATCGGTTATTGGAATTTCGGGTAAGGTTATGATGCGCGAGAGCATTAACAAAAATATTCCGACCGGTGATATTGAAATTAAGGTTAACAGCTTGGAAGTTTATTCTGAGGCGGAGGTTTTGCCTTTTCAGGTTGCAATTGAAGATGATGCACCGGAAGAAATGCGTCTTAAGTATCGTTTCTTGGATTTGCGCAAAGATCGTATTCATAAAAATATTTTGTTGCGCTCGGCGGTTATTCAGCGTTCTCGCGAGTTGATGCGCGAGCAAGGCTTTACGGAATATCAGACCCCGATTTTGACGGCTTCGTCACCGGAAGGCGCACGTGACTTTTTGGTGCCTTCACGCATTAATCCCGGAAAGTTTTATGCTTTGCCGCAAGCACCGCAACAATTTAAGCAGCTTTTGATGGTTTCGGGCTTTGATAAATATTTTCAGATTGCGCCTTGTTTCCGTGATGAGGACCCCAGAGCAGACCGTTCGCCGGGTGAGTTTTATCAAATGGATATGGAAATGTCTTTTGCTACCCAAGATGATGTGTTTAAGGTTATTGAACATACATTGGGCACAATCTTTAATGAGTTTGCCAATGGTAAAAAGGTTGACCAAGCTCCTTTTGTACATATTCCTTTCCGCGAAGCGATGATGAACTATGGTTCAGATAAACCGGATTTGCGGAACCCGCTTATTTTACAAAATGTTTCGGCGTTGTTTGGAGAATCCGGCTTTAGTGTTTATGATAACTTGGCTAACGAGGGCAAAGTTATTAAAGCAATGTTGATTTCCGGTGCCGGTGAAAAGCCGCGTTCTTTCTTTGATAAGCTTGATGCTTATGCCAAAGAAGAAGGTATGGGCGGTATTGCTTATTTGGCTTTTGCTTCAGCAGGGGCGAAAGGTATTGCCAAACTCTTAAATGCTGAAAAGATTGAGGAGATTAAGACAGCAACGGGTGCTAAAGAAGGTGATGCCATCATCTTTATGGCCGGAAAGGGTATGAAGTTTGATAAGTTCAGCGGTCGCTTGCGCAACAAGGTTGGTGAAGAGTTGGGCTTGATTGATGAAAATTCGTTTAAGATGTGTTGGATTGTTGATTTTCCGTTCTATGAGGAAAACGAGGAAACCGGCGTGGTAGAGTTTTCGCATAATCCGTTCTCTATGCCTCAAGGCGGAATGGATGCTTTGAATAACAAGAATCCGTTGGAGATTTATGCTTATCAATATGACTTTGTGTGCAACGGTGTTGAATTGTTGTCCGGTGCCGTACGCAACCATAAGCCCGAGATTATGTATAAGGCATTTGAGATTGCCGGTTATGACCATAGCGTGGTAGACAACAAGTTCGGTGGTATGATTAGTGCGTTTAAGTTTGGCGCACCTCCGCACGCGGGTTCTGCTTATGGCGTTGACCGTTTGGTTATGTTGCTTTTGGATGAGCCGATTATTCGTGATGTGATTTTGTTCCCGCTGAACGGTAAGGCTCAGGATTTGATGATGCAGGCACCAAACTATGTTACGCAACAACAGCTTGATGAATTGCATATTAAAGTTGTTGAGGATGAAAAGAAGTAAGATTAAAGCCCCGCTTGAAAGCGGGGCTTTGTCTTAAAAGGGGAATATTTTTTATAAAAGTTGTTGACTTGTAGAATAAAATGGCATAAATATTCCTTTGTTCTGCAAATTGCTTCATCGTCTAATGGTAGGACAGCGGACTCTGACTCCGTTAATCTTGGTTCGAATCCAGGTGAAGCAGCCAATAAAAAAGCCGCCGAAAGGGCGGTTTTTTTGTGGCGTAGTGCCACCCGATGAGAACCAAGGGTTCGGAGCGGGAAGTTG
>CASEZG010000025.1 GCA_949292375.1 uncultured Pseudomonadota bacterium | reverse complement strand
CCCCGTCAGACCGTCATACGCCCTTAAGGCGTTCGCTGGCACCATTAGGGTTACACCCTTAAAGAAGAACCACCGGCTAGGCCGGTGGGTTCCTTTTTTGTAGAGATAAGACTTATTCCATTACTCTTGCAGCAGCAAAGTTTGATGGAATTTGTTTTTGATTTATAAAATCAAAATTATCAGCCCACGGAAGAATGTGGGCGGCATCAAAGTTTTTTGCTGGTCTTTCATCATCTACTACTATCCCGGTTACATATATTTGGTAGCAGCCTAACGAAGCTTTGGGAATGAAGGTAAATTTTTCTACATCTACCCCTAGCTTTTTTAGAAGATTACGCATTTGATGCGGTGTCCAGCTGTAGATGTAAATTTTTGCTCCTTTGTTTAAAGCCTCAATCATCGCATCATAGAGTTTTTGATTGAGTGAAATACCAAAACCCGATAATACTAAGGTACCTTGTATATCTACAAGAGAACCTTTAATGACCATTTTGTTCATATCGATATTTTTTTAGTTATAATAATCAAATTTGTTGTTTAGCATATTTATTTTATGTACAAAAGTCAATGATTTTGTCTAAGGTGCTTTCTTTTGAGTGTTTTTGTTGCTTTCGGCAAATGTTTGTGGAATATGTCTTTTCAAATTATATAAGAACTATCTAATGTAAATTATAAGTAAAAAGACTATAATTTATGTGTTGTTTGACAAAAAAATGGACATTTAAAATTTAATATGCTAAAAACAGGGGAGTTTTTAGCATAATTTTAGATATATTATAACCCTTAAATATTTTTATATGGAAACAAAAGCGAAGTTGGTTAAAGATTTGATTACAAGTCTTGGCCTTTCAAAGGAAGAAACACTTGATGTTGTGTTGTTTTTGGTATCTGAAAAAAAATTGGTTTTAGCTGATTTTCCACAGATTCAGAGTAAGTTTAAGCAGGTTGTTGAATTACATGAGCAGCTTAATAAGCGGTTTGAGGAGCTCTTGCAAAGTGATATGAGTTTGTTTGAACAAGGTTCTGTATCTGTTGAAAAAAACAACGGAAGTTAAGCCTAAAAGAAAGTATACCAAAAGAGCAAAAAATGACTCTAAGCCAGAGAAGCCTAAGAGGAAGTATACCAGACGCAAACAGCAATCTTCTTCCGAAAGTTCATCAACAGTAGAGGCGGCAGATGTTGCTGTCACTCAAGAGGAAGTATCTGATAATGTTCCTCAGAAGGTTTTTCCTTTGGATGTCTCGGGAAAAGTCTTTGCACAAAAAGAGCCAAACAAATTTCAAAAAAAAGAAATTTTGGAGCAAAACCGTAAGGACGTTTTACCCTCAAAAGATGAGGTTAATGATTTGGCAATGGGCAAGGTTTTGACTTGTAAGCTCTTATATCGGACAAAAGACGGGCTTCATCTTTCGGATAGAGTGCTAAACTCGCTTAATCCGGAAGGCGTGCAGGTGCCTTATCGTATCAGCGGAAAGTTTTTTATTCTGCGGATTTATGATGAAGCGCAAGGAATGACTCTGAAAGAAGCTGTGGCTTTTGCTAAAAAACTTCCGAGATTGAACGACAGACCGTGGATGGTGTTAAACCCGCAACAAAAAGAAAGCTGTTTGGCTTTGAAAGATGAGTTGAATGCGTCTTTGAAAAAAGTCGGTGGTGATTTGTTTGAAGGTGGTTATTTGACCAATCCGCCGTCTTATGGCCGGAAAGGTGAAAAAATTCGTTTTGCTGTTGAGATTGAATTGTAAAATTAACAGCTTATATAAAAAGGCGTTTTCTTAGCAAGAAAATGCCTTTTTATGGTTTAAATAAGGATAAAACAAACTTAACATTGATTATGAATCTGAAAATATGTTATAAAAAGTTTGGATGAGTTTTAGTTTGAAAGAGAATATGATGCTTAAGACTGATGTTATTGTAAGAGAAGCTAAACCGGAAGATGTTGAATTTATTATTGAAGCAAATTTTGCTGTTTTTGGAAAAAATTCTGATAACCTTCGGGAAGATGAGAAAAAATTAAGAAAAGATTTGTTTGGTCGACAGGCTAAAGCAAAAGTTATTATTGCGGAGGTTGAGGAAAAAGTTGTCGGGATGGCTTTGTATGCAACAACATATTTTGCTGGGCAAGGTGAATTGATGTGGGTTAGCCAGATGTATGTTAATCCGCATTTTAGGAATCGTAAACAATGGGTTGCTCCCGCTTTGATGTCGGAGCTTATTAAAATAGCTCAGGAAAGAAAGTTGTCTTATATTTGTTGGGCAACAGATATTGAGAATAATATACCCAAAAAATTGTCCCAAAAACTTGGCGCAAAAGCATTGGAGAATTTTATGATGTTCGCTTTGCCTCTTGAAAAGTAGCTTTATTGTTGCGGAGAAACTTCCTATGTCGTTTGGGGTTGGTTGTGATGTTGAAGAAATAAGCCGCTTTGAAAAATATGCGGCTAAGGAAGAGTTTCTTAAACAGGTTTGTTTGCCTTCTGAAAAGGAATATTGTCAGAGTAAGGCTCGACCGCAGCAGCATTTGGCGGCCATATTTTGCGGAAAAGAAGCGGTTATTAAGGCTTTGGGAAATTTGGAAATTGATAATATAGGTTTTTGGGATATTGAAATTTCGCATTTGGCGAATGGCTGTCCGCAAGTGAGAATCCTAAAAGATATGGATTGTGATTTGGAGATTAAGATTAGTTTATCTCATTGTAAAACCGTGGCGATGGCACAAGTTGTGGCATTTAAATCTTAGGGTGTTTAAAAAGGCAAAGCCCTCATAAATGAGGGCTTGCAAAAAAGGTTAATAATTTTTTTATTTTATTTTTGCGCAAATTTCCGGGTAGTTGATACCTTGATTTACGCTGCACACCAGTGTTAACGGAGTGCTGAAGATTTGTTCGGCCGTCTCTCTGATGTTGCGTGCCGATACTTTCGGAATATCGAACATCAGCTCCTGAACGTCGAACATCTCTCCTTTGGAGAAGACTTGCCAGCTGACCTCACGGCTGCGGGCAATTTCTGAGCCAAACATTTCCATATAACCGCTCATGGCCAGATTACGCGAGCGTTCCATACGGCGCGGGCTGGCTTTTTCCGTCTTGAGGCGAACAATATTTTGGCAGACAGTATCCAAAATATCGTCAATGTTGTCCTGCTGCGTCTTAATAGATATCTGTAGCGTTCGGCGGCCATAATAACCGGCGATTCTGACATCACTTAAGACATCTGTGCCAATGAAAGAGCGTTCCAAGCGACCATTAAGCAGCTTGATAAGGACTGCTAATTCAGGATTGCGAACACCCGAAATATCAAAGCCGAAGTAGAACAGCGATTGTTGCTGAGCTGGAATAATTCCGAACCCTCCGGTATAGATATCATCCTTTATGGTGTTTTTGAATCCTTGCGGAACATTTTGGAATGCTTTTTCCGCACGGGCCGTGATTTCAGCCTCATCTCCGCCGCTTATCAAAAGAGCTATATTTTGCGCTACATAATATTTTTGCGCGAAGGCTTGCAAATCTTGGGCCGTGAAGCGAGAAACAGAACTGATGTAACCTTCCATGTCCCAATTGATATCGGCCACGGCATAAGCAGTGTGCTTATAGAGTAACTTCAACTGGCGGCGCGGAATTGGGAACATACTCTTTGTGTGTTCAATAATATCCGCTTTGGCAGCAGATATTTCTTTGTCACTGAAAGAGGTATCCGTAACCATCTTGCCAAGTTGATTCAAGGCTTCCGGCAACTTTTCGATAGGCACTTCCAAATAGTAGTGCGTCATAGTTCCGGCGTAATCAGCAACGATGCCGGGATTGCGCGCAAGAAGCAATTTTTCAAAAAGAGCCGAGATACCAAGACTTTGCTTGGTTTCGTGGTTGTGACCAACGCCTACAGACAGGCACAAATTGATTTTTTTCGCATTTGGAGTGCATGAATGCATGATTAATGTCACTCCGTTTTGTAATTGTTTCATAATATATATATATTTTTAAGTTTGCGTTTTTGCTTTTAGACCTAAAAATTATTTTTGTCAATAGGTCGTGGTGGTTTATTTTGTAAAAAATTGTCTAATTGACAAAATGTTGTTTGTGGCGGTTGACAGAAATAATGTGCTCGGTTAGTTTGTAAGAAATGATTTTGGTGAGGAAATAAAATGCCTGATTTTGAATTAGAAAAGAGTTTGGATTGTATTGTTGCCGGTGTAGATGAGGCCGGACGCGGACCTTGGGCCGGACCTGTTGTTGCCGGAGCGGTGGTGATTGCCGATAAAAATTTGTGTTCGGAACTCTTAAACGGGCTTAATGATTCTAAAAAAATATCTTCTAAAAAACGCGAAGTTTTGTATGAAAAGCTTCGTGAAGAAGAAAAACTCGGTAAAGTTTATATCGGAATCGGGCAGGCGAGTGCCGAAGAGATTGATAAATATAATATTCTGCAAGCAACATTCTTGGCGATGAGGCGCGCCGCTGAAAATTTGAAAGTAAAGCCAGAATTTGCGATTGTGGACGGTAATCAAACGCCGAAAAATTTTCCTTGTCCGACCAAAACCGTGGTCAAAGGTGATGCACGCTGTATGTCTATTGCCGCGGCTTCCATTGCCGCAAAAGTTTATCGTGACCATTTGATGGCTGCTTTGGCGCAAAAATATCCGTATTATGCTTTTGAAAAAAATGCCGGTTATGGCACAAAAGCCCATATTGAAGGCTTAAAACAACACGGAATTACGCCGGAACACAGAAAGTCTTACCGGCCGATTCAGGAAATTTTACAAAAAGCTTAAAGAAAAATTGACAAAAAAACAAAAGCGCATCATAATTCGGTCAAATAAACCGAATTATTTTATTTTAAATTTTAGATATTATGAACGAGAATGAATTAACTCAAGCTCTGAATCAGATTCATCTTGAAGTCAGTGTTATTGAAACTTTGCTTGCGCAATATCGTGTAAGAGCAGACTGGGAGAATATTAAACGTTTGGCCAGAGTGCTTTCAGATATTCATCTGAACTTTATCAGTGATATTACCGATGAATGGTGTCGGGAAGAGCTGGAAAAGCAGATTGAAAAATATGTTGGTGTTTGTCGGCAGATTATATTCAAGCCTCAGATTGTAAGCATTAATCCGCCGATGTTGGTGGATGTCTTTAATGTTTTGTTGCGAAGTTCGTACAAGTATCTTTCTTGCGATGATACAAAGCGGGTGATGATTGTAACGGCGAATATGATGGAATTTGCCGATGATTATCTGTCAGAAGGTTTGTTTAATGAACTGTTGTATTGGTTTGAGGCTCTGAATTTTGATGAACCGTGGGAAGCTGTGGCAAGAATCCCTCGTGTCAAAAAAATGATACAAGAAGAGCAAGACCATATGTTGCAGAAACATATTGAAAGAGTCATAAACAGCGGAGGAAATCTTCCTCAGGCGTGATTGTTTAATCTCTAAAACTTTAATGTTATGAATCAAGAAAATATGCTCAAAGCTTTGAAAAGGCTGTATTTGGTCTCTGAGCTTGTAGAAAGCGTGTGTTCGCAGATTGCTCATGAAGATGAATGGGAAAACAAGCTCTTGATGAAAGAAACCATTCTGAAACTTATGGGGCAAAAAGATGATGGTAAAGTGAAAAATGACGATGACCTTAGAGTCTGGAATTATTCCATAATGTATCAATGTGTGATGCATTTTAAGGATATATGTTCTTGGATCTTGATGAAACCTGAATTGTGCGAATCTTATCCGCCGATTTTCGGACATCTGTTTGCTCAGCTTTGCAAGCTTGAATACAAATATTTGGAAGGAATTACGATTGCCGAACAAGTGGCTGATGTGTTGCTTGTGTGGGAAAAGAAAATTCCTAACAAAGATTTGGAAGAGATGTTTGGGGTTTTTCTGATTGAGAATCTTTGTCTGAACAAACTCAAGCAAATTCCTCGTTTCAGAAAAGTTTTGGAAGACGAAAATACAGATGGCTTACCATCTGATGAAGAGTTAATGAGATATTTGTCGGGTGTAAAAAATTTGCCCTCGGCATAGGACTTAAAAAAGAGAACGACTTTACGTTTGGGCGTAAGGTCGTTTTTTTTGTTTGAAAAATTAGAAGGTTAAGGAATCAAAGGGATTCCTTAAGATTTTTTTTGATTCTTGTTAATAAATTTATAACCATCTATCTCTCATACTGTCAGCAGAGTGATCATATAACCTTAGAAAAGTGGTTTTAAGATGAGCAGTATCCAAACAAAGACTATTCTGAACACAATTATTAATGATGACTGTATTAAAGTCATGAATCAGATGGAGGCAAATTCGGTTGATTTAATCTTTGCGGATCCACCGTATAATCTGCAGCTCGGAGAAGCTCTGACACGTCCGGATAACAGTAATGTTAGCGGTGTGTATGAAGAGTGGGATAGTTTTGAAAGTTTGGCTGCTTATGATCATTATACTCGGGAGTGGATGACTGCTGCGCGTCGGGTTTTGAAAGATGATGGTGCTATTTGGGTTATTGGCTCTTATCATAATATCTTTCGTGTCGGTTATATTCTGCAGGATTTGGGTTTTTGGATTTTGAACGATATTGTTTGGAATAAAACAAACCCGATGCCTAATTTTAAGGGAACCAGGTTTACAAATGCGCATGAAACTTTAATCTGGGCCGTTAAGAATCCTAAAGCTAAATATACCTTTAATTATGAAGCAATGAAGGCCTTAAATGAAGATACACAAATGCGTAGCGATTGGCAGATACCATTGTGTACGGGAAAAGAGCGTTTGAAAGGTGAGGATGGTGGAAAACTGCATCCGACCCAGAAGCCGGAGGCGTTGCTTTATCGGGTGATTATGGCATCATCCAATGTTGGAGATGTCGTGCTTGATCCGTTCTTTGGTACGGGAACAACGGGTGCTGTTGCTAAAAAGCTTGGGCGTAATTTTATCGGTATTGAAAAAGATAGAACTTATGTTAAGGGGGCTCAAGCTCGGATTGATGCCGTTCAGCGTGTTGAAAATGAGCTTTGTTTAGAGTTTAGTTCCAAAAAACGTCAACCTCGTATTCCGTTCGGAACAGTTGTTGAGCGCGGGCTGCTTAATCCCGGAGATATTCTCTATGATGCAAATAAGAAGCATTGTGCTGCGGTTCGTTCGGACGGAACGCTGAAAAGCGAAAAAATGGAAGGTTCTATTCATCAGGTCGGAGCGGCGGCCGAAAATGCTCCCGCTTGTAACGGTTGGGTCTATTGGTATTTTGAGGATAAGGAAAAGGGTTTGGTTTGTATTGATGAACTGCGAACTCAAATTAGACAAGAACTTTATGGAGAATAAACAAAAAACCCGAGTTGAAAGCTCGGGTTTTTTTGTAAAAAAATCTGATAAAATTATTGTGTGAGAAGAATTTATGGTTTATATTCTAACGAAATGTGAAGATTAAGTTAGTATTGAAGCAGATTGATGCAAAAGTGGTATAAAAAAAATAATAAAAACGGACATAACCAAATCAAAAAAAATGAACAACCCGTGCAAAAAAATTTTGCAGCAATTGATTTGGGAACGAATTCTTGCAGATTGGTAATTGCCAGCCCGACACCGGCTTCTTTTCGTATTGTCGAAACTTTTTCAAAAATTACACGTTTGGGGGAGGGTATTATTAATGATAATGAACTTTCTCGTCCGGCAATGCGCAGAACTATTAATGCATTGAAGGTTTGTGCCGGTGTTATTGAAGAATATGCGCCGATTTATCGTTCGCGTTTTGTGGCTACGGCTGCTTGTCGCAGAGCTAAAAACTGTAAAGAGTTTTTGGATTTGGTTAAAAAAGAGACTGGTTTGACGATTGAAACTATTTCTTCCAAAGAGGAATCTCGTTTGGCTGTCGTGGGGTGTATTCCGCTTTTGAATCGGAGTATTAAAAGAGCTTTGGTCTTTGATATTGGTGGTGGTTCTACCGAGATTTCTTTGGCGCGTATTTCTAACAGCGGCAAGACTTTTATTGAGGGGTTTGTTTCTTTGCCTTATGGTGTGGTTACCGTATCAGAGGCTTTCCCGTCTCAG
The DNA here is from genome assembly GCA_949292375.1 of uncultured Pseudomonadota bacterium. Lineage (GTDB taxonomy): Bacteria > Pseudomonadota > Alphaproteobacteria > RF32 > CAG-239 > Scatacola_A. The sequence goes on along the minus strand of CASEZG010000025.1, from coordinate 9,298 downwards.
GATATGACCAATTTGGCTTATGATACAATCATTGAAAGAACGCATAAGTTACTTAAAGAATTTGATGAAAAGCACAAAATAAGCGAAGCTATTAAAAACCAAGAAATTCAGGTTATCGGAACGTCAGGGACGGTTACGGTTTTGGGCGCGGTTCATTTGAACTTGCCGCGTTATAATCGCTCGGCAGTGGATGGGATATCTATTACCAAACAAGATGTGGATAGAGCTATTACTAAAATTAAACGTTTGGGGGATGAGGGGCGCAAAAGACATCCTTGTATCGGTGCTCAGAAGGCTGATTTGACAATGGCCGGTTGTGCAATTATTGAAGGTTTATGTTCTTTTTGGCCGATTGAGGAAATTACGGTGGCAGACCGTGGTATTCGGGAAGGAATTTTGCTCGATTTAATGCATAGCAATCAAAATAAGCCTCATTTTGGAAAAAAGAAAAAATTTCATCCGCCGTTTAGAAGACGCAGCAATACGCCAAACGGAGAGAAGTTTGCTAAAACAAAACAGGAATGCTGAAAATGACTAAAAATGTTTTTGCCGCAATTGATTTGGGTACACAATCTAATCGTTTGTTGATTACTGATGAAAACGGAAAAGAGTTGTATAAAAATATTATTGCAACAAGACTAGGTGAGGGGATGTATGCCCAAATGAAGTTTACACCGGAGGCGGTTGAGCGTGGATTGAGTTGTTTTAGAGAATTTGCCGATGATATGAAAAAATTGGGAGTTACAAAGTATCGTGCCGTTGCTACGGCTGCTTGTCGTATGGCATCTAATGGCGCGGAGTTTGTGGCTAAGGTGGCAGAAACAACAGGAATAAAACTTGAAGTGATTGATGGCTATGAAGAAGCAAGACTTAATCTGAAAGGTTCTTTGGTTAATGTAAAAGGCATGGCTCCGTATGTTTTGGTATATGATTTGGGCGGAGGTTCTACGGAAATTACGTTGGCGACCAATGAGAAAAATCCTAAAATATTATATACGGTTTCTATTCCGTGGGGAGCACGCAATGCTTCGGAGGCTTTTGATTTGGCAGAATATGTTCCGGCAAATGCTGAAAAACTTCAGAAAGAAATAGAAAGATATGTGGCGGATTTCTGTGAAAAAAGCAGCTTAGCAGACTATGATGGAAAGGTTTGTTGTGTGGCTACTTCGGGCACGCCTTTACGCTTAATCTCGTGGATTAAGCAATTTGGCTCATATGACCGTGAAAGAGTTGATGGAGAAGAAGCTTCGGTGGCTGATTTTGACAATGTTATTGATGAGGTTCATGCTTTGTCTTGCAAAGATTTAGCCTCGTCTCCTTATGTGGGGGAAAAGCGGGCACGAATTTTTCAGGCGGCGAGTGTTATTTTCAAGACTATTTATGATGGTTTAAAAGTTAAAAAAATAGTAACTTCATTAAAAAGTGCTAAAGACGGAATTATTGAAGAATTGGTGGAAGAAAATGGCAAAACTCACTAAATCAGCTAAAGAAGTTCGCGGCAGACATATGCTGACCGTGCGGGTTAAAACCTCAAAATATCGTGATAAGTCTTCCAATAAATGGTTGGAGAGGCAGCTCAACGACCCTTATGTGGCTGAGTCAAAGCGATTGGGATATCGTTCCAGAGCGGCGTTTAAGCTTATTCAGCTTGATGAAAAATATAAGTTTTTGGGTAAGGGTAAAACAATCGTTGACCTAGGATGTGCACCGGGCGGTTGGACGCAGGTTGCGGTTATGCGTAATAAAGGCACGGGGCAAGTCGTTGGTATGGATATTTTGGAAACACAGCCGATTGAGGGGGCAACGCTTATTCAGCAAGATTTTACGGAAGAAGATGCCGCCGACAAGCTCAAAGCTTTGCTGAACGGCAAGGCTGATATCGTAATGAGCGATATGGCGGCAAACACGACCGGACACCAACAAACAGACCATTTACGTACAATCGGTTTGGTAGAAGCCGCTTATGAATTTGCTAAAGAAGTTTTGGCCGACGGCGGCATCTTTATTGCCAAGGTTTTTCAGGGCGGCGCAGAAGGCGGCTTGTTGGCAGATGCTAAGAAAAATTTTGCCAAAGTCGGACATTGCAAGCCAGATGCCAGCCGTCAGGGGTCGCCGGAGACATATTTGGTTTGTATTGGATTTCGCGGCAATAATAAATAAAAAAAAGCGGAGAAAAAAATATGCTTGAAAAGAAATTGGCCGAGCGGGTTTTGCTCAAAGCTCTGGACAGTGGGGCTGATTTTGCCGAGATTTTTGCCGAAAAAACACGTTCTTCATTTTTAAAAGTCGGTGATGGAAAAGTTGACAGTGTTTCAGCTAATTTGCGATTGGGCGTCGGGGTCAGAGTTTTTAAGGATGATTTTTGCGGCTACGCTTATACTAATGACTTGAGTGAAGAAGGTTTGCTTAAAGCTGCGGCAGAGGCTGCAATTGCAATAAGGTCTGAAAAATTAATTTCTTCGGTGAATCTGGTTTCTCAAGAGATTGAAAATAAACATAAATGCGAAATTTCTCCTCTGGGCAGAACTTCAGTGGAAAAGGCAGATTGGCTTAAGCAGTTTTCCGAATATGTTTATGGGGCAAATGCACGTGTGGCTCGTGTTGATATGAGCCAAAGCAGCAAAATGCAAGATATTTTGGTAGCAAACAGCGAAGGTTTGTGGGTAGAAGACAGCCGTATTCGAACCAGAGTGGGTTTTTCGGTCAAAGTTGAACAAGATGACAAATGTTTTGAGAATTTTTGGACGAACGGACAGCTTCAAGGTCTTGAAATGATTGATAAAATTAATGCTCAATCGGTGGCGGAGCAAACGGTGAGGGAAGCTATAGAAATGCTTAAAGCGGAAAATTGTCCGGCCGGAAAATTGCCGGTTGTGCTGGCCAAGGAGATTGGCGGCGTTTTGTTCCATGAGGCTTGCGGACATTCTTTGGAGGCAACGGCTGTTGCCAAGAATGCTTCGGTCTTTTGCAACAGATTAGGACAAAAAATTGCCAGCCCATTGGTTACTTTGATAGATGACGGAACTTTGCCCAATCAGTGGGGCTCAACCAATATTGATGATGAAGGTGTGAAGACGCAGCATAATGTTTTGATTGAAAAAGGTATTTTGAAAGGCTATTTGGTGGATCGGTTTAACGGGCGGCGGATGAATATGTCACCAACGGGGAGTTCTCGTCGAGAATCTTACGAATTTGTTCCAACTTCACGGATGAACAATACTTATATCGTCAGCGGAGAAAGTTTGCCGGAAGATATAATTGCTTCAACCCCGAACGGAATTTTTGCGGCGCAGATTAAAGGTGGCTCGGTTAATACGGAAACCGGTGATTTTAATTTTTCGGTCAGTAGGGCTTATTTGATTGAGAACGGCAAAATAACCAAGCCGGTCAAAGGTGCAAAACTGATTGGTAATGGGGCGGATATTTTGCAAAAGATTGATATGATTGCTAATGATTCCGCCATTAAGAGCGGCGGACAATGCGGTTCGGTTTCCGGTTGGGTGCCGGTATCTTACGGAACACCGACTTTGCGTGTTTCTGAAATTGCGGTCGGAGGGCAGAAATAATGGATATTCAGTCTTTTATTGATTTGTTGTTTGCGGAAGCGCGTAAACAAGGGGCAGAAGAATATCAAGTGAAATATGCCGAAACGGAACGTTCTGAATTGCAAGTGTTTGAACAAAAAGTGAGTAAGCAAGTGGCAGCAAAGGTCCAGAAACTTAATCTGGCTGTGAAGGTCGGGGATAAGGTCGGGCATTTTGTTTCCGAATGTTTTGAAGCTTCTGAAATTCCGTTTATGGTCAGCGAAGCCATTGCTAACGCCAAACTCTTGGATTGTGATGAAAAGTTTTTCTTTTATGACGGGCAGGGTGAATATAAAAAGCTTAAACCTTACACGCCGTTGGCTGAAAAACTGAAAGATTTTGATGTCGTGGCTTATTTGAAAACCGCCGAAAAGCTTGCTTATGACGCCGATGAGCGGATTAAACAAGTGATTGCTACGGCTTTTCATAAAAAAAGCAATAAGCTGATTATGCGCAATTCCTTAGGGCTTGATTTGCAAGAAGAAAACAAATCGGCAAGTGCGTATATTTTCCTAAGTGCGCAAGATGAAGGCGGGGTGAAGTCCTTTAGCCATGCGGTTTGTTTTGATAAACCGGAAGATTTTGTGCCTAAAAATTTGGTTATGCCTGCCGTTGAGCAGGTTTTGGCGCATTTGAACCCGACAGAGATTATGCCGCAAAAAACCGCTGTTGTATTTGAAAATAAGCAATTTGCCGGACTTTTGGGTGAAATGGCCGATATTTTTGATGCTTATGAGGTAGATTGTGGAAAATCTCAGCTCAAAGGCAAAATCGGTGAGCAGATTGCATCGCCTTTGGTTTCTATTGTTGATGACCCGTGGTTGGATGGTGGTTTTGCGACTGAAGCTTTTGACGGCGAAGGAGTGCCGACGCAATATAAGGAAGTGGTTAAAGACGGTGTTTTGCAAACATTTTTGTATGGTTTGAGTATGGCAGAAAAGCATCAATGTGCATCAACCGGCAACGGAAGCGGTGCTCAGGGCGCGAAAATCTTTAATTTTTATCTTAAAAACGGTGTATCAACTTTTTCGGAACTCTTAGCTTTGGCGGAAAATGGCGTCTTTATTGATAAGATTAAAGGCTTGGGTGTCGGTTTTAATGCAGTTACGGGAGATGTTTCCGCCGCGGCCGAAGGCTTTGTGATTGAAAAGGGCAAAATTACCAAGCCGCTGAAGCAATTTACTTTTTCTTGCAATATTTATCAGCTGCTCAAAAATATTCGGGCTATCGGTAATGATTTGGAGTTTTATTGCTCGCAGGTCGGTTCGCCTTCGGTTTTGGTCGATGATGTGACGATTGTTAACTCATAGAATAATATAATTTGACAAATTTTCCGAAAGTATTTATTTTATCGGCACAAAACCTATTAAATTATATGAATTATGGAAAAAAATGAAAAAATTCGTCTTTCTGAGGAAGAGCTTCAGAAGCGTATGTTTTTGGTAGATGACAAAAAATTGTTCGGTTTGAAGAAGATTTATTTTAGTCAGATTGAACAAATATGTCGCACCGCGCTTGAAAAGGCAAAATGTGTTGTCGGCGAGATGAAGCTGAATTGGCTTAATATTTCTTCTCAGTGTCCGTTTGTTGAAGAGTTGCGTTTTTATGATTCTTTTTGCGGTTTGCCGTGTTTGTTTACCTTTGAAGTGATTCAGGGTGAACAGAGGTATTTGGCGGTTTATGCTCTGTATTCGTCTTATGTATATCTCTTAAAAGATTCATCTGACGGAACAACAGAAACTTCGGAATATGTTGAAGGAATAAGGTCTGAAGCTTTGCTGCGCTTAAATGTACGATATTTCTTTGCGGAAAGCCATTCAAATGTATATAAATATGTTTATTTATATGCCAGAGTGGGTAAGGTTCAAAAAACTTTTTGGCGAAGACGTCCGTATTTGCTACTGATTGAAGATTTTTCGGCCAGAAAAACCGTTGATATTAATCAGGATAATTTGCTTAGGGCTTTTAACAATGCGTATTTGTTCTCCGAAGTTTTTCGGAGCAGCGAGTTGTTTAGCTTAACTTCTCAAAACAGAGAATAATGAAAGTTTTAGAAGTTTATGAGGTTAATGATACGGTGCTGTCGTTGCTTCGGAAAATCAGGCTTAAGCAAGTCTTATCTGTTTTGAATCCCGTATTGGAGGCAAAAGGATACCATATTGAGCAAATCTCTTTTGTGTGGCTGAAGTTTGCTAAAAATAATTTAATTGAGCAAAACTTTCGCAGCCTGAAAGATGATGATTCTTATGCTGTCTTTGGCTTACAGTTGCGCAAAGAAAATCAACAGAGATATGGCGTTTATCATCCTTTTTCGGGGAAGTTATATGTAATCTCTTGTGAACAAGTTGCTTCGGTGAAGGCTATTTTTCCCAAAGAAACTATTCAGTTTGTGCTGAAATATACTTCATTTAAAAGCGCATTCAGTATTTATACAAGAGTTAGGCGTCAGTCGAGATGGTTTGAGCTTCGGCAAAGCTGGCTGAAAAAGGAATTGCAACTTTGTGCATTGCAGGATTGTTTGGTTGAGCGCGATGTCATCTGCAATGAAGGAATCACGTTGGAAAATGCTTTCTATGCGGAATCGCAAAGCGAGAATTTTAATTCCTACAGAGCGATGTATTTCCGCTCCATAGAGGACGAATAATGTTCAAAGGCCTTAAAAGCAGATTGCTTTTAAGGCCTTTGGCGTTTATAGTAGAAAAAATTTTTAGGGAGTGAGAAATGCAACAAGCTGCGCGCTATAATGCCGTTTTGGAACTGATTGGCGAAATTTTTAAGGATAAAAGTCCGGCAGACGGAATTATCAATAATTATTTGCGCGAGCGAAAATATATCGGCTCCGGCGACAGACGTTTTATTACCGAAACCGTGTGGAAGATTATCAGGCATCGACGGCGGCTTGAGTTTGAGGCAGGCTCAAAAGAAGCGCGCAAGATTTTGCTCGTTTTTCTGAAAGATGAGGATTTGGATTTGATTTTCGGGGCAGGGGAATATGCGCCTTCTGCTTTGAGTAAAGAAGAAAAAATCTGGATGAAAAACTTGAAGGAAGAGGTTTATCCTGTTGATGTGGAATCGGAATGCCCCCAATGGCTGTTTGACAAAATTAAAGATGTTGCGTTGCTTAAATCCTTAAACGAGCCGGCAAGTGCGGATTTGCGCGTCAATTCCGGTTCAAGAGAGCAAGTTTTGCAAGACTTGCGGCGCGAAGGTTTGTTTTTTGCCCCGACACCTTATTCTCCCATCGGTATTCGTTCAAGCGAAAGGGTAAACCTGAACAACTGTATTGCTTATAAAGAAGGTGTGGTTGAGGTTCAGGATGAGGCCTCACAATTGGCGGCGATTTTGTGCGATGTGAAACCTGAGCATAAGGTTATTGATTATTGTGCCGGAGCAGGCGGAAAAAGTTTGGCGATAGCTTCTCTCTTGAATGGTAAGGGCAAAATTGAGGCGCATGATGTTGATTGGCACCGCTTGGAGCAAATCAAACCACGCTTAGAAAGGTTGAATATTAAAAATGTGGTGCCGGTTCGGGAGTTGAATGGTCAAGACTATGACCGCTTTATTATTGATGCGCCTTGCTCGGGAACAGGAACTTGGCGCAGATCGCCTGATGCAAAATTTCGCCTAACGCCCGAAAAATTAAACGAATTAACCAAGATTCAGGCTCAACTGCTTGAACTTGCGTTGAAAAATACTAAAGTCGGCGGGCGCACCGTCTACATCACTTGTTCTATTTTGCCGGATGAAGACGAAAATATTGTTTCTGCTTTTGTGCAAGGACACAAAAATGTCCGCTTTGTTGACTTAAAACAACTTTGGCAACAAAAAATTGATGCGCCTTATCCGGCAAAAACTACCGAATTTTTGCGCTTTTCGCCGCTTTTAACCAATACGGACGGCTTTTTCTTGGCTATTTTTGAAAAATTGGCCTAATTTTCAGGCAGTTCTTTATTATTTACCTGATAAACATAAGAAATGATTTCGGCAACAGCGGCAAAAGCTTCAACCGGAATTTCTTCATCAATGTCTACGGCTTTGAGAATCTGTAATAAATCAGCATCTTGGCGAATCTCTATACCTTCGTCAATGGCGATTTGTACAATCTTTTGCGCAATGTGTCCTTGGCCTTTGGCTAAAACTTTCGGTGCAGCATTTTGTTTGCTGTCATAGCCGAGAGCAACCGCATAATCTGTGGACAAAATATCTGCGTCGTTGTCTTTGGTTATTTTTTTGCTATTATCTTGTTCAGACATGGTGTCATTCCTTGTTGGTTGCTTTAATTGTAGTTTCAGGCAGCTTATTTGGCAAGGGTTTTTATTTGGCATATTTATTGCATGTTCAGGTTATGTGGGGACGTAACCTTACAATATTGCAAAAGGGGAATTTGCATGGATTTGAACAATTTGACCATTTTTAATATGGCAAACCAAGAGCTGAACTATCTGACCGAACGTCAGAAAGTTTTGGCTACGAATCTGGCAAATTCCAATACACCGGGCTATATCGCTAAAGATTTGGAAGAACCAAAGTTTCAGAACGAGCTTAAAAAAGCTCTTGATGTTAGAGTTACTAATGAAAAGCATTTTGCCGATTTGCCATCAAAAATCTCCTCAAACGGGATTTATACGCCAAAACCGGATTATGCTCTGACCATTGATGGTAACGGTGTTATTATTGAAGATCAGCTCAACAAAGTGGCCGAGACCAAAGGCGATTATAATCGTATGCTTACAATTTATACGACTTATCGTAATATGCTCAAAACCGCTAATACAGAGCCTGGCTCATAGGGAGGATAACGGGTTATGGCCGGAAATTTGTCAGTAAGTGCAGATATCGCCGTTTCGGGTATGAAAGCTCAAGCCGAACGGTTGCGCGTTATCTCCGAAAATATGGCTAATGCAGACTCTGTCGGGGTTCATCCCGGTGAAGATCCTTATCGCCGCCAAGTGGTTACGTTCAAAAACTATATTGATAAAGAAACCGGTGCGCAGATGGTTAAAGTTGATAAGGTTGTGCCGGATAAGTCAGAGTTTCAGATGAAATATATGCCTAACCATCCGGCTGCCAACGCTCAGGGTTATGTGGCTATGCCAAACGTTAATCCGTTGATTGAGATGATGGATATGAAAGAAGCGCAACGCAGCTATGAAGCAAATATGAGTATGATGCAGACTGCGCGCGATATGAATAGTAGTATTCTTGATGTTTTGAAGTAAGTTAAAGGGGAAAAGCATTGACAAATAATATTAGTAGTGCACTTAACGCTTATCAGCAGGCTCTTGGCAGAATAGGGACAAAACTTCCGGTCGCCGAAACAAAACCTGCAGAAAAGACTGGTTTTCAGGATATGGTTAAGGAAGCTCTGACAACCACCGTTGACTTATCCAAACAAAGTGAGCAACTTGCCATAAACGGTATTTCAGGCAAAGCAGATATTCAAGATGTGGTTTTAGCCGTATCTAACGCGCAGATGGCGCTTGAGACAGTCGTTGCCGTACGCGATTCAGCCATAAAGGCTTATAAAGAGATTATGTCTATGCCGATGTAAAAACTCGTCTGGAGGTTTTCTAGAGCAATTTTACGAGGTGATAAAAATTCACGTAGGTAATCTACGCTAAAATTTTTATCCCCTCTAGAAATTACTCTATAAATTCCACCAGACGAGTTTTTGTTTTTATGGGCACCTAATACAGAAACTGCGGGGTAAAATT
>CASEZG010000024.1 GCA_949292375.1 uncultured Pseudomonadota bacterium | reverse complement strand
TCAGCGTACCAAGCATACCAAAAGCAGGGGCGTCACCGCCCATCTTTTTGAGAGCATCGGTTTCGCGGCGGTCACGTTCGGCCTGAGATTCCATCATATGTTCCATAATGGTTTTAATTTCGGCTCCCGTATAACCGGTTACAACCAAATCAGCTCCATAGGCCAAGAAGGGGTTATTTGCGCGAACATCATCAGTAATCTCGTTTTCAAGTCCTTGTAAGCCGTTTTTTTGGATGATATATGCCCAACGCACAATCTGTCCGACTTCGTCTTTGAGCGAGATTTCAGAATCTTTGTGGCGTCCAAAGGCTTTGCCCATCAATTTGATAGCTTTTAAGGCAAGGCTTGTTTCGTAAGATAAAAACAGGGCAACAAACGTACCGCCGATGACGATAATCATACTCGGAATATCTACAAAGGCCAGTGGTCTGTCCGTTGCGGATAAGATTGAGCCGAGTACAACGCAGATTGCTGCTATAAAACCAAATAATGTTCCTTTTGACATAATGAGCAACGTCCTTATTTTAGGGTCTATAAATAATTATTTTTTGCCGGGCTTAACATAAGCAATATTGGCGTGTTCTTCACAATAAGTTTGACCGATTTTGACTTTTCGACCGCAAAAATGAAAATTTTCGTCTTTGGGGTCGCCGATGGGCCAACGGCATGTGTGATTGTCCAAATCCGTCAGCATCGTTTTACCTGAAGGCCTTTCTGTTTTTTGTGGCTCGGGTGCCAAAACAGAAATAGGCTCGGCCTCGATGACTTCTTCTTTTATGGGTTTGGGTTTTGTCGGGGCTTTTTCTTCTTTGGTTTTTACTTCAGGTTCTGCCGGTGCAGAAACGTTTTTAACTTCCTTAGAGGGTTTTGCTGAGGTTGTTTTTTCTTCTGCGGGAGCATCTTTTTTCTTAATCGGCGATGGGCGGCCCGATAGTTGCAGGCGGTGAACTTTGCCAACGATGGAGTTTTTGGAAACGCCCAAGCGTTTACCAATCTCACTGGTGGTCAAACCTTTCTCCCACATCTTCTTCAGGTCTTCAACCATTTGATCTGTCCATGCCATGTTTGTATCTCCTTAAACTTTAGCTTTATTCTTATATATACCCCGATATTATGAAAATATTGTTACCGAGTCTAGTAATAATAACATTTTATCACTTTTTTTTTGTGATTTTATGGGTTATATTGGTCAAAAATTATGTTGTAAGGGGGTATTGAATGTATAAACATTTTGTTTCTGTCCTATATTTGTCTGTTTCTTGTTGCGCGATGCTTGCGTTTGATGCAAAAGCTCAAGATACGAAAATTGTACTAGATGACGGTAAGTCTGTCGATATGACAATCAGTATTTATAACAATGGTATGGGTTTTGTTCAAGATGTTCGGTCAATATCTCTTGTTAAAGGTATAAACTCGGTCGCTTTTGAAGGTGTTGCCGAGCAGATTAATCCTGAAAGTGCCATGCTCTCGGCTGAAGGTGTGGTCGTAAAGGAGCAAAATTATAATTATAACCTTTTGACATCTTATAATATTGTGGAAAATTCTGTCGGGCAAAAGGTTAAAGCCGTGCGCTTTGATGAGAAATCCGGTAAGGAGATATTTAGTTTAGCCAAAATAATCGACAGTGTGAACGGGCGTCCGATATTGCAGTTTGATTATGGTATTGAGACGGATTTTCCCGGACGTATCGTTTATGATAAGCTGCCTGAAAACTTGATGGCTAAGCCAACTCTTGACGTGATTTTTAACAGTAAAGATGCCGGTGATAAAAAGGTACGGTTAGCCTATCTTACAAATGGTATTAAATGGAATGCGGCCTATGTGGCGGAAGTCGGTCGCAAAAATGTAATGAGCCTTAATGGTCTGGTTACAATTAATAACAACTCAGGTGCTGATTTTGAAAATGCTTCTGTTCAGCTGGTTTCTGGAAGTGTTAATTCTGTGCGGCAACTGCCGGCCCCTATGCCCAGAATGTATGCTATGAAGGCGATGGCCTCGGATGCGGTTGTTGCTGAAAATGCTGCTTTGGGTATGGTGCCGGAGGCCGTGAATGATTATTATCTTTATACGCTTCCCGGCAGAACAAGTATTAAAAATAATCAGTCAAAACAAGTTAGTTTGTTTGCAAAGGAAAATGTTAAATTTGAGCGGGCTTATAAATTATCTTCTCCTTTATATGCCGGAGTAAATTTGCGACAAACCGAGTTTGAAAAACAACATCCGCAGGCTGTGTTTAAGTTGTTGAACGCGGAAGCAGATGGTTTGGGAATGCCTTTGCCTCAAGGTGTTGTTCGTTTTTATGAAAAAGATATCAAAGGGAAAATGCTTTTTGTGGGAGAAAGTGAGTTTCCGCAATTGCCTAAAGGGGAAAAGGCTGAGCTTGTGGCCGGAAAGTCTTTTGATGTTTCGGTGAAGGGTAAAGTCCGCAATGTTGTTCGTTTGGGCAAAGACAGTTCGGAAGCGGATTTTGAAATTACGTTTAAAAATGCTAAAAACGAATCCGTAAAAATTGATTTTGAACAAGTATTCAGCGGTAATTGGGAAATCGTTTCAGAAAGTTTGGTCAGTGAAAAGAAAAATGCTTCAACGGCTTTGTGGCAAGTTGAGGTTCCGGCCAACGGTGAAAAAGTTTTGACTTTTAAGAGCAGAATTACGGCATTATGAAGAAAATCTTTTTAACATTGGCTTTGGTTATAGGATTGTTTGAGAGTGGCGTCGTTTCGGCGGCGTTGCTCAAAAGCTCGGATTTTGCCGTGGATATGGATGCCAAAATGCCGCCCTATGAGGAAATGTTTAAAAAATTTGTGGCGGAAAATAAGGTCGTTGACAGAAAGTATGATTATCATTGGGATATCGGAAATATTTTTGATACGGTGTTTCGGTTGACAATTGATTATTACGGGCAGACCGAAAAACGTATTAAAAATGTTCATGAAGATGATTTAGTGGCGATGCTTTCTGTCGTGCCGCCGGAATATTATCAGTATATCGGGCCGTATTTGCATACATTGCCGAATATGCCAGAACGAATTTTAAATATGCCCGGGATTAAGGAAACAAAAAATCAATTTCCCAAAAGAATCGCCAAAGAGCTTGAGGGAATTGAGGATTTGGAGTTTGTTTCGCCGTATCTTTATTATGTTTTGATGCCGGAAAGTTGGCCGAGTTATCGTCGGACGATGGAAAAAGTTCCGGCTCCGTCCACAAAGGCGAAAGTTGTTCATAATCCGGAATTTTTTGAAAGAATTAAGGCTTTGGTGCCAGATGATGAATTTTTGCCGGATGCGCCAAAAGAGAAAAAACTTACAACAAGCGATTTGAGAACCTTGGAACCAACACTAAATAGTCCGTTGACATCGGCTGACGTGAAGGCTTTTATCGGTACTTTGGATAAGGTTAATGCTTTTACTAAAGATTGGGCGGTTTATGATAAAGTCAGTACGGCAGGAATATTGATTGATATGTGGGAGAAAGAACAGGGAATTGGTCCGCAGGTGAGCTTGCTTAAAGATTTGGTCAACCCGTGCCAGCGTTTGGTGCAAAAAGTTAAATATGCGGGGTTGGAAAGAGAATTTGCCAAATTGGTTAATGCTGATGGTTTTGATGTCGAGGGGTGGGCTTATACTTGCGATAAAACAGTTAAGGCTTATCGTGTTTCCAGAATAAATAGAGCAATGGTGGCTTCTCTTTTAATGTTTAAGCAAGGTGTTTATGATTCCTATCGGGATATTGGCGGAAAGCGTATCGGAGATTTGCAACGTGAAACTTTGGCCGCAATTTTGGCTATGTATGAGGCTCCGATTGAAGATGTGTTGGAAACGCGTAAGAACAGAAGCGAACTTAGCAGAAAGATTATTGACAACAACAGATTTATAGGTAATGCTCCAGTTTTAGTGGTATATTAATTTCGGTTTTTTTATGGGACGAAAAGAATGAGAACGGTTGTGTTGGGCGGTGGTGAAAGCGGTACGGGTGCGTGCCTCTTGGCTAAAAAGCTCGGACATGAAGTGTTTTTGTCGGATAAGGGAAATTTGGCCGACAAATATCGAGAAGTTTTAAGGCAAAATCAGATTGATTTTGAAGAAGGGCAGCATAGCCTTGATAAAATTTATAGTGCTGATTTGGTTATTAAAAGTCCAGGTATCCCAGAGAATAATCCGGTTATTGAAGAATTACGCCGTCGTAAAGTTGAGGTTATTTCGGAAATCGAGTTTGCTGGACGTCATAGCTCGGCCAAAATGTGCTGTATTACGGGAAGTAACGGAAAAACGACGACAACGCTTTTGACCAAACATATTTTGGATACGGCGGGAATGGATGCTGGTTTGGCCGGAAATGTCGGTTTTTCTTTGGCGGCGCAAGTGGCGGAAAATGCGCATCCTTTGTATGTGATTGAGTTGTCCAGTTTTCAGTTGGACGGAATGTATGATTTCAAGGCAGATGTTGCGGTGCTGACCAATATTACGCCGGATCATTTGGACAGATATGATTTTAAATTTGAGAACTATATTAATTCAAAATTTCGGATTTTGCAGAATATGCGTGCCGAAGATTTGTTTATTTATGGTTATGACAGCGATGTGGTGCGCGAAAAGGTTGAAAGTTTGAGTATTGTTCCTCAAGCCGCACCGTTTACGTATCTTGACAAAGAAGATTGTGCGGCGTATATGGACGGCAATATGTTGGTGGCAAAAGAATCGGGAAGAGTTTTTTCAATAGATAAAAACGAGATTACCATTAAAGGCCGCCACAATGTTTATAATGCGATGTGCGCGATTTTGGCTTGTATGCGTCTTGGCGTTAGCAATGAGAAAATAGCCGAAGGATTAAAGACTTTTCCGCAAGTGGAGCATCGGTTGGAGACGGTGCTGGTCAGAGACGGTGTGACCTATATTAATGATTCAAAGGCGACAAATGTTGATTCCGCGTGGTATGCTTTGGATAGTATGACAGCTCCGGTGGTATGGATTGCCGGCGGCAAGGATAAAGGAAACGACTACAGCGTGCTGTTTGATTTGGTTAAAGAAAAGGTCAAAACCTTGGTGTGTATGGGATTGCATAATGAAAAACTGATTGAAAGTTTTTCTCCAATTTGCGAAGTAGTAGATACCGATAATTTGGCTGATGCGGTCAAGGCAGCCAAAGCTCATGCAAAACCAGGGGATGTCGTCTTGCTTTCGCCTTGTTGTGCCAGTTTTGATTTGTTTAAAAGTTATGAGCATCGCGGAGAGATGTTCAAAGAGGAAGTAAGAAAGTAAAAACAAAATGACGATTTTAGATAATATAAAGAATGTATATTTTGTTGGAATCGGCGGTATAGGTATGAGCGCGTTGGCCCGCTATTTTAAGATTAAGGGCTATAATGTTGCCGGATATGACCGCACGAAAACGGCTTTGACCGAAAAAATGGCAGGGCAAGAAGGCATTGAGATTAATTATGTCGATGATATTGCCGAAATCGGTGAAATTTATCGGAATAAAGAGCAGACTTTGGTTGTTTATACACCGGCAATTCCGCAAGATAATAAGCAACTTAATTTCTTTATTGATAACGGAATGAAGCCGCATAAACGCTCGGAGGTTTTGGGGCTTTTGTCTCAAGCCGGAAAGGCTTTGTGTATTGCCGGCACACATGGAAAAACGACAACCTCTACGTTGCTTGCGTGGCTTTTGCATAATTCCAAGATTAAATGCAGTGCGTTTTTGGGTGGAATCTCCGAAAATTTTGGAACAAATTTGTTGGTGGATACCACATCCGATTATATTGTGATTGAGGCAGATGAGTTTGACCGTTCTTTTTTGACGCTTAATCCCGAAAAAGCAGTAATTACATCCATGGATGCCGACCATATGGATATTTATGGTAGCAGAGAGAGTATTTTAGCTGCTTTTGAAGATTTTGCGGACAGAATTGTTGAGGGGGGAAAACTTTTTATTAAAAAAGGTTTGGAAATTAAGCATCGTCAAGTTGATGGTTATTATTGTTTGAACGGCAAAGCAGATTTTTACTCTGATAACCTGCGTTTGGAAAACGGGTTATATACTTTTGATTATCACGGAAGAAACGCTGATATATTTGATTTGAAGCTTGGTATACCGGGGATGCTTAATGTAGAAAATGCTACAGCAGCGATTACTGTGGCTTTGGACTGCGGGGTTACGGAAGAAGAGATTAGAAAGGCATTGCCTGAGTTTAAGGGCGTACATCGTCGCTTTAATATTATTTCGGCTGATGAGAACTTGACTTTGATTGATGACTATGCTCACCATCCCAAAGAGATTGAAGCAACTTTGCGTTCGGTTCGTCAGATATGGCCGGATAAGCATTTGACCGTGATTTTTCAACCTCATCTATATTCTCGTACCAAAGATTTTGCGCCGGAATTTGCGACAAGTTTGTCTTTGTCTGATGAGGTTATTTTGATGAATATTTATCCGGCAAGAGAAAAACCAATCCCAAATGTTACTTCCGACATTATTTTAGATAAAATAAGCGTGCCGGTGAAGTTGATGAGCGAGGAAGAAATCGTAAATGCATCTTCGGCCTTGAAAGGAATCGTTATAACTATGGGGGCTGGCGATATTGATAAATTGCCCGTAAAAATTTATACGAGATTAAATTACCTAAAATCAGCAGCTTAGCTTGTTTTAAAATATTTTTTTCTTGCAATTTGATTTTATTTGAGCTTATAACTCTTAAAAAATTGATTTAACTCTGAAAAAAGGTAAAAGAAAATGGCTCGTGTTACAGTTGAAGACTGCGTTGATAAAATTCCGAATCGTTATGAATTGTTGATGGTGGCTGCTCAGAGAGCAAAAGACATCAGCTCCGGTGCACCGATTATGGTTGCAAGAGATAATGATAAAAATCCGGTTATTGCCTTGCGTGAAATTGCAGAAGAAAAGGTAAGCATCGAAGAATTGCAGAAGTCTTTGGTTATGGGCTTGCAAAAATATGTTGAAGTTGAGGAGCCGGAAGAAGAAGAGCTTGAAATTATGGCTGCCGAGAAAGAATTGGCTGATTTGGATGAACAGTTCTCCGGTTTGTTGCTTGACGGCGAGATGGCTGACGGTATGCAGGTTCACGGCGGTGATGACGATGATGCTTTGGATTTGGATGCTGCCGATGCAGGAAGTGATGGTGATCTTTCGCTTGATGATGAAGTCGGAATGGATGATGGCTTTGATATGGGCGATGACGTTGCTGATGATTTTGACGAAGAATAATAATTTTCGTTTTTTTGATAAAAACCCCGCATATTCTGCGGGGTTTTTGCTTGTTTAAAGTAATTGTTAATTTTTTAATTGTAGTATAAAATAGCTTTCAAAGCAGGAAAATTAGAAGTTTTTTTGATGAGAATAATAAGGTTACAATGTTAAGACAGTACGAACTTGTAGATTTGGTTAAATCCTATGATCCAGATGCAGATGAAGATGCATTAAACCGCGCTTATGTGTTTGCCATGAAAAAACATGGCGCACAACTTAGAACTTCGGGTGACCCTTATTATTCGCATCCGGTAGAAGTAGCCGGTATTTTAACGAAATTTAAGTTGGACTCAGTTTCCATTATTGCCGGTTTGCTCCATGATACGGTGGAAGATACCGACACAACGGTTGAAGAAGTGCGAGAGCTTTTTGGTGACCAAGTGGCTCAAATCGTTGATGGTTTGACTAAGTTGGCAAAAATTGAGCAAAAATCGGTCAATAATAAGCAAGCAGAAAATTTTCGTAAGTTGTTGCTCGCGATGTCTGAGGATATTCGCGTTTTGCTGATTAAGTTGGCGGACCGTTTGCATAATATGCGCACCTTACATTTTTGTGCGCCGGAAAAAAGAGCGCGTATCTCGCGTGAAACATTGGATATTTATGCGCCGTTGGCGGAACGTATCGGTATGCAAGAAGTAAAAAGCGAGTTGGAAGAAATCGCTTTTGCCGAATTGCATAAGGAAGCGCATGATTCTATTGTTGCTCGTTTAAATTTCTTGCGTGAAAAAGACAGTAATTTGGTGCCAAAAATTATTGAGCAGTTGCAAAAAGATATGGAAGAGAATGGTATTAAGGCCGTTGTCTCCGGTAGAGAAAAAACGCCTTATTCCATTTGGCGGAAAATGCAGCAGAAAAATGCTTCTTTTGAGCAACTGTCAGATATTATGGCTTTCCGCATTATTGTAGATGATGTGGCAACTTGTTATCAGGCTTTGGGTATTGTTCACAGCAAATATCATATGGTGCCGCGCCGCTTTAAAGATTATATTTCTACGCCAAAACCCAATGGTTATCAGTCTATTCATACCGGAGTTATCGGACCGGAAAATACGCGTATTGAGATTCAAATTCGTACTCATGAAATGCATGAGATTGGTGAAAAAGGTGTGGCAGCGCACTGGGCTTATAAACAAGGACAAAAAGCAGAAGGTAAAAACTTCCGCTGGATTAGAGAATTGTTGGAGATTTTGGAACAAGCCTCAAATCCGGAGGAGTTTTTGGAAAATACCAAACTTGAGATGTATAATGACCAAGTCTTTTGCTTTACGCCTAAAGGTGACCTTATTGGTTTGCCGGTTAATTCGACGCCGGTTGATTTTGCTTATGCCGTGCATTCTTCGGTAGGCGATACTTGTGTCGGAGCAAAAATTAACGGCGAGATTAGGCCGTTAAGAACGGTGTTGCAAAATGGTGATCAGGTAGAAATTTTGACCTCTAAGGCTCAACATCCGTCAACCGAGTGGGAGCGTTTTGTTGTAACGGGCAAGGCCAAGGCTGCTATCAGACGTTATGTGCGAGCTTATAAACGAGAACAATTTATTACGCTCGGGCAAGAAATTTTGGAGCGTCTGTTTAAAGGTGAAAGTTTGGAGTTTTCGGAAAAAGGTTTGGTTAATGTGTTACCAAACTTTGAGGCGGAAACGATTGATGATATTTATGCCAAAGTCGGCGAGGGGATTGTTACCGGTTGGGATGTTTTGAAAGCCGTATACCCCGGTTATAAGCAATCTAAACTGGAGAAAGTGGTTAAATCGGTTAAGCTGCCAAGCTTTAAGAAACTGGTTAAACCGAAGAAAAGTAAAGGAGAACCTCTTAAAATCAAAGGTCTTATTCCGGGGATGGCTGTGCATTTTGCCGGTTGTTGTCACCCGCTTCCGGGAGATAGAATTGTCGGTATCGTTACGACGGGAAAAGGTGTTGCTGTGCATACGATTGATTGTAAGGCTTTGGAAAAATATGCAGACGAGCCGGAGCGGTGGTTGGATATTGCTTGGGGAGAAGAGGCCGAAAACGAAATGCATACGGGGCGTTTGAAAATTATGTTGGCAAACGAGCCCGGAACTTTGGCGGAACTTTCTAATTTGATTGCGCGCAATAACGGTAATATAGCCAATCTTAATATTGTTAACCGGACGGTTAGTTATTTTGAGATTTTGGTTGATGTGGAAGTTAAGGATTTGAAGCATTTAACAGATATTATTGCCGCGCTTAAAGCATCAAAGGTTATTTCTTATGTGGCTCGTGCCGCACAATAAAATATATGAGGATTTGTTATGATTGTGGGAATCGGTTGTGATTTGGCTAATATTGATAGATTGGAGGAAACTCTCAAGCAATTTGGCAGCAGATTTTTGGATAGGGCGTTTTCTGAGCCGGAAAAAGCCGAAATTGCACGGCGTAAAAAACTTTCTCCCCGCGAATATGCTTGCGCAGCGGCAAAACGTTTTGCTGCAAAAGAAGCCTGTACTAAAGCTTTGGGAACAGGTTTTCGTGACGGGGTGTTTATGAAAGATATTGAGATTGTGCACCAACCGAGCGGTAAACCGGAAATGCATCTTTATAACGGTGCCAAAAAAAGGCTTGATGAAATATGCCAAAACAAACAAGCGCGCGTGCATGTTACTATGACAGATGATTATCCTTGGGCGCAGGCCTTTGTTATTATTGAGATTATTTAAACTTTAGGGTTGATATAATTAAAATAATGACTAGTATATGAGCGTTATTTTAGAAAAAGGCATAAGAGGTGTTTTTCTCTAAAATAACAATAGGTTAAACAATTGGTTTATGAGGTTTTTGTTATGGAGAAAGAAGAGAGCCTGGCCGACACGATTAAGACGGTGTTTTACGCTATTGTTATTGCGATTTTAATCCGTACGTTTTTGTTTGAACCGTTTAAGATTCCTTCCGGCTCAATGTATCCGACTCTTTATGTCGGTGATTATTTGTTTGTATCAAAATACACATATGGGTATTCTAAGCATTCTTTGCCGTTTTCTTTGCCCTTAATCAGCGGGCGTATTTGGGCAGATATGCCGGAGCGCGGTGATGTGGTTGTGTTTAAGTTTCCGCAAGACAATAAAACAGATTTTATCAAACGGATTATCGGTTTGCCGGGAGATAAAGTTAAAGTAGAGGACGGGCGTTTATATATTAATGATAAGCTTATTGAGCGAAAAGAAGCTGAAGATTTTGTAATTAGAGATGCGGCGGGAAATGCTGAACGCTTTCGTCAATACAAAGAAGTTTTGCCGGAGGGGTTTGAGCATATGATTATAGAGATTTCGGATATGGAAAATGCCGATAATATTCTTGAAGTTACCGTGCCGCAGGGAAGTTTCTTTGTGATGGGCGATAATCGAGATAAATCTAATGACAGTCGTTTTGATGTCGGTTTTGTGCCTTTTGAAAACTTGGTTGGAAAAGCCCGCTTCTTATTCTTCTCTCATAACGATGAAGGCGCTTGGTATAAACCTTGGACTTGGCCGAAAAAAATTCGTTGGGAACGGCTTTTTGATACGATTGATTAGTAGAGAACCAAAAAATGGAAAATTTTGAAAAGCTTGAAAAAATTTTGGGCTATAGCTTCAAAAACAAACATTTGCTTAGACAAGCCTTGACACACAGCAGTTATACTTCCAAGCTTACGGAAAATTATGAGCGTTTGGAGTTTTTGGGCGACAGGGTTTTGGGTTTGACGATTGCGGCTTTATTGTATCGAATGTTTCCAAACGAGCCGGAAGGAAATTTGTCACAAAGACATACGGGCTTGGTTAATAAAGACTGTGTGTCTGAAGTGGCAAAACGTTTGGGGTTGGATAGGTTTGTTGTTTTGGCAAATGAGGAAATCCGCGAAAATGAAAATGTTCTTTGCGATGTTTGCGAAGCAGTTATCGGAGCTATTTTTATTGATGCGGGTTGTGAACAAGCCGTTGATTTTGTAAATGAGCATTGGAAAGAGTTAATTGATAAAAATGTTGCTCCTCCGAAAGATGCAAAGACTATGTTGCAAGAAGCAGCGCATAATTTGGGATTAAGCAGCCCGCAATATGAGCTCGTCGGACGCGAAGGGAGCGAACATGAGCCTTTGTTTCATATGTCGGTTAGTTTTACTAACGGTGTGTCGGCATCAGGTGTCGGACGTAATAAAAAATTGGCGGAGCAAGAAGCTGCAGCTAAGATGCTTGTGAAACTTGGAGTGAAGAATGGATAATCTTTCTGATGCTCTCAATCAAACGCGTTGTGGCTTTGTTGCTCTTATCGGTGCGCCAAATGCCGGAAAATCTACCATTACCAATAATTTTGTCGGGTCCAAGGTTTCTATTGTTTCGCCCAAGGTGCAAACAACCAGAACTTTGGTTAAGGGCATAGGTATTTATGATAATACTCAAATCATCTTTTTAGATACGCCGGGGATTTTCAAACCTAAACGTCGTCTTGACCGTGCGATGGTGGCTTCTGCTTGGGGCGGCGTCGGTGATGCCGATATTACGGTTTTGGTGGTGGATGCCAAGCGAGGGTTTGATGATGAAACACAATCCATTGTTGCCAAGCTCAACAAAAATAAAATTGAAGCCATATTACTTTTAAATAAAATAGACTTGGTGCAAAAAGAAAAACTTTTGGAGCTGAGCGCCAAGATTAATGCAGCCGGAAATTTTAAGGAAACTTTTATGGTCTCAGCCATGACCGGACAGCAGATAGATGATTTTTACAAGTATTTGGCTGATAATTTGCCCGTTAGTCCTTGGTATTATCCTGAAGACCAAATCTCGGATATGCCCTTAAAACTTTTGGCGGCAGAAATTGTGCGTGAAAAGCTTTTTTTATACCTGAGACAAGAACTTCCTTATGCCTTAACGGTTGAGCCGGATTTGTGGGAGCGTCGTGAAGATGGTTCCGTGCGAGCCGAGATAACAATTTATGTTGAGCGTGACAGCCAAAAAATTATTGTTCTCGGTAAGGGTGGTGCCATGATAAAGCGTATCGGGCAAGCGGCACGACGCGAGCTGGAAGACCTCTTGGAAGACCGCATTCATCTTTTCTTATTTGTTAAGGTTCGTGAGAACTGGGGCGATGATCCGGCAAGGTATGTGGAGTGGGGGCTTAACTTCAACTCTTAAAAGTTCGTATAATGGTCATCTAGTACAGAAACTACGGGGTAAAATTTTTAGTTGTGTACCATTTTTGTACACTCAAAAAATTTTCCCCTTGTTTCTTACTATATGCCTCATTCTCCAAACTTTTCAAGCTGTTGCCAGCTTGATCGCATCAATGGCTGCTTTGAGGACCTTTGTTGAACCGCGATGCTTCCTTTGTGCATATCTCTCTTTCGTGCCTTGTGGCTTAGATTCTCGGGGCAAGCCCGAGAATGACAGAAAGAGGAATGAGCATATCTCTCTTTTGTGTCCTGAAGGGTTAAATCTTCTCGTATGTCGTTCTGTGTTCTTTAATGTGATGTTTTACTGAAATTTTATAATCAAAAAAATCTTTTAATTAAAAATTGGCACGGTAGTTGCATAAGAATAGGCAACCGTAAAAAATTATCCAAATGTTATTGGGGAGAATATAATGGATAATACAAAATACATTGCCTTATCGCGCCAGATGGCTTTATGGAAACAGATGGACATTGTTTCCAATAATATGGCCAATATGAATACATCTGGCTTTAAGCAAGATGATGCAATTTTTGCCTCTTATCTGACGCAAACCAAAAATGCCGAAGGTTTTGGTCAGGTTCCGGTTTATTTTACACAAGATTTCGGAATGTATAAGGATTTCAGAGAAGGTGTAATTCAACATACCGGAAATACTTTTGATTTGGCTTTGCAAGGCGATGCTTTCTTTGCTGTTGAAACGCCTGAAGGGGAAAGATATACGCGTAAGGGACAATTCCAACTCAATGCAGATGGTATGCTGGTGACCAGTGAAGGTTATGCGGTTATGTCCGAAAATAACGAACCGTTCTTTATTGCTCCGGGGGAAAAGGAAATTTCCATTACGGAAAGTGGTGATGTTTATACAGAAAACGGTGTTATCGGGACTATTAAAACAGTTTCATTTGAGAATAATCAAAAACTTTTAAAAGTTGCTGATACGATGTTTGAGAATACGGATGGCAATATGATGCAGCCGGCGGATAATGCAAAAGTTATTCAGGGGGCGGTTGAAAAGTCTAATGTTGATCCGATTGTCGAGATGACAAAGATGATTAAGCTGCAGCGTTCTTACGAGATGGTTCAGTCTATGATTGATGAAGAACATGAGCGTCTTTCAAACACAATCAGTACTTATTCACAATTAGCTTAAAATTAGGGGAAAATAAATGAGATCTTTAGCAATCGGCGCAACGGGAATGCTGGCACAGCAGACAAACGTAGATGTTATTTCCAACAATATCGCCAATATGAATACGACGGCTTATACCAAAAGAAGAGCCGAGTTTAATGACCTCTTATATCAGAATATTATTCGTCCGGGCTCTGCTTCTACAGCATCTGATACGATTGTGCCTTCGGGTATTCAGCTCGGTCTTGGTGTTAGAACAGCCGCAGTTTATCGTATTACGGATGGAACAAGCCTAACAAATACAAACAACACTTTGGATTTGGCTATTCGCGGACGTGGTTATTTCCAGATTGAGTTGCCGGAAGGTAAGGGTACGGCTTATACCAGAGACGGAGCTTTTCAACGCAACGGAGATGGTGTGATTGTTACGCATGACGGTTATGTCGTTCAGCCGGAAATTACCATTCCGGATGATGCCGTTGAAATTTATGTTAACAGTTCAGGTGAAGTTTGGATTAAACAAGACGGCGAAACAGATGAAGTTAATGTCGGACAGCTTGAGTTGGCAACTTTCCCGAATGAGGCTGGTTTGGAAGCTATGGGACAAAACCTCTTTTTGGAAACACAAGCATCCGGTGCGCCGATTGTTGATAATCCGGATACCGAATCTTTTGGTTCGGTGCTGCAAGGCTACCTTGAAACATCTAATGTGAATCCGGTGGCCGAGATAACCGAGTTGGTTTCTGCGCAACGTGCGTATGAAATGAACTCAAAAATTATTCAGACCTCTGACCAAATGTTGAGCACGATTACGTCGTTGAGATAATGGCCGGATGCCGGGAGTAGTAATGATGAAATTCTTTTTAGCCGCAGTTTTGATGTTAAGCCAGATTAGTATGGCGAAAGCAGAGAATCTGCTGATTGTGGGGGAAGATGAAATCAGACAGGCAATTGAACAAGAATTTGTCGAGCAGGGCCAAAATCAGAATGTGGATTTGGAACTTTTTGGTGGGCAAACCGTCTTTCATATCCAAAATGCTCAAAAAGCTAAAATTCTGGTCTCTGATTTGACTTTGGATGAGTTGCAAAACAAGTTCTCTTGTAAGGCGGAAATTTTTGTCGATGGCAAATCTTTTGCCAAGACGGATATTTCCGGCAGGTATTTTTTGTTGAGCGAAATTTGGGTGCCTGCTCGCAATATTCAGAAAGGCGAATTGATTAAGACTGATATGCTTAGGCAAATTCAGACCAGAACAAACAGAATTAAACCGAGTTTTGTTACAGATAAAGATAAGCTTGTCGGCTTGGAGGCAAAAAAGCTCTTAAAAGAGGGTAAGATTGTAATGGATAGGGATGTCGGTAAACAAATGCTGATTAGAAAAGGTGATATAGTTACCGTAATTTATAAAACCGACAAAATGCAGATAACCGCTAAGGTCGAGGCTTTGAGTGATGGTGGGGAAGGTGATAAGATTGAGCTTTTGAACACCAAAAGTAAGAAGACGTTGTTTGGTGAGGTTTTAGATAAAGATACCGTTAGTGCGGAAGTACAATAGAAGGGGACTATTGCAATGAATGATACTCAAAATTTTGCAAAATTAACAGCCGTGTTGCTGATGGCAACGACCTTAAGCGGTTGTAATGCATGGACCAGAATTAAAAATATTGGTGCAGAGCCGCCTTTAACTCCGATTGAGAATCCGGTTGAGGCTCCGAATTATCAGCCGGTTTCTATGCCGATGCCGGAAGAGCCTCAGCATTATTCAGGAGCTAATTCGTTATGGAAGGCCGGATCTTCAGGTTTCTTTAAAGACCAGAGAGCTTCTAAGGTCGGCGATATTATTACGGTTAATATTTCGGCTTCGGATGCGGCAAAACTTGAGAATGAAACAGAGCAAACTCGTGATAATAACTCCGATACGCTCGGTGTGAACAGATTGTTCGGATATGAGGGATATGCAAAAGATTATTTGCCGGATGCCGTAATTCCTTCAAACTTGGTTGATGTACAATCTGACCACGATGTTTCGGGCGAGGGTAAAATCGACCGTAGCGAAGAGATTGATGTAACGATGGCTGCCGTGGTTACGCAGGTTTTGCCGAACGGAAATTTGGTGATTGAGGGTACTCAGGAAATCAGAGTTAATTATGAGCTCCGTCAGCTGACCGTTAGAGGTATTATTAGAAGAGCGGATATTTCTTCAGACAACTCTATTGAGTCTAAAAAAATTGCCGAACTTAGAGTTTCTTATGGCGGGCAGGGCACAATCTCTGATATGCAACAGCCAAGATATGGACGTCAGTTGTTGGATATTGTGGCTCCGTTCTAATAAAATTATTGATAAGTTCCCCTATTATTATGTTGACGCTTTTAAAGAAAAAATCTCCCCAATTTTTTCTTTAGGTGCAGAGTTTCCCCAAGCTCTGTATTTTCCTGAAATTAAAGTCTGTCTTTTCCCCTATTATGAGGCAGACTTTTTTCAGGGTATTAATTAAATTAACTGTTTAAAAAGATAATTTGATGGAATATAAGTTTTTGTGATAACCATATTAGTTTTTTTAAGGAAGCGAAAATGAACAATAAAATTGACCAAGTTAAAAATGCTGAAAACGAAGCAGTTATTCTTCTTAACCACGCAATGGCTTTGGCTAAGGCTTCTACGAGTACGGATGAGTTGGAAATTGTTTCGATTTTGGACAGCAATTTGAAACTTTGGGTGGAAATAGAAACATCACTTAAAAGTGCAAAGAATTTGCTTCCCGAAGATATTAAAGCGAATCTGATTAAGTTGTCTCGTTTTGTTG
The DNA here is from genome assembly GCA_949292375.1 of uncultured Pseudomonadota bacterium. Lineage (GTDB taxonomy): Bacteria > Pseudomonadota > Alphaproteobacteria > RF32 > CAG-239 > Scatacola_A. Next base: position 1,194 of record CASEZG010000024.1, on the reverse strand, counting down.
AGCGTATGACACTTTCTAAAGGTTCTAAGATGACGAAATCTGATTTTGATTGTTTGATTAATATTAATATGCAGATTTCTGAAGGTTTGATTGAAGCTGTTAAAAATAATCTGGCTACGGAAGAGGCTTTCTCGCTCTTGAAATGTGCAATTGATTTGTCAACAGCTCGTGAAAATGGCGACGCAAGAGAATTGGTTAGTGCTTTGGATAACAATATGCAGTTGTGGGTGTATATTAAGACTTTGGCATCTAAACAAGATAATCCGTTGCCGCCCGAGACAAAGAGCAATTTGATTAAGTTGGCTGATTATGTTTCAAGCAAGACCTTGGAAATCGGCAAAAACGTTGATGATATTAATCAGAAAACACTTGATTCTATGATTATGACAAACTTGCAAATTTCTGAAGGTCTGATGACCAAGAGGATTGCCTGTTGAAAGGACCGATAAGTAATTATAAAAAAAACTCCGGTTATTTGCCGGAGTTTTTTATAGCTAGAAACGGCTGGTAATTGTATCTGGTCCTCGTCCGTGACCTCCGCCACCTCCGCCACCGGTACCACTACTGCCGCTAGATGTTAAAGGTTTACATTTGTATTTTTTTATTCCGCAGGCAGAACAGGTGCTTTTTATTCCATAGACGCATGATGTCGCTTCGTATCCTGGACATTGGGTTGAATAGTCACAGCTTTTACAAGTTTGACATTTTGAAGTGCAATCTGAAAAATATGATTGGCATCCGTAAGTACAGCTTACCGCAGTCCTGTTTCTGCAGTTGTCAGAGTAACAAGTTTGACATTTAGAAGAACAATCGCCCCAAGAAGACTGACATCCGTAAGTACAGCTTGCAGCCGTTCTGTTTCTGCAGTTATCCGGATATGCCACTTGACATTTAGTAGAGCAGTCACTCCAATATGTCTGGCAGCCATAAGGCGTACTAACGGCCGTTCTGTTACGGCAGTAGTCTTCATAAGGAACTTCACATTTGCTTTTGCAGTCGTCCCAATATTTTTGACAACCATAAGAGCCTGTGTTATCCGGACGAATATGGCAATTGTCTGAATAAGCAATCTTACAAACAGTATTGCAAGGAGCCGGATAATATTCCGCGCAACCATAAGGTCCCTCATCAACACCGGTCGGACAAACACATTCGGTATATTTTCCGCCACATTCATCTCCAGTTGTTGATTGC
>CASEZG010000023.1 GCA_949292375.1 uncultured Pseudomonadota bacterium | reverse complement strand
TTCCGGCAACATCATTCCGTCTTCGACCGGTGCCGCCAAAGCCGTCGGCAAAGTTATCCCGAGCCTGAACGGCAAATTGACCGGTATGTCTTTCCGCGTACCGACATTGGATGTTTCCGTTGTTGACTTGACCGCAAATCTTGCAAAGCCGACAACTTATGAAGAAATCTGCAAAGCCATGAAGGAAGCTTCTGAAGGCGAGCTCAAAGGTATTTTGGGTTACACCGAAGATCAAGTTGTTTCTTCTGACTTCTTGGGCGATTCTCGCACATCTATCTTTGATGCCAAAGCCGGTATTCAGTTAACACCGACTTTTGTAAAAGTTGTCAGCTGGTATGACAATGAGTGGGGTTATTCTAACAAGGTTCTTGACCTCGTAGCCCACATGGCCAAAGTAAACGGATAATCAAAAATAAAACAAACCCTCTTGGTGGACCAAGGGGGTTTTGTTTTTTGTAAAGGAAAAACAAATGGAATACAAAACAATAGATGATTTAGGCAATTTGAGCGGCAAGGTAGTTATGCTCCGTGCTGACTTAAACGTACCTATGGATGAAAATTTTCATGTAACCAACACCGCGCGCATTGATCGTACAGTTCCGACCGTTAAGGAGCTGATGAGCAAAGGTGCAAAAGTTGTTGTTATCAGCCACTTTGGTCGTCCGGAAGGCAAAGGAGATATGAAAAACTCTCTAAGCCACATTGTAAAAGATATGGAAAAAGCTTTGGATCACAAGGTTGTGTTTGTTGATGACTGCATTGGCGAAAAAGTTGAAGCAGCTATTAAGAATATGAAGGCAGATGAAGTTTTACTGCTTGAGAATCTTCGTTTTTATAATGAAGAGAAAAAAGGCGATGAAAAATTTGCCGAAGAGTTGGTAAAACCGGCTGATGTTTATGTTTCAGATGCTTTTTCAACCGCTCACCGTGCGCATGCCTCAATGGTTCCGGCAGCCAAATTGCGTCCGGCAGCTATGGGCCGTTTGATGGAAGAAGAAGTTAAAGCCTTGTCTAATGGCTTGAACAATCCGACCCGTCCTTTGATGGCTGTTGTAGGTGGTTCTAAGGTTTCTACCAAGCTTGACTTGTTGAACAACTTGGTTAAGAAAGTTGACAAATTAGTCATCTCCGGCGGTATGGCTCATACTTTTATGAAAGCAAGCGGCATTGATACCGTTAACGAGGCCAACTCTTTGGTTCAGATGGATATGATTGACACGGCAAAAGAGATTATGAAAGTAGCCAAAGAAAACAACTGCGAAATCATTCTGCCTAAAGATGTTGTTGTATCAAAAGAATTTAAGGCTGAAGCAGAACACAAGACCGTAGAACTGGATAGCATTCCGGCCGAAGGTTGGATTCTGATGGATGTTGGCGAAAAGACCATTGAAGCCATTAATCAGAAGTTAGATGAATGCAAAACTTTGGTTTGGAACGGACCTTTGGGCGTATTTGAATTAAAGCCTTTTGACAATGCCACCAACAAAGTTGCTCAGCATGCGGCAGATTTAACCAAAGCCGGAAAACTGATGACTGTTGCCGGTGGTGGTGATACAGTTTCTGCTTTGGATAATGCAGGCGTTGCAGAGAAGTTCAGCTACATCTCAACTGCGGGCGGTGCTTTCTTGGAATGGATGGAAGGCAAAGAGCTCCCAGGTGTTGTTGTCCTGAAGAAATAATCAAATAATGAAAACAAAACCCCTCCGAAAATCGGAGGGGTTTTTCTTTGCCATAATTCCTTAGCGTTCATTATCGTCGTCATCATAAGCTCTGGCGTTTGAGTTTGCACCTTTCTTCTTCGGGTATTTTTGACGCAGTTCACTATAATCATAGTCAGCATACCCCATCGGAACAGTATAAATACCTTTGACGCCGGCGTCTTTCAATTCTCCGTCGATATTGGAAATATTGTCACGAGCCATACGACGCATATCACTTGTAATCGTACTTTCTTTATCTCCGATACCGCCGCTGTTGGTAATTTCGACGCTCTTCTTGAATTTTTCTTCAATTTTGGCTTTTGCAAGTTTTTCTTCTTGAGGAAGCATGGCTCTCATTAAAGCCCCGACTTCTTTAGGACTCATATCACGGAATGATTTGTTAAAGTCAAAAGGCTTTCCAGCAGAAACGCCGCTTTCGGTCATCTTCTGTAAAAAGTCTTGCTTAAGCTGCTCTGGATTGGGATGCTGAATCTTTTGAGCTAATGTTGAAATCACAGCATCAACTGTATTATCAGATCTTGTTTTATCGACCTCAAATTCTTTATAAACCTCAAATAAATCTTTTACGGCGGCAGAAGCTCCATAAACTTTGACTAAACCATCTTTATCATTTTCTTCGTTTTCTTTTACCACACCGTCTAATACACCTCTCAGACCGCCACTCTTTTCATACATATCTCTGAAAGGCGTATAATCATATTCGGCTTTAAGGGCACTGATAAAGGTTGCATTCCTGTGTTCATCATAAGGTTTACCGCTTTTGGCACAGTCTTCTTTAGCACATTCTTCCATCCAATTGGCTAACTTCAATTTATATTCCAATAAATCTTTAGGTGCTAACTTAGCCTCAGATTTCTCGAGCATTTTTTTAACTTTATACTCGTTCAGGTTTTTGAGCATCGGAACAATACCCGTTGCTGCTGCTGCAATACGGAAGGTACTCTCATCAGATTCCGGCAAGCCTTCAGGATAGTTCAGATGCGTTATACCGGCACCTTTGAAAAGGTGCATCAAACCTTCAGCATAATCATCGCTGATTTTCTTGCCGTTCGGCATAGCGTAGCGAATTTCAAGTCTATCTTTTCCTTTATCATCTTTTGTAACACGGGAATAAATCTTGAAGGCATATTTAACTTTCATATAGCCTTCTTTGTCAACTTTACCATCCAAATCAGGGTTATTCATATTACCCTGATCATAAATGGTCCAGCAATCCCAGCCACTCATACCTTTTCCGGAAGCAGCTCTGAAAACATCTCGGATACGAGAACCTTTATAGCTCTTGAAAGCAGTCCAACCTTTTTGTTTGTTCAGACCCTTTGTATTCAAAATCCAATTTTCAATATCTTTTTGTGTCTTGCCATAATCAAGCTCATAAGATTGAGCCGCGACAATAGTTTCACCTTGTGCTGCTTCATCGGCAAATTCTCGAGGATCTTGATTGGTATACCCACCGGATTCAGAAAGCGGCGTTCTGTTTTGGCTGTTATCATTTTCTGGCAGAGGCTGCAAAGGAGCTTTTTCCTCTTCCGGATCAACATATTCGTTGGCACGATTTTTTTCTTCTTCTTCCCGATTTGCTTTTTCAGCTTCATCATGCAAATCGCGTAATCTTTCATTAATATCAGCAGGAAGTTCAATACCCTTAATACCACGACGATCCAGATAATCAAGAATCTGGCGCATAGTTTCTAAGGTCATGATATTAATATTTTGTTCGCTGAAATTAATTTTTCCGTCCGTAATAATAAAGCCACCCGGGATGCGCGCCTCACGCAATATAACCGACAAACAAGGTTGACCTTTGGCATCAGCCTTAATTGAGAGAATTGGATTTTTTGTCTTATCTTCATAAGACTGAGAGCGATCCATAATATTGTATAGCTTTGCATACAAATCCGGATTTTTTTCTAAAAGCTCTTGCTGGTTTCTCAGAATATCTGATGATTCTTTAAGCTTTTCATTTTCCGTATTTACTTTTGTTTTAAGAAGGCTCTCATCTTTTTTCATCTTTTCTTTGGAACCTTCAATGTAATCCATTACCTTGTTAACATAATCATTCTGGCTTGAGTTCAGAAGATCTTCGTCCAAGGCATGTTCAAAGCGTGCCTTAATTAAATCTAATTTTCTGGCATATTCGGGATTACTTTTATCCGAATATTCGCTGTCCAACTTTGCAACCTCGTTTTCATAACGACGTTTCATTTTGGCATAAAAGAGTTTTGGATCTTTGCCGAGGTCTTCTTGCTGTTCATTTAAATCTTGACGCTCAGCATTATTCTGCTCTTTCATATCAAGCAGATTCTGATTGTTTGATTTAATTTTTTCGTCTAATTCGTTCTGTTTGTCAGAAAAGCGTTTGCGAATATTATCCGCTGTCAAGTCACTGTCCAGAACAGTAAATTCATTGAATTTGAAATGCTTCAGAGGCTTTTTCTCTTCATCTTCATCAGCCATAGCTAACCTCGTATAAATATTGCTTTTAAATTATACTAACATATTTTTCAAAAAAATCAACTTTTTTGTCAAAAATATATATGTACCTTTTATGACATTTTTATCCTTTTATCACAAAAAGTTTAAATTTTCATAAAACACTTAGCTGTTGAGGTAAAAACAACAAATCCCCCTAATTGCTTAGGGGGATTTGACAATGGTCAAAATAGTTTAATCCACCGGCTTAATATGCCAAATATTTTTCGCATATTCCATAACTGCTCGGTCGCTTGAGAAATAGCCAATTTTAGCCACATTCATCAGAGCTTTCTTCGCCCACTTTTGCGGACTTGTGTAGTCTTTTTCAGCATCATGCAGTGCTTTGTTGAATGCTTCCAAATCAGCTAAGAGGAAGTAGTAGTCTCGGTTTAAGAGCTCTTCATAGATAACCTTAAACAACAAGACATAATCCTTCTCACAAAACATATTAGAGTTAACTGCATTTAAGATTCTACGCAGATATTCAGATTTTTCATAATATGCCCGCGGGTTATAAGCATTGTTTTTGCGCATTTCTTGAATTTGCTCTTCTCTGAGGCCGAACAAATAGAAGTTTTCCGCACCCACGGCTTCTCGGATTTCAATATTAGCGCCGTCATAAGTACCAACGGTCAGAGCTCCGTTTAAGGCAAACTTCATATTGCCGGTGCCGGAGGCCTCAAAACCTGCAGTAGAACTTTGAATGCTGACATCTGCTGCGGGAATAAGCACCTCGGCTAAAGATACTTTATAATCAGGGATAAAGACGACCTTAATCATATCGTTAACGCGCGGGTCATTGTTGACTACATCGGCAACATTATTAATCAGTTTAATGATTAATTTTGCAAAGTTATAAGACGGCGCAGCTTTTCCGGCAAAAATATAGGTTTTTGCAACAGGCGGTTTGGCGTTATCCTTAATAATAGCCAAATAATCTCCGATAACTTGCAATATTGTCATCAACTGGCGTTTGTATTCATGGATGCGTTTGGCGTGTACAATAAACATACTATCGGGGTTAACCATAATACCGGAAGTTTTGAATATCTTTTGAGCCAAACGAGCCTTATTTTGCTTTTTGATATCCATAAATTGTTGCAAGAATTTCTTATCAGTTGCGTAATCGGCAATTTGATTAAGCAAATCAAGATTCGTAATCCAATCATCGCCGATTTTGCTTGAGATAAGGTCGGACAAAGCCGTGTTTGCATGCAATAACCAACGACGCGGTGTAATACCGTTTGTAACATTGGAGAATTTTTCCGGCCAAAGCTCACAAAATTCGGGAACCAGAGACGTCTTAATCAAATCAGAGTGAATTTTTGCCACACCGTTAACTGAGAAAGAGCCGACGATGGATAAGTTAGCCATACGAATAATTTGGTTATCACCTTCGCCGCTGACAATAGAAACTTTTGCAAGTTTTTCAGAATCATTGCCAAATTTTTCACGGGCAAAGTCCATAAAGCGTCGGTTGATTTCATAAATAATCTGCAGATGTCTGGGCAAGATTTTACCGACAATGCGAGACGGCCAAGTTTCCAAAGCCTCAGGCAACAAAGTATGGTTGGTGTAAGCAAAGATTTTTGTTGTAATATCCCAAGCCGTATCCCATTCTTGACCATGAACATCCATAAGCAAACGCATCATTTCAGGAATAGCAAGAGCAGGGTGTGTGTCGTTTAGTTGGCAAACAACATAATCTGGCATTTTTGTGAAGTCGTTGCTCTTCTCCAAGAAACGACGAATAATATCTTGGATGGCGCAAGAAACGAAGAAATATTGCTGAACAAATCGCAAAGCTTTGCCGGATTCAATCGCATCTGACGGATACAATACTTTGGAGATTGTTTCGGTCTGAATTTTTTCTTTGACCGCCTCCATATAACCACCTTCGTTAAAGATATTAATATCTAGTTCATCGTCAGTTTTTGCGGAGAAAAGACGCAGATAGTTAACAGATTTTCCATCGTAGCCGACAATAGGAAAGTCATAAGGAACACCATAAATTTTTTGAGTATTCATCCAGATAAAACTATCTTGTCCGTTAGCGGTTTTGAATGTCTCGACTTCGCCGTTAATAGGAATTTCAACAGTTCTGTCCGGACGAGAAAACTGCCATGGAGAGTCTTCGCCAAGCCAGCTATCAGCTTGTTCAATTTGATATCCGTTTTCAAATTTTTGTTTAAACAAGCCAAATTGGTAGTTTATACCATAGCCAAAGCCGGGGATCCCAAGAGAAGCCATAGAGTCTAAGTAGCAAGCAGCCAAACGCCCCAAGCCGCCGTTACCTAAAGCAGGATCATATTCCGTATCAAAAATCTCTTGCAAAGTAATATCAGGCATTCCGTCAATTTTAATGCTTTTAAGAATGTTAAATAACCCCAGACTATGAAGGTTATTTTCAAGCGAACGTCCGATAAGATATTCAATGGAAAGATAATAAATTCTTTTAGAATTAACTTTATTATAGCGCGCCATCGTTTCATACATTTTATCCATGGCAAATTCGCGTACGGCCAAAGCAATAGCGTTTAATGCTTCATCCTTGTTTATTTCGCTTGTTCTTTTGCCGATAAAATATTTAATATAGTGTTCGATGGACAATTTCAGTCTGGCTTTGTCTATTTCGCTGATAATAGCAGATTCTTTTTTACTCAAAGTTTTTCCCCTAAAAGTTAATCTTTGACATTATAACATACCGTTTTATCCCGAGATTAAGACAAATTGTTTGAAATATGGTTAATAACATTTAATATTCAACAAAATAAATAAATTGTAATTATGAGTTTTTTAAGATTTATCATTGCAAAATGATAATAATTTTATATACTCCGAGATAAAAGTAAGTCTGGATTTACGAGGTGAATTAGATGAAAAAAACATTTTTGTCGGCTCTAATGCTTGCAACGGCCATGGCAACCGGAACGGCAAAGGCCGAAACAATATTTGAGGCTTTAAGTTCAGCCTATGACACAAACCCGACCCTGCAGGCACAGAGGGCATATTTACGTTCGGTAGATGAGAATGTCGCTATCGCAAAGTCAGGTTTTCGTCCCAATATCTATTTGACCGGCGGTTACTCTGATTCTGATATTCATAACAACAACGCGCCGCAGCAAGATGGTGGAGGAACGCTTTCTGCCGGAGCGGTTATCAGCCAACCCTTATTTAACGGCTTTTCAACCGTAAATACCGTAAAGTCTGCAGACAGTATGGTTAGAGCAGAGCAAAACAATTTGTATAACGTTGAACAAAGTGTTTTTCTTGATGCTTCCACGGCATATTTAGATGTTGTTAGGGATGAAGCAATTGTTGACTTACAAAAGAATAATGAAAAGCTTTTGAAAAAACGTTTGGATGAGACGGAAGAACGTTTTAACGTTGGAGAGGTAACAAGGACGGACGTTTCCCAGGCGCAAGCTCGTTACTCTCAGGCAAAAGCAGATCGCATTGCGTCAGAGGGAAATCTTCAGGCCTCTAAAGCCATTTATGCCAGAGTTATAGGTCAAGCACCTAAGGATGTTTCTACGCCCAAAAACTTAAATGACTTCATTCCGGCATCTTTTGAAGAAGCTTTGGAATATACTAAAGCAAACAACTACTCAATCCGCTATGCCAAAGAGTTGTTAAATTCCAAAACCTACGATGTTGCTGCTAATAATGGTGCTTTGTTGCCTTCTGTGACATTAGATGGTTCCGCAACCACCAGCAAAAGCGATGCCAATAGCTCAACTACGGGGCTTTACAATCGAGACACGAAGATTGATGAAGTTCAATGGGGTGTCAATATGAACATTCCTCTTTACACCGCCGGAGAGACCAGAGCAAAAATACGCCAAAGCAAATACCAAAAATGGCAGGCACAAGAGTTGGTCTTGGAGGCTGAGCGTCAGGCTATTTCAGACGTAACCAGCGCATGGGAGCTAATGACATCCAACCGTGCTCAAATAAAGTCAATCCAAGATCAGGTCAAAGCAAATGAGATAGCTTTGGATGGTGTCCAGAAAGAGGAAGCATTGGGTAATCGTACGATTTTGGATGTTTTGGACGCTTATCAAGAGCTCTTAAACTCCAATGTTAACGAAGTTAAGGCACGTCGTGATTACTATGTTGCCGCAATGCAAGTGCTGCTCTCTATGGGTAAATTAACGGCAGAAAATCTGAAGCTGAATGTAGAACTCTACAAACCCAAAGAGTTCTACAAAGAAACAAGAGATAAATGGTTGTCATTATCCATTGATTAATAAAAAAAATTCTGATAACCTACCCAATAGTTTGTTGTGCATTATTTAGGAAATTGAAAATGGCAGAAGAAACAGAAGCAAAAGAGGAAGATTTATCAGTAGAAGATATTCTGTCTTCTATCAAAGATATTTTGATGGAAGATAATGCTGAACAACAAAAAACAGTTCAGGAAGATACCGAGAATGCTTCTGAGGAGGAAGAAAAAGAAGACACAATAGCAACGCCGGAAGAAACGGCAGATAATGTCTTAACACTTTCCCCTTCAATGATTGTTGAGCCAAGCTTATCAACGCCGGAGCTGAATGAGGAAGAAAAGGAAGACAACTCAGACCCTTTAGATATTGACTTTGAAAGAGAGTTTAACGCTTTGTCGGCCGAGCCGGATCTCGATGAGGTCGAAGTCAAAGATAACGGCCACTCAGCATCAGTTGATGAAGAACCTGTCGAATTAGAAGAAGTATCGGAAAAAAAAGATGAGGAAATAGAGCAAACTCCCGCATTTAGAGAGTTAAATGACATAAGGCCGGCGGATGTTGATGCAGAGCCCATCTTCTCAGCGGAGGATGATATTTCGCAACAAGATGATTTTTCCGATATTTCATTGGATAATTTAGTTGATGATGCAACACTCAATGCTATTCTTGACAATCAGCCGGAAGATCCGATAAAACCCGAAGATTTTGTCGAGCCTACGGATAATGTATATGAAAATGCTGTCTTTGAAGAAAATGTAAGCATAGAGCCTGAAGCAAATAAAGAGCAAATAAAAATTGAGCCGGAGGAGCCTAAGGAAAACATATCTCAACCTCAAGAGCCTGAAATACAAGCTGCAAAAACAGAGAGTTTTGAGGAAGAGGCCATAGAGGATACGGCAGATGTTTCAGCCGGCATAATAAGCAATTTTGCCAAGATGTTTGCCGAGCAACAAAAGCAAAAACAAGAACCGGAGAACAAGGAAGAAGCGGAAGCCAAACTCAAAGAGCAAGTTCTTTCGCAAATTGATATGGGTGATGGTTCTTTGAGTATTGAGGTTTTGGTTAGAGATGTTATCAATGCCATTGTTGAAAAGCATCTGAGCAAAGATTATGACTTTTCGGCGGTAGCTGCGGCAGAAATTGCGCGTCAGACCAAAAACTGGTTAAATGCACATTTGCCCGAGATTGTTGAAGCCGAAGTCAAAAAAGAGATTGAACGAGTGATGGCAAAGGTCAGTTCCTAAAGAGCCAGTTCTTGAACCGACCTAAATCATTATATTGCCCCCAAGCTGAACCTTGAGGGCTTTTTGCGGTATTTTATAATATAAATTTTGATCAAAGAGATTTGGTATAGCTAAAGGAAGAAAAATGTTAGAAAAGAACTATAACCCGAAAGATTTTGAGGAAAAGATTTATGCCTCATGGGAACAAAACGGTGATTTTAAACCGGATATGAGCAAAAACGCCGAGGCATTTGCAATTGTAATTCCGCCACCAAACGTAACCGGTGTTTTGCACATGGGACATGCTTTAGACAACACCTTGCAGGATATATTGATAAGATATAATCGTATGCTAGGCAAAAAAGTTTTGTGGCAGCCGGGAACCGACCATGCAGGTATTGCCACACAAATGGTTGTTGAGCGTAATTTGGCCAAAGAGGGCATCACACGCCATGATTTAGGTCGAGAGAAGTTTATCGAAACCGTTTGGAAATGGAAAGAGCAAAGCGGCGGAACAATTTGTAAGCAGTTGCGTCGTTTGGGCGCAAGCTGCGATTGGAGCCGCGAGCGTTTTACGATGGATGATGGTTTAAGCCGCGCCGTTCGTAAGATTTTTGTAAACTTGTATAAAGATGGCTTGATTTATAAGGCCAAAAAACTGGTTAACTGGGATTCCAAGTTTATGACCGCAATTTCAGACTTGGAAGTTATTCAGAAAGAAACAGTCGGCAAAATGTATTACTACAAATATCCGATTGAAGGTGAAGCGGGTGAATTTATTCATATTGCCACCACCAGACCGGAAACGATGTTTGGTGATACGGCAGTTGCTGTTTCTAAAGAAAATGAGAAGTTAAAGCATCTGATTGGTAAGAACGCAATATTGCCGATTGTTAATCGTCCGATTCCGATTATCGGCGATGAGCATGCAGATCCGGAAAAAGGAACAGGCGCGGTAAAAATTACGCCGGCACATGACTTCAATGACTTTGAGGTTGGCAAACGTCATAATCTGCCTTTGATAAATATCCTCAATCCGGATGCTACATTGAACGAAAATACGCCTTTTGCTGGTCTGGATACATTAACAGCCAGACAAAAGACGATTGAGAAGCTGGAAGAATTAGGGTTGATGGAAAAAATTGAAGATCACCCGATGGTTATTCCCTATGGTGAGCGTTCAAATGTCATTATTGAGCCGATGTTGACAGACCAGTGGTTTGTTGATGCACCCAAATTGGCAGTTAAAGCGATTGAAGCCGTAGAAAAGGGCGATATGGAATTTGTTCCGAAGTCTTATGAGAAGACCTATTTTGAATGGATGCGCAACATTCAGCCCTGGTGTATTTCTCGCCAGCTCTGGTGGGGACACCAAATGCCGATTTGGTACGGTCCTGATGGCGAAATTTTCTGTGAGGAAAACGCTGAGGAAGCGCAAGCAGCCGCAGACAAACATTACGGTAAGCATGTTGACCTCACGAGGGAGACCGATGTTTTGGACACTTGGTTCTCATCAGGTTTGTGGGCATTTTCGACTTTGGGTTGGCCGGATAAAACGGAGTATTTGGACACCTTCTACCCAACCTCTGTATTAGTAACGGGCTTTGACATTATCTTCTTCTGGGTTGCCAGAATGATGATGATGAGTATGTATATGATGAAGAGAGTTCCGTTTAAGAAATGCTATATCCACGGCTTGGTTCGTGATGAGCAAGGTCGTAAGATGTCTAAGTCCAAGGGTAATACGGTAGACCCGATGGAAACGATTGAAAAATATGGCGCAGATGCTTTGCGTTTCTTTATGGCAGCGATGGAAACTCAGGGAAGAGATATCAATGTAAGTGAAAATCGCATAGCCGGTTATCGTAACTTTGCAACCAAATTGTGGAATGCCGCCCGCTTTGGCGAGATGAACGAGGTATCATTGCCGGCAGATTTTGACGAAAACAAAGTAAAGAGTGCCGTCAATAAGTGGATTATAGCCAAAGCTAAGCAAGCCAGCAAAGAAGTAACGGATAACTTGAATGCTTTCCGTTTCTCAGATGCGGCTAATGCGGTTTACCAGTTTGTATGGGGTTCATTCTGCGACTGGTATATTGAGATGATTAAGCCGATTTTATATGGCAATGATGAAGCCGAAAAAGCCGAAACCAAAGCAGCTTTTGCTTGGGTTTTGAAGCGTATTTTGGTTATCTTGCATCCGTTTATGCCTTTTATCACCACCGAGTTGTGGAATAATTTGGTTGAAGAAAAAGCGGGACTAATTAATTATGCTTGGCCGCAAAATGAGAGCATTGATACGGCAGCCTTAAATGACATCGATTGGGTAATTGACTTCATTACGGCTATTCGCTCGCTGCGTGCAGAGATGAACTTGCCGGCAGGTGCAAAGCTCAGCGTATATTTGAAAGATGCCAATGCAGATTCGCGCAATCATCTGGAAACATTCCGCCAGATTATTTGCTCTTTGGCACGTCTGGAGAAGTTGGAATGCTTTGGTGCAGATGCCGAAATCAGCAAAGATATGGTTCAAAGCGTCTTCAGAGAGGCGGTTATCTTACTGCCGTTAAAAGGCGTTGTTGACTTTGCGGCAGAGAAGGAACGTCTGCAAAAAGAGCTGGAAGGCTTGAATAAAAACTTGGAGAGTTATACCAAAAAATTAGGCAATGCCAACTTTGTTGAAAGAGCTCCGGCAGCTGTGGTTGAAGAAGAAAAACGCCGTCAGGCTGAGGCTTTGGAGAGCAAGGCAAAGATTGAAGCTGCTCTGGAAAGAATTGCCGGCTTTTAAGCCAAAGCGACAAGGTTAAGAAAAAAGCGTTTCCTTATTTGGAAACGCTTTTTTTTATCGGAATTTCAACAGCAATTTTAGTTAAAATTTTAATGAAATCTATTACAAAAATCATTCCGATAAAGTTCAAATACAAATTCAATGCTGTCTTAACAACAACTTGGTTAATCTCTTTCTGATTTAAGACACAACCAGCAGACATTTGTTCTCGCATCAAAAAGATATCAATGGCATTAAATCTGGCATAAATTAGGGCAACAATAATCAGTGTAGGATAAGTTGTAGGTGGCTTTGATGTAAAAAGGGATAAAACAACTTCCAGCAAAATGGCAAAGAAAACAATCAACATTGTCATTCCTGTCAAAACACTAAGGTCTTTTGACTTCTTAATATCTAACCCCTTATAATTTGTTTTCTTAAGTTTTAAGCCTTTACAGACGGAATAAGAAAACAGAAACATTGCGCCGACCAAAGAACAGACCAACAACCAAACCGATGTTTGAACCACAATCCAAAACAAAGCTAAAGAAGTTGTCAGGACGATGAGGCCAAAAAAACACCATAAGGGATATTCTTTGCAAAGGGTTTCTGATAAAGAACAGCAATCCCGAAAGGAACAAAAAACATAGCCCATTTCAAAGAGTTAGCAAACCATAAGCCCTTAACCGCATCACCGATATAATAATAACATAAGGCTGCAATGATAAAGCTTAAAGCCAAAGCACAGGCTGCAAGAGCAACGGCTTTCATCAAATACTGAAATTGTTGTCGCTTAAAGACAATTACATAAGTTTCCATAATAGTGAAAAATTAATAAATACATTTTAGAATTTGAGTCCTAGCAAAATAGAACAAATTAAGCAAGTAAAATTTTCTTTATTTTTGTCCAAAAATAGGATAATCTAAATATAGAGTAATAAAAGCACAGGCGATTCGTAATGAATGAGCAAGAAAAAGAAATTTTCCGTCTTTCCTATTTGTCTGAAAACAAAAAGGCCAAGATTTTCACACAAATAATCAAAGATTTAATAAATAACAATCCTTCAGCGAAGCCGACGGAAAGTCCACAGATGACGGTCATAATGGGTTTCCCCGGTTCCGGCAAAAGTTCCTATGCTGCAAAACAAAGCAAAGATGCCATTCGTTTGGGTAAAGACGATATGTTGTCCTATCACCCAAATTTATTTAAGCTTAACGAATTAGCTCCCGTAAAACTTAATTCCAAAGATTTAGATGCTTACGATGCCGCACAAACAACCAATGCAGACGGTGAAAGAGAAAGTCTGGTTGAAAATTTTGCAGATGAAGCCTTCTGGGTGGCATTAGATTTCTGTCAAAATCAAGGCTATAATGTGATTGTTGATGGCTTGCCTTCGGAAGAAATGTTGGATATAGCCGAAGAGGCTAAAGAGCAGGGCTATAAGGTAGATTTTGTTGTACCGGTTATGCCCAAACGTTTGCTTGAGGTCAATATCGCCTCAAGGTTTGAACAAGGTCAGGAAAAATTCAATGAAGCGTTAGAGGGTAGGAGAGAGAAAAATTCTCAAGCAGTGCCGCATCCTTATACCAAAATGCGCTTGTCTCCGGAAACTATCCGACACGCGGGAAGAATTGTTCGTATGGTTGAAAAACAAGGCTATGACTTAAAAGTCATAAATGCGTTAAGCGGAAAAACACTCAATGGTAAAAATGACGCCGCAATGTCCTGGTTAAACGAATTACAGCGCCCGCTAAATGAAAATGAGCAAGTTTATGCCGCAGACAAACTTAAAACATTGCGCAATCGTCAGGAAAAGAGGGGGGCTTCCCGCTATGATCGCTATGTCGTTGCAAATATGGAGAGAGAGTAATGGATAAATTGGATTATGAAAAAATCAATGCCTATGCGCAAAAATTCAATGAATGGAAAAAAGAACTCTTTCCCAAGCAAGAATATGCCTTTCGAAACGAGGCTTGCAGTGCATTTGCTTATACTTTGTCTCAAGTTGCGCGCCGAGATTTCGGTATGGAACCGCAAAATATTTGGTGTTATAAATCAGACATAAACGACAACCTATTTAGCGAGATGAAACATAATGCCCCGATGTCGCTAAAAAATGTTTCCGATAAAAACCAAATGTCGGGTATAATTGTGGCTCGTGTTCCCGGAGATAATGCCACGGGAATTGATTATCTGATGTGGCGAGAGCATCATGTAGCCATGTGTCTGGATTTACCGATTTATCAAAACAGCAACAAAACAGAACGTTTGGTTTTTGACCCCGTACTCTTCTCGGAGCCCGTTCGTGAAAAAGATTGGATTTCTGCCTTAAATACAAATCAGGAATATACACAAGTAACTCAAGCGGAAAAAGAAAATAAAGAGTTGACGCTTAAAGCGAAGCTGATGCTAAAAAATATAAGTTTGGATAAAACAGTTAATCTGCTGAAATCACCATTGGTTGTGCTAGCCAATCGTGAAAGACGCCAACAACAGAGCCAAACGGGAAAAATACTACCAAGCGGTAAAGAAAAATCATAAAAAAAACCGCCCCGATAAGGGACGGTTTTTTTTTGTAACAAGAATAAATCTTATTTGTTTTTCAAAATAGATTTACCGGCGTAGATAGCCATATCACCCAATTCTTCCTCAATGCGGATGAGTTGGTTATATTTAGCCATACGGTCTGTACGAGACATAGAACCGGTTTTAATCTGACCGCAGTTTGTAGCAACAGCAATATCAGCGATGGTTGTGTCTTCGGTTTCGCCGGAGCGGTGAGACAAAACAGCGGTATATTTGTTGCGCTGAGCCAAGTCAACAGCCTGCATTGTTTCGGTCAAAGAACCGATTTGGTTAACCTTAACCAAAATAGAGTTGGCAACACCCTTTTCAATACCCATAGCCAAGCGTTTCGGGTTTGTAACGAACAAGTCATCACCAACCAACTGAACTTTGTCGCCAATAGCTTTGGTGAGCATAGCCCAACCTTCCCAGTCATCTTCGGCCATACCGTCTTCGATAGAGAAAATCGGGAATTTAGCGCAAAGATCTTTGTAGAAGTCAACCATTTGAGCACTGGTGTAAGACTTGCCTTCGCCCTTCATTTCATATTTGCCGTTCTCATAGAACTCAGAAGAAGCAGCGTCGATAGCCAAAACAACATCATCACCTGGTTTGTAGCCGGCATCTTTGATAGAATTAACAATGAAGGTCAAAGCCTCTTCTGCAGATTTCAGATTCGGAGCAAAACCACCTTCATCACCAACGTTTGTGTTATGTCCGGCAGCCTTGAGGTTTTTCTTCAATGTGTGGAAGATTTCGGCACCCATACGAACAGCCTCTTTAACAGAAGAAGCGGAAACCGGCATAATCATAAATTCTTGAATATCAATCGGGTTATCAGCATGCTGACCACCGTTAACGATGTTCATCATCGGAACCGGCAAAGTACGAGCCATTGTGCCACCCAAATAACGATACAAGGGCAAGCCGGCTTCTTCAGCCTGAGCTTTAGCAACAGCAAGAGAAACAGCCAAGATAGCATTAGCACCGAGTTTGCCTTTGTTTTCTGTGCCATCAAGTTCAATCATTGTTCTGTCAATTTCAATTTGGTCTTCAGCATCTAAACCGGCCAAAGCGTCATAAATTGCTTCATTAACATTAGCAACAGCCTTTTCAACGCCCTTGCCGCCGAAACGCTTTTTGTCGCCGTCGCGAAGTTCAACAGCTTCGTGAACACCTGTAGATGCACCGGACGGAACAGCAGCGCGGCCAAAAGCACCTGATTGCAAAACAACATCGGCTTCAACAGTCGGATTTCCGCGAGAGTCCAAAATTTCTCTAGCGTGAATATCTATAATAGCACTCATTTATTTCTCCTTAAGTGATTTAAAAATTCTGTAGGTACAATAGGGTTATTTTGCCTCTAATGTCAAGACAAACTATTCCTTATTCATCCGATTCTTTAAGATTTTAAAGAATTTTTATTGTCAAAAGCAAATAATAAGCTAATATAAGCAAAAGCAAACAAGTATGCGGAGGGTAAATGTTTTCGGAAAAATGGCATAAACGTTTTATGGAAGTTGCAGAGCTTGTGTCCACCTGGTCAAAAGACCCGTCAACCAAAGTTGGCGCAATTGTCGTTGGTCCGGATAGAGAAATTCGCTCCACCGGCTACAATGGCTTGGTCAGAGGTGTAGATGACAACAAACCGGAGCGTTTGGAACGCCCGACCAAATATGACTTTTTTGAACATGCCGAACGCAATGCCGTGTACAATGCTTGTTTGATAGGCGCATCCTTGAAAGGCTGTGTAATATATGTCACGGCGATGCCTTGCCCGGACTGCGCTCGAGCCATCATACAATCAGGCATAAAAATGGTTGTAACCTACAAACCCGAGTTTGATGAAAATGCCCCCAAAAACAGTTGGCGGGATAAACTCATCTACTCGGAAGAAATGTTTAAGGAAGCGGGTATAGAATATATTCTGTTTCCGCCTAAAAAATAAACATCGGACTTTGGGACTATATCAAAAACGGACTTTAAAGAGAGTAGTGTTGTTGAACAACACTAAGGCAGTTGTTGCATAAGTTTGTGTTGTGAAGACACCAAAGGAGAAGATAATGAAAGTTCTGATAGCAGATGACCACGCGCTTTTTAGAGATGGTCTGGGTATGCACCTTGAGCAGCTTTACCCGAATATGATAATCCTACAGGCCTCTAATTTTGGCCAAGCCTTAAAAATTTTAGAAGAAGATAATCAAATAGATCTTATAGTTTTAGATTTGGATATGCCGGATATGTCCTGGGAAGCGGGTATAGCGGCAATCCGTCAAAAGGCCAAAGAAGCTCGCTTTGTTGTCATATCAGCTTCAGAAGATATCAGAAATATTCGTAAGGCCCTAAATGATGGTGCGAGCGGTTATATTCCCAAACGCTCTGATCCAAAAATTTTGAGTCGAGCTTTGCAGCTGATTTTAGACGGAGGAACCTATTTGCCACCCGAATTATTAGAAGCAACACTCGTCTCAGAAAACAAAGGCGAGGCAAAGAGCAAAAATAAGACCTTAACGGCAAGACAAATGCAGGTGTTGGAACTCATCGCTCAAGGATTGTCTAATAAGCAAATAGCATATGAAATGGGTGTTTCTGAAGCAACGGTAAAATTACATATTAATGCTCTTTTGCGAGCCATCCGCGCCACCAATCGCACCCAAGCCGTCATCAACGCCCAAAAAATGGGATTGATATAAAGATAAAAAGAAGGCTCTCAAAAGAGAGCCTTTTCCCTTAATATACAGAAGATATACAAGCGTGAGCAGGCTTCATATTATTATGTGTACTACCTGTACACCTGCAAATACTTCCGCGTATACCTCCCGGACATGAAGTAGAACTGGTTGTTGATGCTTTACAAGCATAACATCCGCCGCAAGAGTTTGTTCCGGCACAGGTTTGTCCGATAGGACAGAAAATGTCTGTATAACATCCGCTGGCACAAGGGCTGGCTTCACATTTTGTTTTACAACAAGTTCTGGTACCCCCACAACCATCTGAGCAAGATTTTATACCATAAGAACAACCGGATTCACTGGCTTTAGGCTGACAAGCCAAGACACAACCACTGCCGGATTGATTATATCCTGAGTTACAAGTCCAAGCCGAACATTTAGAAGAGCAATCAGAGTATTTTGATGAGCAGGTAGCGTTGCTTGGAACACTGACAGCAGTTCTGTTGCGGCAGTTATCAGCATAACAAGTTTGACAACTTGTTGAACAATCGCTCCAATAAGTCTGACATCCATATTGGCAAGATTGATTTACTCTATTATGACAATTCGTTGAATAAGGCTTTTCACACTTAGAAGAACAATCATCCCAAACTTTTTCGCAACCATAAGGGCCTGTATTGTTTGAGCGAATA
>CASEZG010000022.1 GCA_949292375.1 uncultured Pseudomonadota bacterium | reverse complement strand
ATATGAGTCTTGCGCTTGTAAAGCAGAATACCAGTATGATGCTTATAACTGTACTTATCCGCAATCAACATCAGGTGACGAATGCGGCGGAAAATATACCGAATGTGTTTGTCCGACCGGTGTTGATGAGGGACCTTATGGTTGCGCTGAATATTATCCTTATCCTTGTGACAATGTTTGTAAAATAGCTTATTCTGATAACTGCCATATTCGTTCAGATAATACCGGAACTTATGGTTGCGAAAAAGTTTGGGATGATTGTTCTTCTAAGTGTGAAAAGCCATATTCAACGAATTGTCATAATAGGGTAAATCAATCTTGCCAATATGGTTGTCAGACTTATTGGAGCGATTGTTCAACCAGTTGTCAAACTTGTTATGCTGATAACTGCAGAAACAGAACAGCCGTCAGCGTTCCAAGCAACGCTACCTGCTCATCAAAATACTCTGATTGCTCTTCTAAATGTTCGGCTTGGACTTGTAACTCTGGTTATATTCAATCCGGAAACAGTTGTGTCACTCCTTGTGACACCGTAACTGCGGTTATTTCTTATTGTCCGTCTAACGCTAGTTGCACTTACTATCCTGAATGTTCTTCTAAAATTAAATCCTGGATTTGTAATCTTGGTTATTATAAATCTGGAAACAAGTGTATAGTGAATCCTTCTTTAAAACCGGATTGTACTACTTTATGCGCTCAGGCTTTTGGTAGCGGCCCTTGTTATAGCGGTTGTTTGTCGCAATGTAAAAAGACAGGAAGAGTTCCATCTACCGTTACTGTTGGCGGGCGAATATGTGCTCAAAGATAAATATAAAAGAACAGCCCCGATTTCGGGGCTGTTCTTTTATATCTTATAATTTCAGTTTTTTATCCAGAGCTTCAAGCTGATCTATGTAGCCTGATATTAAGCTCAGGCCTTTATTCCAAAAATCAGCATCATTCGGATTTAAGCCAAAAGGTTTGAGTAATTTGTCATAATCCGTTATTGCTGTTTTACTCAGCATATCCAGATATTTATCGGCAAAATCTTTAACCTTGCCTTCTTGGCTGACTTGGTACAACGAATTGACCAAACAATCGGCGAAAGAATAAGCATAAACATAAAACGGCAAGAAAAAGAAATGGCCGACCTGCATCCAGATATAGGCACTGTTTTCATCAACATTTACATAACGCCCCAGACTATTGCGCATTTCCTCCAACCAAATTTGACAAATGCGATCTTCCGAAAGCTCGCCGTCTTTTCTTTCCTCATGGCAGCGGCTTTCAAAAAAGTGAAAGGCGATTTGGCGAATTGCCGTATTTATCATATCATTCACTTTGCCGGCAATTAAGCACAGCTTAGCCTTATCATCATCCAAATTGCGCAATAATGACTGGAAGGTTATCATCTCGCCAAAAACTGACGCAACTTCCTCTGATGTCATACGGCTATATTCGTTTAAATCGCCGTTTTTGGTGCGAAGCTGATGGTGACAGCCATGGCCTAACTCATGTGCTAAGGTCAAAACATCATTCTGTTTGCCTGCGAAGTTGAGCAGTAAATATGGGTGATGTTTGGAGGTTGCCGAAGCGCAAAAAGCTCCGCTCCTCTTGCCATCGCGCGGCGGCACATCTATCCAATTGTTATCAAAAAAGTCCTTTGCAATGTTATAAAGTTTTGGAGAAAACTCTTTATAAGCATCCAAGACAATCTTAACGCTTTCTTTCCAAGAATATTCGGCATCATTGCAGAAAGGCAGCGGCGCATTGCGATCCCAATATTGAATTTTTTCAACACCGAGCCATTTGGCTTTCAGCTTATAAAAACGGTGCGCAATATCCTTATATTTTTCTCTTACCGTCTGCGCCAAGACATCAACCGTGGAATCCTTGACATTTTCTGCCAAATTGCGTTCCGAAACCGGTCTGGCAAAACCGCGTTTGTCATCTTCTATCGCTTTATCCTTAATCACCATATTATAAATCATGGTAAACAGCGGGGCGTTTTCCTTACATACACGATTTAGCTCTTTGCCCGCTTTTTCGCGAATTTTTGGGTCTTTGTTCAGCAATAATTTGCTGATTTCGGCATCATTATATTGCTTGCCATCGACCGTGAAAACTAATCTTGACGAGGTTTCTTCATATAAGCGCACCCAAGCCGAACCTGAGGTTACGGATTTTTCATGCAGAATTTCTTCAACAGCTTCAGATAACTCATATTTCTTAAAGCGTCTTACTTTATCCAACCAAGGTTTATAGAAGGCTATTTTTTCGTTCTTTAGCCAGTCTTTAATCTTGGCTTCCGGCAAACGATTTATCTCTAAGCTGAAAAAGATGGTCGGCTTGCTATAGTCTGTTAATTTTTCGCTGATGTTTTGATAAAAAGCCATCGCTTCTTTATTCTTCATCTGCGTTACCATATTAAGATATGCAAACTCGCCCAGAATGCCGCTCATGACAGACATTTTTTCTTCTGCCTTCAAGGCTTCCAAAAATTCTTCCGCTTTCAGTTTTTCTAACTTTCCTTTATATTTTTTGGCAAAGGAGATTGCTGCTTTCTTTAGTTTTTCTAAATCAGCATTTATCTTGGGGTCGTCTATGCCTTTATACATATCCGACAAATCCCATGCAGGGAGATTATTGTTGCTCATATTCCTTGTTTTCCTTTTCTTCCTGATTTTTAATTTGTTCCTCAAGCTCTTGGTTTAGGCGGCGCAGATTTTGCATCGAGGCTGCAATGTTGGGGGTTTGCGTATAAAACTCTTGCAAACTTTCCTCCGTTTCATCTTCTGTCTCTTTTTCCTGATGCGGCAATTTTGGCTCAAACAGATAATTTGCCCAAGGTGTTGTTTGCTCGCCTTTTGCCCATAAGCTGAAACCTTTGGCGACAATTGTTACATCACACCAGGTGTTTTTAGCTACCGTCTTGAGCATACAGCCGATTTTGTCCTCACAATTAATGAGTTCCTCTGCCATTATCTCCGTACAGGGAATAAAGCCTCTTTTTTGCTCATCATACCGTGGGGAGAATAACACCAAGATAAATACGAACAGATAAGCCAACATAAAGACAGAGATGCTCAAACCGAACCAATGATGCTTGATAAAAGTCATTATTTTCCTTTTCTTTTGTTTAAGAAGCTTTCTAACAGAGCCAGTTCTTCTCGGGTATTGGCACCGGCAACTTCTTCGGGAGAACACTCAACCACCGTGCATTTTAGACCTTTGCTTCTTGCAACGGCAATTGCATCTGTAAGATAATACTCTCCGGCCGCATTTTCATTGCCTATGGCCTCCAAAAGTTCGAACATTGTTTTGCCGTCAAAACACATGCAGCCGGAATTGCACAAATCAATGGCTTTTTCTTCATCCGTCGCATCCTTGAACTCAACGATTTTTTTCAGCTCGCCGTTTTCCATAACCAAGCGGCCATAGCGCGCGGCATCTTGCGGGCGGAAGCCTAATACTACAACGGCATAGCCTTCTTTTACTTTATTAGCTGCCATTTGGTAGGTTTCTTTTGTGATAATCGGATTATCTCCGAAAATGACCAATACGGAGCCATCAAAACCTTTCATCAGCTCTTTGGCAGACAAAACGGCATGTCCCGTGCCGAGTTGTTGTTCCTGGATGCAGCTTTCGTGGGGAGCAACCTCTTTACGCACCATTTCGCCATCCGGCGCAGTTACGACCACAATCTTTTTAACGCCCATTTCCTCCAAAGTGTCTATCGGGTGGCGAATCATCGGTTTGCCGGCCAAAGGCATCATAACCTTGGGCAAATCTGACTTCATACGGGTTCCCTTTCCTGCTCCCAAAATAATTGCGGCTATTTGGTTTGTCATATTAAAACTCCTTAAAAAATTTATTCTTTTCTTAATAACTGCATTTTATACTAACAGATATGTTTTATTTGTTAACAAAGGTTTTGAAGTTATGAAAAGACTTTTTTTCGCCGTTTGTTTCTCTTTTATATCTAACCTTGCTTCGGCCGCCACTACGGAGATAAATAGTGTTGATGAGTTGCGCGCCAGAGAAGCTCAGCAACCTCTGTCGGCAGAAGAGATTGCTGACCCCAGAATACCGAGTGGTGAAAACAAAGCCGAAATGGATGCTTTTATTAAAGAGCGGATGAAATCCATTGTAATTACTAAACTTGATAAAGACGAAAATTTAGACAACCTAAAATCTCTTGATGTTCAACATAGCGAAGAATATGTTAACATGATGAAGGAGAGCAAAAAATCTACTTTTGAAAAAATTTATGATAATGCGATGAAGCGTTTATCATCTTCAGAAAAAGGGGTTGGGGCTAACCAACCATATGATGATGTTTACTATTATATTAATGATCAACCTTCCGTTGATGAGCAACAAAAACAATGGCAAGCTCCCGACTTTCCGGTGGTTAATGTCGAACTTCCCAACGGGGCGAAAACTTTGGTTCCTGCCAAAGAACATATTCCCTATTTGTTTAGCAAAATTGAGATTATGCCTAACGGGATGGTCGGAATTAATGAAACAATTACGGTTCTGGCAAACGGCGAAAAACTTAAAAACGGTTTATCTCGCGTGCTTCCAAAATATTCTATCTCCAGACTTAATGAAAAACACAAAATTGATTTTTCTCTTCTCTCGGTTACAATTAACGGCAAAGAAATTCCATATAAAGTTGAAGAAATAGGTGATAAGATTGTCTTAAAGCCTAAAGATGATATGCTTCTTCCTTCCGGAATATATACATATAATTTTGCATATTTAATCGACAGACAGCTTTGGGCTTATGATAATTTTGATGAATTTTATTGGGACGTGACGGGAAGTTCATGGAATTTGGTTATTTCCAATGCCGGAGCTTCCGTTAGTTTGCCGGGGATTGAAAACCCCATAAGCCAAAGTATTTTTATCGGTTATCCGGGGAATCTTTCTTCCGAAAGTGCTTTTGTGACCAAGGGACAAGATAATACGCTTGGTTTTGTGGCGCAAAAACCGCTTTTTATCGGCGAGGGAATGCATCTTATCGTGGCTCTGCCCAAAACAGGCCTCATTGTTCCGGATTTTGGGAAGAAATTTTCTTGGTTTGTTAGTGATTATGGTGATATCTTGTTTGCTTTGTTTGGGTTTGTTGCCATCTTAATCTCTTATATTATTTCCTGGCGGTATATAAGTTCAGGACATTCCAAACTCAAAACCGGTATGAAACGTACCGCACCCATGCTGCGTTATTTGATTAAGGGAGCTTTTGATAAAATCTCTTTTACCGCTTATCTGCTGGAACTGTTTCGCAAAAATATTATTGATATTCAGGAAAGCGAAAATGAGATTATGCTGATTAAGAAAACAGATGATTTAAAATCGCTTAGCCGCTGCGAAAGAAAAGCTTTGGATAATTTATTTCCGGCTAAAGAATCCGTTATTAAAGTTAATAACCAAACACAGCTGAAATTTAAGCGCGCCGCAAAACTCATTGAAAAAAACACGTTAAAAAGTTTTAAGGCAATATCTCTTAAACTTAGCGGCGGATATTTGTTTTTCAGTATTGGAATGTTACTGCTCTCCGAAGCTGCAATTGCACTGCTTTCGGTTAATTTTTGGCAGATTTTTGTTATTGAAGCAGCTTGCAGCATTACCATAGCTTTTTATGTTTGGGTTATTAAAATTAAATTTAAATCTGCCTTTGTTTCTATTGCCAGTAAAATATTTTCTGCCGCGATTATTCTCTTTTCGCTTATGTTGCTTAGTCTTTATATTAACCCGATTGCATCTTTGATTTTGTTTGCCATGATTTATGTTATTTTTGCTTATACGGAGATTTTTGCCAAAAGAAGCGGTTTAATGAAAAATACCATTAAAGATGCTCTATCTTTCAGGGATTATTTGATTGATAATTCTTCTACTCTTAGCTTAGGGCGCGATTTTTATGCGCAACAAGCAAATATTTTTGCTTTTGAAATATCGGCAAAATATCCGCCCAATCAAAATATTAAGGAAAATTATCGCTTAAATGAGGCGGAAAAACTTGCACAAAGGCTCTAAAAACAACAACCCCGATTTTATTTCGAGGTTGTTGTTTTATGTTAGGCTTTAACTAAATCTTCCGAATGCTTCCAAAAATATACGAAATATTGGTAGATATGGCTAAAGTATGCGGCTTTGAGCGCAGCGTCCAAAAACGAAAAACCCAAAACCAATGCCGCCATAATAAAATCTGCCACAAAACCACCCAAACCCATAGCATCATATAACGAACTAAGGACTGTCAGGATAATGATAACGGGAAGCATCATTAATGCTTGTCCCCAAAAGATTTTGTTGGCATTGCCTTTGGTCAATGCAAAAGCAACTTTTAGGCTTATGTCTTTATCATCTACGGCTATGGCCGGAAGAATGATAAAAAATCTGGCACAAATGACAGCAATTATTATCGGAAGCAAAATAAAAATTACTGATGTCCCCGGAATATTTACGCCGTCGTATTTCAAAATATTTGCTAAGATTCCGATAATCAGAGCTGAAGGAATGATTATGAGCAGGAACAAAAACAAGCTATATGCCAAATATTTCAGTTCGCGACGGCCAAATGAAAAATGAAGATAATTTACCTTCTCTTTTAAGATGATATGTCGGCAAAAGCCAACAGCTATAGCTATTGAGGCCAAAGAGATGACAACCACCGACAAGTTTTGCAAACTTTCTGACGGGCAAGCCCCTTCTCTTATGCCGCAGAGCGACGGGAAACCCGCAACAGCCTCATAAATCAGCACCAAAAACCATACAGACGCAATTTTTACAAAGGCATCAAAGTTGGCTAAAACATATGAAAAACTGCGACGCAGACATTCCCATAAAGGAAGTTTAATTTGCGGTATTGTTTCCATCATCTTCTCCTAACAAAAACTTTTTCTGAAACCAACAATGGTTAACAAAAAGACTTAAAACCATCAGCAAGAACAAATTATATACATATTCTAAGACCGTTCCGCTCCAATTTGCATATTCTACATCTATGGAAGATAGACCTTGTTGGTAGTATAAGGCAAAAAACGACATAATGACGATTATCAAAAATACTGATAAGATAATGCTCAGATTGTTGCCTTTGGATCGTTTCCATAAATACCCCAAACTCGGTAACTTTTCTTCAGATAAATATGCCGCTCCCAGAGCATAAAAACGCATCAGCCAGAAAGGAACCAAGAAACCCACCGAAACACAAGCAAAATATGCCAATTCAACAATCCAATCAGGATTGGGTACTCTCATGTAGAGCAGGTAAAAAGATAATACCGGCGTCAGGTTTAGGAGTAAAAAGATAAACAAACCACCGAAGAATATAACATCTCTTTTCGTTGGCAGAAAGACCGTCTTTAAGCTGTAATTGGCTCGGCGGAAAGCGATGTTATACCATCTTGCAAAAAACATTGATATTAAAAAGACTTTGAGCAAAAGGCCCAAAAGATACAAGGCTTGCGAGTTTGAACAATAAAAATATGAATCTCGATAAGGAGAAAAACAGATTCCGCTGAAGCCCAAAAGAATCGTGCAAAGACTTATAAGCAAGGCAAAAACCGCACTTATTTTGAATAATTCACTAATCCGAACGGATAAAATTCCTAAAGGACCAAATATTAGTTTGGTGAAAGGGATATGAACCCTATCTTCGGGCTCGACTGCCATTTTTTCCGTTTGAGGAGAGGAAAATTTTTGCGTAAACTGATTTATTTTTGAAATAAAATCTTTCATGGCTATATTTCCTTTATGGTGGTGACGCCCGGAAGCGCACGAATTTTGCTCAAAAACTCAGGATCCGCAAAGGCAAAGCCTCCGGCTAACTCTATGCGGACATCCCATTCCTTGTTATCCGGCTTAATATATATTTTGTTGCGGCCGTTATGGTCTTTTTTCAAAATCTCATGCAGACCGGAAACTGCCGTAACATCATTGACACAAATCTCCAAACCATTGGCAACCTCCGAAATGGCTTTATCCAAGGTTTCTATCACATTAAACATTACTCTCGGGTTGGCTTCTTCCGATTGTTTGTCGATAGTTATGCTGGCAAACAACGGCAACCCAGAAGATATAATATCCTCATAACGAGCCAATCCCTCCGAGAATAATATTCCCTCAAAACTGCCGCTGGCATCAGATAACTCCAGAAAAGCATATTTGTTGCCGGTTTTGCTGACACGCTTTTGAAAACCATTTACACAACCGGCAACTTTGGCTCTAATACTATCACCGACACGAATGTTGCGGAAAATCTCACTGCAATTCTTGACGCCTAAACGCTCCATACCTCGGCCATAACTATCCAAGGGGTGGGCTGAAAGGTAAAAACCGATGGCTTCCGCCTCAAGTCTTAATTTCTCAAGCTCCGGCCAATCCGGCTTTTCAGCCAACTTGACCTTAGCGTGTAATTCTTCATTGCCAAACAAAGACGCCTGCTCGCTGGTCTTGAGTTCCGAAGAAGAGGCTATATGACGCAAAATGGTTTCGACATTGGCAAACAAACGTCCGCGGTTCTTCTCCAAGCAGTCAAAAGCTCCTGCTTTTATCAGTTGTTCCAGCTGGCGGCGATTAATCTGCTTGATATCTGTACGGTGAATGAAGTCTGAAATATCTTTATACGGACCATGAGCCTCTCTCTCGGCGACAATCGCTCGCATATTGGCTTCGCCCACGCCTTTGACCGCGCCAAGTGCATAACGAATGTTTCCGTCTTCTACCACAAAATCTGAACCAGAATGGTTAATATCCGGCTTTAGGACCTTGAAACCAAGCTTTTTGCATTCATCCTTAAAGAAAAGCAATTTTTCTGTATTGGTAATATCCAAAGACATTACCGCACACATAAATTCTACCGGATAATGCGCCTTCAAATATGCCGTCTGATACGAAATCAGCGAATAGGCAGCGGCGTGCGACTTGTTGAAACCATAAGACGCAAATTTTTCCATCTGGTCAAAAATCGCTCCGGCTGTTCCTTCTTCAATGCCGTTTTTAATCGCGCCTTCCATAAACATCTTGCGTTGTTTCGGAATTTCATCGCGCATTTTTTTACCCATGACCTTACGCAGCTTATCTGCACCACCCATGGTATAACCACCTAAAGCACGAGCGATGTTCATAACCTGCTCTTGGTAAATCATAATACCATAGGTTTCTTTCAAAATCGGTTCCAGCATCGGGTGAAGGTAGGTAATCTCTTCTTCGCCGTGCTTACGCTTAATATAGCTCGGGATGTTGTCCATCGGGCCGGGGCGATATAGAGAAACAATAGCGATTAAGTCCTCAAAACGGTCAGGCTTGATTTGCTTATGAACATCTTGCATACCGGCAGATTCAAACTGGAACACAGCCGCAGTATTACCACTTTGCAACAGTTCATAAGTCGGCTTATCATCTAAAGGAACATTATCCATATCTAACTCAATGCCCTTTATCTTCTTAATCCAGTCAACCGCACGCTGGATAACGGTTAGGGTCTTTAAGCCCAAAAAGTCGAACTTAATTAAGCCGGTTTCTTCCACATATTTCATATCATATTGAGTTACCGGCATATCTGCCCGCGGGTCTTTATACAATGGCACAAGCTGGTCCAAAGGACGGTCGCCGATTACCACGCCGGCAGCGTGCACACCGGACTGACGGTACAAACCTTCCAACTTCATACCGATATCAAACAGCTTGTTGACCTGCGGGTCGTTCTGACGCATCTCCTCTAACTCGGGAACTTGGTCCAAAGATTCTTGCAACGTTGGGTTCTTACCCTGAACACCGGGGGGAATCATTTTGCTTAACTTATCTGCCTGAGAATAGGGCATTTGTAAAACACGGGCGACATCGCGGATGACGTTTTTGGCTTGGAGTTTGCCATAAGTGATGATTTGCGCCACATGGTCAAAACCATATTTGTTTTGCACATATTCAATCGTCTTGCCACGATTTTCCTGACAGAAGTCAACGTCGAAGTCCGGCATGTTTACGCGTTCGGGGTTCAAAAAACGTTCAAACAGCAAATCCAATTTAATCGGGTCAAGGTCAGTTACCTTTAGTGACCAAGCCGTAATAGAACCCGCACCCGAACCACGCCCCGGCCCAACCGGCACACCATGACCTTTAGACCAACGGATGAAGTCCGACACGATTAAGAAATAGCCGGGGAAGCCCATCTTCTTAATAACGCTTAATTCATAATCTAATCTGGCATAGTATTTTTCATCAATCTCTTTTTTCTGCTCGGCGGTCATCCCCTCAAAATAAACTTGAGCTTCCATACGCTCTTTTAAGCCTTTATAAGCTTCTTCGGTGATGAACTCATCTTGGGTTTTGCCATCGGGGCATTCGAATATCGGCAACAAAGGCTGAACTTTTTCCGACAAAAAGCTGCAACGCTCGGCTATGACTACCGTATTATTAACCGCCTCCGGTAAGTCTTTAAAAAGCTCTATCATCTCCTCCGGAGAACGTAAACGGTTGTTGGGCGAGAACTTTTTGCGGTTCTCATTCGCAACATATTCTCCAGATGCAATACAAACCAAAGCATCATGCGCCTCATACATATCCGCCGTCAGGAAAAAAGCTTCATTGGTGGCAACCAAAGGCAGATTGTGCTTATATGCCAAATTGATAAAATCTTCTTCCGTCTTGTGTTCTGCTTCTAAGCCAATGCGCATAATCTCGACATAGAGAGAATCGGGAAAATATTCTTTCAATTTGAGCAAAAATTCTTCCGCTTCGTCTTTGCGGTTTTCCAAAAGCAGACGGCCAACCGTGCCTTCAACGCCGCCAGTCAAGGCTATCAGTCCCGCGCTTCTTCCCTCTAAGTCCGAGAGCTTGAGCTGCGGTTTTTCATTATATTCGGGGTTATCCAGATATGAGAGCTTCATCAGCTTCATAATGTTATGGTAGCCCTCTTCGTTTTTGACCAGCAACACCAGTTTGTCCGGCTCTATTGTACGGCCTTTGGACTTTAAGACATCATCAGCATCACTGTTGCGGATATAAAACTGGCACCCAAGAATCGGCTTAATACCGCAATCGGCGGCAAAATGGGACAGAGCCTTAGCTCCAAACATATTTGCCGTGTCTGTTACGGCAATGGCCGGAAAGCCCATATCTTTGAGTTTGGGCACAAGGGACGGAACCTTAATCGCGCCTTCCGACAACGAATAAGCGGTATGCACGCGCAAATGTACAAATTTTGGCTCCGGCATTTATTTCCCTTACAGATTAATCTGGGGCTGATTATAGAAACTTTGTCCTTTAGACTCAATCAAAAAATGTCATCCATAGACAAATTAAAACAAGAAAGCCCCGAAAATCGGGGCTCTGTTGTTTTCTTAATCCAGCTCGGATAATCTTTGTGCCTGATCTTCCGTGACCAAAGCGTCTATAATCTCGTCCAAGGCATCGCCGGAGACAACCTCATCCAACTTATACAAGGTCAAGTTAATACGGTGGTCGGTTACGCGTCCTTGCGGATAGTTATAAGTTCTGATACGCTCCGAACGGTCACCCGAACCAACTTGTAATTTGCGACGTTCCGAATATTCCTTATCTATGGTCGTTTTTTGCAAATCATATAATTTGGCGCGCAGGTGATTCATCGCTTTTTCTTTGTTCTTGTATTGTGAACGGTCATCCTGACATTGTACGACAACGCCGGTCGGAATATGCGTAATGCGCACAGCTGATTCCGTACGGTTTACGTGTTGTCCGCCAGCGCCTGATGCTCTGTAAACATCAATCTTTAAATCTGCCGGATTGATATACATATCAACCTCTTCAATCTCAGGCAAAACTGCTACGGTTGCCGCGGAAGTGTGAACACGCCCCTGAGATTCGGTTACGGGAACACGTTGAACACGATGTGCGCCCGACTCAAACTTCAATTTAGCAAAAACATCTTTACCCGTAATCTTTGCCGATGCTTCTTTATAACCGCCGAGTGAGTTTTCGTCGGCATCCAAAATCTCAAACTTCCAACCCATTTTTTGTGAATAGCGTTGATACATCTCAAACAAAACCGCCGCAAACAAAGCGGCTTCATCACCGCCCGTGCCGGCTCTAACCTCCAAAATGGCGTTTTTCTCATCATCTTGCTCTTTAGGCAGGAGCAAAATTTTTATCTCTTTTTCCATTTCGGGAAGTTTTTCTTTGAGCTCATAATATTCCGCCTCTGCCATATCGCGCATTTCTTTATCCAAAGAATCGTCTTCCATCATTGCTTTGGCGTCGTTCATATTGCTTTCAGCATGATTATAATTCTGGATTGCCTCAACAACAGGTGTCAACTCCGACATTTCTTTATTCATACGCACCAAGTCTTCCGCACTGACATCCGGCGAAGACAACAGCGACTGAATCTCATCATGTCGGTTGACAACATTGGCTAATTTTTCTGCAAAACTCATTATCTTAATTCCTCAACTATTTTATCTAAGGCAACGTTTTTCTGTGTGCCGCTATCCAAATCCTTCAGGGTTACCTCTCCCTTGGCCAGCTCATCCGTGCCGATGATAACGGCTTTAACCGCATTAACCTTATTGGCTTTCATCATGCGTTTTTTTAGATTGCCATTGTAGCTGTGTTCTACCCTAAAGCCGGCACAACGAAGCTTGTAGGCTATCTCTATTGCCTTATCATTAACATCTTCGCCAACGGGAATAACAGCTATCGGGCGAGGCAAAGAAACATCTGCCTCCAAGAGCATACTCAGGCGTTCTACACCGCAAGCCCAGCCGATACCTGCAACCTTACCGCCGCCCATTTGCTCAACCAAGCCATCATAACGACCGCCGGCCAAAACCGTTCCTTGCGCACCTAGTTTGTCGGTTACGAGCTCAAAAACCGTGTGTGAATAATAGTCCAAACCTCTAACCAAACGGTCGTTAACCTTATATTTGATGCCAAGATTATCCAAGCCTTTCAGAACAGCATTAAAGAATGCGGCAGAAGCCTCATTCAAACTATCTTTATACAAAGGCGCACCCTCAACAACGGCTTTATCACATTCCTCCTTAGAATCCAATACACGCAGCGGATTTCTTTCCAATCTGGCTTTGCTGTCTTCAGACAACTCGTCGTAATGTCCGCGGAGATATGCCACCAATTTTTCACGATAAGCATCGCGGCTTTCCTTATCGCCCAAAGAGTTAATCTCTACCGTTACGGAACCCGATAAACCAAGCTTTTCCAAAAATTCATAAGCCATTGAAATAACTTCAATATCTGCCTGAGGCGTTTCAACACCCAAGAGCTCGCAACCAAACTGTGTGAACTGGCGTTGACGACCTTTTTGCGGACGCTCATATCTGAACATCGGGCCACTATAATATAGCTTAACAGGCAAATTTTGTTGCATACCCTCCGAGATGAAGGAGCGAACAACTCCCGCCGTTCCCTCAGGACGCAAGGTCAGGCTCTCTCCTCCCCTATCCTCAAAGCAATACATTTCTTTGGTTACGACATCCGATGTTTCGCCCAGATTTCTTGAGAAAACTTCAGTAAACTCAAAAATCGGGGTTTCAATCTCCTCAAAACCATATTTTTCTACGACTTCTGAACCAACAGACGTAACCTTTTTCATTTTGCGTTTGGCTTCGCCGTATAAATCATATGTTCCTCTAACATTTTGTAACTTTGCCATTTTTACCTCTATTAAAAAAATCTCTTATAAACAAAAAAGAAAACAGCAGGCGCAAATATACCTGCTATTTTCTGTTCTATAAAATTTGCGCTAATGGTTAGCGGAATCTAAAAACGGATCTAAGGCGATACCTGTTTTTTTGTTGGGCTTAACAACTTCGGTCAACTTGCCGTCAACATAAACTTCCGCACCTTCATATCTGCCGACAGACAAAATCATACCTTCTCCGGCAGGAACCTCATATACATCTCCATCTTTCAGAACTTTGCTGATATAAAGTTTGTTTGCATCTTTAACTTCCAACCAGTTTTCTCCGCCTTTAATCTTTACCATTACGCGAGACCCCGGTTTTTTACTTGAAGTAACAGCTTTGGTAGCAGCTTTGGTTTCAGCTTTTTTCTCTTCTTTTACTTCTTGCTTTTCGGCTTTAGGCTCCTCTGCCTTAATTTCCGGTTCTGCTTTGCTTTCCTCAACTTTGGCTGACGTTGTCTGATTAGCTTCCGGAATGAAGCTTTCTTCACTTACGGTAACATTTCCGCTTTCGCCATCCTTAACGGGGGCAACATCAACGACGGGAATATTTTCTTCAGCAGGAAGTTCGACTCCGCTCTCCTCTACCGAAACATAATCTTCAACTTGTAAGGGATAGTTCACTGTTGTTTCTGCAACTTCGGTATTATATTCGGCAACAATGTCTTTTTCCTCTTCAGCTTTGTTTTGGCTCTGATTATAGACAAACCAAGCTCCATACACAGCAATTATGGCTATAAGACTTACGACCAAAGACTTTTTGCTCGGGGCGTTTGCTTCCGTTTGTGGTTCCATAACATAATAGTCATTATTTTTGGCTGCAGCATCTGTTTCTTCCTTAAAAAGCTGAACCATACGCGCAGCATTTAAGCCCAGATAGTCTGCATATGAACGAATAAAACCAATACCGTAAGGAGGTTCCGGTATTTCATCATAATTACCGGCCTCAATGGCCTCCAAGTATGAAGCACGAATGCACAAATCTTTAGATGCATCAGCAATTTTCAAGCCTTTTTTGAGGCGAGCTTCATGTATCAAGGAGCCTACTTTATCCTGATTAACCAGAATCTCTTTCTCTTCTTTCTCGACCTTAGCTACCGCCTCCGGGGCTGTTGCCTTGTCATCTGCTTTGGTTTTATTTTCTTTTTTCACGTTTGTGCCCTTTGTTAAAATTTCAACTTTGGTTATTCAATCATAAATTTTAGTAAATTTCAATACCATGGTCATAAGCATAAGCTAATAATTGCGGACGTAAAGTCCTTTTTTGTGATTTTAAGAGAGTTTTTACATAATCCGTTATTTCATCAATATTTACGGAGCGTATCATTGACTTAACTCGTCCATAGGATGCTCCCGAAGATGACAGATTACGATAGCCCAATCCCAACAACACCATTGCCTCAACCGGATTGCTCGCCATTTCTCCGCAAACCGAACAATAGACTCCGGCCGCATTAGCCTTGGACACAATATCTCCCATCATTTTCAAAAAAGGAGCTGATAAAACATCATAACGCTCGGTCAACCTCGGATTACCTCTATCACAAGCAAAGGTAAATTGCGCCAAGTCGTTGGTTCCGATGGATATGAAATCTGCTTGTTTTAAGACATCTTCCAACTGAAAAACAATGGAGGGGACCTCTATCATCAAACCGACATTGACTTTTGACGGAACAGGTTGATTGCGGCGTTTTTCCTTTTCCAACTCTATCATTAAAGTTTCTTTGGCTTCTTCAAACTCAGAAACATCTGATATCATCGGAAACATTACATTAAGCTCTTTGCCTGCCGCTGCCCGCAAAAAAGCCCTCACCTGTTTACGCAAAATTGCTCTTCTGTCCAATGATATCCGAATCGACCGCCAGCCTATTGCCGGATTTTCTTCGCTCATATTGCTCCAATATGGCAAAAGTTTATCCGAACCAACATCCAAACTGCGGAAAATAACTTTGCGGTTGCCGGCTCGGTCCATTAATTCTTTATAAAAACCGACTTGTCTTTCAACATCGGGCATAACATCTGATGTCATAAAAGGAATCTCTGTACGATAAAGTCCGACACCATCGCAATTGGTGCTCTCAATATAGTCTAAATCAAAAGCCAAACCAACATTGATATAGTGACCTATACGCACACCGTCCAATGTTTTGGAGGGAAGCTTACTTAGCTCCGCAAGGCGAGCCAAGAGTTTTTCTTTTTCGGCTATTTTGGCCTTAAATTTTTCTTGAGTTGCCGGCAAGGGATTAATATAAACATAGCCCTCGTTGCCATCTATAGCAATGAGTTCGCCGGTTTTAACCTCATCAAACAGTCCTTTGATTTTTGCTATAACCGGAATATTTAACGCCTTGGCGACAATGGCGACATGCATTGTCGGCGTACCGTCTTCAATAATAAGCCCGCGAATCTTGTGATAATCATAATCCATTAAATCTGCCGGACCCATTGTCTGGGCGACAACAACAATATCGCTCCAATTGCTGATTTCGCTGACTTCTTTGTAATCTCCGTTCAAATAAGATTGTATGCGGTCGGCGACATCTCTTAAGTCATGCAGACGTTCTTTTAAGTATTGATCATTGGTGCCGGACAAGCGGTTCCACATATCTTCATAAGCTCGCTCGACTGCCGCTTCCGCCGTTAAACCGCTTTTGACATTATCCTCTATTTTTTTGTACCAACCTTTGTCTTTGGCAAACATTCGGTAAGCGTCTAAAATATCAACATGCTCACCGATACCGAGTTGCGTAGACGCAAACTTTTCATCCAAATCAGCATTCATTTGCTTATAGGCAGCATCAAGACGATTGAGTTCGTTTTCTTTATCCTCTGCAAAGATTTTTCCGACCATTTGGCGGCGGCGATGCACAACCGCTTTACCCAAACCATAACCTTTACTCAGGCTCAACCCTTTAACACGTTCTCTTGCCGTTAATCCTCGTGCCTTGATGAGGTCTTTTTTATACTCGGTCATTTCTTCGGAGGCTACAGTTTCAGACAAGACCATTGCTATGGTTTCAAGGATTTCAACCTCTAATCGCGAATATTCATGGACTTGCTTGTTTTGCAGCGTGATTACACCTATTGAGCGGTTCCAACGAACCAGAGGCACACCTAAAAATGATTTATATTCATCTTCTCCCAATTCCGGTTTATATGAAAACTTTGGATGCGCCCAAGCATCTGCCACCGCTAATGAGCGATTTGTCTTTGCAACCTCTCCGACCAAACCTTCTCCATAACGGATGGTTACTTTGTGAGCTACCTCATCATTAAAACCGTATGAAGCAAAAAGTTCTAAATAGCTATCATCTACCGCGACATAACAAGCGGCTGCGTCGGCATTCATTTTTTCCGCAATAATTTGGGTGATTTTGCTCAGCTTAACAGGCACCTCGTCCTGACCTTCTGTCACTTGTCGAAGGAGTTTTAGAATTTCCATTGCCTGGTTTATAGCCGGTGATTGCATAAGTTGTTCCACTCAAAAAAATTTATTTCTTGCGCTTTTAGTTATATTGCCTATATTCATTTTCATCAAGTATAAACTTTGTTTAGGAGTAAAAAAAATGGCCAATAATTATAAAAAAGGCGACCACGACAATCGTCCTTGGGGCACTTGGGAAGTTTTGGATTCCGGCGAAGGTTTTTGTGTTAAGAGAATCTGCGTAACCCCCGGAAATATTCTTTCTTTGCAATCTCACAACTTCAGAAATGAACATTGGATTATTGTTTCAGGCGAAGCCGTTGTTACTTTGGGCGAGGAAAAAATTGTTAAAAAAGCCGGCGAAAATGTATTTATTCCCGTTAAAATGAAACATCGCATTCAGAACAATACAGATAAAAATATGGAATTTATTGAAGTTCAGACCGGCGAAACTTTGGATGAGAACGACATCATTCGCTATGAAGACAGCTACGGCCGCGTCGGCTAAATTCTTTACAAAAAAGGCTTCCTTTAACGGAAGCCTTTTTTGTTATTTTACATATTGTCCAACGATTTTTTTGAACTCTTCCGTCCCGGCTTTTTCCAACCATTCAAATATAACCATTTCAGAAGTTACAATATCTATGCCATTATGCGCCAGACGCTGTAATGCCATCATATTTTGCGATGCATCTCTTGATGAACAAGCATTGGAAACCACAAAGACCTCATAGCCTTGCATTTGTAAATCCATAGCAGTTTGAAGCAAACAAATATGCGTCTCCGTTCCGGCTAAGATGATTTTCTTTTTGCCTCTTGCCTTTATGGCTGACATAATTTTCTCCTCTTTGGCGCAGGAAAAATATAGTTTGGAATAGTATTGGGTGTTTTCTCCGGCTTCTTGCCGAATATCTATCATCGTTTGTCCTAAGCCTTGCGGATATTGTTCGGTTATTATGAACGGAACATTCATTGCTTTGGCAACACCAATTAATTTTGCACCGTTGCTTATAACTTGTCTGGGATTGTCCATCGCCGGAGCCAAACGCTCTTGCACATCTATCACTAACAAAAGAGAATCTTGTCTGTTCATCAACATCTTATCGTTCCTTATTTTCTTTTGGGGTTGACTAGGCTTTATAAAATACATAGTATCTAGAAAAATAATATAAACCATTTAAAGAGAAGAAGTACAATGAATTTTGCAGATTTGGGTTTGAGCGAAAAAACCATTCAGGCAATTGAGGAGTTCGGCATCAAAGAACCGACAACCGTACAAAGCGACGTTATTCCTTCAATTCTACAAGGAAAAGACGTGTTTACAATCGCGCCTGCCGGCTGCGGCAAAACAATGTCTTATGTTTTTCCGTTAATTGATATTATCAGTATGAACAATGCCAATGCGGAAAGCTTAGGTAAAAATATCCTTATCATTACGCCTGATTCCTCTCAATCGGTTAAGGTTTCCGACCGTTTAGCCGTGTTTAATAAATATCACGAAATTAACGAGGCGACAATTAAAGACCGTGATGAAAATGTTGACAACGAAGCTAATGTCATTATCGGTTCTCCGGATTTGCTTCTGGATGTCGCCGCAGAGGGAAGAATTGATCTTTCTAATATTAATATTTTGGTTGTAGATGACATTAATCTGATAAAAAAACAAAAACAGTTGGCGAATCTGGAAAAAATCTTGGAGATGTTGCCCGCAGATAAACAAAATATTGTTTATACAAACAGACGCTCTCGCGAAACACAAGATGTTTTGGACAAGATATTGAAAGCTCCGCAAGAAATTAAGGTAGATAAAACAAAAGAACAGGAAGCTGAAAAGAGTGCCTCCAGTGCTAGACAACCCAATGAAGTTCCTCAAAGCAAAAGCAAAGGCACGAGTCATCATATGGTTCAACCTAAGCGAGATGCCGAAGCAGAGGCTCTGATGAAGAAATATAATACATTTAACGGCAAAACTCCCGAATTTATCCTTAATCAGGGAATTGTGGTTAATATTGACTAAAAAAGGAACCCACCGGCCTAGCCGGTGGTTCTTCTTTAAGGGTGTAACCCTAATGGTGCCAGCGAACGCCTTAAGGGCGTATGACGGTCTGACG
>CASEZG010000021.1 GCA_949292375.1 uncultured Pseudomonadota bacterium | reverse complement strand
TAATGAATTTTGGAGCCTTTATGCCGAGCTCGGATATATCTTCGGCAGCGATTATAAAAACCTATCCTTTAATGCTGGTCTAAACTACGCTTTCTAAAAAAAATCCCCTCAATTGAGGGGATTTTTGTTACTCTGTCATTGCTTCCGCTTTGGGGGTCTCTGCCGGAGCAGTTTCCTCAGGGGCGGGAGCTTTTGCTTCTTCTGCCGCAACTTCCGGGACTTCGGCGCCTGCCGGAACTTCTTCGGTCTCTACAACTTCAGTCGTTTCTTCAACAACGGCTTCTGCAGCCGGAGCTTCATCTGCATTTATTTCTGCCTTTGCGGGAGCTTCTTCTTTTGCAGCGGCAAAAAATTCGTGCTTAACTTTATCTCCGGGCTTGATGTTGTGTTTTTGGACATCTCCGGCATTAAGCTCTAAAACCGCAGCTGCGGGGAAGGGCGGAATTATCAGGTTGGTGGATTCCGGTTGAGCATTCTCAAAAATCCAGAAGATTGTGCCGTCGGCTTCGATAAAAATCATATCAAGCGGAATCTTGGTGTTTTTCATCCACATCGCAGTATCTTTTACTTGCGAAAGGTCAAAAATCATTCCCGAATCGGCATCCAGACTTTCTCTGAACATAAGGCCTTTTTCCAACTCTTTTATTGTTTGGGCTTTTTCTACTTTATAATTTACTTCGCCGTCGTCTGTTAAGATGGTGAGGTCGCTTTTGTCTGCCTTGGGGGAACAAGCGGCCAAAAGAACTACCGCCATAAATAGCTTGATGATTTTTTTCATGTTTTTCTCCTTAATTGTTTTTGACGGAAACCTTGCGAGGACTCCATTTTGATACAACGACCGGTCCGTTCTGCGAATAAGAAACTTTTTTGTTTGGGGTTGCATGGTTTGTGGAATAGGTTGTGTTCGGGTTTTTGACAAAGTTCTCAACAACAGCTTTAAGCTGTGCAATGTTTAAACTGCCTTTTATGTAGCAATTTTGGTATGAGGGGTTGGATTTTATCATTAAGGTGAGTTCTTTTTCGCTCAAAGTTGCATAACGCTTCCAAACTTTGCCTAAAAAGTCTTCAACCTTGTCGGATAATTTTTTGGGGGGCATATAGGGGCGGCCTTGTTCAAACATAATGTTTAAGTTGGGTTCAAAAAAACCATTTTCACCACAGATAAATAAGCTCGGCATTAGTAGCTCCATATTATGAGCTAAAGCATAGTGAACCTGTGATAAAAACAACAAATGTTGAAGTTTTTTATCTTCAATATGCGAGTTTTCCTTGTCTGCCCTATGGATAAACCAGTAAGCAACCTCAATTGCAGAATTTGTTGCGGAACCTGCCATGTGACATTCCTTCTACCATTAACCGATTTTTATTATAAAACATTAAATTTTTTAAAACAAATATTTTGTGTGTAAGTGATATTTAATGCACAAAAAAACTATATTTGTGCTTGAGTTCTGAAAGAGATTATTATATCAATATAAAGGTCAATATATTTATGAGGTTTGTTCAGATGAATAATTTCAAATTTTTGGTCGTTTTGGGTGGTTTTTCCCTGATGTTGTCTGCTTGTGCTATGGCTCCTTTTCCGGAATTGGACGATGATTATTCTTTGACTGCGGATAATGAAAATGCAGTTTATGAGGGGCAAGAAAATAAGCAGAAATCTGAGGGACCCGAAAAGGCTGCACCGGCTAAGACAAAACCTGTAATCGTGGCTGATGATTTGGATAAAAAATCTGAAAAACCTGTGAAGCCTGAGAAAAAAGTCGTGGCTAAAAAAGAAACGATAAAGAAAAAAGTTGCGACAAAAACATCGCCGGCTCCCGTTGAAAATGCGGTTCCGAGTGTTACGTATTTGGTAGCTACGGTTTACTTTGATAATGGTTCTGCGGTTGTTGATTCTTCATATAACAAACAGTTACGTGACATTGTTAAGCTGGCTAAGTCTAAAAATGCTACGTTAAATGTTTTTGGCTATGCCTCCAGCCGTACACGCAACACGGATATTGTCAGCCACAAAATGGCTAACTTTAAGGTTTCGGCCGAAAGAGCAGAAAATGTGGCTAACGCTTTGCGCCGTGCCGGAATGCCTGTTTCTAAGATTAAGGTTGAAGCCTTGTCTGATTCAAACCCCGCATATCTCGAAGTTATGCCCGAAGGTGAACGTTTGAATCGCCGTGCCGAGATTTATATAAGCTATTAGTCTTGGGTTAAATGGTGGCATTCTCGTTTGAAAATAAGAAGTCTTTAGGCGGAAATATTTGGAAAGCAGTGCCTGTTGATGAGCGGAAAGCAGAGCTTGTGGCTCAGCGTTTTGCTTTGCCTTTGCCTGTTGCTAAAATTGTGGCGGCAAGGGGGATTTTGCCTGATGATGTTCCTAATTTTATTAATCCGAAATTGCAAAATTTGATGCCTGATCCTTTTTGCCTGAAAGATATGGAGAAAGCGGCACAGAGGATTGCTGAAGCAATTATGCAGAAGCAAAAAATAGCCATTATAGGTGATTATGATGTTGATGGCGCAACATCATCTTCGGTTTTGCGTTTGTTTTTGGAAAGTGTTGGGGTTGAACCTATTAT
This sequence comes from uncultured Pseudomonadota bacterium, assembly GCA_949292375.1. Classification (GTDB taxonomy): domain Bacteria; phylum Pseudomonadota; class Alphaproteobacteria; order RF32; family CAG-239; genus Scatacola_A. The sequence goes on along the minus strand of CASEZG010000021.1, from coordinate 17,709 downwards.
TCATATCCCTGAAAGAGATGAGGGATATGGTCCGAGTAAACAAGCCTTTGATGAGTTTGCGGCTCTTGGGGCTGAGCTCGTGATTACGGTTGATTGCGGAACAACGGCTTTTGAGGCTTTTGAGTATGCCAAAAGTTTAAATATTCCGGTTATTGTGCTAGACCACCATGAAGCTGAGGTTAAACTCCCTGATGTCTATGCCGTAGTTAATCCGAAAAGACTTGATGAAAGCAATGATTATCCTTATTTGAAATATATGGCGGCGGTTGGGGTAGTTTTTTGTGCGATTGTGGCAATTAATCGGGAACTGCGTCAACAAAACTTTTTTGCTGACGAACAAGAGCCAAATCTGATGCAATGGCTTGATTTGGTGGCTTTGGGAACCGTTTGTGATGTCGTGCCGCTGTTGGGGTTAAACAGAGCCTTTGTTCGGCAAGGTTTGCGGATTATGTCTTTGCGGAGCAATACGGGATTGCGCGCCTTGATTGATAAGTCCGGCATCAGCGAAGCTCCAAGCGCGTTTCATTTGGGCTATGTGTTAGGCCCGAGAATCAATGCTTGCGGGCGGGTAGGAGAAGCATCACTCGGAAATAAGCTTCTTTGTTGCAAAGATGATTTTCAAGCCGGAATGTTGGCTGAGAAGCTTAATGAATTTAATGCGCAACGCAAGGAAATTGAGGCTTATGTTCTTTTAAGCGCGATTGAGATGTTGGAAGGTGCTCCTCAGGAATATCCGATTGCTTTTGCGGCAGGAAAAGACTGGCACCAAGGCGTGGTCGGAATTGTGGCCGGAAAGCTCAAAGAACGCTATAATGTGCCGGCATTTGTAATGTCTATTGAAGAAGATGAGGTTAAGGGTTCGGCGCGTTCTATCCCCGGAGTTGATTTGGGTGCTTTGATTATGTCCGCCAAAGAAAAAGGTTTGTTAACCAAAGGCGGTGGGCATATGATGGCGGCAGGCTTCTCTTTAGAAGAAGATAAATTGGAAGAATTTAGAAAATTTGCCGGAGAATATGTGCGCCAAAAACTTGGAGATGAGAGTATTACGCCGGTGATTGAGATTGATGGCGCAATGGATTTGCTTGGGGCAAATCTGGCTTTTGCCGAGGCTTTGGAAATGCTTGAACCTTATGGTGCCGGAAATGCCGAGCCCAAAATTGTGTTGGAAAGGGTTCGGGTTACAAAGTCAGGTATTGTCGGGGCCGGACATGTGCGGTGTTTTTTGACTTCGGGTAATGGCGGCTCGTTGAAAGCTATGGCTTTTAAGGTGGCTGATACGGAGTTGGGAAAGAGCTTGCTGAACCCGCAGGGAGCCATATTTGATGTGGCGGGAATGGTTCGTCGAGATAATTGGCAGGGTAGAAATTCAGTACAATTTATTATTGAAGATGCGATAAGGTGTGAATAAGATGAGCAAAAATGATGAAATAAAAAAACGCGCAATGAATATAAAAAAACTGCGCTTAGAACGTGAAAAAGCCGTATTTATGAAGCTTGGCGGAAAACTCAAAGCATATTTCTTTACCGGTATTTTGGTTACGGCGCCGGTGATGATTACGTTTTTTGTGGCATATAAGCTGATTGTGTTTGTTGATGTATCCGTGAATAAGATTTTGCCACCGCAGTTTGCTCTTAATAACTATTTGCCATTCACTATTCCGGGACTGGGCATTATTATCTTAGTTGTGGCTCTGATTTTGATTGGTATGTTTGCGGCGGGTTTTTTAGGAAGATTTTTCTTACGCTTGGGCGAGTGGATTGTTTATAAAGTGCCGTTTATTTCTTCGGTATATTCTCTCTTAAAACAGATTTTTGAGACTTTTCTTTCCAGCAAGAGTGATGCATTTAAGAAGGTCGTGCTGTTGGAATATCCGCGCAAAGGAATCTGGATTTTGGGCTTTGTCAGTACGGATACAGAAGGTGAGGTTAAGGATATTGTGAAGAAAGATATGGTGAATGTGTTTATTCCAACAACACCAAACCCGACTTCCGGTTTTTTGATTTTTGTACCAAGAGAAGATGTGGTTGAGCTTGAGATGAGTGTTGAAGACGGTATTAAGTTTGTTATCTCCGGCGGTATTGTTTCACCGGAAGAACTGAAACAAAAGAAAAAGAGTAAATAATTGTGTTATTCTGAAAAAAAATCCCCTCGTTTAGAGGGGATTTTTTTGTTCTTAAGCAAAGTACTGTATATGTAGGTAAACAGTTGCTATCAGTACGCTTATCAGCATTACCGGAATTGACCAGATGAGAAAGCGCATGAAATGAATCGGGTGACCTTCTCTTTGTGCCATACCTGCCACAATGACGTTGGCAGAAGCACCAATCAAGGTTCCGTTGCCGCCAAAGCAAGCACCCAAAGACAATGCCCACCAAACCGGCATCATTGCTTCTCTGCCACCCATAGAAGCTTCCATAGATTTTATCATCGGAATCATCGTGGCAACAAAGGGGATGTTGTCAATCGCAGAAGACAGAATAGCCGAAATCCAGATAATCAGCATTGTGCTTTTTTGGATGCTGCCATCGGTTAAATCAATGAACATTTGTCCGAGCATACGCAAAATTCCAGTCTCTTCCAAACCATAAACAATTACAAATAAGCCGGAGAAGAAAAAGATGGTTGTCCAATCTACCAGATTGAAAGCCTCTTCAACTTTGCGTTCACGCTCATCATGGCGGTTGCCGAAAGTATAGAGCAACAACAGAACTGCAGCTCCTGCAATGGCGATTGTGCCGTTAGCGATGTGGATATGTTCGGCGCTGACAAAGCCGATAATAACCAAGGTTAAAACGAAAAGGGATTTTCCGAGTAAGGTCCAATCCGTGATGGTGTCTTTTTCGTTTATTCTCATAACGGCTTGTTTGCTTTTTTCTGTTGTCAGCAAGCTTTTGTGCCAAATCAGGTCAAAGCCGAATACCAAAACAATCATGGTGACAATTACAACAGGAGCCAGCTCGTATACAAAATCCATAAAGGACAGTTGCAAAGCGGAGCCAATCAAAATATTCGGTGGGTCTCCGATTAAGGTTGATGTTCCGCCGATGTTGGAGGCAAAAATCTCTAATATTAAATAAGGGTAGGGGTTGATTTTGAGCTTACGCGTAATTTGGAATGTTACGGGAACAATCAGCAACACTGTGGTTACATTGTCCAAAAATGCTGAAAATACGGCGGTTACGAAAGCTAAAACAATCAATAAACCTCTGGGGTTGGCATGCACTTTTTTGGCACCCCAAACCGCGACATATTGAAACATGCCAGATTTTTCTGAAATTCCTACAATCGTCATCATACCGACGAGGAGGGCAATCGTGTTGAAATCTATGCCTTTAAGGGCTGTTTCTTGCGTTAAGATACCCGAAAAAATCATAAATGCGGCACCCAAAAGGGCAACAACCGCACGGTTGAGCTTTTCGGTAAATAATATTGCATAACAGACAACGACAATTGTGGTTGCCACAACTTTGGGGTCTAGTCCCCAAACTGATGCCGTTGCCTGAGCTAAGTCAGTTACCTGCATGGTTAGGTTTCCTTATTATTACAAACAAATTTTCCATTTATTTATAATACGGACATCCTAACATTATCTTAATTTTTTTAAGCAAACCAACGCAAGTGCAGGTATACAGCGGCCATTAAGACACTTATGAGCATTACGGGAATTGACCATAAGAGAAAGCGCAGAAAATGAATCGGGTGACCTTCTCTTTGGGCCATACCTGCCACAATGACGTTAGCTGAAGCGGCAATCAGAGAGCCGTTGCCGCCAAAACAAGCACCTAAAGATAATGCCCACCAAACCGGCATCATCGCCTCTCTGCCGCCTAAAGAGGCTTCCATAGATTTTATCATCGGAATCATCGTGGCAACAAAGGGTATATTATCAATCGCCGTGGATACAAAGGCTGACATCCAAACAACAATAGTTGCGGCTTTTTCAATGGATCCGTCGGTTATCTCTATAAACTTATTGCCCATCAGAGCTAAAACACCTGCTTCTTCCAAGCCATAAACAATGGCAAACAAACCGGCAAAGAAGAAAATCGTTGTCCAATCTACTAAACCAAAGGCTTCTTCAACTTTGTGTTCGCGGTCGGAATGTGAATTTCCCCAGGTGTAGAGCATAAGCAAAATAACGGCACCTAAAATGGCAATTGTGCCATTGGCAATGTGAAAATGCTCTGCGGCCATAAATCCGATGATGACGGCAATGAGAACGCTTAATGACTTAACCAACAAAACAGAATCGGTGATTGTGTCCTTTTCGTTTAAGTGCATAACGGCTTGTTTGCTTTTTTCCGAAGCAACCATTTTGCGACCCCAGATGAGGTCAAAGGCGATAATCAACACAAGCATTGTGGCGGCAACAATCGGTGTAAGTTCATATACAAAATCCATAAAAGACAGTTGTAAGGCCGAGCCTATCAAAATGTTTGGTGGATCGCCGATTAGGGTTGCCGTACCACCGATATTTGAAGCAAAAATTTCCATAATCAGGTAGGGGTAGGGATTGATTTTGAGCTTGCGCGTAATCTGAAAAGTTACCGGTGCAACCAGCAAAACCGTAGTTACATTATCCAGCAAAGCAGAGAAGACAGCAGTCACAATTCCGAAAACAATCATCAAACCCCGTGGAGATGCTTTGACTCTTTTTGCTGACCAAACAGCAACATATTGAAACATTCCTGATTTTTCGGCGATGCCGACAATTATCATCATGCCGATAAGCAAAGCCAGCGTGTTGAAGTCTATGCCTTTGATAGCTGTTTCTTGCGTCAGAACACCCGTTAATATCATAACAACGGCTCCAAACAGCGCAACAACGGCGCGGTTTAATTTCTCCGTGAACAAAATCAGATAGCTGATTATGAGAATCGTTGTTGAGAGTATTTTGGCATCAAGTCCGAAAATGACGTTGGCTACGGAATGTTCCATGGCTTGCTCCTTTGCTTTTTATCTTATCGCATTACTATATAAGCAAGTTTTGGAAAAAACAAATGAATCCGAACAGGGTTGGATAATTTTATTTGTGTTTTAGATATTTAATAACCCCGTAAAGCGTATTAATCTCTTGTTCGGTTAGGTTGTTACGCGTAAAAATATTTTGTAAATTTCTTTCCATATGCGGCCGTTTTTCTTCATCTTTGAAGCCGGGGTGTTCGCTTAGTTCCTCTTCCAAATGTCTTACAAAATTCAGCACCATTTCTTTGTTGGCCAGAGTTGTGGTGTTGGTTACAAAACGAATGTTTTCCGCATTAATTTGGTTTTTATACCATTCATACCCAACCAATAAAACAGCTTGTGACAAGTTTAGCGAGCAATGCTTGGGGTTTAGCGGAATTTCTATAATAGCATCAGCTATGCTTATGTCGTCATTATGTAAGCCCGTACGTTCGGGGCCGAATAAAATTCCAATGTTTATGCCGGCTTTGGTATCTTGGGTAATTTCTTTAGCAGCATTTTCAGCAGTGTGGACAATTTTTATTTGGTTTCTGGGTCTGGCCGTGGTGGCATAAATTTTTTGTAAATCGGCTACGGCTTCTTTGGTGCTCTTATATATTTTGGCATTATACAAAATTTCTTCCGCACCCGATGATGCTGAAATTGCCTTCGCGGAAAGATGGTCTTCTCTGGGGTTGACCAAACGTAGATTATATAAACCGCAGTTCATCATTGCTCTTGTCGCCATGCCTACGTTTTCGGCAAGTTGCGGCTCTACCAAAATAATGGTCGGTTGATTGCTCATTTTTTTTTCCTTAGATTTTATTTAAAAAGAGGGTATTCCTCCACAGTGAAGCCCTTTTGCAAAAGCTTGCGTACGGCAACTTTGTCAGACGGGTTAACTTCTTCAATTTCTGCTTCTCTGCCTTCTAGTCTAGCAGAACGTTTTTCTATCTGATTAATATTTTTTATTAAGTCCTTAATTTGACCTTTGCGGAGGTTTTTTAATTTTCGGTCTATTGCTTTTGTATTATTGCGCATTATTTTTACGCGCTCTTCTATAGGGATAATGTTTAAATTGTTTGCCTGACGGTCGAGCTCTGTTTCAACATCTTCCTTGTTTTGTGCTTTTGGGAGAGTTTGCTGTGCGTTGACCGAAAAAGCAAACAAAAGCGTTAAGCTCAAAGTAATGGCGAGAGTCTTACTATGCATTGCGCGAATCCTTGTTTTTAGTCTGTTCCCAAAATATCCATTGTGTTGAACAAAATGTTCTCAAAGTCGAGTCCGGTTCCGTCTTCAACGTCTGTTAAAATGCGAGCAAAAGATTTTCCGAACGGGTCTTCTGCAGAAAAGACATTTTCATAATTTTCGCGGAGTAATTTTCCGTAGGCTTGCGGCATGTCTTTTATTTTCTGGTCATAGCTCTTCGGAATTTTGTAGCCCATATTGCGGAGATGTTCCGTCATAACCAACATATTGTGGCGGTTGACTTCAGGGGCTATCATTTCTTGGCCTTGTGCGTCGGTATAAGTGGTAGCTTCACCTACATAGTTTAATTTACCATGTTGGCCTGATCCTCTCCAGGTTACGATACCGCTGCGGTCTCTGGCTCTTGCCCAAGGGTCTACAGGCAGAATGTCTCCGTTGGTTGGTCCGTTTTCATAGGCCGGAGCATTGGGGGCTTCATCCGGACCTTTGGCCGGAAGGTTATCTCCAAAATAGCCGTCATTAGGATGAGGTTCCCAAGGATTGGCCGGAAGTTGCGCGTTTGCCGATGAAGCCAAACTTATGCAACAGATTGCCGCCAGAAGATAAAAATGCTTTTTCATGACCGCCTCCATAGTTCTCCACCTTCTCTTATCATACTATAAAAAATCAGAAAATAATAGTTACAATATTGTTGCAAAAGTAAATATCACGTTAATCAGGTTGACAAATAGCTTGTGAAAGTTATGATGTTTGCAGTTTGTTTAGTGGATTTTGCTAGGTACGGATGCTTAAAAAAATTTTTTGGACGATTATCTTTTTTTCGGCTCTTTGGGCTGTTAGTTCGCATATGAATGATAAGATGATGCGTAAATATTTTATGGCTCCCGTAAAATTTTCCGATTTGGTTGTTAAAGATAATATGTCGGAAAGGGAAGAAAAGTACAATATTCTTTCCAAAAAATGGCTCTATGGTGCAAATAATCCCGAAAAATTGGCCAGAAATATTGATAAATATTTTGGTTTTGAAATTGATGTTACTTTTGATGCTGATAAAAAAGAGTTTGTTGCCGGAAGAGGTGAGGCAACCGTGTCTCTTGATGATATTTTGGCGTCGCAACCAAATTTGAGCGAGAAGTTTTTTTGGCTGGATTTGAAAAATCTTGATTTTAACAATAAGTCTGATGTCTTGACTGAACTTGTTGCCTTAAGCGGAAGAAATATCTTGCATAAGTCACATTTGATTGTGGTTTCGCCAAATGCTGAATATTTAGGAGAATTTGCGGCTAATGGTTTTTTGACTTGTTTTCGTTTTCCATCATTATATCGAGTTAAAAGCAAAGATTTACGCAAGGCTTTGGAGGTGACTACGGAGAAATACAAAACATCTACGGTGGATTTTGTTTGCGGAGATGTTCGGTATTTTAATTTTATGGATTTTTATTTTCCCAATGCTTTGAAAATGTATCAGAATACGGGAAGAGAGGCTAAGAATACAAATCCTTATATTCTTAAGCAGTCAAATACTGTTGCTGTTTTGAACCAAGAGCAAGATACTAAAAAGTCTCGATAATTCCGCCGCCTAATACACGGCTTCCTTGATAAAAGCAACAACCTTGTCCGGGGGCTATGCCGTAAAAGTCATCATGCAGCAGAATTTCAGCCTGATTGTTTTTGTTGAAATATACGCTTGCCGGAACAGCTGCTTGACGAGAGCGTAATTTTACCATTAAATTCATCTCTTGAGGTTGTTCTTCTCCCAACCAATTTATCTCTTTGATATGAAGTTTTTTTTGCAAAAGCTCTTCTTTGCTGCCGACGATGATTTGGTTATGTTGGGCATCTATTTTTAAGACGTATAAAATGCCTATGTCGCCGCCGATGCCGAGCCCGCGCCTTTGTCCGACGGTGTAATTAATTATGCCTTTATGTTTGCCCAAGATTTTTCCCGAAGTGTCGACAATGTTTCCGGATGCCGCCTTAAAATCAGGACGTAATTTGTTGATTAATTCGGCGTATTTGCCGTTTTGAACAAAGCAAATATCCTGACTGTCTGCTTTTTGGTGGATATTTAGTCCCGCTTCTTTAGCAATGGCTCTGGTTTGTTCTTTGTTATAGCGAGCCAAAGGGCAGCGCAGCATTTGCAGGTTTTGTTTACTTATACCAAAGAGAAAATAACTTTGGTCGCGGCTTGGGTCTTCCGCTCTATGTAGTTCGACGCCGTTTTTTGTTAGCCTTATGTCGGCATAATGTCCGGTTACGATGATGTCTGCACCATGAGCTCTGGCATAATCTGCCAATAAGCCGAGTTTGATATGTTTATTACACATAATGCAAGGTGAGGGGGTAAGACCTTGAAGATAAGATGAGGTAAAATAATTTACAACCTCTGTAGCAAATTCTTCCTTTAAGTCGATGAAATCGTGCGGAATTTGTAATTGCTCGGCTACAGTCTTTGCATCTGCTATTGAAGATTTTTCGGGGGCGTAAGGGGCTTTTAATAAATCCATGGTGACGCCGAAAACATTGTATCCTTCTTTTTTCAGCATTGCCGCAGCGGCAGAACTATCTACACCTCCGGACATGGCGACGCAGACGCTTGTAGCTTGCGGGGTTTTATTTAAGCCTAAAGAATTAAGCATCTTTTTTCTCTTTTTTCAGTTCTTCCAATTCTTTTTTTACAATTTCCAGCTCTCGGCAAATTTTTTCGAAACGCTCTTCCATTGGGTCGGGATGAGAAGCATCAATACCATAAGCCTGAAATTTTTTTGCTTCCTTCTTGTTTAATTCCTGTACCTTATGTGCGGCCATGCCGATAACCGTGGTATTTGCCGGAACTTCTTTGACTACTATGGCATTTGAACCGATTTTGGCGTTGTTGCCAATCTTTATGGGGCCTAAAACTTGTGCACCGGAACCGATGATTACGTTGTTGCCAATAGTCGGGTGGCGTTTGGTCGTGACTTTGCCGTTTTCATCAAAAACGGTTGTGCCGCCCAAGGTGACATCATGATACATTGTTACATTATCGCCAATCTCTGTTGTTTCTCCGATGACAACACCCATTCCGTGGTCTATGAAAAAGCCTTTGCCGATTCGCGCACCGGGGTGAATTTCGATACCGGTTAAGAAACGTCCGATTTGTGAAATGATGCGTGCCGTAAGCCGAAAATTCTTTTTCCAGAGCCAATGGCTGAAACGATAAATAATGATGCTGTGCAAGCCTGAAGAGCAAAGAATCGCCTCTGTTCGGCTCTTGGTTGCAGGATCTCGGGCGATGACTGCGTCAATGTCTTGCAAAATAGTGTTGAATTTTGGTTTCATTTTGTGCTACATTCCTTTGAAAAATTAATAATTTGTATAATATTTTCTTTTTATAATCAATTGTTATTAATTAATAATAAAAAAAGAGATTTTAAATGACAGAAGTACTTTTTAACGGACATGCCGGTCGTTTGGAAGGACGGTATCATCAGAGCGAAAAACCCGGTGCTCCGATTGCATTGATTTTACATCCGCATCCTCAGTATGGCGGAACAATGAACAACAAAGTCGTATACAGTTTGTTCAGCTGTTTTCAGAATTTGGGTTTTTCGGTATTGCGTTTTAACTTTCGCAGTGTCGGACGTTCGCAGGGCGAGTTTGAAGATGGGCCGGGTGAACTTTCTGATGCCACGGTTGCATTGGATTGGTTGCAGTCAGTTAATCCAGAGGCCAGACAATGTTGGATTGCCGGATATTCTTTCGGTGCGTGGATTGGCTTGCAGTTGTTAATGCGTCGTCCGGATATTAATAACTTTATTGCCGTTTCTCCGCCAGCCAATGAAAAAGATTTTTCTTTTCTGGCTCCTTGTCCTACTTCCGGCTTGATTATTCAGGGTGGGGCTGATGAGATTGTTAATCCGCAGTCGGTGGCAACACTTGCCAAACGTTTGAATGTTCAACGCAATGTTGATGTGGATTTTGCCTTGATTGAGGAAGGCGACCATATGTACAATAACCATTTGGTGGATTTGTATAAGATTGCCGGAAATTATGTTATTGGCGCAATGCAGCGTAAAGCTCCGCAGAAAAAACGCCGTGGCCGTCGCAAAAAAATTGAGATGCAGGAAGAACCTCTGATGCTTGAAGATGAGCGCACGGATAATGAGGCTGATTTTTCTGATGATTTTGATGACGGAGAAGAGTAATTCAGCTCATAATAAAAAAACGCCTTCGTTTGAAGGCGTTTTTTTATTATGAAAGCTTTTCTTTTAAATGCTTTAAGATAAAAACTCTGATTGCGCTTGATAAATTTTCATGTTCGCGTTTTGAATCAATTTCGGTGACTAAGCTGTTGATACTCATATCCTTTTCTTTGGCGATGTTTTCAAGTTCGGTGTAAAACTCATCTTCCAGAGAAATGCTGGTTTGATGACGGCCGGCAATGACAACGGATTTTTTTTGCATGATTATTTTTTGCGGAAAGCATCAATTGATACGACTGTTGCAACACCATTTGAGGTCTTTTTCGGCTCTTCGTCTAACTCTAATTCCTCGGTGATGTCATGGTCGGTGTTGTGGCTGATGGGTTCATCATCAAAATTAAAACTCAGTCCAAACTTGGCATAAGGGTCGGCAAAATAGGTGATGGCGTCAAAGGGGATGAACAGACTTTGACGGATGCCGCCGAAGCTTAAATCTATGCCAAAACCTTTGTTTTCAACAACTAAGTTTGAAAACTGATGCTGAATGACAATGGTCATTTCTTCGGGGTATTGGCTTTTGAGCTGGTCCGAAATATGGGTTTGCGGGTGATTGGTCTTAAATGTGATGTAAAAATGGTTTTCTCCCGGCAAACCTTGACGCTCAGCGATTTTTAGGGCTTCAACCACAACATTCTTCAAAGACTTTTCAATCAATTTGTCATAATTTATTTCGGTTACGTATTCGCTCATTTTTGTTCCTCTTATACAAAGAAAGTGAGCCCTTCTGTTGCTGGGCGGCTCAGACCCCACTTGCTTCTAACCATAGATGCAAGGATTTATGCTTTGTTACGCTCGCATTAAGCAGCGATTGCAACAGGTGCTACGTTATTATCGTTAGCATTCATTTAATTTGAACCGATAACGGTGGTATCTCACCGAGCGCGACATACATATCTTTACTGTTACCTGTCTACCCTGTTTCACCCCCATAGAATTTATTGGTGGAGGTGCTGGGTACTGCCCCCAGGTCCAAATAACCTATTTCATACAGCCTCTAGCGCCATAGTCGGTTGCCCGACAGCCTTAATTATATCTGAAATTATCTTATTTTCAAGTGCTTTACTCGAAAATAAGACTCGATGTCTTTTTCTGGGAGTAAGTCGTAATCAGTCCTTGTCAAAAAGGTCCGCGGTGTTAGAGTCCCCGTATTCAAACTATAAGGATTTTTAAGATGACTAAAGTGGCTGTCTGGTGTCGTCATGAAGGCGATAATATTATTGGAATCGGACCGCAGATTCCTTGGCATGTGAAGTCTGACTTCAAACGTTTCCGCCGTATTACGGAAGCGCAAAACTTGGTGGCAGGACAAACAACCTATGAAAGTTTTCCGAACAGAACTTTGCCGAATCGGAATATTTATGTGCTGACTTTTGATAAAGACTATGAGGTTTCAGACCCCGAACATCATTTTGTGGTAACTGATGTTAATGACTTCAAGGATTTTGAAGGCGATTTATATATCTCCGGCGGTGCAAGCATCTACAAGCTCTTTATGACCGGAAGCTCTAAGCTTATGCCTGATATTGTGGTGGATTGTATGTATAAAGGGGAAGTTAACCCCGCATTGCAAGGACCAAAAATTGATATTACCCCTTGTATTGAGGTTTTGCATAAGTCTTATCGGCAGATTTCCGTTGATTATGATTTAGACAATATATTGACCACCGTTTGGGTGCGCAAAGGCGAATTTGTTGAACAAAGTGTGTTAAAACGCATTATTGAAGCTATTGAAAAGGAAGAGGACTAATGAAACAATATTTGGATATGCTCCGCTATGTTTTGGAAAACGGCGTGGATAAGATGGACAGAACCGGTGTCGGTACACGTTCGGTTTTCGGACAGCAGATGCGCTTTGATTTGAGCAAAGGTTTTCCTTTGATGACAACCAAAAAGATGCACCTCAAAAGTATTATTCATGAGCTTTTGTGGTTTATTAAAGGTGACACCAATGTCAAATATCTGCAAGACAACGGTGTGCGGATTTGGAACGAATGGGCTGATGAAAACGGCGACTTGGGGCCAATCTATGGTTCGCAATGGCGCAACTGGAACGGTGAGGGGATAGACCAACTTGCTCAAGTTATTGAAACACTTAAGCATAACCCCAATGACCGCAGGATGATTGTTTCAGCTTGGAATGTGGGCAAAATCTCCGAAATGCATTTGCCTCCTTGCCATATGATGTTCCAATTCTATGTGGCAAACAATAAACTCTCTTGTATGCTTTATCAGCGCAGTTGCGATATGTTCTTGGGTGTGCCCTTTAATATTGCTTCTTATGCCTTGTTAACAATGATGATTGCGCAAGTTTGCGGTTTGGAAGTCGGTGAGTTTGTGCATACCCTTGGTGATACGCATATCTATCACAACCATTTTGAGCAGGTTAAGGAGCAGCTTTCGCGTGAACCGCTCCATTTGCCGACAATGAAGCTTAATCCGGCTATCAAAGATATTAATGACTTCAAGTATGAGGATTTCACTCTGGAAAATTATGAGTGTTATGGGGCGATTAAGGCTCAAGTCGCTGTTTAAAGTTTGTATAGTGGGTAATTAATACAGATTTTGCGAGCTGAAAAAATGCTCATGTACTTTTTTGTACACTCCGCTTTTTTCACTCTTAAATCTTATTATTTACCTCGCTCTCCAAACTTTTCAAACTGTAGCCAGTTTGACCGCGACACTGGCTGCTTTGGTGACCTTTGTTGAACCGCGCAAGCTGTTGCCAGCTTGACCGCATCAATGGCTGCTTTGGTGACCTTTGTTGAACCGCGCAAGCTGTTGCCAGCTTGACCGCGGCACTGGCTGTGGCGGCAATCGTTGTTGAACCGCGATGCTTCCAACGTGCATATCTCTCTTTCGTGCCTTATGTCTTTATGGTTTTCTAGGAAAAAAAATATAGCAAAACACCGCCGGCAAAGTTTCTTGCGGGCGGTGCAGGGGGCTTTTTTTCTCATTTTTTTGTTTTTTAGGTTAATCACTTGGCAACAAAGAAATCTTTGCCGCCTTTATTTTTCCGCACCAAGGTGAGGTCGCGGTAGCGAAAAGAATCTCCGTGTGGTTCTTTTTTGATGAGGTTGCTTGCGTCCAAAATCATCGGAGGCAAGTTTTCCGTCATACAAAGAACGATGGTGCATTCCTCGCATTTGTTGTCCTTTTCTCTGATTCCCTCCATCAGCCAGACATCATAGTCCGTGAAAGGTGAGAAAGAGAAAGTTTTTCTTTTCAGCCGGATGCGAGAGGCTTGAGCTTTCGCATCATCTTCCAGAAGGATTCCGGATTCTGTCGCGCGCTGGCGGATGACTGTTTCGGCATATTCTTCCTTCAGATTGGCCGCTCTTAATGTTGTTTTCATTTTTCATTGATTTTGAATTTTGTTGAAAAAATAAAACACATAATTTTAAGAGAAGTCCCTCGCTTGTTGAGAGCTGAGGGACTGAGACCATATACATTTTAAGCTTTTGCCAAGATTGTTACTCCGGCACCGTTGACCTTCTGGCGAAGAGACTTCTTGTTAACTTGGATAATCTCTTTCAGGTCTGTTTGCTTAAATTCTCCGGGCTCAAAGATGGCTTTCTTGCCGTCGTTGATGCGGTGAGCAATGAAACTGCCATCCGTTGTCTTGTATAACCAAACCTGATAGCTTACGTCAGATTTGAATGCAAAATGTTCACTTTCACGAATTTTCCCGCCTTTGTAGGTTACGTGTTTGCGGGTAGGCGTGATTTTGCATAGATGACGGCTTTCTGTTAAAACCTTTTTGCCATGTTTGTTGGCAAAGTTAATAACTCTAGCATCAACAGAATCACTAGCTAAAAATTTTCCCGGTACAGATTTTGATGTATTCATAACTTATTTTTTTTATGCCCCAGAAGGGCGGTTAATATATAAAATTATACTCACAATTCTTAAGTAATGTGAGATTATATGAGCATATTTAATTTGAATTGGCAAGCAAAAAATGTGACAAAATTTCGAAAAATTTGTATTTTATTGTTTTTGCTTGGATTTATTTTAGCCAAGAACGCTCAAAATGATACCGACAAACAGCGGAATGGACAAATTATCGTCAATTTCTATCTTGTCTTCAAACATTTCGGCGGCGGTGGCGGCAAAGCAAGCCAAGACTCCGGCATAGGTGAAGTGGAAAATCGGTTCATAGAGCATATTAACAAACAAAGCACTCAGGAAGAAAGCCAAAGTTCCTTCCAAAGATTTGCTCTTATACAACTTTCTTGTACCGAAAGCCTTGCCGAAAAGAGCCGCGCAGGTGTCGGAAATAAGCATTACGGTCAGAGCGATGGCGGCAATCGGTTTGGAAAACAGCAGAGTACAGATGATGGCGGCAGCCAAAACATACATTGAGCCGCTAACCTGAAATTTGTTACGGACACGCTCTTTATTTCTTAAAGTCTTGAAAAACAGAAGCCCAAAAGTTCTTCTTGCCCAACGCCATTTTTTGAAGTTGCCGTATTCCAATAAGGCATCACCCAAGAAGAGCAGGGCGAAAAGCATAATCGAGACACCGGGGTGAACAAAATAAATCAGTGCGGGAATCCACAAAGAGCTTAAGTGGATGGATTTGCGTGCAAGTTCGCGGCGGAAAGACTTGTTTTCGGGAATGTGTAATTCCGTAGCAAAGTCGTTAAACTTTAGGTTCGGGCGGTATAGCTTAATCCGCCATATGGGTCTGGGAAAAGAAAAGTCCGGCTTTTTGAATCTAAAGGGTTTCATAACATTATCCATCCGCAATTATTTTGCTGATTTAGTATCATTTATCTTATAAGTTGTAAAGCTAAAATATTTCTTAATTTATTCAGATAAATTATTGCTTTGAGCCGCTTGTTGATAAAAGGCGATTGCTTCATCAAGGTATTTTTTTGCTTGTTTGGTTGTTGTTGCCTTAGGTGTAACGGAATATTCCTTACCCGGAATGAGGCGGACTTCAACATTGTTGGTTTTATAACCTATTTTTTGCCAGCGGCTGAAAAACAAGCGGGACACATAACTTGGGTTGAGAGCATCAGAACCGTAAAAGCTGCTTTCATAACTGAAGTTGAGTAAACCCAATATTGTCGGAGCGACATCAATTTGGCTGATTTCGGTTGTTATTTTGCGGGATTTTACTAATTTTGGAGCATAAATCAGCAAAGGAATTTTGTATGTTTCCAAGGTTGCATCAGGAAGGCGTGATTTTCTGGAGGCGCGGTCAGCGACAAATACAAAAACGGTGTTGTCAAACCAAGGTTTGTCTTTGGCTTTTTCCATAAATCGGCCAATGGCATAGTCGCTGTAGATGATGGCTTTTTGCCGATGATTTGCGCTTTCGGGAAATGCCGTAAAACTATCGGGCAAGCTGTATGAATAACGGTTGGATGATGTTAGCAGTAAAGAGAAAAACGGTTTGTCTGCGGCAAAAGATTTGTCGGCTTCGCTAAGAGCTTTGTTATATAAATCTTCGTCGGATGCGCTGAGCAAATCGGCATAGCTGATGTCGCTTTTTTGCCATTTACTGCGGTCTAAGATTTGAAAATCTTCTTTGTTTAAGAATTTGTCAGTTTGGTCAAGTATACCATAGCTGGCATAAATCCATTTTGTGTCATACCCCTTAGATTTGAAGATTGCGCCTAAACCATGTGCTTGTTGTTTGCCGGATAAGCCGGAAAGGGATAATCCGGGGAGGGGCGGTAAAGATAAGTCAATAGATTTCAGCGCACCGAAAGTGCTTTGAGATGTGGCATAGGTGTTTGGGAAATATAGGCTTTGCTTAGCTAGTTTTTGCAGATTGGGAATATAGCCTTTATGATCAGCGTTCAGATGTTCTGCGCTAATACCCCTTGTGATAATGACAAAGACATTAGCTCTTTTTTCGGGCTTGAAGGAGTTTATTTGGCGAGTAATGTTTTTTTGCGGGGTTATGAATGTAATGTTTTTGCCGGAAAAAATGTTTTGCAGAATTTTTAGGTTGTTTGCTTGGGGGTTTGTTAGATAGAATTTGTCATATTCTATCTCGTTTTTGTGCAAGGAATTAAATAAACTAAATGCACCTTCCTTAGCTATCTCGTCATTAAAGGAATTAGGAGAGATTGTCATATCTGCAAGGTTTATGTTTATGTAAGCCAAAATGCAAACTATGCCATAAATGATGCTTTGGAATAAACGGCGGCTGAATGTAGGGGCTTTAATCTTCGTGAACAACCAGCGATAAGCCAAAATTGTAAAAATGATTGCGGCGATAAAAATGGCAATAAGAATCTTAGCAATAGGGTAAGAATGTTCTAAATTGCTTAAAACTTGGTGCGTGAAGACAATGTAGTCTATAACGATATAATTGAATGAGCTTGAAAATTCTTCCCAAAATATTTGAGATGCTGCTCCTTTGCAGAGTACGGAAACAGTAAAGATGAAAAAAGTTGCCGTGGTAATAATTTTATCCAGACGGCTGTTTTGTCTCGCATTAGGCAATATGAGTAGATATAAAACATAGGCCTGCATTACAAATAAGAAGGAAACGGAAGACGTGAGCAGTAAAACGCCCAGTGTCTTTACAATAGCTAAAAATGAAAAGTCAAAATTTGCGGCGTTTTGAACAATTTGCAATATCATAAAGCAAAGTTCGATGCTTATGCTAAAAACAAAAAAAGGGAGAAGTCGTCGCAAAAGGTATGAGCTCATCACAAAAAATCCTTATCTATTCCGTTTGCAAATTAGCAATTACTGATTGAAAAAGCAAGAATAAACTAAGATATAGTTTGTTATGTGGAAAAATAAACTCTCAAAATAAAAAATCTATGTATGATATATCCCGACAAAAATAACATTTCCCTCATATATTGTTGACTTTCTCTCGGAATTGGGTTATTCTGAAATTCAGATATGGGTTTCAATATTTGAATGATGGGAGAATAGCCATGCAGAAATGGGTTTCAATATTTGAATGATGGGAGAATAGCCATGCAGAAATTGCTTTTATCAACTGTAACTTTACTTGTGGTACCGGCGGTTTCAATCGCGGCTCCAGAGTTCAATACACATACACATACACACACCACACCTATTGAATTGAAGCCCATATCACAACTTGATAAGGCATATAAGACTGCCGGTGTTTGTTTCTTGGGTATTGGTGATTGTGCCCCAAGTGCAGGCTTTGATTCATCATCTGGCTCCGGCAGCGGAGATGAATCCTTCGACCTTGATACTAGCAATCAATGCTTGAACGAAGGTTTTACACCACAAAGCTGTAACTCCGTTCAAACAATTGATGGTGTTTGTCCTTATAATTCCGCTTACGGGCGCGGATGTAAATGTACT
>CASEZG010000020.1 GCA_949292375.1 uncultured Pseudomonadota bacterium | reverse complement strand
GGATGATTGTTCTTCTAAGTGTGAAAAGCCTTATTCAACGAATTGTCATAATAGGGTAAATCAATCTTGCCAATATGGTTGTCAGACTTATTGGAGCGATTGTTCAACAAGTTGTCAAACTTGTTATGCTGATAACTGCAGAAACAGAAGTGATGCTAGTTGCTCTTACGGATGCCAATCTTCATGGGGGGATTGCTCTTCTAAATGTCAAACTTGTAAAACAAATCCTGATTGCGATGTTACTTCACTTTCTTGTGGAGGGCAGGGCTGTAAGACGACTAATTCTTGCGGTAAATGTACTGAATGTAACCCTGATCCTTGTGCTGGTGTAACAGGATTGTATTGTTCTGGAGGATGTGAATCTTATGGCTCTTGCGGGCAATGTACCAGATGTGCTCCTGCATCATATTCGTGGGAATCAAGTGCAACAATAAATGGAGAGCTTTGTACCGTATCATGTACATGTAGTTTTCCTGGAGGTGGTTATTATTCTTCTTGTTGTAGCATAGATTATTGTTTGTAGAAGTCACTGGTAAGTTTATTTGGGTGTTTTTGTTAGGCGAATCGGAGTGCGTCCAGCACGCCTTGCAAAATATAGGCGGCGGCGGAAGAGTCTAAAACCTTCTTTCTTTTGCCTCGGGACATATCAACTTCTTTTATCAAAAAATTTTCCATTGCAGAAGAAGATAAACGTTCGTCCCAGAAGAAGATTGGCAAATTTATTTCTTTGCTTAATTTTTCGGCAAAGTGGCGGACTTCTTTGGCTATTTCGCCTTCTTCGCCATTCATCTGCAAGGGCAAACCAAAGACGATGCCGCCGACTTCCTTCTCGGTAATAATCTTTTTGATTTCAGCCAAATCTTTAGCAAAACTTTCTCTTTGAATTATCTTATAAGAGGTGGCAACAGTGAGTAATAAGTCCGATACGGCTACGCCTAATCTCTTCGCGCCATAGTCAAAACCGATGAGGGCGCGGTATGCCGGAAACGTTCGCCCTGCCCAAAGGCTTCGCAAGCCTAACGGCTGGGCAGGTATGTCTACATCTACCTGCTTACGCAGGTAGTGTTACGTTCGAATCATAAAATTGCGGTTATTTGCTAATTGATTTTTAAGAATATTATACTACTATTTCGCACAAGTAAAATTCTTTTTCCTGAAGGAGAGATAATGAAGTTAAAATATGTTTTGGCTCTTGTTATGTGTTTGTTTGTAGCTCCGGCGCGTGCCGAGTTGCAGATTGATGTTACCGGTGCAATGCGCGATCCGTTGCCATTGGCTTTTCCTGAGATGATTCATGAAGGCTTTTGGGTTGGGCAATATGCCGGCAAAATTCGCGATGTGGTCATTGCGGATTTGGAGCGTTCGGGTTTGTTTCGGATTATTCCCGAAAACAGCTATATTCAGGAGCTGACATCTATTGACGAACAGCCAAATTTTGTGGATTGGAAGGCTATTCAGGCGCATGCTTTGGTACAAAGTGCCATCAAAGAAGTTGATCCTAATACTTTGCGCGTGGAATTCAGACTATGGGATGTTTATGCCGAAAATCAGCTTAAAGGTCAGTCCTTTACCACGACCAAAGATAACTGGCGTCGCGTGGCGCATGTTATTGCGGATGCGATTTATGAACGTCTGACCGGTGAAAAAGGTTATTTTGATACAAGAATCGTTTATGTATCAGAAACCGGGCCCGCTACCAAGCGTGTTAAGCGTTTGGCGATTATGGACCAAGACGGCGAAAACCATAAGTTTTTGACCTCCGGTGCGGCAATGGCTTTGACACCGCGTTTTTCGCCAAACTTGCAAAAAGTTACTTATATGTCTTATGCCGGATCTATGCCGAAAGTTTATATTTTGGACATTGAGACAGGCAAGCAAGAGCTCTTGGGTTCTTTCCCCGGTATGACTTTTGCGCCGCGCTTCTCTCCGGACAGCAGTAAGGTTTTGCTTAGCTATGCCAATAATGGTCGTACAAATATCTATGAAATGGATTTGAAAAAGCGTACCAGTAAGCGTTTAACCTCAGGTTCGGCGATTGATACATCTCCAAGTTATTCGCCAGACGGCAGCCAGATTGTATTTAACTCCGATAGAGGCGGAAACCAACAACTTTATGTGATGAATGCTGATGGTTCCGATGTGCATCGTATCAGCTTCGGAACGGGACGTTATGCAACCCCTGTCTGGTCGCCCAGAGGAGACTATATCGCCTTTACAAAAATGGCTAATGGTCAGTTTTATATCGGTGTTATGTATCCTGACGGTAGCGGAGAGCGTTTGTTGGCCAGTGGCTATTTGGTTGAAGGTCCGACTTGGTCACCGAACGGTCGTGTGCTGATGTATTTTCGTCAAGACAAGGGAACATCACGTCGCAACGCGCCGGTCAAACTTTATTCCATAGACCTGACCGGATACAACGAGCGGATGATTGTTACACCGGCGGAGGCTTCAGACCCGGCTTGGTCGCCGTTGTTGCCTTAAACTAAAAAAGCTCCCGAAAGGGAGCTTTTTTTAATCTTTGTACCTATGAGCAACGGCTTTTAGGGTTTGCAAGAATCTTTTGCCGCTTAGGAGTTCTTTTTTGCCTATGGGATAAACATTGTCTACCAAATGCTGGATATCATTATCTTCGGCGACTTCTTCCGGTAGAAAACGGCGGCGAAAAGCATAAGCCGAAGCGATGGTCTTTTCATCATCTCTGGTATCATAACCGATGATTTTAAGTAATTCTTGCGGATTATCTTCTTCTACCAAATTTGCGTCTTTTATATCATACCAAAGACCAACCCCCGCTTTTGCGAGTTCTTGCCATGGAAAGCATTTTCCGGGGTCGGGTTTGCGTGTGGGGGCGATGTCTGAATGGGCTACGACATTATGCGGTTTGATGTTGTATTTTTTGATGATTTCCTGACAGAGCGGAATAAGATTTTGGATTTGTTTTGCAGAAAAAGCCTCTTGGCCCAAACTCATATTGCCGATTTCTATGCCAACGGAATGAGAGTTTAAATCGGTATCAATTCCACGCCAATAACCAAGTCCGGCATGCCAGGCGCGGTGTTCTTCAGCAACCATAAGCGTGATTTTCCCTTGAGGGTCTATGAAGTAATGGCAGCTTAGCTCCAATTCATTTAGACTTGCAAAAACATCTTGTGCATTATTATGGCAGGTGGCATGAAGCACCAGCATATCTATCGGTGTTTTACGTTTATTATAATGGGGAAGGAGAAGCTCCTGCATATTTTTTTCCTAAATTGTTTTACGACTTTTCATAATATTTTGGTAGGCGTTGTTGATTTCTGCCATCTTAATCGTATAAGCCTCTATGGTGCTTTGGTCTGCGCCTTTGGCTTGAGCGCGGTCGGGGTGATATTGGTTAATCAGCTCTTTCCAGCGTTGTTTGATTTCGGTATCGCTTGCATTACACCAAATGCCTAATACCGCATAGTAGTCATTGAGTGATGAGGCTTGGGTGCGAATCTCAAAATTTCTGCGGATGGCTTCAAAGTTTCCTTCAGGTAATTCTATAATCAAAGCAACCGAGCGGATGATTTGCAAAACGGAATCTCCGCAACGCCCATCGGCGATGGCGATTTTGAATAAGTTTTCAATAATGCTTTCTTGTAGGTTTAGGTCATCTTTGGCAAGCAGCCGAAGCTGAAAAGCATAAGGTTCAAAGTCATCGGCTGATTGTTTGGCGGTGTTAAAAATGCGGGCGATTTTATCATTGTTGCCGGCCTGAATGTCAAAAATCTTTTTAAAAGTACGGATTTCGTTTTCGCTGACTTGACCGTCGGCTTTGGCAACTTTGGCGGAAAGCCCTGCCATAGACTGAATGAGCGAAACTTTGCGTGCCTCTGCGGAATGTAATGCCAGTTTCAGCGGATTAATCTTTGACCAAAAGCCAAGCAACCAATTTATTTTCAGCTTATTGCGCCATGTGCCTTCCAAACGGTAGAGGTCGGCAAAAAAGCCGATGATGATTCCGGCAAAAAGCACGATTTCGCTGTGTAGAGAATAACCCAGAATAAAGCCTAAGATTTTGCCCCAATGGCGGTTCCAAAAATGTTCAAAGCCTTTTTTGGCATCTTTGACAAGGGTGTTGTTGCGGATATCAAACAAAATATGTCCCAAAATGAACAGCGTGATGAAACCGCCCCAACCGAAAGTAAGCCCGCCAAGCAATGCGCCCCAAAGTTTGCCGAAAAGATTGTCATCCAAACGGCAATAGTATTTGTAAAAACCATAAGGCAAGAGCAAGCGCAGATTGTCGTCCAATTCGCTTAGGCGGTTTTGAATCCATTTATTGACGATGGAGTGGTCAACCAGCAAATGGCCGAGGAACATTCCCCAAAAAAAACCGGTAGCACCGAATAGGCGCAGTCCGATAACCGATAATGTAAATTTGCCAAGTGGTGCCATAAACTTTCTTCTTTATATTTAACCTTGGCTCATAGTAGCCTAATTTTCCCGCAAAATAAAGTTTTTATAATCGGATGGTTGATAACTGGATGGGGAAGTCAGCTTTTTGGGTGATGGTGTTTTTGTGGCATTCGCGGCGGTAGCTGAAATAATCTGCCGAAGTATAGGTATCAATGCCTGAGGCGGAGATGTTCGTAAGTCCGAATTTGCGTAAGCGGAAAATCAGATATTGCTCCATATCAAAAAGATAAGATTCTGCTTCAACTTGTTCGAAAAAACGTTTGTTTTCTTCATCTTGGAGCAAGAACTCCTGACGCATATCTTCTTTGGCGGCAAAGGATTTTTTTTGCAGGCAAGGACCAATGGCTGCGGCAATATTTTCTAATTTTGCCCCATATTCTATCATCAAATTTAAGGTATTTTCCATAATACCTTTAACCGCGCCGCGCCAGCCGGCATGAGCCGCGCCGATGATGCCTTGTTGCTTGTCGGCAAACAAAACCGGAGCGCAGTCCGCGGTGGTTATGCCGAGTAAAATATCTTTTTGGTTAGTTACAAAAGCATCTGCTTCTTGCTCAAAAAGCGAAGGTTTATCTAAAAAAACGGCATGATTACTGACAGCTTGGCAAGGCATTGCTAAGTTTTTTGATGTCAGCCCCAAATGTGTGGCGGCAAGATTTAGATTTTTAATAATATTTTCCGGCTTGTCTAGGCTCTTGCGGTTGACGTTTAATTCGGCATAGCGTCCCTGAGATACGCCGCCTTTGCGGTCAAAAAAGCAATGTTTTTCTTTAGCCAGATTTGGGGCAAACCACGACATCAGAGAAAACTCTCCCCATAAGCCAGAGGTGCAATACCCAAATAAGCGGCAATGCTTTGACCGAGGTCGGCGTAAGTTTGTCTTTGACCCAAACAACGAGCTTCAACTTTTTTGCCAAACATTAAGACCGGAACTTGTTCGCGGGTGTGGTCGGTGCCTTCATAAGTCGGGTCGTTGCCATGGTCGGCCGTGATGAACAAAATGTCGTCATCTCTTAAATGCGGCAAAATCTCGGGCAGGCGAGAGTCAAAATATTCCAGACCTTCGGCATAGCCTTTGACATTGCGGCGGTGTCCCCAGAGCATATCAAAATCTTCAAAGTTAGTGAAAATCAGGCTGCCGTCTGGGGTGTTTTGCATAGCCTCAAGCGTTAAGTTCCAAAGTTCTTCCAAGCCTGCGCCGTGGACTTCTTTGGTTATGCCCCGATGCGCATAAATGTCGTTAATTGCGCCGATGGCAACAACTTCTTTGCCGGCGTTTTTGAGCTGGTCCAGTAAGGTCGGACCAAAAGGCTGAGCCGTATAATCACGGCGGAATTTGGTGCGGGTAAATTCTCCGGCTTTTTCACCGATAAAAGGACGGGCTATAATGCGTCCGATGTTATAGGGCTGAACATATTTATAGGCAACACGGCATAGTTCATAAAGCCGTTCCAAGCCAAAATGTTCCTGATGCGCGGCAATTTGCATATTGCTGTCGGCAGAGGTATAAAATATGGGTTTGCCCGTGGCGATGTGCTCCTCACCGAGCTCCTGAATGATGACTGTGCCGGAAGCTGCTTTGTTGCCTAAAATTCCTTTTAAGCCGGCTTCTTGGCAGATGTTGGCAATAAGGTCATCCGGGAAAGAAGGATAGTTTGGCGGAAAATGTCCCCAGCCTTTGAGGTTGGGGAGTCCGGCGAGCTCCCAATGGCCGGAAACAGTGTCTTTGTCGGCACTGATTTCTTTCATACAGCCATAAGCAGAAGGAAGGCCAAGTTTGCTTTCCTCTTGTTCTTCTAAATTCGGTTTATTGCCGGTTGCAAGTTCTGCCGCTTGACATAAGCCTAATCCACAAAGATTAGGAATTTTGAGATTGGGGAAAGCCTTGGCAATATGCCCGAAAGTGTCGGCTCCATGATTGTTGAATTTGGCAGCGTCCGGTGCTCCGCCGATACCGAAAGAATCCATCATTAAAATTATGGCGCGTCCCATCTGTGTTCTCCTTTTATGAAATATGTTCCATAATGACCGGATTTTCGGTCGGTTTTTGCTCTGAAATGTTTATGTTGCATTTGAGCTCATCTGCGGCTTGTTGCCATGAGCTTTCATCCTGAGCGTGGATAATTGCCAAAGGTTTATTCTTATCAATATATTCGCCGATTTGGCAAAATTCGGTATAGCCGGTTGCATAATCAAGCTTTTGTTCCGGTGTAATGCGTCCACCTTTTAAGCCGATGACGCTTAAGCCGATATTGCGGGTTTGCATATTTGTTACCCAGCCTGATTTGTCAGCAAATACGGGTTTTATGATGGCCGCACGGGGCAGATATTTGTTGGGAGAATCGCAGAAATCTTTAGGTCCGCCCAGGGCTGAAACCATACGGGCAAATATCTCCAGAGCCTGACCAGAATCCAAGGCCTTTTGTAATTTGGCTTCGGCCTGTTCTTTGTTTTCAGCAAGATTTGCAGAAACAAGGAGTTCGGCACAAAGCGCGATGGTTACTTGATGAAGCCTTGGGTCAACATCAATGCCTTTAAGGTAATTAACTGCTTCCATTACCTCCAAAGCATTGCCGACATTGCGTCCCAAAACCTGATTCATATCGGTTAAAATCGCGGAGGTCTTGGTATCTGCCGCATTGGCTACATCAACAATGGAGTGAGCCAGTCTGCGTGCGTTATCCAAGCTGTCCATAAAAGCACCGTTGCCGCATTTTAAATCCATTACCAAACAATCAAGTCCGGCCGCAAGTTTCTTAGATAGAATAGAGGCCGTTATCAGCTCGACAGATTCAACCGTGCCGCAAACATCGCGGATGGCATAAATCTTTTTATCTGCAGGAGCTAAGTTTCCTGTTTGTCCGATGATGGCGCAACCAACTTCCTTAACCGTTTTGCGGAAGAGCTCATTGCTTGGAGCTGTTTGATAGCCGGGGATGGAATCAAACTTGTCCAAGGTGCCTCCGGTATGTCCTAATCCTCGGCCGGAAATCATCGGAACGAATCCGCCACAAGCGGCTATCATCGGGGCTAGCATCAGGCTAACTTTATCACCGACACCACCGGAGGAATGCTTATCTACAATCGGACCATTGACCTCAGACCAATCCAGCACATCGCCGGAATCGCGCATGTTTAGGGTTAGGGCTGCGGTTTCTTCTTTGGAAAAGCTATTGAGAAAAATGGCCATGGTTAGGGCAGCTGTTTGGGCATCAACAATAGAGCCATCAGTTACGCCTTTTACAAAAAAGCTTATCTCTTCTTTTGTAAGAGTTTGGTGATTGCGTTTTTTGCGAATGATTTCTTGAGGCAAAAATGTCATCTTAATATCCTCTCTCAATAACTTCTAGCAGGTTGTCCAATAGCGAGCTTGCACCGATGCGGAAATTGGATGGATTAATCCATTTCCAGCCCATAATGGCATTGGCTAAAACCAAATATTTTTTTGCATCTTCAATGGTTTTTATTCCGCCGCTTGCTTTGAAACCGACATTGCGTCTGCCGGAAGCAATAGTTTCCAAAATGATGTTGGCCGCTTCCGGTGTGGCGGAAACTTCAGTTTTTCCGGTTGAGGTTTTTATAAAATTGGCACCATTGGCTATGCAAATTTTTGTGGCTTCGGCAATGAGTGCGGATTTTTCTATAGCCCCTGTTTCCAGAATGATTTTTAAGGGATGTTTTTTGCCGGTTAATTTGCTGGCGTAAGCCACAAAATCAGCACAAGTTTGATAGTCGTTGTTCAGAAAATTTTTGTAAGGAAAGACGGCATCAATTTCTTGAGCGCCTTTCTCCAAGGCATATTCCGTTTCGGCGCGGAGTTTGCTTAAATCCGCATTGCCTTCGGGAAAGTTAACTACCGTTGCCAGTCTGATACCTGTACCTTCAAGCATATCTTGTGCTAAAGGTAGAAATTTGGGATAGATGCAAACAGCTGCAACATTGCCGTAGGGGGTTTGGGCTTTTTTGCAAAGTTTTTCTATGCGACTTTCCGTATCATCTTTGTTGAGCGAGGTTAGGTCTAACAGATGAATGAGGTGTTTGGCTGCGGTTACATCGTCCATATTATATCTCCCTTATGCAGCTTCTGACCAATTTGATGAGGTTTACGGAGGCTTTGTCTGCCTCTCGTAGCGTTTCGGCGTGGTTGATTGCGCCATCTTTTAAGCCACACCCCAAGTTAACGACAACCGAAAAGCCTAAAACTTTTATGCCTGAATGTACGGCGCAAATAACTTCAGGCACGGTAGACATTCCAACCACATCTGCGCCTAAAATTCGGAAGGCACGAACTTCGGCCGGTGTTTCAAAAGTCGGACCAGAAACCATCAAATAAATGCCTTCAGCCAAAGGAATGTTTTCTTGTTTGGCAAGCTCTTTAGCTTTGGCTCTGAGCTCTTTGTCATAAGCATTGCTCATATCCGGAAAGCGCGGGCCGTAGGCTTCATCATTGGGGCCAATCAGCGGATTGGTTCCGCTTAGGTTAATATGGTCTTTAATCAGCATTATGCTCCCCGCCGGCAAATCTTTTGTCAGAGAGCCGGAGGCATTGGTTACAATAAGATTTTGGATGCCCAGCAACTGAAATGCTTTGATGAAGGTGTTGATGCTTTGCGGGCTGTGTCCTTCATAAAGATGAATACGCCCTTGCATACATAAGACATCTTTGCCTTCCAGTTTTCCGATAATCAGTCTTCCTTTATGCCCACTGACAGTGCTTTGCGGAAAACCCTCAATTTCGCCATAGGGAATGATGTCAGGGTTTTCAATCTGGTCGCCGAGGGCACCTAGACCACTGCCCAGAATAATAGCGGTTTCAGGAGCGTAGGCACCGAGTTTGTTTTTGATTTGTGCTGCTATTTGTTCTATCATTTTTTGAGCTCCTTTTCGGCAAAAGCAAGGGGTAAGAGTTCGGCAATAGTGTAAGTTTTTTGCACCCCTGCAGCATTGGCTAGGTGAATTAAAGTCTGTGGGGTAGAGAATTCTTTGATGCGTTGACGGCAAGCTCCGCAAGGTGTGATGAGCTCACTACCTTCTGCTAGGACTAAAATTTCGGCAATTTGTTTGTCGCCGCCTGCAACCATGGTCGCAATGGCTCCGGTTTCGGCACAGCTCCCGCAAGGATAAGAAATGTTTTCAACGTTGCAGCTTTTGTAAAAATTTCCCTCTTGGCTCAAAAGAGCAACACCGACGGCAAAGTTTGAGTAAGGCGCGTATGCGTTTCGGCGAGCAGAACGGGCAAGTTCAAAAAGTTTTGAAATGTTATTCATTACTTGCTATTTTCCTTAAAATGTTATTAATTAATTTATGTTCTAATACTATATATAGTTTGTGGATTTAGCAAAGATTATTTTAAGTTTTTGCATTTGTGGTGCAGGAGAAAAGCCTTGAAAAAAGCAGTGCTCATTATATTGGCAATATTGGTTCTTGTTGTCGGCGGACTTTCCGCTTATGTTGCAATGATTGATTGGAATGAGCATAAGGATAAAATTGCCGAGCAGTTTTCAGATGTGAGCGGCAAATTGGTTGTATTTGAAGGTCCGGTTAGCTTTAAAATTTTTCCATCTCCTGATTTAACGGCCTCAAATATTAAGGTTTACAGCAAAGAAGCAGGTAAGCAAGATGTGCCTTTAGCAACAATTGATCGTTTGGTTGCAAAGCTTTCGTTGTGGCCTTTGTTGAAAGGTAATTTTGAAGTTCAAATGATGTCTTTAATCGGGCCAAAAATTTTGATGGAAATTGACGATGAAGGCAAGCTTAATTGGCAATCAGCCATAAC
This sequence comes from uncultured Pseudomonadota bacterium, assembly GCA_949292375.1. Taxonomy (GTDB): domain Bacteria; phylum Pseudomonadota; class Alphaproteobacteria; order RF32; family CAG-239; genus Scatacola_A. The sequence goes on along the minus strand of CASEZG010000020.1, from coordinate 11,251 downwards.
TCCGGAACAAAAACTTAATCTTGATAATGTTGATATTAAACTTGATAGTGTGCTTTTGGAAAAAGCCACATTGAATGTGGTTAGCACGAAGCATGACATTGATATTAATCTTGAAAACTTAAATGCGGAAGTTATTGCTCCAAGTATTTTCGGACCATATAGAATCGAGGGCAGCTATGTTAAGGATAATAATCCTGAAGGCTTTGCCATGTCTTTGGGGCGTTTTTCCGAAACCTTTGCAACATCAGTAAATTTTGTGCTTAATCATCCAACATCTGAGACATTTGTGCGGTTTGACGGTTCGGTTTTGCTTAAAAATGAAGCTATCAATGGTGATGTGATTATAGAATCGAAAAAGCCGGTCGATTTTATAAATAAGAATTTTAAGGATATTCAGCTCGGCAACGAATATAATTATCCTCTGGCATTGTCTTTGCAGACAGAAATAAATAAAACTAAAATTTCTTTTTCAAATATTGTTGTAAAATATGGCTCAACCGCCGGTGCTGGTAATATTCTTGTGCCCTTAGCTCCGGATTATGCAACGGAAGAGGCTGAGAATGAGCGTAAGCGTGCCGAAATTGGTTTTGAAATGACGGATTTAGACTTAACGCCAGTGGAAGCAGCCTTGAAAAGTTTTTATGCAAAATATAGTCAAAAAGGTGTTGCTTATAATCCGCAGCTCAAATTTGACTTTATTGCAGATGTAAAATCTATTAATACGCAATACAATGGGCAGACGTTTAAAGATTTTAATTTAAGCGTTGATTATTTGGATAATGAGCTTGAAATCAGAAATTTGAGTGCGACACTTCCTGGCGAAACAGAATTTAAGATGAGCGGTGAAGTTTTTGCGGATAATGATCTTTTCACATATAATTTGAAACCTGAATATACAACAAATGATTTGCAAAAATTGTTAGCTTGGTTGGGATATGAAGTTAAGCCAATTACGCAGGCAACTTATAAAAAGAGCTTTGGTAACGCTACTGTTGCCGGAAATTTTGAAACGCTTAGTGTAGCCCCGTTTGAGATTAATGTTGATAAAAATTTGTTTGCCGGAAATATGGGCTTTGTTATCGGAGAACGTCCCAATGCATTCTTAGATGTTAGTACTGATAGTATTAATTTTGATAATTATGTTCCTTCTCTTCCGGAAGAAGAAAAGCAAAAATCTTTTACGGATAGACTCTATTACAGAGCTTCCAAATTGGGATTTTTGAATGATTTTGATTTTCGGTTTATTATAAATATCGGGTTAGGAATTTATGAGGGAATTCCGTTTGAAAATGCGTATTTTGATGTGGAAGGAACAAAAGGAGAGTTTAATATCTTGAATATTGATGTCGGCACGGTAGCAAATGCTTCGTTTAATGTCGATGGAAAGGTTAAAGGATTGGGCAATGGTAAGTTATCTTTTGAAAATATGAAATATAATTTCAACACAAAAGATTTACCTTCATTCCTGAATAAGTTTGAACTTGCTTTACCTAAAGTGGATTTGAAAAAACTGAAGAATTTCAGTTCGAGGGGAATTATGACCGGAACGCCGGTTTTGTTGGCAATAAAGGCTGTTTCAAAATGGGAATATATGGATGTTATTTATGCCGGACAGCTTAACAAACGTGATGGTAAGTGGTCTCTTGCCGGAAAGGTAAATGCCAAAGCACCTGATTTTGTGCAGATGGTGAATGATTTTGGCTTTAATTATAAGCCAAAGGCTTTTTCTCTGGGAATGTTTACATTAACGGCTGATGTTTTGGGTGGGGCTGATTATTATAGTTTGACAAATATAAGTTCCTTTGTGGGCTCCAATAATTTTAGCGGTTATTTGACCTTGGATACCCAAACAGATAGACCCAAAATTGATACTCAGATGGATATTAGTCGTTTAGAGTTGGAGCGTTTTTGGTATAATGATGTGCCGGAAGTAAAAAATTCCGTATCTTTCAGAAATAATGAAGGGAACGATGTTGTATTTGTGGCAAAGCCAGATTTGGATAAGACAAAGATTAATTATGATTTTTACAAGAAGTTTGATTTGAGTGGTAAGTTTAATATTGGAATGCTTAGTTATAAAAATCATAATTTTGCAAATGCCAATATAGATTTTGCCTTAAAAGACGCAATATGGAATGTTAATAATTTTGATGCGGATTATGACGGCGGAAAGCTTGTATCTAATTGGTCGCTTGATTTTGTCGAAACCCCTAAAATTAACGGCAAATTGAGCCTGAATAATCAAAAAATGTCTGAGAAGACATGGAGCGGAAGTAAATATGGTATTAAGTCAGGGACGCTGGATGTTCAAACGACCTTTAATACTTCGGCGGCATCCGTTGAGGAAATGCTGTCTGCCTTTGAAGGTGAGATAGATTATAAAGTGTCATCTCCCGTCTTTAAAGGTTGGGATTTGGCTGCAATTGATGTGGATTTGCGTAATCGTGACCACTCAGATGGTTTGGTGACATTTGTTCAAGAGAATTTGCAGAAAGGTGAAACAGCTTTTGACAGTGCTTCAGGAAAGATAAAAATTTCTAAGGCGGACTATGTTTTTGAAAATGCTGCCTTGAATGCAAAAGAGTGGTCTATCACAATGTCGGATAAGGGTAATTTAAATCTCTGGGATATGAATGCTGATTTTAAGGTTACTCTTGATAATGATAAAATTAAGCCGTTTAGTTTTGCTCTGAAAGGACCAATGTCTGAGCCTGAACTTAGTGTTAATGTTAAGGATATTACGGATACGTATGATGCTCATTGGGCGAAGGTTGCTGCGGATAAAAAAGCAGCTGAGGATGCGAGAAAAGCTCAACTGAAAGCTTTGATGGACGAGCAGCAAGCTTATGCGAAAAAAACGCAGCAACGTTTGTTTAAAGAGGTTATTCCGGAGTTAGAAGCTCGGCGTAAGCTGACTCAAGATAAGGATATTCTGGCCAGATATCAGAAGGTTGATGATGTGGTTAAGGAGGTTAGCAAAGGTTTGGATGAAATCTTTGTTCAAGGGGCTATCCCCGAGTTTGATGAGAGTTTACCCAAAGCATTGGGAGAAAAGAATATCGCGTTGGATGATAAGTCCGTTAATTTGAAAGATGAGATTTTACGAATCTATGAGCAAGATATCAAACTTAAGATTAATGGCTTCTATAACAAGATTGTTGATAATTATAATCAGTCTAAAATTGATGCTAATGATTATCGCGACAATTATGGTGTATTTGCTCAAAGGTTGGCTGCGATTAAAACCATGTTGGATATCGATCGTGATGACAAAGTTATCGCTTTGAAAAAAGAAATTGAGGATCAGTTGTTGGCTCTGGATGCCATTAATTCGCAAGCAGTAAAAGATTATATCTTTATGCAGAACAGTCATGATTTGAAACAGCTGGAAGATTATGTCGGAAAAATTTCTGATATGGAGAAAAAATCAGTTCAAGAACTTAAGCTTTTGAATGAGAAAATTGATGAGCTCTTTAAATATTCGGAAGAGATTACGAAAAAAGAAGAAAATGCTTATGCCGAAAAGCTAAAGCAAGAAGAGATTAGGAAAAAGCTGGAAGAAAATACAGGCAAGATTTCCGGAGCAAGCGGCAAGGATATTACGGTAACACGCAATATTCAGGAGATTGAGGCCTTAGAAAAAGCTAAAGAGAATGAAGAAATTCCGGTTTTGGATTTTAGTGGAAAGCAACCAAGCGGAATCGTCTCAACACCGGTTGTGGTTTTGGAAGAAGAGGGGGAAAAGGTTTGGCAAAAAGCGGAGCCTGTGGAGCGGACTTTGCCTGAAACAAAAGAAGAAAGTATGAGCTCAGAGAATGAGGCAGAGAAGAGTGTGCCAGAGGAAAAGGTTGAACCAGAACCGCAACAGGTTCCTGAAAATCAAGATGTATTGTTGCGTGAAATTGTGGGCGATGTGGCAAAGGCTTCCGGAAAAATTATTCGTGTGGGGAATTAACATACTAAGTTGTTCATAATAGTTGTGCAAGGGTTGTTTTAGACTTGTCGAATCGTTTTTTTATGTTATGATTCTGGGCATTGTGTAACAATGCATTATTTGGAGTTTTAGATGATAAAAAAACCGGAAGTTTGTATTTTGCCCGTGGCCGGACTTTCAACAAGAAATCTTCCTGCCACCAAAGCTCTTCACAAAGGTTTCCTAACATTAGACAGCTTGCCGATTATTCAATATGCAGTTGATGCTTGTGCCGAAATCGGGGTTAAGGAAGTTGTCTTTATTTATAGTGATCAATCATGTAAACATTTGTTTGAAACTTATTTTAATCCGTATCCGTGGTTGGAAAATCACCTGAAGGAAAAGAATAAGTTAGATCTCTTAAAAGTTATTCAAGATATTATCCCACATGGTATGAAGTTTTCTTTTGCCGAGCAAAAAGAGCCTCATGGAAATGGGCATGCTATTTTGATGGCTAAAGAGATTGTTGGGGATAGAGATTTTATTGTTATGTGGCCGGATGATGTATATATCAATATGCATGGTGAAGGTATTTTGCAGCAACTTTTAAATGTTTATAACGAATATGGCGGAATGGTTGAAAATATTATGGAGTTTCCGCGTGAGCAGATGACACGCTATGGTGCTTTGGTTGGTGCTGTACGAGATGGTCGTGTCGTTCATGCAAAAGGTTTGGTCGAAAAGCCTAAACTTGAAGAAGTTCCTTCTACTTATGCCAGCATGGGTCCTTATATTTTGCCGAATGTTATTATGGATATTTTGCCTGAAGTTAAAAAGGGTTCCAATGGCGAAATTAACTTGACTGATGCCATGAATTTGGCTGCAGAGCGCGGTGTAAAACTTAGCGGTGTATTGTGTGATGCAATGCGCTTTGACTGCGGTACAAACAAAGATTTAGCCTATTCTGATCTTAAGCTCAAATTGATGCGTAATCCCGAAATGAGAGCTTATGCCAAAGAATTGTTGGATACGATGTTTGTATAGGGAAATGAATATAAAAAAGAGCGGATGAAAATCCGCTCTTTTTTTACATTATAATCTTAAAGTTTTGTAATCAGCGAAATAGAATTATCAATTAATTTATCTTGTGTCTTGGTATCTAAATTTTTCATTATAGCGGTCTTAACGGCTTTAATCGTTAGTTCGCTGGTCAGATCAGAAATTTCTTTGGCTGCTTTTTCTTTGGCTGCTTTGATGCGGTCTTCAGCATCTTTTTCTCTAATCTTCATTTCAGCTTCCAGCTTAGAAAGGTTTTCTTTTTTGAAGTATTCAATTTCTCTTTGTGATTTTGCCAAAATGGCTTCTGCTTCCTTGTCGGCATTTAGAAATTTTTTTTCATAATCAGCCAAAAGTTTTTGGGCATCATCGCGAAGATTGGCAGCATCTTGGATGCGTTTGGCAATGCCGTCTATGCGTTTGTTGAGCATTGACTTTACCAAACTTCCAATCGGTTTTGCCAGCAGAAGGACAACAAGAACAAAGGCTGTGCCGACCCAAAATTCGGCACTTTGGTAGAAGACTTCTTCGTGACCCTCAATTTGCCCGATGATTTCCGAAACATTGTCTGCGGCGTTCATAACGGCGTTTTGTGCTGTATCTATTATATTTGAACTTTTGTTGGTCATTTCTGTTTTGCCTCAACGGTTTTAACTGCGTCTTTGATGTCTTTTGCAGAAATGGTTGTTAAACCGATTTTGTTGACTACTGCTTGAGCTAATTCTTCAGACATTTCTTTTACTTTTGCCAGAGCCTCTTCTTTGCTTTTTGCAATTTCGGCCTCGCCGGCGGCAATCTTTTTTTGGAGTTTGGCGGCGAGTTCGTCTTGCTTTTTTTGCATATAGGAATTTAGTTCGTTTTGGGTCGCAGCCAGAGATTCATTAGCTTTTGCCGTGGCATTAGCAAGAGCTTCTTGATATTTTTTCAGAGAATCCTCAGCCTCTAGGCGAATATTGTGCGCTTTGTTTAGGTAACCGTCTATTTTGCGTTGGCGTTGTTCCAGAATGTCTGCAATGCGCGGCACAATGAAGTGTGACATAATAAACAACATGCTGAAGAAACACACAATGAGCCAGAATAGCTGAGATGTGAAAGTCGATGTATCTAACTGCGGCATGGCTAATCCTTAATTTGTTGTTCGTCTTTTCAGAGCCGAGGAATGGTATCCTCGGTTCTGACGAAAGACGGATTGTTTAGTTGCCCGTGAGCATTACAAGGGCGATAACCAAAGCATACAATGCGATAGCTTCAACGGCGGCAAAACCTGCCCAACCATAGATATCTACATCTTTTTTGACTTGCGGGTTGCGACCGACTGTTGAAATAATTGTTGTCCAGACTTGAGACACACCCCAAGCAGCGACTGTCATTGACAAAGCGCACATACCTGCGCCGATATAAGCCATTGGTTCCATAATTTTATCCTCTTTCGGGTTGATAAGGAAGTTTGCTTTGCAAACTTCGGGTTAGTAAAAAACATAATTATATTCGGCTCAAGGCCAAAACTTAATCTTTAGTGGCTATGCAATGCATCGCCAAGATAAATACAGCTCAAAACCGTGTAAATGAAGGCTTGCAACAAAGCAATGAAAATTTCAAAGACAATAATGCAGCCATCAAATGCTAAGGGAACAATACCGCCGATGCCTAATGCGACGATAAAGCCGGCAATAATCTTGAGCATGATGTGTCCGACGGTCATGTTTGCAACAAGACGGACGGTTAAGCTGAAGGGTTTTGAAAGGAAAGATATCATCTCAATCGGTACAATCAGCGGTGCCAGAGCAGCCGGAATCCCTTTGGGTAAAAATGTGCGCAGATAGCTCCATTTTTTCTTTTTGATGCCGATGCAGATGTTAAACAGCAAAGCAATGACGGATAAGCCGCCTACTGCTGCCAAATGGGATGTAAAGGTAAAAGCATAAGGGAACAAGCCGAGCAAGTTTCCGAAGGCAACAAACAAGAAAACAGTGAAGATGAAGGAAAAATATTTCAAGCCTTCTACCCCTACATTTTCTTTCAGAAGAGATGATATAAATTCATATACCGTTTCCGGAACAGATTGGGCAACAGAGGGAATGATTGTTCTTTTACGTAAGCAAAGTCCGAAGATGAGCGTGGATAAAACAACAGCCAAAACCATAAAAAGGCTTGAGTTGGTAAAAGAGATGTCCACGCCTCCGACCTCAATCGGTATAATCGGCTTGACGGTAAATTGTTCCATAGGGTTAGACACGACTAACTACTCCTTGTTTCGGTCTTCGTTTTTTACAAAACGATATACGTTTAAGAATCCGGCTGCGCCGCCGAAGAATAGTCCGGCTACCAAAAAGATGGGTTGCGAGGATAAGACTTTATCCAAAAAATACCCCAAGGCAGCTCCGACCAAAACTCCCGAGACCAGCTCTGTTCCAACTCTGAAACCTGTTTTGGTGGCATAAGCAAACTCAGATTCTTTAGCATCTTTTCGCGCAGCTTGTTCTATGGCTCTTTGTTTTTTTATGCGTTCTTCCAGCGATTTCAGGTCTTCAGGAATCTTTTTCATTGTGCTTACTATACCTCATAAATTGTTACCGACTTATTAATAAAGCAGGGTACGTTCTATTTGTTGGTAAGTTTCTTTTGTAAATAAGCTTTCAGTGTTTCGTAATCCGGCGCACCATGAATTACTTCTTTACCGTCTTTACTTACAATCAGCAGTGCAGGGGTGCCTTGAACTTTCAGCTTGTCTATGGCCTGTTGGCGTTCTTCTATAATTTGTTCCGCTAACTTTTCGTCTTTTAGGCACTTAGCGGCGGCTTCTTTGCTTAAGCCATTGAGCGCGGCATATTCGGATAAGATTTTTTCAGTACGGAAAGACAATCCCCATTCACGTTGTTTTTTGAACAGAAGCTCCAAAAATTCGTGGTAATTCTTTGCGGGAATACAATGAGCCAGCATAGAAGCCATCATAGATTTGCTATCAATCGGAAAATCTACAAACATCACATTAACCTTACCCGAATCTACAAAGTCTTTTTTCAGTTGCGGCAGTGTGTCTAAATGAAAATTGGCACAATGATGGCAGCCAAAAGATGAGTATTCATAAATCGCAATCGGGGCTTTGTTGTTGCCTAGCGAATGCCCTTTAGGCAGAATGACATTAACTTTGGGGTCTACTTTTTGTGCAAGCGCAGAGACATCTTCTGCCGAAGGTGCAGCTTGTGCCGTTTGCATTAAAACAGGACGTCCGTCCGGGCTCATAATAAAACCTTTAAGGTTTAAATACATTCCTGCCGCAATAAAAAAGATAATCAAGCCGGCAATGGTGCCGCTTATCTTTTTGACAATATCTTCAAATTTCATTTTTTATTGTTCTCTCTTTTGTTATCATTAAATACACTTTTACCCAATTTTACTAATATTTTCTTAAGTTCGCTGTTGTTTAGGTTAGATGTTAGGTCATTGATGTAATTTTCTTCTTCGGGACTGACCTTTATTGGCGGTTTTTCCTTAAGGGATTTTTCCAGCTTTTCGTTTGCCAGACTACTGTCTTGAGTGATTTTTATCTTGGATACGGCTTGGTAACCAAAATGGGTGTTTATCTTTTCTAAGATATATTTTTCACGATGCTGTATCTCGAGAGCAAAAGCACCCGAAAGCACGCTTAAGTGCAAAGTGCCGTTGCTTTTTTGGCCGCGCGGAAAGTCTATTTTTTGCGGGAGGCTGAACTCGGCAAGCTCTTCACCGACAATGCCGCTCCAACCGGTTAGAATATCTATTTCGACAAAGCCTTTTGTGCCCAAGTATTGTTTTGCAAGAGGTAAAATTGCTTGCGAAACGCTTGCCAAACCTTGGGTGCGTCGTTCATCAGATATTTGTATTTTCTCTTTCTTCATAGCATTATCTCTAACATATTGTTTTTCCCTCTTCCAGTATATCAAAGCACATATCAACAGTCAGAGGGGCAATGATTGACTCTTAAGTTCAAAAAAAATTATAATCGGCGCAAGGATAATTGTTGCGGTAGGCAGGTTATGGAAGGTTTGATGATTTTTAAAGCCATGCTCTCGTTGGCTTTTGTTTTGGGCTTGATGCTTTTGACGCTTTGGGCCATTAAATATTGTCAGCTCCATGGCGCAAAAAATAAGTTTATGCGCAAACTTAGCGAAAATCAGCGTCTGCAGGTGCTTGAAAACAGGCGGCTTGATGCCAGAAATTCGCTCGTGTTGTTCAAAAAAGATGATAAAGAATATTTGCTTTTGCTCGGTGCAACGCAGAATCTGCTGATTGAATCCGAACAGGCTAAAAAGGTTCAGAAATGATGTCTAAAAGGTTTTTGTTTTTATGTTTGGTTCTTTTTGCCGCTTGGGGCTTTTTTGCTTTTCCGGCTGAGGCACAAACGCTCAGCTTAAATGTTCAGGACCAGCCTACCGGCTCGGCAACCGCCAGAATCTTCAATATTATTCTGATGATTACGGTGCTCTCCATTGCACCGAGTATTTTGGTGATGATGACCTCCTTTACCCGAATTGTGGTGGTCTTTTCCATTACCCGCAGTGCCTTGGCGACAAACTCTACACCGCCGAATATGGTCTTGCTCTCTTTGGCTTTGTTCCTTACGATGTTTATTATGGCTCCGACTTTTGAAAAATCTTGGGAAGAGGGGATTAAACCGATGTATGAGGAAAAGGTTGAAATCCTTGACGGCTTGGAAAAAGCCGCCGCGCCGCTTAAGGAATTTATGGTACGCAACACCCGCGAAAAAGATTTGCTTCTCTTTACGGACTTGGCTAAGGAAAAACCGGCAGAAAGTGTTGCGGAAACCCCGCTTAAAGTTGCTATCCCCGCTTTTATGATTAGCGAGCTTCGCCGCGCCTTTGAAATCGGCTTTCTTATCTTTGTGCCGTTCCTGATTATAGATATGGTGATTGCTTCCGTGCTTATGTCAATGGGTATGATGATGTTGCCGCCAACCGTTTTGGCTCTGCCTTTTAAGGTCATTTTCTTTGTTTTGGTGGACGGCTGGTATATGTTGGCAGGGTCTTTGGTTAACTCCTTCAAATAACAAACTGTAGCCAGTTTGACCGCATCACTGGCTGCTTCAAGAACCATTGTTGAACCGCGCAAACTGTAGCCAGTTTGACCGCATCACTGGCTGCTTCAAGAACCATTGTTGAATCGCGATGATTCCGGCGTGCGTATCTATCTTTTGTGCCTTGTGTCGTTAGGACAATAAAAAAAGCTCTTCCGAAGAAGAGCTTTTTTATTGATAAGGCTTGGGTTAGAAGACGTAACGGAAACCACCGTATACTTCGTGAGCGCGGATAGATGCGCTTTCGATTTCACCCATATTCAAGAAACGATAACCGACATCAATGTTAATACGGTTGGTTACTTTAGCTGACAAACCGCCACCAACTGCCCAAGTGAAGTTGTCTTCTTCATACTTAACGGCTTTGCGGTTGAAACCTTTGAACTCGTATTCAATATTAGTCATACCGATACCAGCCATAACATAAGGCGTAAACATAGAATAAGGCGTTAAGTCGGCATAAACGTTCAACATATAAGACATAGTCTGGAAGGTTGATGTATTACGTGCGTCAAGCTCACCGGTTTTCTTTTCGGTTTCTTCACGCCATGTGAATTCTAATTCAGCACGGAAATATGTATAACGATAACCGAGGGCGGCGGCAGCCATCCAAGAGTTGTCATCAATTTCAAATCTGTCGCCGAGGGCTTCGTCCGAATCGCCTAAGTTGTGGTTAACGATACCACCGCGGACACCCATATAAAAACCGTCACATTCGGCGGAGGCAGAGGCTGCCAGACTCATAGACATTAAAAAGGCAGCAAATGCCGATAAAAGCTTTTTGTTCATTGGTAAACTCCAAATAAATTTAGATAAAAAAGTCTATTTTGTCCAATTTTATACAATAATTTGTTTAATTACGCAAGTAAAAAATGTACTGTTTATGCCTTAATCTAGCTAAAATGTCTTAAAATGTGATTAATAAATGTATTTTTTTATGCCTAAAGGCTTGAAAAATTGTTTTTTGTGCTTAGACGATAGCGAATCGGAAACGACTCGGAGTGGAAATTACCAAGTTTTAGGTTTATGAATGATGCGCCCTGTTGGGGTTATGACGGGGTCAGGAAGTTGATTATTTTTAAATATATTAGGAGATAGTCTTTTTATGTGTTGCCTTACAGAAAACCCCGAGTTTACTCGGGGCTGAATGCCAAGGTGTTGGAACAACACCGCTCCACGCCAACGAGCGTGGTCAAACCGTAAGGTTT
>CASEZG010000019.1 GCA_949292375.1 uncultured Pseudomonadota bacterium | reverse complement strand
AAAGATATGGCGGATGAAACATATACTGTTCACACAAACAGCATAAACACCGTCATTTTACAACACACCTATTAAGAAGTATGATAAAACAGAAAAGGGAAAGTGTCAACTTAAAATGAAAGTAATTTTATTTTTGTCGGTGGATTATTAGAATTTTATTTGTTTAGAAAGTTTTATTTTTCTGTTATTTTGAGGTAAAGATACAGGGCACTTACGCAAGATATGCACATTGGAAGCAACGCGATATGACAAAGATTACCGCCGCAGCCAGTGTGCGGTCAAGCGGTTAAAGATAAAGCCCCGATTTCGGGGCTGTTTTTTTTACTTTGAATGATTTTTATCTTTTTCGGCATAAGGATTTCCTGTTTTCCGAACAGTAACACGTAATGGAATTCCCCCTAAATTAAACGTTTCGCGCAGATTATTCATCAAATAACGCAAATACGCATCAGGTAAACCTTCAGGGTTACTCGAAAAGATATAAAATGCAGGAGGTCTGGTCTTTGCTTGTGTAATATAGCGCAACTTAATCCTCCTTTTATTTTTACCGAGCGGAGGCGGATAGTTGTCAATCATGTCGGCAAACCATTTATTCAAGGGAGCCGTAGGAATTCTGGTGTTCCAACGATCATAAACTTTAAATACGGCACTCATTAACTTATCCAGATTCTCACCTTTTAATGCGGAGATAGTAACTGTCGGAACACCTTCGATCTGAGCTAAAGACGTTTGCAGCTTATCATTTAGCTTTTGCAAAGCTTCTTGTCGATTTGCAATATCCCATTTATTTACCGCAATAACAAGAGCTCGTCCTTCATCAATAACCTGTCTGGCAATAGTCAAATCTTGTTTATCAAGCACGGCATCGGCATCTAGGACCAGAACAACGACTTGTGCCATAAAGGCTGCATGTTTTGTACTGGCCGCAGACATTTTCTCCAAAGAATCCTCAATTTTGGAATGCCTGCGCAAACCAGCGGTATCGACAAGTTTAATTTTGCGTCCTTTCCACTCCCAATCCACGGCAATTGCGTCGCGTGTAACACCGGCTTCTGGCCCCGTCAGCATGCGTTCGTCTTTGAGCAACGCATTCATTAAAGTAGACTTTCCGACATTAGGGCGGCCGACAATAGCCAACTGGATGGGGCGTGCTTTTACTTTTTCATCTTCTAATTTATCTTTTTCTTCTTGAGAAAGATTATCTGCCGGTTCAATATCTTCTGCCTCGGCATCTTCCTTTGTTTTTTTATCATAGGGTTTGAGCATGTCATATAAGTCAAGCAACCCTAAACCATGCTCGGCAGAAAAGGGGATTGGTTCACCTAAACCAAGCTTATAAGCTTCATGAATGCTGTCTTCTTGCAGTTTGCCCTCACATTTATTGGCCAACAGAATAACAGGTTTCCCGCTCTGGCGAACCAGATTAGCAAAAAACTCATCATAAGGTTGAATACCGTCTCTGGCATCAAACAAAAACAAGCAGACATCAGCCTCTTTGATGGCCCTTTCTGTTTGTTGCCACATCCTTTTTTCCAAGCTGTCTTCCTTAGAATATTCAAAACCGGCAGTATCAATAATCTTCATCTCAATATCGCGCAGTTTTGCCTCGGCTTCCTTGCGGTCACGCGTAACCCCCGGTTGGTCGTGAACAATAGCAATCTTCCTTCCGGCCAATCTGTTAAATAAAGTGGACTTTCCTACATTGGGGCGTCCGATAATGGCAACTTTGAGTGTCATTTTTTATCCTTACTTATAAGCAGTCAAATCAGCATCATCTGTCGCAAATAAAGCGGTCTGTCTAACGACGATGGGAGATGTTGCAACCCCGTCACTCAGGTCAATATAACCAAGAATTTTTCCGGTATAGGGTGAAACAGCAAAAGCATGACCATTAGATGTTGCAACCAACAATCTGTTTCCGGTTAAGACCGGTCCGTTAGCCGTAACTCCGACACGTTCTTCCTTAGTGTCACCTAAAGGAATCTGTGTATTCCAAACAATTTTTCCGGTTGCTTTTTCAATGGCAAAAAGATCATAATTATTGCTCAACACGAACATAAACTTACCAGCCACCCAGGGTTGGTTTGTGCTGCCGATTTCTCTTTCCCAGATTCTTGCACCGCTTCTTAGGTCAATGGCCACCAAAAGATTATTATTTCCTACAGCATAAACCGTTGCCCCATCAATAACAGGGTTTGCTTTAATTGCATTAATATTTGCCGGAGAGTTTACTCTTTTACGAGAAACCAAAACATCAGACCACAAAGCAGAGCCCGTGCTCGCCTTAAAAGCTCTAATCTCACCATTAGAAAAAGCAGCTACAATAGTATCTTGTTGCGGGCTGTAGGCAGGGCTGGCACCACCGACCAAAGTTGTTTCTTCGGAAGGTGATTTATAATCCCACAAGGGAGAACCGTCAACACCATTTAACGCAATCAATTTATTGTCAATGGTCTGTACAAAGAGCACGCCTCTTTCAGCAGTTGGGGCGATTCTGATGGGCAAACCAACTTCATGACGCCAAAGGATTTTGCCAGTAACCATATCTAATGCGAAAACAGAGCCAAATCCGGTCGTGGCATAAACTTTTTTATCAAATACGGCCAAACCAGCCCCCTTGAGTGATGTGCTTTTATCATCTTTAACCAAAGGTTTTAATCTGCGTTCCCAAATTTTACGTCCGTCATCAAGCCGAAAAGCATTTACGATTCCGTCGGCATCTATCGTAAACACGGCTTTATGTGCCGAAACAGTAGAAGCAATTAAAAAGTCTCTTTTAGAACTTCCTTCGCCAAAGCCTGAATCCCACAACTCTTTAAGTTTATTTCCAGAGCTCAAATGTCCCATCATATGTGTAGAATTTCCGCCGCTTTGCGACCAAGATGAGTTAATATACGGCGCGGGCAAAACAACCTTAATTTCTCCTGGAGCGTAATCTGGTTGCAAGGCAGTTTCTCCATCCAAGACAGAAATTCTTTCTCCATCCAAAGAAATTTTTTCTTTACCAAACATGCTGCAACCACAAACAACAACCAAAGCGGCAACAGACAACAAAGACCTAAATTTCAGAAACTGCATTTTTGAAATCTCCATAATATAAAGTAAGGCTAATTGGCATCACCCAAAACAGACAACATATCTTGAACACGCATTTTTAAACTATCCGGAAGATTCGGCGTAGATAAAATCTCATTGTAAAGAGCTTTTGCTTGCTCAATATTTCCTTCCCGAATAAGAGCCATTGCGCGCATTTCTTTTGCTATGGTTGTCCAACTTCCGTTTTCCTCAATCAAAGGCAAGAGCAAAGCATCAATCTCTTCAATTGAGCCGCTGTCCAACTTATATGACGCCAACTTTATGGCCGAGACATCTCTAATTTTTTTGTTAACATCATCATCGGCGACAATCTCTTCCAAAATCTCCACGGCTTCATCGTCTTTGTTTTGTTCAAACAAAACATTAGTCATCTGAAGTTTGGCAATATCACTATATATATTTCCCTCTTTTTGAGCCATATCTTCCAAGACCTCAAGGCTTTCCTCATATTTTCCTTGGTTTTCAAGGCTAAGGGCATAAGAATATGTATCAGACCAAGTTTCGCTTTTTTTCCGTTGCCAAGCTCGAAATCCCTCAAAACTTACAGCACCGACAAGCACAACAACAACGAACAAAATGATAAAAATCCCATATTTTTCCCACATTTGTTTGAGCTGGTCATTTTTAACTTCTTCTGTAACTTCTCGAATAAAAGCTTCCTGTTCTGCAGAATCTACTTCTCTTTTCATAATGTTTCATTCCTCTAAAACGATATTAAGCTAAACTCTTTATAAACCAAAACTGTTCTAAGGCAAACAAATATTTACAAACTTGACAATTTTTGGCTGTTAACGACCTCATTAATCAAAAATTTCTTAACCCAACGCAACTCCTCAATCGGAATTTTTTTACCGAAAATTGCAGTCCTTTCATCAGATATAATAGAAAGAAAGAAACGTCCCGTTGCGGGGTTTACCGTAACATCAACAGCTTCAATATCCCTCTTTTTTATCTCGGTGTTTTTATGCGAGAAAAGCATAAACTTATGCACCAAAACAATTTTATCCTTTTTTACGACAATCTTATCCTTACGAAAGAGAACAAAAATAGACGAAGCAATAATGGCTGCGCCCACAACATAAAGCCCCCAAGTAAAGGAAGACGAAAAATGGTTAACGGTCAGATTGTGGTGATATGCCGCATAAATTAATATAGAACCCAAGATTAATAAACAGAAACCGACCAATATGTTATAAGCATCCCAAAAAATTTTGCGAGCCTTGATAACGGTTTTATCTCTTTTTCGAACATAGGCAATTGACGGCGGCAAGGGTTCGTGCTCATCATAAGAGTTAACAAACTTACCTTCCTCAATCATCTCCAGAAGAGATTTATTAAGATCTGTAATTTCTCTTCGCACAACACCTTCATCAGTCAACACCAAAGTCGGCAGATTCAACTTCTGAGCATAATATTCCCAAATTTTGCGGATGTTTTTGCTTTTTGTTGAGATATATAAGGGAGCTATTTTCTGCGGATTTTTATGACAAAGCTCAATGATATACTTGTTCTTGTTCATAAAACCGAATTGAAAAAACTCAATTCTGAAGCGCACGCCCTCATAATTTTCAATCGATTCTTTAACAACCTTTTTAGCACCGAAAACCGGTCGATAAATAATTTGAACTTTTTTGCCGTCAAAAAATATTTTTTTATATCGAATATAAGAAAAAAGAAGCGAAATCACGATTCCCGAACCAATAAGAATAATAACGATATCAAAAAAGGTCGGATTCAAAAAAGGCGGATAAATAACCTCATTATTTTCAGGGATAAAATCAAAATCTGTAGAGTTATCCTTAAAGCTGTTCAGCAGCTCAAATACTCCGAGAAGAACCAAAAACAAGCCGAAAATTATTCCGGGATACAAAATCTGCAAAGCGATTCTGTCGGATTTCCTTGTCGGTATTTTCTCCAAATTAAGCGCAAAACTGTGGCTATAATGATTGGGCATTGTTTGTGTCATTTATCACAATCCTTCTAAACTATTCTGCTCTACGATAAGCTATGCTATAATATTTTTTTCAAATAATCATTAATTTTTTATAATTTTTATTGAAAGTTTTAATTTATTTTAACAATGTGATTATATAAAAAAGGCAAAACTAAATTACTAAAGAGGGCGTAATGAGCAGTATAGAAATTTTTAATTCGAGTACAAGTTTTCTAATAACCTTAATAGCTTTAGCTATTTTAGCCTTTTCGGTTTGTTACAGTAGCCAAGATATCAAAATAGGCAAGGGTATACGCTATTTGTTTATTGGTATTGCATTGGAATTTGTCGGCTCATGGTTTGGTTTCAAGATGAATGACTATGTTCAAATGGGAATATCAATCAACATATTAGCCTTTTTAGAGTTGCTTGTTTTGCTGTTATCCATGATGTTTTTGGCATTGTCAGCCTCACAAATTTTAAGCGTTAATGTTTCGGATACGCCTCTCATCGGCGCAATCAGCGGCTTGGGTCTTGTCGCAATAGTTTATTTCTGCTTAATTGCGCAAGACGGAGCAATGGTAAGTCTTATGCGTCAGATTTTTCCTCTCACGGGTTTTGCTTACATTGCAGCAAGCTTTTGGTCACAAAGCGGACATAAATACAAAGCCGGTTTCTTTATTGGTGCGCTATTAACCTCGGGGGTTACTCTTCTTTTGATTTGTCGGCTTTTGGGTGTTGCTCCGACTTTTATCTCCTCTCTGTGGTATGTATCAGCATTGGTTTATGTAGGATTGGCTGTTGCACTTTTAATCATTAAAGTCGATTTTATGTTCAAAAAATTGGAAGATAAGGATATTGAGATAGAAAAATATAACAAACGAATTGAAGAAATAATCAAATCCTCTCCATTCCCGATTATCATTTCACGCTTAAGCGATGATAAATTGATTTTGGCAAATAACAATGCCATCAAGCTCTTCGGTATACAGCCGACGGAGTTGGAAAGATATCGCTTAAAGGACTTCTTTGCTGATGCCGATAACCGCCGCTTGCTAAATGAGCGTTTGGAGCAAGAAAAAGAGGTTCAGGATTTTGAAATCTTAGTCAAGACCTCAACAGGTAATACGCCTTTCTGGCTTTTGGCTTCGGCAAATATCATAGATTACAACTATGACATTGCGCTTTATGCGGCCTTCCAGGATATCACATCACGTAAAAACCGTGAAGTCTTGCTTAAGAATCAAGCTGTCCGCGACCCTCTGACATCATTATATAACCGTCGCTATTTTGAAGAAGAGGTAACCAAGCGCATTTCTTTAGCCCGTATGAAGGGTGGCTGCTATTCTGTCCTGATGATAGATGCGGACAAATTCAAAAATGTTAACGATACATATGGTCACAAGGTTGGAGATAAAGTTCTGATAGAGCTTTCATCTACGGCGGAAAAAGCTTTGCGTGACTGCGATATCGTCGCACGCTACGGCGGAGAAGAATTTGTTTGCTATTTATCGGATGTCGGTCCGGAAAAAGCAAAAATCGTTGCAGACCGTCTGCGTCAAACTATTTCTAAAATAGTGGTTTATTCTGACGACGGAAAACCGTTTAACTTTACCGTAAGTATTGGTGTGTCTTCTTCTGAAATTTCAGATAATATTGATATGCTGATTAAAACGGCCGATGATGCTTTGTATCGAGCCAAAGAAAACGGCCGCAACCGTTGCGAGGTATTCACTAAGGAGGATTTAGCTAAGTTCCATAACGGAGAAAATCTGCCTCAAAAAGATGAAGCCAGCCAACTGCACCCGATATTTACAAAAGAAGGAAACGGAGAAATATCCCTTCTGGACGGCATAGGAGCGAACCATATTGTTGAAAATAATACAAATATTGAAGAACAAAAGGGAACAGAGCCCACAAAAGAAGCTGAACCAGATAAAAAGAACGATTATCTGATTTTAGGAATAGATGATGGGGATATGAAATAAGTATGAGCTGTCCATATGCCGATATTTGCGGAGGTTGTGTCAGCCGCCAAAGACCGCAAGACGAATATCAAAAAAACAAAGAGAAGTCTTTTTGTCAGGTGTTGGCACAAATAAAGACGGAACATTTGAACTTTGGTAAGCCGATTTTTGTCGCGGACGGAACACGTCGTCGTGCCTCAATGGCTTTTCTTCGGAAAAAAGGTAAAATCATTTTGGGTTTTAATGAGGCAGCAAGCAAAAATATCATAGATTGCGAAACTTGCGCGCTTCTGACATCTGGTCTCAATGATGTATTACCCTTTATCAGAAACTTGCTGGGCGAGATTTGTGCGATTCCCTTTACAACAAAGAAAAAAGGAAAAAAGGCAGTACAAACCCTCTTAGAGGGCGGAGATGTATGGCTTTGCGAGGCGGATAACGGTATTGATATTGTTCTGGAATTTGATGCGGAATTGGAGTTGGAGCATCGGATGGTTATTTTTGAACAAGCTCAAGCTTCTGAAAAAGTGATTCGCATTTCGCACCGTCGCAAAGCAGATATTGATGCCGAGCCGATTGTCGAAAAAACAGCTCCATACATCAAAATAGCCGATACCTTTGTTTACATTCCGGCCGGAACATTTTTGCAGCCCTCCAAGGAAGGTGAGCAGGCATTAGTTTCGCTGGTGTTAAAATATTTGGGCGAAACCAACGGTAAGATTGCTGATTTGTTTTGCGGTGTCGGTACTTTTTCATATCCTTTGGCTCGCAATACCAAAAACAAAATTATAGCCATTGATTCTTCGGAAAGATTGCTGGATGGTTTTCGTCGTAGCGTGAATAAAAATATGATTTCAAATATCGAAATCATAACCAAAAATCTTTTCAAATATCCATTAGATGTAAAAGAGTTACAAGGTTTTTCCGCCGTTGTGTTTGATCCCCCGCGAGCAGGGGCTGCAGCTCAGGTTGCCGAGCTTGCCTCTTTGCCTCAGAATGAAAGACCTGAAAAAATTATTGCCGTATCCTGTAATCCGGGAACTTTTGTAAATGATGCCAATAAGCTGCTAGAAAGCGGATATAAACTTATAGAGGTCACAATGGTAGACCAATTTGTTTATTCTAATCACAGTGAGCTGGTTGCACTGTTTACAAAATAAAAGCCGACGTATATAGTAAACAAAAAACATACGGAAAGAAAAATGCATAGCCGAATTTTTGCTTTATTTTTTGTATTTCTTCTTGCCTCTTGTCGCTTGGGCGGAGACGGAGATAAATTATGTCCGAGGGTGAATATCCCCCGCGATTCTTCTTATCTAACCCAGATTGTCAATTATCGGGAAGAGTTTCAAATTTCGCTCATCGGCTATGAAGGACATTGCTATTTTGATACCAGAGTCAACAGGGATAAAGCCGTTATCAATCCGGTGTTTAAGATTAAACGCCTGCGGAAAAGCGATGAAACAGATGTCCATTTTGCATATTACACGGAAACAATAAAAGGCCCGCCGGCATACTTAGGTAAAAAGACTTACTATCTATCGGTAACCATCCCCGAAAATGATAAAGAGCTGATTTATACGGCGGATTCTGTTGAGGTCAAAATTCCTCCCGAGATGAAATATGAATTTGACATTAACCTCGGTCTATACATCACGCCGGAAGAGGCTAAATACAATCAACGCACATTTGACATAGATTATCGCTATGTTGATGAATAATTAAGGAGCATAAGAGAATGACATTTTTGCAAAACAACAAACTTCCAGAAATGGCAAATGCCATTAGGTTTTTGAGTGCCGATGCAATTGAAAAATCAAAATCCGGACATCCCGGAATGCCCTTGGGAATGGCAGATGTCGCCACTGTTTTGTTTACAAAGTTTATGAAAATAAACCCAAGCGAGCCCCGTTGGTTTGACCGCGACCGTTTTGTCTTGTCGGCAGGACACGGTTCTATGTTGCTCTACTCTCTGCTCTACCTGTTGGGTTATAAGGATATTAATGTTGATGATTTGCGCAACTTCCGTCAACTTGGAGCCAAGACGGCAGGACACCCGGAATATGGACACTTAGCCGGAATTGATATGACAACTGGACCGTTGGGGCAGGGAATCTCATCTGCAGTCGGCATGGCTTTGGCCGAAAGAATAATCAATGCCAAGTTTGGTGATGACCTATGCTCACATTATACTTATGTCATAAACGGCGATGGCTGCTTGATGGAAGGTATTTCTGAAGAGGCAATTTCTCTGGCAGGACATTTACGTTTGAATAAGTTGATTGTGCTCTGGGATAACAATAATATCACCATAGACGGCACGGTAGATAAAGCAAACTCAACCAATCAGATTATGCGCTTTCAGGCTGTAGGCTGGAATACCATTGAGATAGACGGTCACAACTATGAGCAGATTGAAAAAGCCATTGCTCAGGCGCAGAAGTCTGACAAACCGACCCTGATTGCTTGCAAGACCAAGATTGGTTTTGGTGCACCGACCAAGTGCGGAACTTCAAAGTGCCATGGTTCTCCATTGGGAGCAGAAGAACTTGCGGCAATGCGTCAGAACTTAAATTGGAATTATGAGCCTTTTGAAGTTCCGGAAGATATTTTGAATGCATGGCGAGAAGCCGGAAAAAGAAATGAGGAAATATTCAATACTTGGGATAAAAAAGCCCAAGCAGCCGGCAAAGAGTTTTTGGACTATATTAATGACCGCTTGCCCAAAAATTGGGATAAAGATTTGAATGATTTGAAGAAGAAATCCATTGCCGAAGGCACAAAAGTTGCCACAAGAAAGGCTTCGCAACTTTGCCTACAGGCGATTGTGCCGAATATTCCGCAAATCATCGGTGGTTCGGCGGATTTAGCTGCCTCTAACCTGACTTTTGTTGATGGAATGAAAACCGTAACCCGAGAGGATTATAACGGTAATAACATAATGTATGGTATCAGAGAACATGCTATGGGTGCCATAATGAACGGTATGGCTTTGCATGGCGGCGCAATTCCTTACGGCGGAACATTCTTTGTCTTTTCGGACTATATGCGTCCGTCAATGCGCTTGGCTGCATTAATGGGCTTGCGTGTGGTTTATGTTTTAACCCATGATTCTATCGGTGTCGGAGAAGACGGCCCGACGCATCAGCCGATTGAACATTTGGCATCTTATCGCTGTATGCCAAATATCATGACATTCCGTCCTTGCGATGTCGTTGAAACGGCGGAAGCATGGCAGCTTGCTCTGGAAGAAGAACATACGCCGAGCATTTTGGCCTTAACGCGTCAGAATCTGCCGATGTTAAGAGATTCAGCCGAGCTGAATATGTCGGCACGCGGCGGCTATATCATCCGCGGCGATAAAAAGAAGCGTCAGGCAACCTTGATTGCTACGGGTTCTGAGGTTTCTCTGGCTGTTGCCGCAAGAGAGAAGTTGAAAGAAGAGGGCATAGAAGTTGCGGTTGTGTCCATGCCTTGTACGGAGTTGTTTGACAAACAGCCGATAGATTATCAGGAAGAAATTCTGGGCACGGCACCGCGTATAGCAATCGAGGCTGCCTCTAAGTTTGGCTGGGAAAAATATGTCGGCCTGCATGGAGATATTATTGGTATGGATGGCTTTGGCGCATCCGGACCGGCTGAACAATTGTATGATTACTTTGGTATTACGCTGGAAGAAGTTGTTGACAGCGTCAAAAACTTACTGAAGAAATAAACAAAGTAAAAAGAGAAAAAACCTTTCAGAAATTTTTTCTGAAAGGTTTTTTTTGTACTTATAAACGAGGTATATTTTTAAGACTACAACGACTACAACCACCGCACTCATTATAGTCTGAGCAGTAGCCATTGGGAGCGCAATTAAAATCAGTGTAGCAACCATATGAACAAGGACTTACTTCACATTTTGTTTTACAACAAGTTCTTGTTCCACCACATCCATCAGAACAAGATTTTGTTCCGTAAGAACACCCGCTTTCATTTGATTTCGGTACACATTGCTTCTCGCAATAATTACCTGATTGATTATATCCCGAATTACAAGCCCAAGCAGAACATTTTGACGAACAATCCGTATAATAAGAAGTGCAATGAGCATTACTAGGAATACTGACGGCTGTTCTGTTATCACAAGGATTAACACAGGTGCTGCCAGACTGATAATATCCCGAGTGACAAGCCCAAGCAGAACATTTAGAACCACAATCTTCATAATGTGAAGAACAATACGCGTTGCTAGGAACATTAACTTCAACTCTTTCATGACAGTTGTCAAAATAAGGAACCTCGCATTTTGTTTCACAATCTTTCCAAACTTTTTCACAGCCATAAGGGCCAATATTATCTGAGCGAATATGACAGTTATCGGAATAGGCTATTTTGCAAATGTTGTTACAAGGTTCAGGGTAATATTCTTCACAACCAAACTCACCCTCATCAACACCTACAGGACAAACACATTCTGTATATTTTCCACCGCATTCATCGCCAGTGGTCGACTGCGGATAAGTACAGTTATAGCCATCATATTGATATTCAGGCTTACAAACACAAGACTCATATTTTCCGCCGCATTCCGCACCCTCTCCGTTTTCTTTGGCTGAACAAGTATTCAAATTTGGGTCGCATTTACAAGATGCATACATTCCGTTACAACTGTCACCCTCACCAACTTGTCCGGCAGGACAACTAATAAGTCCTGGATTACATTTACATCCGCGTCCATAAATTACATTTACATCCGCGTCCATAAGCCGAATTATAAGGACAAACACCATCAATTGTTTGAACTGCATTACAGCTTTGTGGCGTAAAACCTTCGTTCAAACATTGAGATGTCGTATCAATATCAAAGGATTCATCTCCGCTATCACCGGAACCAGATGATGAATCAAATCCGGCACTTGGCGCGCAATCTCCGACACCCAAGAAACAAACTCCGGCAATCTTATAAGCCTTATCAAGTTGTGATATGGGCTTCAATTCAATAGGTGTGGTGTGTGTATGTGTATGTGTGTTGAACACCACAAGTAAAGTTACAGTTGATAAAAGCAATTTCTGCATGGCTATTCTCCCATCATTCAAATATTGAAACCCATATCTGAATTTCAGAATAACCCAACTTTAAGAGAAAGTCAACAATATATGAAAGAAATGTTATTTTTGTCAGGAGTTTTGTTGTGCTTTTTTGAAGAAAAGCATAATTAAGAAAAATATATCAAAAAGTAACATATCTTATTATTTTTATTGACTTGTAAAGTTAAAGTGTTATTCCAAAGTCAAATTTAAGGAGGAAAAGATGTTTGGCGAATTTAATTGGCATCATTTTATAAGTGCATTTGTTGTTTTGTTTGCCGTAATAGATATTACGGGAAATATTCCGGTTATCTTGACCTTAAAGAAACGGGGCAAAAAAATAAATGCTCTAAAAGGGGCTCTTTTATCGCTGATAATGTTTTTTCTGTTCTTCTATGTTGGAGAGGCATTTCTTAATCTTTTTGGCGTAGATATTTCTTCTTTTGCTGTTGCCGGCTCATTCATCATCTTTATTGTTGCAATGGAGATGATTTTAGATATCGAAATTTTCCGCGATCAGCCGGATACCCCAAAAGATGCAACCTTTGTCCCTGTGGTTTTCCCCTTGATTGCCGGAGCAGGAGCCTTGACAACTTTGCTTTCCATTCGTTCTCAGTACAGCGACATCAGTATTTTAACCGCAGTTATAGCTAATATGATAATCGTTTACTTGGTTTTAAAATTGACCAAAAAAATTGAACGAGTTTTAGGACCAGGTTTGATTTATATGATTCAAAAGTTTTTCGGCATCATCTTGCTGGCCATCTCGGTTAAGTTATTTATGGCAAACATCACGCGTTTGTTGGCGCAGTTAAATTAATTTCGCACAAATTAACCATATATTATGAAATTTCTGTTACATTAAACAAAATTTATGGACAAAACCGTGCTTTTGTGCTATTCTGTCCATAGTTAAGGCTTTATATATGGAGACAGAACCATGGCAAATGATGTTAATTTAGGTACATATCATGACCTTTTTTTCAAACTCGGCGGATGTGAGAAAACTACAGATGAGTTTTCTGCGTTATCAGAAGAAAAAGAGATTGACGCGATTAAAGAAAAATACGCAGAATGGGTTGCTAAATATATTAATGTAGATGAGAAAAACCCGCCAGAAGAAGGTCTTCCAGATAATATTGAAGCCGAAAATAGATACTTTGCTAATCGCGAAGAAGAGTACGCCAAAGAAACAGATCCAATGGCTCGAACAGATGCGTATCTAAAACTTGAATCTGATTATGAAAAGGCAGGCTGGAAAGGAATTCACGTTGGTATTGCTCCTGCGCATAGTACGCCAATTGCAAAAAATTATCATTACAATCCTAATGATCCTGAATATAAAGGTAAGTCAGAGGATGAATTGCGCGCTATATTTACCGAAAAACTGAGAGAGGAAATAGAGCAAAACAATCAAGACAAGCCTAAAGAAGATGAAAACAAAAACGAAGATGAAAACAAAAACGAAGATGAAAACAAAAACGAAGATGAAAACAAAAACGAAGACGAAAACAAAAATGACGACAATACCTTAGATATTAAGGAAGGAGAAGATAAAGACGCTCCCACAGATGAAAACGAGGACTGGAAAGCAGATAAAGAAAAATTCTGGAAAGAGCATTGTGCCGGATTTGAGCAAGAATGCGCCAGAGACGAAGAGGACAAAGAAGGTTTAAGCCTTAATATCACCAAAGGCGACAAAAAGCTTGGTTCAGTCCGCTATTCAGATTCAAAACATGCCAGCATTGCCGGAGAAGATGGCAAAACGGCAGATTATTCAGTTTTCTTGGGTATTGTTAAAGATGCCAAACGCAACAATCAGGCAATCAACTTCTCAGGACAAATGTCGCCTGAGTTTGCCGCTAAGTTAAAACTTGCTTGTGAGGAATTAGGCGTTCAATATCAGAATGCTCCGGAAGGTAAGATTGATGCCAATGGTTTTGAAGACCAACTGAGTGAAGAATCTAAGAAAAAATTGGAAGAATATAACGCCAAACAAGACCAAGATAAAAAAGGTGAAAATTCACAAGATCAGAACAATAATCAGGATAATGATAAAAGTCCTTATGAAAACTATTTAGAACAATTTAAAAAAGATTTAGCTGAAGGCAAAGAAATAGATTTGTCAGGCATAAAAGATGAGAAAGAAAAAATTATTGCTTATTCAGCCGCAATGGTTGCAATGGGTAGCAGTATGGATTTAGATAAAAAAGACAATAGAGAAAAAATAACAGCTTATCAGGATGTTGCTGCAAAAGATATTAAAGGAGCACCGGATAAGAGAATTGATTTTGAAGAAAAAATTGCCGTGAAGGATGAGAAGGGAATGCTCAAAAAAGATGAAAACGGCAAGCTTGTAATGGAAGATAACCCATACTATGACGCTGTTAAGGATTTGCCACAAGAGGCCAGAGCTGCCTTAATCGGACACAACCAAGGTATTCGCCAGCAGTTGGTTGATGCGGCAAAAGCTAAGCTATCCAATGAGGATTTAAGAAAAAGAGAAAACGAAGATATTCGCCGAAATGCTTTCCGTGACAATAATCATAAATATGATGAAAATAGCTCGTTTAACACCAAAGCGGATAGGGAAGCTCGTCAGGCTGCAATGCAAAAATACTGGAATGACAGAGCGAATGGTTAAAAAAACAAAAAGCCTCTCAGCTGAGGGGCTTTTTTTATGCAAAAATATTGCAGTTTACTAATTTTTTGCTAAAATAAAATACATGAAACTGCGGAGGAATAAATGGCTGAAACATACAACTGGCAAACGATGAGTTATACGGAGCTTAGCTTTTTGGATAAGCACTTTGATGTCTCCGTGCCGGAACAAGCCGCACTCCGCGGACAATTGCGTGCCTATACCTCAGGGCGAGTAAAGGACTTTGCCGAAGGTAACAAACTCATCCAAAACACGTCGGAATACAAACTGCTTCATGGGCTGATTAATGATGCAAGCTTAAATGGTTCAGAGGCAGATGGGGGTAAAAGTGCCGCCGCGGCTTTGCAGGCCTTTGGACAAGTAAAGGGCTTTAAAAATACTTTAACCGGAGAGCTAGATATTTATGATCCTCGTTGTGGTCTGAGTGTGGATGAATTTAAGGCTTCTATGCTTGAGTCCCAACATCCAGCCTCGGATTATAAGCCGGACGGAACCACAGGGCAGGAAGTTGCAGATAAAAAAGAAATCAGTGCGGAAGGCGTTTCGCAAGCAGCCGCTGAAAAAATGCAAGAGCAAATGAGCCAAATCTTAAACGCCCATAAGATGGATGCCGAGGCCGTACAGTCTATGCAAGAGGATATGGTCAAACAAGAGGAAGCGGGAAATGCTCAAACACCTCAAGCTGTATCAGAAGCCTCAGCCGAAAAGACCAATGAGGAAAAAGAGCTGGATAAAGGCAAAACGGATGAAAATACTCTGGGGGCAGATTTAACCCAAAAGCAGCTGGAATTGCACGCCGCCGAAAATATAAATAACGCACAGGAACGTCAAGTGAACGAGGCCTTATTAGCAAAAGAAAGCGGCAATTGGCAGGAATATGCCAAAAATAATCCGGTTATGGCAGAAACGGTTAAGGAAGAAAAAACAATTGTAACCAAAATTTTTGATGATGAAGCACAAAAAGAAGCAGGAAATCATAATGCGATAATTATGCGTTCAGATGAAAATAACGCTTTTATCGGCGGTCCTAAAAAAGAAAAAAACAATACTGCTGATATGAGTGTTTTTTTACAAGTTGCAAAATCTGCTAAGAAAGAGGGTTTTACAAGCATTTTTATAGGTAAAGATTTATCTTCAGAAGCTAAAGAAAAAGCCGCGGCAGCTGCAGCGATAGAAAAGCTGAAAGTATCAGGTGATAAGCCCAAAGAAATAGATTTAAAAAAATCTTATATCAAGGAACTTCCGCCAACAGCAAGGAAGGAAATCCGTCGGTATAATTACAGCAATATGAATGCAGATGAACGCAAAGAGTACAAACGTAAGCAAAAACTTTTAAGAAAAACCGGTCGGTTAAAAAGAGCCAATGATGGAAACATCCAAGCCCCGCAAAATAGTTTCATTAATGAAAACAGCGCGGAGCTACAAGCAACCGTAACCGGTAAAATGCTTCCTGGCAATTCTTACGAAGGCGGCCGCGAATAATTCGGATTTTTCAATAATATAAAATAAATTTTAAGATTTTTGCCATATTCTCTATAGAAGAAAATAAAAAGTAAAAAAATTTCAATAATTTTGACAAAATTTATTGAAAATTACGTATTTTTGTACTAAAATAAATTTAGTACGAACATTCTGTAGAGGGCAAAAAAATGGTAGATGAAGCAAAACAAAACACCGATGATACCAAAAAATTAACTTTGGAACAAGCCATTAAGAAAGTTAATCAGGGTGTTGAAAACCTTAGCATTGAAGAGCTAAACAAATTATATAGCATATTGAAAGCCCATAGCGGAGAAATGAGCCCCGCGGGAGAAGCTTTTGCTAAGTTAGACGCTTTTGCACAACAACAGGTTCAAGATTTTGCGGACGGAAAAGAAAATTGCGCACCGGAGGATTTAGAGGGAATGAAAGCCCTTGCCCAAGAAGTTGCTTCTGTTCATAAATCTACCGAAAATCAGGACAAAACCACACAAAGAGTAAACCAAGAACAAAGAAATCTTGATGCTACAAACAACCTTACGCACTTAACGCCTGATTTTGCTCCGACATTAGACAAAAATATTGCCGAGATGGATGCCCTCATTGCCGGCAAGGATTTATTAGCGCAAACGGCGGATAAAAAACTGGAATATCAGGAACTTGCAAGTTTTGCCGCCTTTTTTGATAACATTGATTTATCTCAAGACAAAGATGGCATAAAAGATAAAGACGAACTCCGCAAAGAGATGCTTGAGATGGCCATTATGCAGGCTGAAGCAGAGCTTGCCATACTGCCCAAATTTGCAAACTTAAGTGCAGATGAAAAGAGAAAGAAATTATTTCAGGCTATAGGAGCGCATGCGGATGCCCTTGTTTTAGAAAGCATCAAAGCACAGCTTATTGCCGAATTTAAAGAAGCGAATGCCGGATTATTATCGCATAAAGAAAATCTGACGGAAGAAGAGAAAAAAGAGCTTGAGGAAAAGACTAAAGAGCTTAAAGATGAATTAACCAAGCGTGTAGAAAGTTATGCTAACCGCCAATATTCGTCAGGTCATTACAGTATCAATAATCAGGTTGCAACAGTTGTCTTAATCACCAACAGCCGTGAACAAGTTGCAATCAGTAATCGTATCGCTGAGAAGACCGGCAGCAAAACCTTAAAAGACCGTGCCCTTGCTTTTGATAAAAGGATGAAAGAGAAACATCCGAAACTGTATAAAGCCGTAAAGAAAGGTATGCTTTCTCTTGCCGTAGGTTCGACCTTCGGAAGTGTTGGTTTAGCTTGTTTGGCTGGATACAACACTTATAAACTCTACAAAGAACAGCAAAAAAAATATCGAGAAAGCGGATTTGAAGGTTCTTATATGGAATATTTGAAGAAGAACCCGAAAGAAGCCGTAGCACTGATTACTTCGGGAACTTTAACCGCAGTTTCAGCTGCTTTTGGCGGAGCCGATGTTGTTGAACATGGTTGGAACGCAGTCGGTTTTGTTGGTCGGGCAATTGGCGATACAGCGGCAGCCAAAGCCGGAAATAGATTGCTGAAGGCCGCAATCAGAGGCGGAATTTCGGTAACATCAGGTTTAACCAATGCCGGAATGGATTTTCGCGCAGCCCTTAATACCAAGGACAAAGCTCAACGCAAAAAATTATATAAACAAGCCGCGATTACCGCCGGCGTTTCAGTTGTTGGTGGCGCTATTGGTATATTAAGCGCAGAATACGGCGATAAAATAGCCGGCAAATTAGGTAATTGGCTAAGAGATAAATTTTCAAGTAATGATACCGGCGCTGATAGCATAAGCGAAACAGCTCCGAAAGTAGATACAACGCATGTTCAAACGCAAGTGCTGAATGGCAATGAACTTGATGCAAAGTTGCACGAACTCGGTGTAAATCCTAAAGTTTATGAAAATATGTCACCAATGCAAAAAGAGATGTTGTTGCACAAACGCATTGAGGAATTGGGGCCTTTGGCAAAAGAAACTCCGGCAGCTCAGACAGCAAGTGACGATAAAGCACCCGCAGGAAGCAAGTCGCCGGAAAACACCTCGGAGAAAACAGCAGATACGGGTCCCGTAACCGAATCTCAGTTAAAAAATATGTTAAAGCGCAATGCCGAACGTCATCCGGACGTAGATATGACTAAGGTATACAGTCAGTTGAAAGCAGCGGGCATAAAGAATCCGGAAGAAGCATTTTATAAATTGGAGCAGTCACGTTTGCTTGCCCCCAATGACAAGATTATGACGGTTGACGGAACCAATGTTCGCAGCACTTTGGAACGAGCCTTGAAAGGCGAGGCTTTAACCAAAGCGGATATGGAAATAATCAGTCGTTCAACAGCCAATGTCGACAACACGGGACATTATTTGAATGATGTTCGTTCGCAAGGCGGTACGGGATATTCTTATCGCCCGAACGGTAAGATTATAACTTCTGAAAATGAAGTTGGAACAAAGATAAAAGGCAATGGTAGCGTAAAATCAAATATTGAGACGCATCCGGAACAAGGAAACGGAGATAAAAAGACTCAAACGCCGAATAACCCGCAGCCGGAAAATAATACAACGGAAAAGCCTGACAATAAGCAAACGACACAGCCTCAGCAGCAGGATGAAAATGGTCCTTATGCAATCCATGCGGGAGACAGCAAAGATTTGATTGAGGCCAAGCGAGAAGCCGCCAGAGCAGAAGCTGCATGGAAAGCCGCAGTCGAAAAAGTAAAACTCACGGGCAAAGGTGTGGAAGAGGTAAAGGATCTGCCGTTAACCGATGCTAAAAGAATTGAGGCAGAAGTCAGACATGCCGAAGCCATGAAGGATGAAGTCAAAAAACAAATGGCCTTCTCCAAAAAAGAAATCAAATTGGCAAAAGCAGAACGCAACCAATTAGGAGACGAGTTAGCCAAACGTATTAAAATGGAAGAACGTATGAGCGAAATTCGTGAAGATTTGAAGCGTCATGGACTGGATAAGACAGATGCACCGACAATGACCGGTGATTATGGTGAGGACAGAAGAGCTGTTCGAGATTACTATAAGGATGTCATATCCAACAAAAAGAATCAGAAAGTTGTTATGGAATTGCTCAAGGAAAGGGAAGACCTTTACAACGAAATGAAAGAACAAGGTCCAAGACAATTAATGGAACAACGCTATGAAGCTGCGGAAGCAAAGGTCGATGAGCTGAGCCGCCGCGAACAGTATCGTTTGAACCAGGAAAAAGAAGTTGGCGAAAATCGTTCCGAAACGCAAACAGCCACTCCGAAGAAGGAAAATGAGGGTCAGAACGATATTCAGCCCAAGAAGGAGAATGAAGGTCAGAATGATGCTCAGCCCAAGAAGGAGAATGAAGGTCAGAATGATGCTCAGCCCAAGAAGGAAAACGAGGGTCAAACGGAAACCGAACCTAAATCCAAAGAGGAGAATCCGCTTGAAAGAGTCAGCCGAGAAGCCGAAGAATTTAACAGAAAAATAGATAAAAAAATAGAAAGTTTTTCAACCACATCCTTATCCGCCGCAGAAAAGCTTAATAACAATGAGCTGTTCAGCGTCAAAGATAAAATGGGTAATAACCAGTATGTTGGTGTTGATGAAAACGGTCATAGCTTTAAGTTGACAGAAGTAACAAACGGCGGTCCCGACTTGGAGATAAGTGGAGTAATGTTAAAAATTGAGGTAAGCAAGGATCACCCGATGTATCAGGCCTTAAATGACCCAGACTCCTTGAAGAGAGCTACGGCAGAATATCGCTTTTACAAAAATTTCCAAGAAAAATGTGTAAATGGTCAGTTCAAAACCGTTAAGCCGGTACAAACTGTAAGCCGCACAAACACATCGGAAGGAAGATAGTTTTTTCAAAAAAATTGTCTAATTTGACAAAAAAAGATATTGAAAAAAGCTGATTTTGTGGTATAATGCCACAAAATCAGCAAATAAAATGAGGAGTTTAGAGATATGAATGCTCAAGAAGCAGCCAAAAAAGTTAATTCCGGAATGGATAAATTAAGCCTTCCCGAATTGATGGAAGTATATGCTGTATTAAAGACGGATGAAAGCAAAGCCGGATTATTTAAGTTGGTCAACGGGTTTGCCAAAGGCCAATTATCATCTTATGCTCGTAGCACGGCGGACTTTCAGGCACAGATGAGCTTGGATGATGCCAAAGCTTTGCAGGAGTTGGTAGAAGAAGTAGGTTTTGATAAGAACGACAATCTGAGCGCAGATGCTAAAAAGGCTCTCGAAATAGCCGTGCGCGTTTCTAAACATGCCAAAGATAAAGAAGTTGCCAAGATTGTTGAAGCCAAACAAAAAGAAAATAAGCCAGAGCCGAAAGCAAAGAGCATTCCGCTAACAGATGAACAAAAACGTTATTTGGACGAGCATGGAATTATGCATAACGGCACTTTGGAGAGCATTGCCTGGTTCAAGGATAAAGACGAGGCAATAAAGATTTTGTCCGAAGCAAACATTACTCCTAAAAAGACTCCCCAAGACCCGATTTCCGAAGTTAAAGAGGTTAAAGACACTCCGATTGCTGTTAATGAAGAAGACAAGCTCAAAGGTGTTGATATCGCCAAAAACATCCAACAACTTGAGATGTTATCCGCATCAATTAATCCGTTGGATGAGAAAGATAAAACTTTTGCAGATTCTCATGCATCATTGAATGTTTTGGATGTTTACGATGAGGAAGGCAAGAAACATGATGTTCGTGCCGAGCTGGTAGAGCAAGCCAAAATAAAAACCGAAGCTGAGATGATGGACAGCAAGAAGGTAACCAAGGAAGAATATATTGAGCGTCTGAAGTTTAATATAGACACGGCAGTATATTCCATTGTTACCGGAAATGAGATAAATTTCAGCCATTATACCGGCAATAAAGAACATTTACGTCAAGTCTTACAAAACAAGATTGATAACTATATTAACGCCGAAGGCAAAAAGCCGAGCAAAGCCCATGTCCGTTTGGAAAGTGTTTTAGGCTTTATGGCAACGGAATCCGCACGTATAGATGCAAAGGTTGAAAAGATAGAAAAGGCCTTTGGCAGCTTGCCCATAATTCAAAAATTCAAAGCAAAGATTAAAAGTTTTGACGAACGCTGCGAAAAGAAATTTGGTCCTAAAACTTGGGGCTTTGTCCGCGGTGCAGCATTAATAGCCGAAAAAGCAGCTCCGGCGATAGGTATGGCTTTTGTTGCAGGTTTAGGCGGTCCTTTAGGTATGGCTACTTATGGTGCCTATGTTCTTAAAAAACATGTTGTTCCTTTTACCAACAAATATATGGAACAGCCGAAAGAAGAACGCACAAGTTTCCGTAAGTTCTTAAAGCAGAATAAAAAAGAAGCCGCTTTGGCCGGTTTGTTTACCGCATCATCTTTATTGAGCTTTGGTGCGGCAGGTTTGGGTGCTCTTACCCATATTGGTGATGCACAAACCGTTGCTCAGGCAACAATGCTGACCCAACATACAAGCGCAGCCAAAATGGGCATTTCTGGTGCCGCAATGTTAACGCGCAGTGCTACCAGTGTCTATGAGGCTCAAAAAGCCGGAGACACCAAAGAACGCAATCGTCGTTTGTTGATTGGTTTGGGCTCCGCTGTTGCTTTTGCCGGAGGTATCTGGGCTCGTGATATGCTTGGTAAGTGGTTGGAAGGAAAAGATGATGCTAAAGCCGCCGCTTCAGCTGCAGCAACGGAAAAACAGTCTTCTGCTGACACAGGCATCTTAGATCGTGATAAAGACGGTATTCCGGACATGATAGACAGAGATGCCGGAGAAGGATGGGCAAATGGAGAAGCAGATAAACCCGAAGCAAGCACATCGGATGTCATTGTTCAGTATGATGACTTCTACCATGGGCCGGAAGTTGAAGCCAAGAGCCGTGAAAGTATTATCAGATTGTTGACCAACTCACAGGTAAGTCGTTCTGAAGCCACGCTTAAGGCAGAAATGATGATTTATTATGTCGGACATATGGATGAACAAGTCCGCCAAGCCTTTCCAAGCGCATCAGACGCACAGATTGCCCATGCTATCCTTTTGCGTGCGGCAGATGTTCGCAAAGGCGATGCTGATGAGCTGTTAAGAGCTTTGTTGGGTGATGAAAATTGTCGTAAGCTGACAATGGAACAGCAGATTACGGAAATCCACAAAGGTTTGACAGGTTATAACTATGGTCAACGTTCGGATCTGAAATTTGGTTACAGTTTGGACCCGAACTATGTTGGGCTTAATACGCGTTCACGCTTTATTTTAGATGATTGTGAGAGTGAACGTCTGATAGATTACATAGATGACAAAGAAACACCGGTTCCTCCGCAAGAGAGAACAACTCCGACACCGCCGACCCCGGATGAAAAACCGACACCGCCAGCCCCGGATAATCCGACGCCGCGCAATGAGGAGGCTGAGCCAATAACCCCAGAGCCGGAGCCAGAACCGAAACAACCGACTTCTTATAAGGTTGGTAAGCCTTTTGAGGGTAAAGATACGCTTGCCGGCGGCCGTGACCAAATCAACCGTTTGGCAGAGTTAGGCGTTGTTCAACATTCAGACGGCAAGTTCCGTTATGTTGACTATGGCGAACACTACAAAATTCTTCGTAAATTAGGTTATGAAGATGCCAGAGCTCAAGAGATTGTAAACAACCGAGTTGTAGTAGAACAGAATGAGCTTAAAAACATGAACAATCGTTCAAGATAAGCAAAAAAAGAACCGACTGAAAAGTCGGTTCTTTTTTTATTTTCCGATATATTTTCTAATATATCTTGTGTTTTTGCCGATACGCGACAAAATCTCATAGCTGATTGTTCCGGCGTCTCGTCCCATATCATCCAGGGTATAATAGTCAGACAGAATTTCCGCCATATCACCAACCTGCAGATTCTCCACATTAGTCACATCACAGATAATATTGTCCATAGAGAGCCTGCCGATAATCCGCGCTTCATTAATCCGCCCGCAGATGTTGAAAAATACTTTTCCCACATTGGAAAGTGAGCGTGGAATACCATCACCATAGCCGATGGAAACAATAGCCAACTTGCGGTCTTCGGTTGCGCGATAAGTTGCGGAATAACCGACAAAATCGCCTTTGGGTAAATTAGCTATTTGCAAAACCGGAGCTTTGACCTCGACCACGCTCTTCATCTGATTTTCGCGATAAGGCGCGGTGTTGATACCATACATAGCAGCCCCCAAGCGAACCATATCCCATTGATAATCCGGTCCCAAAAATGTTCCGTCCGAGGCAGAGAGCGAGGCAGGAATTTTGGGGAAATATTTAGCTTTCAGGCGGCGGAAGTTATCTAGCTGATGTTGGTTCATAAAATGTTCTTTGGCGTCTGCACAAGCCAAATGTGACAAGACCATACCAAATTCTTTTTTATCTGCGGATGAGAGTTTTGCCAAATCGCTTTCTCTGAAACCGAGGCGGTTTAATCCCGTCTCAATCTGAATAACCGGCTTGATACCTTCAATTTTGTTCTGCTTCCACCATTCAAACATTTCCGGAGAGCCGATAACCGGCGTTAACTTACATTTCTTAAAAGAGTCAATACTGTCCTCGCCGATACCTTGTAAAACAAAGATATTTGCATCTGGTACAAATTTTCTGATTCTTTCGCCCTCAATACCATGAGCGACAAAGAAGTTTCGGCAACCGCCGTCATTATAAAGCTTTTGAGCTACGATTTCGGCATTCAGTCCATAAGCATCATCTTTAACTACGGCAGCAGCTTCCGCATGAGCGGAAAGAGCCTTAAGTTGCTTGTAGTTATCCAACAAATTGTTGAGATTAATTTCCAAAATTGGTCTTGTCAAAATAGGCATGGCTATCTATTATCCTAATTAAGTTAAAAACAAAGAGTTTCTTATATGCAATTTATTGACACACACATACATTTGCAAGATTTTAAGTCAAACTGTGCAACGGATATTATCAATCAGGCGCAAAAAGTAGGGGTTAAAAGGCTTATTTGTGTGTCATCTATTATGGCAGATTGGGCAAAAGTGGCAGAAATGGCAACAAAATTTGCGCCTTTTGTCATTCCGGCCTTTGGCTTGCATCCATGGTATGTTGAAGAAGCGGAAGATAATTGGGCGCAAAAACTTGAGAGCTATTTGCAAGCTTTCCCGAAGGCTTTGATAGGCGAGTGCGAATTAGATAAGTTAAAAAATCCAAATTTTGAGAAACAGGGAGAAGTTTTTGCTCAACAGATAGATTTAGCAAAAAAATATTCCCGCCCGCTGATAATCCATGCTGTTAAAGCAGAAGAATGGTTGAACGATTTTTGGAAAAAATTACCCGAGAGTTTTGTTTTTCACTCTTATACAAGCAGGGCGGAGCTGGCACAAAAAATCATTAAATCTGGCGGATTTATAGGGTTTAATTTTTCATTATTAAGGAGTAAACATAAGGAAAAGTTGCTTTCAGCTTTGCCACCGGATAAAATATTGTTAGAAACGGACGGCCCATATCAAGGTCCCATTAAAGGCGAAGAGGTTTTGCCGACGATGTTGCCGGAACTTTTGGCCGAGATTGCTGCCATAAGAGGTGAAGACAAGGAAGCTTTGGCAATGCGAATTTATCAAAATTCTGAGGAGTTTATAAACTTTGGTAAATAGAAGATTTTTAAGAACGGAAGCCCTGCTCGGCAAAGAGGGAATGAACCGCTTAAAAGCCGCCAAAGTAATGATTGTCGGCTTAGGCGCGGTCGGAGGTTATGTTTTGGAGGCTTTAGCCAGAGCAGGGGTAGGACATTTGGTTTTGGTTGATTTTGATGTCTTTGATGAAAGCAACATCAACCGCCAGATTTTAGCCCTAAGTTCCACCATCGGACGCAAAAAGACCGAAGTCGCCAAAGAGAGAGTTTTGGATATAAACCCCGATTGTGATGTCAAAATCATAGAAACTTTTGTCAATGCGGATAGTTTGCCGGAACTCTTAACCGAACCCGTTGATTATGTGGTCGATGCCATAGATGCCCTAAACCCCAAATGCTGTTTGATGGAAGCCTTGTATAATAAACAAATTCCGTTTATCTCCTCTATGGGGGCCGCGTTAAAGACCGATGCTTCTTGCATTGCTGTCCGTCGTTTGGATAAGACCGAAAATTGCAGCTTGGCGCGCTTTGTTCGCAAAAGGCTAAAGCACAGAGGCGTAGATATTAAAAAAATTACTTGTGTGGCTTCAAATGAGCAGACCAACTTGCCTGAAACCGCAATTTTTGATGATACGGAAAACGATGCCAATCCCGTCGTAAGCGGCGGCAAAAACGGAAGACAGCGGCATACAATGGGCTCTCTGCCA
Organism: uncultured Pseudomonadota bacterium; assembly: GCA_949292375.1. Taxonomy (GTDB): domain Bacteria; phylum Pseudomonadota; class Alphaproteobacteria; order RF32; family CAG-239; genus Scatacola_A. The sequence continues at coordinate 7,599 of CASEZG010000019.1, read as the reverse complement.
ACCATTACGGCAATCTTTGGCTTGATGATAGCCAATGAGGTTATCAAAAATATTGCTACAAAAAAATAGAGGAAAAAATGCAACAAACCCCAAAATCTTTAAGATTACACATTGCTTTGCTTGGTCGAGTAAATGCCGGAAAATCAAGCTTTTTGAATCTGGTAACAGGACAAGATGTTTCCATAACTTCAAATATTGCAGGCACCACGACTGATGTCGTTGAAAAAACGCAAGAGCTATTGCCCATAGGTCCGGTTGTTTGGTTGGATACGGCAGGTTTTGGAGATGAAACTACTTTGGCGGCAGAACGCCTGGCAAAGACCAAGCGTGTGTTGGACAGAGCAGATGTTGTTGTTTTGGTCTGCGAAGGGGATAAAATAGGTAAGGAAGAGGAAGAGATTATCAAAGAGGCTGAAGCACGTAAGCTACCGCTCATAAAGGTTTATAACAAGAGTGATTTATATGCTTGCCCCAATGATGGCATCAAAGTAACCTCAACCGACAAATCCGGCAGAGATAGAGTATTAACGGAGCTTAAAGCCGAGCTGATTAAGGTTGTGCCGGAAGATTTTATTAAAACCCCGCCGGTATTGGGCGATTTGGTTGCACCGCATTCAACCGTTGTTATGCTTATCCCGATAGACTATGAAGCACCGAAAGGCCGTTTGATAATGCCGCAGGTTCAAGCCATTCGTGATGCTTTGGACCACGACTTAACGGTCGTTGTTGTCAAAGAAACGGATTATACCGCCGCTTTAGAAAATATGAAAACGCCGCCTTCTTTGGTTGTTTGCGATTCGCAAGTGGTGGATAAAATGGTTGCAGAAACGCCAAAAAATATTAAATGCACAACCTTTTCTACGCTTTTTGCCCGCCTAAAAGGAGATATCGTCAAGCTAGTAGAAGGAGCAGGAACAATAAGCAAATTAAAAGGCGGCGATAAGGTCTTGATAGCGGAATCTTGTACGCATCACGCAGTAGAGGATGATATCGGTCGGGTCAAAATTCCGCGCTGGCTAAAACAGAAGACGAATGCTGATTTACAGATAGACCATGTTGTCGGCTGCGACTTTCCGAACAATTTGTCAGAATATAAGTTGGTTGTGCAGTGCGGCGGCTGTATGAATAATCGGCGAGAGATTTTGTCTCGCATAAACAAATGCGAAAAGGCCGAAGTTCCCATCACCAATTACGGAATCTGCATTTCGGAATTAAAAGGTGTTTTGGAAAGAGTTTTGGAACCCTTGCCGGAGGCTTTGGAAGCTTATAAAAAAATAAAAAAACATTAAATTTTTCTGGAAAAGCTAGATATCTTATGCTAACTTCAAAACAAATAACTCTATTAGTATAAAACCAAAAAAACAATTATTATGGAAATGAATGTAAAAATGGAACCATTTTGGCGAGTGGTCAGGTTCAAAAATCGCTACTGGGTACAACTTTTTGATGAAAGTGGAGATTACAAAACTTTTACAAAAAGCACCAATAGACCGGAAAGAAAAAGTGATTATCTGGTGGTAAAATCAACGGAAGGAAGTTGTTACACCATAATTTACTTAGCTGAAAAAGAACAAGTTGCCGTACCGCTGTTTATAACTCAACAGTTCTCAATAAAAGGCAATATGATACGCTTCAGCTATTGCGGACAAACATTTTTTTGGGAGCCCGCAATGTTGAGCTGGTCGCATCAAACTCCCGAACACTACAAACTTGATTGCGGAAATATTCAAACCCATGTTTGTTGTGAGGGGTCAAAAAAAGCAAAATTGATATGCGCGGAAGCCCAGAAATTGGGTGGGTTTTAATTAAAAAAACGAGCTGTTTTACCAAGAGAGTAAAACGGCTTTTTTTTATAAAATTTTTACTGAAAATAAAACATTTTATAATATAAAGACAGGGTAAAACAGCTTGCTATTGCCGTTTTTTTGCGCTAGTGTCCAACAAAACGACAAAGCCGAAACTATGTGGATTTTTAAATAATGATTAAAATGATAAAACCTGTTGTTAATATTTCAAAGGTCATTGAACCTTTTGAGGCAATTGTTGTTGGGCTTTTTGGTGTTTTGTATGATGGCAAAAATTTTAGGTCAGAAGCAATTGAGGCTTTAAAAAACTTAAAAAGAAGCGGAAGAAAGATAGTTTTGCTCAGCAACACATCTCTGCGCGTTCAGCAAGTCATTAGACTAATGACCGACAATCAGGTTCCCGTTATGGTTTTTGATGCCATAGTAACGGCGGGCGAGCTTTTGCATTACAAATTGAAAGCAAAAACAGAAGCATTCAAGGGTTTGGGTTTGACTTACGTTAACGTTGGCGGTGCCCAGGGCTTGGGTGTTTTTTCCGGCCTCGATTATTTGCCGGTGGATGAATTGGGCAGAGCTGATTTTATGTTTATGGGCTCCTGCAAAGCCCCGACAGATTTGGTTGAGAGTTATTTGCCGATTTTGGAACATGCCGCCAGTTTGAATATGCCGCTTGTTTGTGCCGGCAATGACACATCAAGCTATATAAACGGAGAAATCAGCTTGGCTCCGGGAGCTGTGGCAGAGCAATATGCTGTTTTGGGCGGAAGGATTATAACGGTCGGCAAGCCGGATGTTCAGGTCTTAGAATATGCATTAGAATGTTTGGATGGAATCGACCGCTCCAAGATTTTGTTGATAGGCGACAATCTGGCAACAGACATCAAAGGAGCCAACCTGGCAAACATCTCTTCAGCCCTAACTACGAAAGCCGTTCATGTAAACTTTTTGGGGGAAGGATATATTCCGGACGTTGCCAAAACCAGAGAGCTGGCTACAAATTTTGATGCATTTCCGGATTTCATCATTTCCAACTTGCGGTGGTAATATGAAAAAAATTGTATTCATCTTCTCAATTTTATTTTTAGCTCTTTACTTCGGTAATATTATTTACAGAGATGCCGATGAACGTAGTCTCCGTTTGGAACAAATGTTGCGCAAACCCTTCATCGAGCCGGAGGAGATGAACAAGTTTTTGCCTGTTTGGTCAGAATATTTGGCAAGTGATGTCAGCAAAATAGGCGCAGGCCAAATCTCTTTGACAATGGGCAAAGCCTCAGAAAAATTTCCGCTTAAAACCATTCATTGGTTGAAGGACAGGGACTGGGACGCTGATAGATTTTTTTATGTAGAACAGCGTTTGAAATCAATTGTCAAATCGGCATTTTTACAAGAGCATATCAGAGCCACGGTTCATGTATTGCAAAGCGGCGGAGTGGGTAAAGTGGATCAATCTGCTGTGCAAAGAATGATAGAAGACCAAAAGCAGAGGATGAACGTAGAACAAATTACCGAAGCGGAGCTTGAGATGGTCATGCCCAATCTTGCCGCCATCAGTGATATTTTGGATGGAACGCGTCCTTTCTCTGCTTTGAGATAGAAAAACATGTCTGAAGAACTTAAGATAAGTGAGCATATATACAACAATGCCCCTTGTGGTAAACAGAGTAACTTTGCTGATTTTCAAAGTTTGGAAGAGGTCTTTTCTTCTATTCCGCAAGATGTCCAAAAGTTATGGCCGCTAGATTTATCGGACAAAGGATATAAAACACGCTATGAACAAGCTCAAATAGGTTCGGAGCAATTAGGCTTTGTGCAAAATGTATTGCTGAAAGCAAAAGTATTTAACGACCAAGAAAGTTATTTACTCAAATTTAAGCTAAGCTTTTTAGATGATAAACTTGTTTTTGATTATGACAGTATTTTGCAAAAAAAAGGTTCAGGCAATAATTTTGCCAATGCCATAATGCATCGGAGCCAAGAGTTTTTAACCGGCTATGACAATACGCGTTCCCAGTTATCAAAAGGAGATTTTTCCGAAATTAATTTTCAGGCAAGTTCGACAACACAAAGCGTCCCCATTTTGAGCGGAGGTTATGTTTGGGCCAATCAGGGTTTTGACTTCAAATCAAAATCAGACTTATTGGAAATGCGCAAATCTTTTAAGGCTTTTGCACACCAATACGGGGTTGAAATTTCGGATAAAGATATCTGCCGTTTTAATAAACCTTGCCATTTTGCCGCATTCGGCTGTGGAGTACAAGGGCAAGACAGTCAGGGCAGAAAAGTGCATTTAGGCAAAGCTTTTATGCTCAAGAAAAGTTGGATGGCAAGTTGGAAAACATCGCAACCTCAGGCTGAAGAAAAACGCTACGCTGCCGCCTATAACCAAAGAGGAATAGTTCCGTCATCGCGCCGCCGTAAAGCAGTTTTGAAGCTAAGCAAAGCATACCAAAGTTTGTTGCGTAAATATTATGAACACTATGCCCCAAAACAAACAAAAATCTCAAAATTTGAGGCATATAAACGCTTGGCAGTAAAACGTTTTAAGCAGCTTATCGGAATAACGCGTTAGCTTAATTATGCGCCGATACTTTCGCGCAACATCTCAATTTCCAACCATTGGTTTTCAGATGTTTCAAGTTCAGCTTTAAACTGTTCAAGCTGTTTTGTCAGTTCATCAAACTTTTGCGGATTTTCGGTATAAAGAGAACTATCGGATAAAGCATCTTCTGTTTCTCTGATTTTCTTTTCGAGCTCGCTGATTCGAGCCGGCAAAACCTCCAATAGCCTCTGTTGGTTATAACTGAGACGACCGCTTTTTTTAGCTTCGCTTTTGACGGTCTCTGTTTTTTGGGCTTCGACTTTTTTACTTTCTTTTTTTGGCTGAGTTTTATTTTTAAGCTTTTCCAAAAGTTCGCTATAACTTCCCGCATGTTCAGAAACAGTTCCATCCCCGGGCATATAAATAACGGAAGTAACCACACGGTCAATAAAGTCTCGATCGTGGCTTACCAAGAGGAGAGTCCCCTCATATTCGTCCAAAACTTCTTGTAGCAGGTCGAGTGTATCCATATCCAAATCATTGGTGGGCTCATCTAAGACCAAAAAATTTGAAGGTTGAGCAAGCGCGACGGCAAGCATAAGTCTGTTTTTCTCTCCGCCAGAAAGAGCCGATACCGGACATTGGGCTTGATCCGGACGGAATAAAAAGTCTTTAAGATAAGCCACTACATGTCGATACGAGCCTCGCACAAAAATATGGTCGCCTTCGTTGCAAAGAGTTTTCCAGAGTGTTTTTTTTGGGTCAAGCGTAATTCTGTTTTGGTCAAAGTAAGCTTCTTCCAAATTTTTACCGATTCGCACAAATCCGCTGTCAGGTTCCAAACGTTTGGTCAAAAGTTTGATAAGAGTCGTTTTTCCGGCACCATTCGGTCCGACAATACCGATTTTGTTTCCTTTAATAACACGTGTCGAAAAATCTTTAACAATCACTCTGTCACCGAAAGCCTTGCATATATGTTTGGCTTCAATAACCATTTTAGAGCGCAAAGCACCTTCTTCTACTTCTAGCTTGACGGAACCGATTTGCTTAATTTGCTCACGTCTTTCTTGTCGGAGCTGTTGCAAGCGGCGAAGTCTTCCTTGGTTGCGTTTGCGGCGAGCGGTCACGCCTTTATGCAACCATTCTGTTTCTTCCTCAATTTTTTTGTTCAGATATTTCTGCTCAATAATTTCTTGGTCAATAACTTGTTCCTGCCACTCCTCAAAGAACTTAAAACCTTTGTTATTGCGCCGCAAGATACCGCGGTCGAGCCAGAAGGTAGTTTTTGATGTGTTGCTCAAAAACATTCTGTCATGGCTGATAAGAATAACGGCTCCGCGAAAATCAGCGATAATTTTTTCAAGTTTTTCAATTGTAGGCATATCCAAATGGTTGGTTGGTTCATCAAGGAGCAAGATATCTGGATTACCGATTAATGCTTTGGCCAGAGCAGCTTTTTTTCTTTCCCCGCCGGAAGATTCTTCAGGTTTTTGCTTGGCTCGGATATCAAATTGTTCAATCAGCATATCGGCTTTGAACTCTTGAGAGCGTTCAGCCTCAGGCAAGCCGGAGAGCACCACGTCGCGCAAGGTTGCAAAGTCCGAGAAGTCAGGGTCTTGCGGCATATATGAAACCCTAACGCCGGGCTGAACAAAGATTTCGCCGGCATCAGGTTCAATATCTTTGGCAATAACCTTAAGCAGGGTAGATTTTCCAGAGCCGTTTCTTCCGACCAAGGATATTTTATCACCACGATTGATATATAAATCAACATCAGTAAATAGAGCGTTTTCACCAAAAGAGAGCTTCGCGCCTTTAATTGTCAAAATCGGAGGTTCGAACATAACTTATATATTTTCCTCAACCAGCTGAGTTCCCTCAATCTGCCATTCAATACCTTTGGCGGCCCAAAGGAACAAATCGCCTATTTTTTCTTCCTTAAGACCACTTTGTGTTCCGATTCTGTAGATGGTTTGAATCTCATCATCAGTAAGTTCATGGTCGGCAAGCGCCAAAAGAATCATTTCGCGCAAGATAAAACGTTTAACCTTAATATCGCCGATTCCTTTAATATCTTTAGCCAATTCTTCGGGAGTCTTAACTTTTTTTGCACTGCGTACATCTTTTTTGCTCAGACCGATTTCAGCCATTTGTGCTTCCATATATTCCTTTTTGGCTTCGGTCTTAGATGTTCCGATATTAAGAATAAAAGCCAGAGCTTCCAGATAAATATTTTTTTCCTCAATTGTTAAATCTCTGCTAAAAAACAGCATAAACAGTCCCTCGTATCAAAAATCTTTTTCTTAAAATACTTATACATTAAAAATAAAGATTTGCAAAAAGAAATAAATCAATTATATAATACCCCGAAACAAAAAATTTAAATCTCTTAACGGAGCAAGATAAAATGCCATTAAAAATTGAACTCAAACCTCATGAAAGCATCATCATCGGCGAGTCTCTTATCACCAATGATGGAGAGCGCACACGTTTTTACATTGAAGGCAATGTTCCGATTTTAAGAGAGAAATTCATCTTGCGCGAGAAGGAGGCCAATACGCCGTCTAAACGGGTTTACTTCATTGTTCAGCAAATGTATCTGGCTAAGGATGCGACTCCGTTGCAGCCGTTATATCTGGAATATGTCCGCGATTTACAGTCTGCAGCACCGAGTCTGATTCCCTATATCGCCCCGATTAACGAAAATATCATAAATAATGACTTCTACTCTGCCATAAAGAATGCAGCAGTTCTGGTTAAAAAAGAAGAAGAATTTTTCGGAAAGCTCTAGGTTTAATAATTTATTTAATATTCTGCATTAGGATTCAAGGCACTAGATAAAGTATTGAACAAGTACTTTTTTTGTGCTACAATAAGTTCTGTAGTGTTAGTAAGACACCACAGTAGTAAATGTGTTCAAAAGTATTTTGGAGAAAAGCCATGGCAGATATTTCATTAACCGCAAGCATGCGTTCAAACTTGTTGTCTTTGCAACAAACACAAAGCTTGATGGATACCACACAAGAAAGACTTTCCACAGGTAAGAAAGTAAACTCAGCTATTGATAACCCGTCCTCATACTATACGGCGCAGTCCTTGACGAACCGTGCAAGTGACTTGAGCTCGTTGTTGGATAGTATGGGTCAGGCAGTACAAACAATTCAGGCAGCCAACGAAGGTATTGAGGCTATTACCGAATTTGCAAACCAAGCAAAAGCTATTGCTACCTCAGCAAACGATACCTCAAAAGCA
>CASEZG010000018.1 GCA_949292375.1 uncultured Pseudomonadota bacterium | reverse complement strand
ATTGAAACCGCCGGTACCACAAGTAAAGTTACAGTTGATAAAAGCAAGTTTCGCATGGCTATTCTCCCATCATTCAAATATTGAAACCCATATCTGAATTTCAGAATAACCCAATTCCGAGAGAAAGTCAACAATAGATGAAGGAAATGTTATTTTTGTCAGAAGAATATTGTAATTTTTCTCATCATTCTGAAGAGTTTTGCTCCGAAGAAGCCATTTTACCAATTATATTACACAAGGCACGAAAAACAGATATGCATGTCGGAAGCAACTGCGACCACAATGAGCTTAGGTTCCTGAGCCTAGAAGTACATGAGCATTTTTTCAGCTCGCAAAATCTGTATTAGTTACCCGTTATACAAACTTTTTATTTATCGCCAATACGCAACGCTTCTATAAACGCCGATTGCGGAACTTCTACCTTGCCGAACTGGCGCATTCTGAGCTTACCTTTTTTCTGTTTATCCAAGAGCTTACGTTTACGAGTAATATCACCGCCATAACATTTTGCCGTAACATCTTTGCGCAGAGCAGAGATTGTTTCGCGAGCAACCACACGTCCGCCGATAGCTGCTTGGATTGGAATTTTGAACAAATGTCTGGGGATGAGGTCTTTTAAACGTTCACAAATCTGGCGTCCACGAGATTCCGCCTCGGAACGATGGCATAAAAAGGCCAAAGCATCAACCGGCTCTTCATTAATCAAAATTTGCACCTTAACCAAATCCGCTTCTTCATAGCCGACCAATTCGTAGTCAAAACTTGCATAGCCGCTGGTAATAGACTTAAGACGGTCATAAAAGTCAAAAACAATCTCGTTCAAGGGAATTTTATAAACCACCATTGCGCGATTCCCGACATAGGTTAATTCATGCTGTTCGCCGCGACGCTCAGTGCAGAGTTTTAAGACTGCACCTAAATATTCATCCGGCACCATAATTGTGGCCTTAACCATCGGCTCTTCAATAAATGAAACTTGCGATAGGTCCGGCATATCCGCCGGATTATGCAGCGTGATAATTTCACCGTTAGTCATATGAATTTTATAAGCAACCGAGGGGGCTGTTGTAATCAAATCAAGATCAAACTCGCGCCCCAAGCGTTCCTGAATAATCTCCATATGCAACAAGCCCAAAAAGCCGCAACGGAAACCCAAACCCAAAGCGGCTGAATTTTCGTTTTGATAATCTATGCTGGCATCGTTAAGTTTGAGCTTGGCAAGAGCGTCTTTAAGACTTTCATACTGAGAACTGTCCACCGGAAAAATGGAGCAGAACACCACGGGGATTGAGGGCTTAAACCCATGTAACGGTGCCGCGCACGGATTTTTATTATCCGTAATCGTATCGCCGACCCGACAATCACTTACACTTTTAATGCTGGCGGTCAAGAAACCGACTTCACCGGGATAAAGAGCATCAATATCCTGCATTTTTGGCGTAAAGATACCGACTTTTTCAATCTGATAAGTTGCATTATTGCTCATCATACGGATTTGCATTTTTTTCTTAAGCACACCGTCTTTAACCCGGACCAAAATAACCACACCCAGATAGGAATCATACCAACTATCAATCAACAAAGCTTGAAGTGGAGCTTCTGCATTTCCAGATGGTGCTGGCAAACGTTGAACAATAGCCTCCAACAAGTCTTGCACACCTAAACCTGTTTTACCGGAAGTCTCAACGGCATCCGAAGCATCCAAGCCGATAACATCTTCAATTTGTTGCTTAACTCTTTGCACATCAGCGGAAGGCAAATCTACTTTGTTCAAGACCGGCACAATCTCATGGTTATTATCCAATGCCAAATAGACATTTGCCAAAGTTTGCGCTTCCACACCTTGGGTCGCATCCACAACCAAGACCGAACCTTCGCAAGAAGCCAAAGAGCGCGAAACCTCATAAGAAAAGTCCACATGTCCCGGCGTATCCATCAAATTAAGCTGATAAGTTTTGCCGTCTTTGGCCTGATAATTAAGCCGAACGGTCTGAGCCTTGATGGTAATACCGCGCTCTTTTTCAATATCCATAGAATCCAGCACTTGTTCCGTCATTTCACGGCGTTCCAAGCCGCCGCAATACTCAATCATTCTATCGGCAAGGGTGGATTTTCCATGGTCAATATGCGCAATAATGGCAAAATTTCTGATTAAATTCAAATCGGTTGTCATTTTTCTTACTATATCCATTTAAAAATTTTTCTTAAATCATAGATAAAGTAAAATTGCAGATTACGCAATATAATATTGATTGAATAATCAATTTGTGCTTATAATAAGAAGACACTAAAGTAAGGAGGGCACCATGAAAAAAATGATAGACATTCCTTTCGGATCTTCCCGCTATGATGATTTGGTTGAACTCCGTTACAAAATCTTGCTTGAACCCTTGGGGCTAAAGTTTTTGGATATGCACCGCGACAAAGAAGCTGGATATCTACACATCGGTTGCATTGAAAACTTGGATGACGCTTTGGTCGGCGGCCTGATTCTTGCTCCGGTTAATAATGAAGAAATCCGCATGATGCAAGTCGCCGTAGATAATAAATATCAAGGTGAAGGCATTGGCCGCGAGCTGGTAAAATATGCCGAAAAACGAGCCAAAGAAGCCGGCTATAGCCGTATAGTTATGCATGCCATGCTCTCTGTCGTCAGCTTTTATGAAAAACTTGGATACCATCAGGAAGGCGAAATTTTTGAGGAACAAGGAATCACTTTTGCTCGAATGGTCAAAAAACTCTAGCTAGACAAATTTTATACAAAATTATTGCTTTTAGCAAAAATATAATATATTATACGGTCAGAAAAACTTCTAAAAAAGGAAGAATAAGATGACCGATTTTAACGCACAAGAAAAACTCCGCCTTAACCGGATGGTTGCCTTGTGCCGAGAATATCGTTTTAACGATTCCCGCCAAGAGATAATTAAGAGCTCAGGCCTTCCCCAACAATACAACAATCTTCCCATCGCCGAACTTCGTAAAACAATTGACGCCCGCATTGCAAACAACGTAACGGCACCTGTGGTCGGCGAAATGTTGCGCATTGAAAGTACATTTCGTTATGTACGTGATATTGAAACATATAATCAGTCCCAAGCGGCAAAAATCATCAAAAACTTAGACACAACTCTTCCTTATCTGGACAGCAAAAATTTGTGGTTTGTTACAAATAAGATGAGCCAGATTTATCATTTTAGCGGTCAAGAACATTTTCGTTACAAGCTAACCGAACAAACAAAAACCATTGACAAAGTTCGTCTTCTGAACCGCATGATAAAAGACAAAAAAAACCCGCCGCTTACACCGAATTATATTACAGAGTTCAAAAAACAACTCAGCACCAACGGAATTAATGAAATCAACCAACATATAGCTGAAACATCAAACCCCGCTGAAAAGATTCGCTTAAACGAAGAAAAAATATACTTAATTGACAACAGCAGCCTAAACCGCAGCCAACGCTTTTCAAACAAAAGCCAAACCTTTGCCGAACTGCAGAGTCTCTATGCTCAAACAGGCAATCCAAGCAAAGCCAAAGATGCTTGTGAAAAACAAAATATATTTTACAAAGCCTATCTAAAAGCCCAAAAATTCCACCCCGATTATCGCAACCAACAAGCCCAAGACGACTGGGATTATAGATAAACGGACCTGTTTCCGTTATCCCAATTGCCCGTTTTACACAGAGCACATAAGCAAGATATGCACGTCGGAAGCATCGCGGTTCAACAAAGCTCGACAAAACAGCCATTGCCGCAGTCAAGCTGGCAACAGCTTGCAAACTTTTTATCGGGTAAGCTTCCGATACTTAACCGCATGAGGAATCAGAGCATCATCGCCGAGACGACGTTTTTTGTCTTTTTCATATTCCTCAAAGTTACCCTCGAACCAAACAACCTGGCTGTCGCCTTCATAAGCAAGGATATGTGTTGCCAAACGGTCCAAGAACCAACGGTCGTGTGAGGTAACCAAAACACAGCCCGGATATTCCATAATACCTTCTTCCAGTGAGCGAAGCGTATCAACATCCAAATCATTCGTCGGCTCGTCAAGCAAAATAACATTTGCACCTTTCTTGAGCATTTTGGCTAAGTGCACTCGATTACGTTCGCCGCCCGAAAGTTGCCCGACTTTTTTCTGCTGGTCTCCGCCTTTGAAGTTAAATTGTCCGACATAAGCGCGTGAGGGCATTTCTTTTTTACCGAGCTGGATCATATCCAAGCCATCAGAAATTTCTTCCCATACGGTTTTGTTTGCATCAAGCTCATCACGTCCTTGGTCAACATAGCCTAAATCAACGGTTTCACCGATTCTGATTTCACCGGAATCAGGTTTCTCCTGCCCCGTAATCATACGGAAGAGCGTAGTTTTACCGGCACCGTTCGGTCCGATAATACCGACAATTGCACCCTTAGGAATCTTGAAAGAAAGATTATCAATCAGTAATCTGTCGCCATAACCTTTGGAGATATTGTTAGCCTCAATAACCAAATCACCCAATCTATCCGTCATCGGAATATTAATATGAGCTTGCGTAATTTTATCTTTGGTTGCCGCATTCAAAAGTTCATCATAGGCATTGATACGGGCCTTAGACTTCGCCTGACGTGCTTTGGGATTTTTGCGTATCCATTCCAACTCGTTCGCCAAAGTCTTCTGACGTGCAGTTTCTTCTCTCGCCTCTTGCTCCAAACGTTTTTGTTTTTGTTCCAACCAAGAAGAATAGTTACCCTCATAGGGGATTCCTTGTCCACGGTCGAGTTCCAGAATCCATCCCGTAACATTATCAAGGAAGTAGCGGTCGTGTGTGACCATAACCACCGTTCCCTTATATTCTTTAAGGTGATTTTCAAGCCAAGCAACCGATTCGGCATCCAAATGGTTGGTCGGCTCATCCAGCAAAAGCATATCAGGTTTTTGGAGCAACAAACGACACAAGGCCACGCGACGTTTTTCACCGCCGGAAAGTTTGGTAACATCGGCATCAGCCGGCGGACAACGCAATGCATCCATCGCGATTTGAATGGTTCGTTCAAAATTCCAACCGTCACAAGCATCAATTTTTTCAGACAAAGCTGCTTGTTCTTCAATCAGCGCATTCATCTCATCATCGCTCATCGGCTCGGCAAACTTGGCGGATACCTCTTCAAAACGCTTTAATAAATCACGCGTTTCACCCAAACCATCCATAATATTTTCCATCACGGTTTTGGTTGGATCAAGCTTCGGTTCTTGCTCCAAATAACCAACTTTAACGCCATCTGCAGCCCAAGCCTCGCCGTTAAATTCTTTATCCACACCGGCCATAATTTTCAGCAACGTAGACTTACCAGCACCATTCACACCGAGCACGCCGATTTTTGCCCCCGGCAGAAAAGACAACGTAATCCCCTTAAACAACTCCTTGCCGCCGGGAAAAACTTTGGTAAGATTCTGCATAACGAAAATATACTGATAAGACGCCATTTTATACTCCTGAAATTAAACATTTTTCCCGAGTATACCGAAATTTTATCAAGTTGCAATCTTAATATTTTCAATCTATAATGAATCAGAAGTTTTTAAGGAGAAACCCTATGGAAAAGAATATTCCTTTCACTCTTGCTCAAAGCCAAGCCATAAAAAAAGCTATTTATGCTTCGGTTCCTAAAGAAAAACATCAGGAACTAAATCAACTATACGCTTGTCTTGACTATGACAACTATTCTCCGGTCAAACGTTTTGAAGAAGCCGCCGACATCAAAGGAATTTATCATCGATACAAATTTCCAAACGATATGGAACCTCTGGAATATGAGGCTTTGATGAAACCGATGCGTATTTATGAGGTTATTGAACGCGGCCTAAACCCCCAAGAGGATTCCTTAGCCCTTGCACTACAAGACCAAAAGCCGCAAAGTCTGTTTGCCGTTCGTAAAATGTATTTAGATTTGGTCGAACTTAATCCGGAACTCAAAAAAGCTCAAATTTCTCCCACACAAGTCCGCAGTTATGTGGCGGTCATATCGGGTGCCTGCTCAGGTTTTCCGCCGGAAGATATCATTGAGTTCAGCTATGCCAAAGGCATAGATAACGACCGTATAAATAACGAAAAAAGAGCTTTTTCCAAAATGCTGTAACAACGCCTCGGCAAAAAAGGCCCCAATGGCATGCCCTTAATTGAAAATTGGTGTCCGTCCGAGAGTACGCGCAACCACATATTGCAAATTTTGGACAATCAAGAAAAACCCCGCCACAGCACACAATTTAATGACGGCGGATTTTATGCTTTCTTAGCTGACCGTGGTTGGTTTAACGACTAATTTTTCCAACGACTCTTAATATGCCCGATACCGGAATCCTCCTGCGGTTCAGCATAAGTTTGAGCATCAGGCTCTGATACGCTTACCGGAGCAGAGATTTCTTCTGCCGAACTTGCAGGCTGATATACGGCACGCACCTCCGAAGAACTGCCTTCGGTTTTGATTCTGATTTCACCGACATCTTGATTTCCCCCGCCGCTATAAATTTCTTCGGCATCGACATCCATATCTTTGTTGTAAACCAAAGTAGCATCATACGCTCGACGAGGTGTGATTATGGTTCCGTCCGGCATCTTGATAGTTCCGTCACGATACAAGGTTGCCTTAAAAATATCCTGATTATCAAAACGACGATTAATTGCTCCACACTCAAAAAAGCCATCCATCTGCTTTGATATATATGCATTAGCCTTAGCCTCATTATAAGCATATACCCCCTCAGACTGAATTTTATCACTAGGAGCTTTAGATATAAGAATCGCCCGAGCCAAAAGCTCAAAAGTATTATATTTTGAAGCCCCGCAGGCCATTCCTTGTCCGGCGACCGCGCCCAAAGCCTTAACCTCATCAATATAAGGCATCTGCGCCTGAGCCGAAACCGCCCAAAACAGTCCGACAAATGTCCATAAGCCCGAATATTTCACTTTTTCCTCACTATGAAGCAATTTTGTGGTTGACATTTAGTATCATTTAGCATATTTTGCGGACAAGTCAAAGATAAAAGGATTGTTTGAAATGAAAATTTATAGCTCATTAAAATCAAAGAAAGTACGCGATAAGGACTGCAAAATCGTTCGTCGTAAAGGTCGTGTATATGTCATCAACAAAAAGAACCCGAAGTTGAAAGCTCGTCAGGGTTAATTGATGAATTTTTTGAAATATTAAAAACCTGCCTCATTTGTGCAGGTTTTTTTTATTGCAAAAAAAAAGCTTCTCGGGTAAAGCCCAAGAAACTAGGACAAAAAGCACATACGCAAGATATGCACTCTGGAAGCAACGCAATTCAACAATGGTCACCCAAGCAACCATTGCCGCGGTCAAACTGGCTACAGCTTGCGCTCAAGGGCGTCCCCTTGTCAAGCAGCCTCCAGTTTATTGTACAGATTAAAAAGCTTGGTTGGTGGAATTTATATTGAACTACGTGAATTTTTATCAATCTCGTAAAATTGCTCTAGAAAACC
The DNA here is from genome assembly GCA_949292375.1 of uncultured Pseudomonadota bacterium. Classification (GTDB taxonomy): domain Bacteria; phylum Pseudomonadota; class Alphaproteobacteria; order RF32; family CAG-239; genus Scatacola_A. Next base: position 21,301 of record CASEZG010000018.1, on the reverse strand, counting down.
TCCAGACGAGCTTTTACAAAAGTTTGGAGAATGAGGCATATAGTAAGAAACAAGGGGAAAATTTTTTGAGTGTACAAAAATAGTACACGACTAAAAATTTTACCCCGTAGTTTCTGTACTAGATGACCATTATACGAACTTTTACTTAACGTATACGGTATGCAGCATATTAGTCCGTCCCTTTTTGCCAAGAGGGAAACCTGCCGTAATGATAATATGGTCGCCGGATTTTGCAAAACCATTCTCAACCGCTATTTTAACAGCAATATCTTCAATCTTGTCAAAGCTCTTAAAACTTTCTTTGTTCACAAAGCTTTTTGCCCCCCAAACCAAACCCAAACGGTCAGCCACCTTTGGTTCGGAAGTAATTGCCAAAATCGGTAGATTCGGACGCTCTTTAGCTGTCAAAAATGTAGTCAAACCGGAAGATGTATAAGTAACAATACAAGCAACTTTTTCCAAAATTGATGAGATATCACTAGCAGCAAAAGTAATTGAATCCGCCTCACCAAAACAGCAGTTGTTTGAACGTGAATTTGTCATCAACTTAAAGAAAAGCGGATCATTTTCAACTTGCGTAATAACAGAGTTCATCATTTTAACCGCCTCAACCGGATAAGAACCGGCAGCTGTTTCGGCGGAAAGCATAACAGCATCAGCCCCGTCATAAACCGCGGTCGCCACATCAGAAACCTCAGCACGCGTTGGAGTCGGAGCCTTAATCATAGATTCAAGCATTTGTGTTGCAATAATCACAGGGCGCGCATACTTACGACAAGCCGTAACGATTCTCTTTTGCAAAACAGGAACTGTCGGCAAAGGACATTCCACGCCCAAATCGCCTCGAGCTACCATAATACCGTCAGAGAGCTTGATAATCTCCTCTAAATCATCAATCGCACTTGGTTTCTCAAGTTTGGAAATAATCCAAGCCTTATCTCCAATAAGTTCGCGAGCCTCTTTAACGTCATTTGCAGATTGAACAAAAGACAAGCTAATCCAATCAAAACCGAGCTTTAGCGCAAAGGCTAAATCATTGCGGTCTTTTTCTGTAATAGCTGAAATCGGAAGCTTAATATTAGGCAAATTAACACCCTTATGTCCGGATAATGGGCCTCCGACCAAAACCTCAGTAACGGCACTGTTTGCGTTACAATCTTTAACCAATAATACAATATTACCATCATTCAACAAAAGCTTGTCGCCTTTTTTCAGCGCGGCAAAAATCTCCTTATGCGGAAGCTCGACCCGATTCTCATCGCCCAATTCATGAGTCATATCCAGCACAAATTTCTGACCTTCTTTAAGAAGAATACTACCATCCTTAAATTCACCTACCCGAAGCTTCGGTCCTTGCATATCAGCCACAAGCGTAATATGTCTGTTTCTTTCCTTGGCCAGCTTGCGCACAATATCAAAGCGCTCCTTATGCTCGGCATGAGTACCATGGCTGAAGTTGAAGCGAAAAGCGTCACAACCGGCATCAATCAGTTTTTCAATTTGCTCCTTAGATGCCGAAGACGGACCGATTGTAGCCAAAATCTTAGTATGTGTTTTCTGTGGCATTTTATTATTCCTCACAATTAAATCTTTTTCTGAACCGGATATTAGCAAAGATATATTAAAAAAGATATTACTTTTAAACAAGATTTGAACAAATTATTACTTGTCAAAAAGCACATATTTTGTTAGCTTCAATCCAATTGGTTTTATGAATTAGGAGGATAATACAATGACTGAAGTTGGCGGTATTGCCGTAGATAGATTACGTTCTTTAATCGAGCGTATTGAACGTTTGGAAGAAGAAAAGAAAGCCATTGCCGGAGACATCCGCGACATTTTTGCCGAAGCAAAATCTGCGGGCTTTGACGTTAAAATCATGCGCGAAATTTTGAAGCTCCGCAAAATGGATGCTGCGGACCGTGATGAAAAAGAACTCTTGCTGGAAACCTACCGCAAAGCTTTGGAAATTTAGTTAAAAAAGCCTCTCGTTTGAGAGGCTTTTTTATTATAACTTGAACACGATTCCCATAACCGCCCCACAGAGAATAAAGACTATCGGATGCAGTTTTCTGAAATAATGCACAATGCCAAACGCCGCCACACCGATAAGAGCGGTTTTTGTATCCGTAAAAGCCATTTCCGCCAAAATATATCCGGCATATAAAATAAGAGCCAAAACCGCAGGACGAATACCAAACAAAATACTTGTAAAGACACCCTCATTTTCATATTTCATAACATATTTACTGATAAGGATAATAATAATCAAGGACGGCAAAACCAAACCGAAAGTCGCAATTAAGCCACCCCAAATCCCTGCGGCATTAAAACCGCCATAGGTTGCCATATTAACCCCGACAGGCCCCGGAGTCGATTCGGCAACAGCAATCATATCCGCCAATTGTTGTTTGCTAAACCAGTCATATTTATCGGTTAAATCCATCAAAAAGGGAATTGTTACCAAACCACCGCCTATGGCGAGCAACCCGATTTTAAAAAACTCCCAAAACAAAACCAAATAAATCATTTACGCACCCATTTCAAATAAACCAAACCAACGACAGATGCTATCAAGATAACCGCAATCGGACTAAGATTAAAAAATATCAACAAAGCCATACTTGCCGCAAAAATAAAAACTCCGAATTTGCCATGTACTCCTTTTTTCCATAGCTCCACCACCGCAGACAAGACCAAAGCCACCACCACGATTCTGATACCAGCAAAGGCTTCCATAACATAAGGATTATTCATAAAATTTTGCAATACGGCAGCAATCAAGGTAATGATAATTATGGAAGGCGTAACCACTCCCAAAGTTGTAAGCACGGCTCCGCCCACACCACGCATTTTATACCCCACAAAAGTTGCGGTATTAATGGCGATAATCCCCGGCGTACATTGCCCGATGGAATAATAATCCAACAACTCTTCATCTGTCGCCCAATTGTTTTTTTCAACCACTTCCATCCTAAGCAAAGGCAACATTGCCGCCCCTCCCCCGAATGTAAACAAACCGATTTTAAAAAATGTCCAAAACAAATTCAGATAAGAAACCATCTGTAATTCTTTCTCTAAAAATTAAATTACATATACAGCAAATATAAAAAGATTAATGCGCCATACATAACCACACCGCGCAAATACATTCCTGCCACCTTAAAATCCACGGAAGACGGAATAGCATTTTCTACAATAATGGTCTGCAACAACACATATAAAACATAATTAGAAAAAGTCGGCGTCATCATCGGCAACATATGTCGATTAAGATAAAAGCCTATAGGCAAAAGCAAAAAAGGAGCCATTGCGGCCGGCACGGCATTATAATATGTAACATTTCTAAAACCGACGCTTCCCATCACATAATCGCCATTTTCATTTTTCTTGGGAAAAAGCGTAAAATTACATGGTCTTGCATTAAACAACGCTCCAACCATATAATGCATCAGCTCGTGCAAAAATGTTCCGGGAATATTAACCAATGCACTCAGCCACATACTGCGATAAGTTGTATATTTGAAGCGCATTAAGACAACGACAAGCAAAATGAGATAAAAGCGGTTATCAAAAAAACTTTGCAAAAACTGAGGATTATTAACAAAGCTCATAATTTTATAATACAAATGCCACAAAATATCCATTTTCATCAATCCTTATTCAAAGCGGTCAAACCGGCCAAATACGTATTAAGCAAAAGTTGGCAAATCGTCTTTTTATTCACGCTCCCCATTCCATCCAAAACAGGCGTTGTAAGCAGAGAACTGACCGAAAACAAAGATAACCATAAAACCTGCATGGACAAACGCCTCTCCCTCGGACGAATATTGGCAAAAACATCTTCAAAAACCGGCCGCCAAATCTCAATCACTTCGACCAAAGCCCGCAAATAAACCCGAGGCAATTTATGCATATTGGCCTGCAAATGAAAGTTATATAACAAAAACCACAAATTTTTATTTCCCAAAACAAAACGCACAAAACCTTCCAAATAACGATTCAACGTCTTATATGGATTTCTGTCATGCATCAACGCGGATAAATGGCTTTTCAAATCCTCCAGCGTTTGCAGATTTTCCGCCATAATAAAATTATCCATATTGGCAAACTGATTATAAATTGTGCCGACCGAACAGCCTGAAGCCTCAGCCAATTTGCGTGCCGTTAAAAAATCAGCACCATTTTCGACGACCAACTGCCGTCCTTTCGCAATCAAATATTCTCGGATATTGTCTTTTGTCATATCAATCTTATATTGTTTAACAAAATATTTGTAAATTAAGCCTAATATGTAAGCATAATAGAAAAAAATTGAACACTGTTCAATTTTTTTCTTCTCATTGTTAAAGGATAAAATAATGAAAAAACTTTTTTTCTTCTGTTGCATTATGATTTTTAGTACTGCTCAGGCCTTTGCACAAAAAAATTCTGATGACTTTTTTCAAAACCTATTGGTTTCAGAAGAAGTTTCAACCGCCGAAAACAAAGACCTTGCTGTTGAAAATGCACGAAAGATGTTAGATACCAAACCTCGTCTTCTAAAAATGAAAGACAACAAAGTTGTCCGTCTTCCCAGCAGGGGACAAAAGAAAGCTCTCACCAACTCTGCAGAAGCAGCACCTTTCGGCCTAATCTGGGGAGCTTCCGAACAAGAAATTAAGAACCTCGGCGTAACTTTAACACCCACTGGCGAAAAAGATTATATGAACAATTATTCCGCCACAAATTTACCCAATGGCTTACAAGCTTTTCGAAATGTAGCACTAACTTTTGGCATAGATAACAGTCTTTGGCGTATTGTTGCCTACGGAAATTTTATCAATGATGATTCATCTGCTTCAGGGGTTTTGGCTCAATACCGCAAATATTTTAAACTTTTATCTCAAAAATACGGCAATGCCCAAGAATTTTACACCCCAAACATCATCAATGTAGATATAACCACAACCGATTCTAAAGGCAAACCTCAAACCATAACCGAACAAAAAAAACAACCTATGGGCAATCCAAACTTTTTATCTGAATTGCAAAACGGCTCAGCCGAGCTTTATGCCACCTTTGAAAACGGTACAATCGGTGCTGCTCTTGGGGTTAACGTTGATGGCAACGGCCAAAGCTATATTACCATTGATTACAAGAATCTAAAGCTCATGAAAGAGCGTGATTCTGAAACATTTGACGCATTATAATATTAATTTAAAGAAGGACTATCTCTATGACTAAAGTAAGTTTTTGCGGAATTTCAGGCAGCGGTATGAGCGCGCTTGCTCAAATTTTAAAATTGCAAGGAAATGAGGTTTACGGCTCGGACCGCAGCTTTGATCAAGGCAAAGACGCCCAAAACAAACAAGCACTTGAAGACATCGGCATCATCATCAAACCACAAGACGGCTCAACCGTAACCGATGATTTGGAAACCTTATATGTTTCCACTGCCGTTGAAGATACAATTCCTGATGTTAAAGCCGCTTTGCAAAAAAACATCCCTATTAAAAAGCGTTCTGACTTGTTAGCCGAGATTTTCCATCAATATCCATACAACATTGCTGTCGGCGGCACCAGCGGAAAAACCACAACGACCGCAATGATTGGTTATATCTTAGATACTTTAGGCAAAAATCCCTGCGTCATTAACGGAGGCTTGCTTTTAAATTACAGTGACCGCAAAGGCATTCCGAACATCATTTATAACAAAGGCGATATTTGCGTCATCGAAGCCGATGAGAGTGATGGCTCAATAGAAAAATATCATCCCTACATCTCTCTCATCAACAACATCACGCTTGACCACAAACCCATTGAGGAACTTCGCAAGCTCTTTAGTGATTTTGCTCAGCGCGCACGCCATGGTGTTGTCATTAATGTTGATTGTCCGGCCAGCGCAGATATTCGCAATCCGCAAAAACAAAACCGCACTTTCTCGATTGAAGGCAAAGCGGCAGACTTTATGGCGCAAGACATCAAAGCCTTGCCCAACGGCACAGAATATACCTTAGACGGACAAACTTTCCGCCTCAACCTCATCGGACGCTTCAATGTTGCCAATGCCTTGGCTGCCATTGCCGCCTGTTCTTTGCTTGGGGTTGATAAATTCGCCGCGGCCAAAGCTCTGGAAGGCTTTTTAGGAACGCATCGTCGTCTTGAAGTCATCGGCACCAACAAAGGCATCACCGTCATAGATGACTTTGCACATAATCCGGACAAAGTTCTGGCTTCAATGTCCGCCTTACGCAGTTATAAGGGAAGATTAATGGTTATGTTTCAACCGCACGGCTTTAGCCCCATGCGTTTAATGGGCAGACAGATTATAGAATCTTTTGCCAAGACCATGAATGATGATGATGTTTTACTTATGCCGGAAATTTATTTTGCCGGCGGCACCGTCACCAGAGACATCTCGTCAAATGACCTGATTAAATATGCCCAAGAACTCGGCAAACAAGCTCTGTTTTTTGACACGCGCGCCGACGCCGGAGAACACCTAAAAAAGAACGCCAAATCCGGCGACCGTATTGTAATTATGGGCGCAAGAGATAACTCTCTTCCTGCTTTTTGCAAGGAAATCTTAGAAGGACTGTAATAATGAAACTAAATAAAAATGACAAAGTAGGCATTATCAGTCCATCCTCTTTTCTTCGCGACCCAAAATCCATAGACCTCGGTCTGGAATATTTACGTTCTCTAGGTCTTATTCCTGTATTGGGACAACACGTCTATAGCACCTACCGTTATATGGGAGGAACAATAGAAAATCGCGTTACGGATATTCATAATTTTTTTGCAGATTCTGAAATCAAAGCAATTTTTTGCACCGCCGGCGGAGCAGGTAGCCAATACCTGCTGCCGCATCTAGACTATGAACTTATCCGCAACAACCCCAAACCCATATTTGGCTTCAGCGACAACACCGCTCTTCAATTGGCTGTTTATGCTAAAACGAAGACAGCAAGCGTAACGGGTTTTTCACTAAAATACGACTTCAAAGATGGTCAGATTGATTCTTTAGTAAATCAGAGCCTCCAACAAATAATCAACAATCAAAAACCTGATTTACATTACGGACAAACCGTTCGCGGCGGACAAAGCGAAGGAATCTTAATCGGTGGTTGTTTAAGCCTTTTGTGCGACCTTTGTGGCACAGAATTTTATCCTGAACTAGACAACGCCATTTTGCTTCTTGAAGATGACGATGAAAAAACCTACAAAACAGATATCAAACTTTTGCAGCTCAAGCAAAGTCCTAATTTCAAAAAAATAAAAGGTATCATCTTTGGCAAATTTTCAAATATGGAAATTATCGATCCGGAAGATGGCTCGATTGATGAGGTTATAAACGAGTTCTGCAAAGACTTAGACATCCCCGTGATTAAGGATTTTCCTTACGGACATATTCCCAGCCGTGTCGTCTTACCCATAGGCGTGCCGGTCAGACTTGATGCAGACAATTGCCGCTTAACCTACCTCTAAAAAATAAGGTTCATCACATATTCAAAATTAAGAACATTCAGCTTCTTAATCAAGTCCTGATATACCCAAAAGCCATCCCAACCGCGGCTATTAAAAGCAAGCATACTGCCGATAACCCAAAAATTTGCTCCAGGCAAAAACATCCAGCAGAATTTATACGAAACTTTTGGTAAATCCGTTTGTTTTTCATGGATTTGCGACGCCACCGTATCCAAATGATACCCGAGAAAATACCCCAAGATTCCGTTCAATATAAGATTCATCGGCGCAAAAGTTGTCCATACGGACACAAACAACATATAAAAGAAACCAAACAACGGAAAGAAATAAGGCGCAATCACAATCAGCCAATTTCCCTCACCCTCAAAGCCCATAGAGCCGCCGCTGTCATCCGCCTCGACCCGAATATGCTTAACCTTATGAAGCGTAATAAGCGCAAAGAAAGCATGGGTCAACTCATGTGCCACGATTTGCATACTTGCCTTTACCGAACCATCTGCCATTTGTCTGGCAATAAAAAACAAAATAAAACCGGCTCCAAGAGCAAAAAATTTAATACTGACAAAATTAAAATAATAAAGCGAACGAACAAATGCCGGTACGGAAATCAACATATAAACGGCCATAGGCCATTTAAGCAACGTAATAAAGCGGTCTATCAAAACTTGCATTTTCCACCTTTCTCCAAATATGTTTCCAAGGTTAACGCATTTTTAAACCGATTTCAGCAAAATAAGTTCAAATATTAACATTAGTCTTGCCAAGATAAACTAATTTAACTACTATAGGATAAGATAATTTTATTAGGAAGACGGATATGGACGCGGAAGTTTTTGATACTTTTGACTTTTTGATTAATGACGAAGACGAGGTTATGCTCCTTCTTTACGAGCGGGAAGGAGAGCCCAAAAATCCGCAGATAGAAATCAATGCGGAAGAAAACGCCGCTCTCTTGGTTCGCAATGAAACAGACAGTCTTTTACTGCGCGATATACCGGCAGATGTTTTTGACAGCTTACAAGATGCCGACAATCTTATGGTCTGCGAACTAAGCCGCTCTGAGAATGAAAAAGAAACAGAAATTGTTTATGCCTACGAGGCCGAAATTCGAGACTAAATCATCAAAAAGCTCCTTGGTTTAAGGAGTTTTTTCTTTGTCTTATTTCTTTATGCTGAAGATAGTTTTTCTTGGCTGAGCCAACAACATTCTCTGAATATACCGCCCTTGGTATAAGTTAATTCCCAATGAATTACCTATCTCCACCGCCTGAGGATCATCAACGCGGCACAAAATCATTCTGGCTCGCTCAGCCTTATTAACATAATCCGTAAAATGTTTATCTTCATTAATAACATCCATAAACGACGGATGCCAAATAATCTTAATCAAATCACTATTTAGATTTTCTCGATCAATATATTTCAATTTATCAACCGTAATACCATCAATACAAATCTTATAACCGCGATATTGAGCAAAAGTTTTTGCCAACATAAATGCCTTAACATCGCTAAAGATATCTACCAACTGTAGCTCCAACACAATACTTGAGCGCATTGATGCATTAATATTATCATCAAACTCTAAAAACTCATCCGATAATATTGTAGACACATTAAGGTTAATCGAAAAATTATTGGTAAGAGAGCCGTCATCATGCCGACTGATACTGACCAAGACACGTTTATCCAATGTCTCTGTCAAATGTTGGAACAACCACGGATTCGCCGTCAAATCCACATCAGGCAACAACATATCTCGCAAATCGGCAATAGAAACAAACACCTCATCAAACAACATCTGCGGCGGAGATTTTCCAATAACCGCGCAAACCGACTGCCGACGAATAAGGCTTGAAAAATCTGTCATAGACAAGGCCTTTTGCACCTTAGCCAACATTGAAGGCGTAAGCTCTCTGCGCAGCTTTCTCGGACCGGTCATAAATGATGAACCGACACGTCCTCCGCTTTGTGGGGCAGAAGCAACCTTACCACGAAAACCACTTTCGCCCGCGTCAACCGATTTTATCAGCTTTTTAAAATCTTCTGCGCCATTGCCCAATTCAAAAAACTGAACAAACTTCGCGCTTTCCAAATCAATGGAATTTTGCAAAAAAACATCATCATGAAACATAAAACGCACTTTTACCAAACAAGCCAAAATTTCATCATAAGCTTGTTTATTAAAGATAACGACCATATCTTCATTGGGCAGACCAAAAATCTCCCCACCGCTTTTTTTGATAACGTTTTCAAAAGTTTCTATCAATTCTTGACGTTGCATAGCCTTAACTTTTTGGCTCTGAAGCTTATGGATAAATATGCACAAAGCACGATACTTATCCAAATCTTTTTCCATACGCATCAGATAATCAAGAATCAAAGTATTCTTGGTAAGAGAAGTTTTTTCTTGTTCTGGTTTATTAAAAGCAAACATTTTCTACTCTCACAACAAATCTTCCAAAATATCCTTACGCACGCAGCCATCACGAAAACTACCAAGCAACAAACGTCTTCTTTTCAAACATTCCTGAGCCGAACAATTTCTGCCATTTGAACATTTTGTTCGAATTAATGCCACTTCCAAATTATCCATAAAAGGCCCTTGGAAAGCCGTAATTCCGTATCGCACGCCCCATTTCAACGCTTTATCATCGGCGCATTTTGCCAAAATAACATTTTCACGTCCGATGTCATTAATACATTTTTTTAAGCTTTCATTTGCCAAATCATATTCCAACAGGGGTTCATAAAAGACCTTAACCAAATCAGGTTCCAGACGTTTAATATTAAGCATTTTAAGAGCGGTAGTATCCACTTCATCAATCAAGAGTTTATTTCCGCCTCGATGCAAAATCTCTTTTGCCTCAAAATAAAGAGGCAGATTATTAAACACATCCATCAGCTTAACTTCAACAATCAGCTTTCTTTCACCTCGCAAAAAGTTTTTTGCAAAATCAACAAATTCACGAGAAAAGACGGAAGATAAGTTAAGGTTCATACTAATATATTCAGGCCAATTTTGCAATTCAGCGGCAGGCATTGCAGACAAAACTTTTTTATCTAAGGTCTGGCTCAAATACATAAATAACCATCTATTGGCCACCAAATCTAAATTAGGATCAAAATTAAGGCTCAAGTCTTTAACGGCGACAAAAAATTCCTGAAACAAAACCTTAAACTTTCCGCCACCCAAAACACGCAAAACACTTTGCCGTTTAACGATATCGGAAATATCTGCCTCATCAAGACGGTCCGTAACATCATCAACTTCACGCGCCTCTATCGGCCGTTTAAAATCAGCAGGTTCAAACACCAAATCAGGCGCCTGCATTTTTCTCTCAACATATTCATAAAATGAGGCAAATTCTTCCGGAAAACTTATAACGCGAGCAAATTCAGAGCCGTCTTTATCATGCACCACCGGATCCGAAGACAACCCCTGCTGCAGTTTTTGCACGGCATCTGCAACAACATCTGGCGTAATATTCTTTGCTAAAATGACAAAGTCACCGTTAGATAAAATAAAAAACTGTCCACGAGCAGAACCGACAACACTATCAAAAAGTCTGGCAAAAATTTTCACAAACTCAGGATGCCGATTCTTTGGCTTAAGCTTTGAGATACTGACATACAAAACATCATAGCCGAAAGGATTTCTGGCAATACGATCCAACGTTTCCAGCAAATACTTTTCAGACATATTCCCCTGCTGATTACTCATTGCCGCCAAATTTTTATCTCTCCTTCCACATAAGCCCCATATTAAGCTTTCCCTTCTTTTTTATCAAGTTTCTTACGCTTTTGCTAACAGAAATTGCAATTTTTCCGCCACCTGTTCCACCCGACAAGGTTTATCTAAAAAAACTGCCCGTTCTTCTTGCTGTAGGATTTCCATAATTCTGCCATCAGGCTCTCGACCGCTTAAAAATATAAAACCACATCTCTTATATTTTTTCTTCAGTTTCATATAGACATCACTTCCGCTTCCATCCGACAAACATACATCAGACATAACCACATCGGGACAAAACTTTTTCCCACTCATGTCGAAAGCTGCAGAAACGCTATCCGCAAGTTTCACATCGCAGCCTAACTTACTCAAAATTTCCCGAGCCAATTCACGCTGCAAAACATCATCTTCAACCAACAATATTTTAAGATTAAACTTCTTATATTTTTTTTCTCTTAAATCTGATTTTCTTTCTTTCTTCACAACCGGCAAAGTCACATAAAAACAAGCGCCTTTTTTCAAATTTTCCGCCCGAATTGTTCCTCCTGCATTTCTAACCAAGGCATAAGCCTCAGCCAAACCTAATCCGTTACCCTTTCCTTCTTTTTTAGTCGTAAAAAAAGGCTCAAAAATACGTTTCATATTCTCTGGAGCAATTCCCGTTCCCGTGTCGGCAAAACTAATTTCCACAAACTCTTTTGCCGAAAGCAAATCTCTATCACTCGGAGCCACTTTTCTCAAACCGACCGTAATCTTCCCTTTTACCCCCATGGCATCTCTGGCATTAAAACCCAAATTCAAAATCAAACTCTGCAAATTTTCCGAACTAACATTAACGGTCAAGTTTTTACATTCAAATTTTTTCACAATTTTAATATTTTTTTCCAATCCGTGCGCCAACAAATCCAAACTATCATTCAGACAAGCGAGCAAATCCGTTGCTGATTTTTTTTCATTCTGCACATACAGTTTTGTCATTTGTTTTGCCAAATGTGATGCCTGCTCACAACCGCTTAATATTACATCACAATATTTTTTCAAATCTTCCTTTTTAGATAACTTAGCTTTCAAACATTCCGCAGCCCCGCAAATTCCGGACAACATATTATTAAAATCATGAGCCACGCCACCGGCCATTCTTGCGGCACTTTCCATCTTAGAGGCTTGTCTAAGCTGCTCTCCCATTTCACGGATTTTGTTTTGGTTCTGGCGGTCCTTTTCCCTCATGGCAACAAACAAGCCGCCAAACAACAAAGCCACTGTTGATACAACAATCAAAAACAAATGTTCCAGCATAAGTTCCTCGCATCTCATTATGACTTTTCCATTTTGCCACAGCTATTTTCCAAAAACAAGCATCAAACACAAATTTGGATTGCGTTTTTTCCCGACAGCTTTTATACTTTAAAAATATTATTCAACTGGCGGAGATTTTTTGAATGGCATCAACAATAAAAGTCTGTATGGGAAGCTCCTGTTTTGCTCGCGGCAACAATAAAAATTTACAAGTCATTCAACGTTTCTTAGACGAACATGGCTTAGATGCGGAAGTTGAGCTAACAGGTCTGCGTTGCTGCGATAAATGTTCCAAAGGCCCCAATATCTGCATTGATGATGTAGAATACAACAACATCGACCAAGGCTCCCTTCTGGACATTTTGGAAAAACACTTTTCCGCTCAAAAACAAGATTAATTTATTAAGGCAGGCAAAACATGTCTAACCGAGAATACCCCCTTTATACCATAAAAAACAACTGTCAGGACTGCTATAAATGCGTTCGCCGTTGTCCAGTAAAAGCAATTAAAATTGAAGACAACTCCGCAATGATTGTTCCGGATTTATGCATTGCTTGCGGAACTTGCTATCGAGTTTGTCCGGCCAAAGCCAAACAAGCACGCAATGATTTAACCCGTGCCAAACATCTCATCCAAAGTGGAAAAGACGTCTATGTTTCTCTCGCTCCTTCCTGGATTACCGAATTTGACAATCTCAGCAAAGAACAAATGATTGCTTCCTTACGCCGGCTTGGTTTTCGAGGGGTTAGCGAAACCGCATTGGGAGCAGAAGAAGTTTCAGCCAACGTCGCCAAGCTGCTTGATGAAACTGCAACCGATTCCGCTGTCAAAAATCATTTATTCATCTCCACCGCTTGTCCGGCCGTTGTCGAATACATTAACAAATACCTACCGGAACGAACCAAAAACCTAACCAAGCTTACATCTCCTTTGTTGGCTCATTGCCGTTTATTGAAAAAAGCCCTCGGCAAAGATATCGAAATCATCTTCATTGGTCCTTGCATAGCCAAAAAATTGGAAGCAGACAGTCATCCCGATTTACTAAGCTTAAGCCTGAGTTTCAATGACTTACGCCAATGGCTCAAGGAAGAAAACATTGACCCTAAAGACATTCACACTTCCGTCTTTGACAAGTTTGTTCTAGCCAAAGCTGAAGAAGGTGCTGCTTACCCCGTTGAAGGAGGTATGATAGAAACCCTCAAAGCTTACGAACAAAGCAAAAAAGCCTATCTAATGCAAATCACGGGAATAGAAAATATCAAAAGAGAGCTCCAAAACATCAAGGACACAAATTTTGACCGCCCCGTATTTATAGAATGTTTAGCTTGTGAGGGAGGTTGCATTAACGGCCCCTGCACAACATCTAAAAAATCGGGTTTTGAAAAACGACTAGAAATTCTAAAAGAAAGTGATTTTTCGGGTCTGGCCGGCAAACGTAACCCAAGTGTTGACATCTCCTTAGACTACACTGAAGAAAACATAACATCACCCCAACATGATGAAACCGAGATTAAAAAGATTCTGGCAACCATCGGCAAATATAGCATTGAAGATGAAATCAACTGCGGCGGTTGTGGTTACAATACTTGCCGAAACTTTGCCAAAGCTTTGTTAGATGGCAAGGCGGAACCGGAAATGTGCGTTTCACATATGAAACAACAGGCACAACGCAAGGCCAATGCTCTTCTGCGTTGCATTCCTTCCCCGATTGTCATCGCTAACGCACAACTCCGTATTATGGAATATAATGATAAATTTGTTGAAACTTTTTGGAATGATGAAGAACATACGGACATCTACAACAAAGAAAACCTTCACGGAGCAGACCTGCGTGACTTTATCAACTTCACCAACCTATTTTTGGCATCACTTGATTTAGAACAAGACATTCACCGAGAACACGTTCGCTTCAATGATAAGCTTTTTGATGTTGTTGTATTTAACATTGACAAGAAACAAATTGTCGGCGGCATCATTGAAGACGTAACGAATATGGAGATGAAAAAAGAACAAATCGCTGAAAAAGCCAAAGAAGTAATTCATAAGAATCTGGCGACAGTTCAGCAAATTGCCTGCACATTAGGAGAACACATGGCGGAAACTGAAGTTTTGTTGCGTTCCATCGCCAAGGATTTCGCCGCAGAAGAAGATCAAAGCAACAGCGATTTAACCATTCGCACCAACTCCAACAAACGGGATTATTAAGAATGAACGATTCGTTGTTTATTGAAATAGGCACGCACCAATGCCAAAAAAACGGCGAAGATTGCTTCGGCGACACGGTTTTCTCAAAAAAGATTCCCGAAGAGCAACGCATAATATCGATTCTTTCAGATGGCTTAGGTTCTGGTGTCAAAGCCAACATTCTATCATCCATGACAACAAGAATGGCAATGAAATTCGTTGAAAGCAACATGGAACTTTTGCGCTCTTCAGAAGTAATGATGGATGCTTTACCCATATGTCAGGTTCGCAAAATTAGCTATGCCACCTTTTCGATTGTAGACAGTGAATTAGGCGGAAAAACGCGCATCATTGAAATGGACAATCCGCCACATATGTTTATTCGAGATTTCAAACCCCTAACGGTCAAATGCCGCGAAATATCATCCCCCAAATGGAAAGACCGCACCATTAGCGTTTCACAACTAACGACCCAAGCCGAAGACCGTATTATTATGGTTTCAGACGGTGTAACACAAGCAGGACTAGGCAACAAAAAATATCCTTTAGGTTGGGGGAGGCAAGGTTGCTTAGATTTCATCTTAAAAGAAATTCGCAAAAATCCATACATATCAGCCCATGACCTAGCCCGCTCTGTAGTACACGAAGCTTTGGATAAAGAGGTAGAGCACAAAGCGGGAGATGACATCAGCTGTGTTGTACTATATTTCCGCAAACCAAGAAAATTATTGGTATTAACCGGCCCTCCGTTTGATGAAGACAAAGATCATGAGTTTGCTGAACTTGTAGCCAATTATGATGGAAAAACGGTTATCTGCGGCGGAACAACAGCCAACATCGTTGAGCGTGAACTTTGCCTAAAATGCGAGATTGACAAAACCAGTTTTGACGATAAAATTCCGATGGCTTCCATAATGGAAGGAATTGATTTGGTAACTGAGGGAATTTTAACCTTGACCGAAGTTTATCGTATGCTAAAAGAAGGCATAGATAAAAACAAAAACAACGCAGCGGTTCGTTTAACCAAAATGCTTTTGGACAGCGATAAAATCGACTTTGTTGTTGGCACCAAAATCAACATCGCTCATCAGGACCCCAATCTTCCTATGGAACTGGAGATTCGGCGCAACATCGTCAAAAAAATATTTAGACTTTTACAAAGCCAATACTTAAAAGAAATCAGCGTCAGATATATTTGACGCAACAACCAAAAGGGGACAAGACCATGACTAAAGTAACAGTAAAAATCTGCTCGGGAACTTCCTGTTTTGTAATGGGTGCGGCTCAAATTCAGGCTCTGGAATTTACACCTCCCGCCGACATTGCCGACAAAATAGAACTCATTGAAGTTAGATGCATGAATCTCTGCAAAGACACAAAAACCAAATATAACAAAGGTCCCTTTGTTATGGTTAATGATGAATTGATTGAAGAAGCTACCTATGAAAAGGTCGTTACTAAAATCCGTGAAATTATCAAAGCCCAAGAAAGCTAATCAAAGATAAAATGGAGAACTAATAAAGTGCTTATACCTAAGAATAATGCCAACCAGATGCGTACACGCATCTTAATCAAAATAGCCGAAAGCTACTTCGCTGATAAATTTAAGAATGCGGATAGAATTCCGCTGGAGTTACGTCCGAAAGAACAACAACCCAGTCGTTGCTGTATTTATAAAGACCGTGCGGTATTAAAATATCGCTGTATGTCAAGCCTTGGTTTTTCACCGGAGGAAGAAACCGACGAGCTAAAGTCTTTAGCACAATATGGCGAAGAGGCTTTACAACGCACACAACCCGAGAAAGCCCAGCTTTGTGTTATTGATGTTGCTTGCTCTGCTTGTATCAAAGCGCAATATATGGTAACCAACGCCTGTCGTGGCTGTTTTGCTCGTCCTTGTCAAATGAACTGCCCCAAAGAAGCCATTTCTTTTGTTAACGGCAGAGCACATATTGATCCGGACAAATGCGTTAACTGTGGTAAATGTCACGAAGTATGCCCATACCACTCAATCATCCGCATTCCTGTTCCTTGTGAAGAGGCTTGTCCGGTTGGGGCTATCACCAAAGACGAATTTGGTAAAGAACATATCAACCACGACACTTGCATCTCCTGTGGCAAATGCCTGCAATCTTGCCCATTCGGTGCTATTGTCGAACGCTCCCAAATGGTAGATGTTCTAAAACTTCTTAACGAAACGGATAAGAAGGTTGTTGCCATGCTTGCTCCGGCAATTATCGGTCAATTCCCCGGAGATATCGGTAATGTTGTCGGCGCGCTAAAAAAAGCCGGTTTCAGCGATGTTATTGAAGTTGCCGTCGGTGCCGACATCACAACCCAAAAAGAAGCCGCCGAATTTATGGAAAAAATGGAAAATGGCGAGAAGCTGATGACCACATCCTGCTGCCCGGCATATTTCAGAGCTGCACAAGTTCACATTCCGGAAATCCAGCCTTATGTATCTCATACCAAAACACCGATGTACTACACGGCTGAATTAGTAAAAAAAGAACATCCGGATTGTGTTACCGTTTTTGTTGGCCCTTGCTTAGCAAAACGTGCCGAAGCTGAATATGACCCCAATGTTGATTATGTTCTGACCTTTGAAGAGCTTGGAGCTATGTTTGTTGCCGCCGGCATCAATATTGACGAATGCAAACCTGCGGAGTTTACAACCGTATCTTACGCTCAAGGTCGTCAATTCCCCTTAACAGGTGGTGTTTCAGGCGCTGTTGCTTCTATCATCGGCGACAAAGCCGAAGTCAAAGCCGAACGCATAGATGGCCTCACCAAAGAAAACATCCGCCTACTCAAGCGTTATGGCTCTAAAGGCTGCGAAAATAATATGCTTGAAGTTATGTGCTGCGAAGGCGGCTGTATCTCTGGCCCAGGCTGTATTGCCTTGCCGAAAAAAGCTAGTCGCGCCGTTGAAGCATATGTCGCTCAAGGTGATGACCTCAACAATAAAAAATAACTTTTTTAATCCCCGAGAAATCGGGGATTTTTTTTACAAAAAAAGAGGCAGATTTTAACATCTACCTCTTTTCCTTAAAACTAGAATTAAGATAATCCCAGTGCAAACTTAACTGCGGCCTCAGCATGAACACGAAGCGTATTTACAACCGGCAAACGAACCCAGCGGTAAACCAAATGAGCCGGCAAAATCATCGGTAACTCCGTGTTAGCTAAAACCACAGCCTGAATACCGGATTCTCGCTCATAGACCTCCCGAACGATACGGCATAAGGATATTCTGGACTTCTCACAAACAATACCCTCGCACAGCTCCTCAATAACACGTTCAACTTCATCCTGTTCTTTCTCTGTTGGCACCACAACATCAATACCTTTTTGCGTCAATGCCGTAACATAAAAGTCTTCACACATTGTCGGCTTCGTACCAAGCAACAAAACCTTTTGATAATTTTGCTGAAGGACATAATCCACCGTTGTATCAACAATAGAAAGGATATTGTCTTCCATACTCAATTCTTGAATATCCGCATAGAAACGATGCATTTCATTAGAGCAAATAAGCACCAAATCCTGCGCCGCCATATCATAAGATATCGCATTAGAGCAAGAGTCAATCAATTCACTCCACTGCCCTGCTGCCCGTAGTTTCTTCACTCTTTGAAAATCAAGAGCAGCAATAATCATTTGCGGATCTTGTTGTCTACACGTGTAATCACGCATAAACTCCGTAATCGCTTTCACATAGGCAATCGTCGTTTCCACGGCTGATACGCCCACCAATCCGATTGTTTTCATGATACAATAATTTAAGTTAAACATTTATAGACAAGCTCAACGAGCCTGATTTACTCTACACCAAACTTAATATTCTGAGAATAATCCACCAAACAAGACAACTGTCCGAATTTGGTTTCCAACACAGAAATTTCATCTCCTGCTTGCAACTTCATCAACTTCTTTTTGGTTTCTTCCTCAATTGCGCAATCAACCAAATACGCATAATATCTTATCTCATCGGCATTAGTCACCGCAAAGACATAAATCTCACGATTCAAACGTAATACCTCTTTTGCCTTAAGTCGTAAAATACCAGAAAATTCTTCCTTGCTTTCATTGCTGTCATCTGGTTGAAAACAATCCAAAACAGCACCGCTAAGCATATCAAAAATTTTCAGAATATACCCAACTCTGGTACAATAAACAAAGACATATGCCCCCATTTGTAACTGATTAATAAACTCCTGAACTCGTCGTTTTTCATCCTCATCTTCCAAATGTAAAACACACGTCATACCCTCTTTAAATAGGATATAAGCATCTGAATGATGAATGTAAGCCGAAGCCAAAATTCCCTTATAGGAAAATTCTTTGTTCTTGTGAGTAATACTAGTTTTCATACATAAAAATATTTTAGTGACATAATTAAAATTAAAGTTTTTTGGTTGTACCACAAATTAAACTTTTGTCAATTATCTCACAGCATATAAATAGCTCATAATCATAAAAAAAAGAAAACCACCGGCCTAGCCGGTAGTTTTCTTGTTACAAAAAAAGCGAACCGTTACCGATTCGCTTCTTTTTATTAAATATAATCAGAAAGATTATTCTGCTGTTTTCTCAGCTTCAGCGGCAGCCGCTTTTTCAGCAGCAACGCGAGCCAAATCTTTGGCACCTTTAGCATTAACATCACGGTCAACCAACTCAATGATAGCCATCGGAGCACAGTCGCCATAACGCAGGCCAGACTTCAAAACGCGTGTATAACCACCGTTGCGACCCTTATAACGCTCAGCCAAAGTAGAGAAAAGCTTAGAAACAACTTCGTTGTCACGCAGGAAAGCAAGAGCCAATCTGCGGCTATTCAAATCACCTTTTTTAGCATAGGTAATCATGTTGTCTGCAAATGTTCTGAGTTCTTTAGCTCTGGGCAAAGTAACCGTAATTTGCTCATGTGTAAACAAAGCGTTGGTCAGGTTAGAGAACAAAGCTCTTCTCTGGCTTTTCGGCATATTAAATCTTCTATGTGCATCTCCATGTCTCATGACAATGTCCTTTCATTTTCTCTGTGCTTTGACAGGCAAAGCGGATAAAAACCACGTCTCCGCCACGGTTTCGCTTTTGGCGCTCATGCACGGAAACAACTCATTCGCCTGTGCTTTTAGCATACAATATTCTGAAAAGCAAGCAAAAAAAGACGGGAAAATTAAAGCTTAGCCCTAAATTTCCCGTCTTTTTTCATAATTTGCAAACAGCGACAACCGGATCGTCAAATTCCGCATAAGAGAACCTGTCTTCCCGTCGCAGGCTGTAACACTCATACGGATCACCGATTTGCCCGTCAGGCACTGCCAACATCCACACAAAAACATCGCGCAGCGACGGAACATCAACTGCATCCATCATCTCGGACAAGACCGGCAAAACTTCTTCGACGCGGCGGGAATCCTCTCTGCTCAACAGATGAAAACCCCATTCCGCCGTTTTTTTCAACGCACTCGCGGGAAAACCGCTGCAACAGGTAACTCCGGCCAGAATCAAATCTTCGGACAAAGCAAAACCTCGCAATTTGCCGCCCTTTTCAACAACAAACTTTACCTCGCCGGTATAACTGAGCCGAACATCATGCTTAATGCAGACATTTGAGGCACATTGCCCGACAAAAATAATTTTATCCGCATTGCTTCTGAGAAAATCATAGTCAAGAACCGGTTGCTCGATTCGAAACAAACGCTCCCACATGGCATTGCAAATCTGCTCATCGCGTTTTCCCTCTTCGCCAAAAGCAAACGGCACAAACTTTGACCTGATTTGCACAATTTGTCTCCACCCGGCCCGATTAATAAAATTCCGCCATTCTTCGACAGACGCATCTCTGTGTGGCTTGCGCAGGGTCTTAACTGAATTTCCGGCATTTTCTGAACCAAAAATTCCGCAGAATAATTTTTTAAACATAAACTTTTTTAGATTAAATAATACAAAAATTTATCGGCAATATAACATAAACGGCATAAAAAGCAACCCCAATCACTTCAGAAACTAACTGCCGCCCGGACAGACACGTCACTAAAGAAACAAAAAAAACTCCCGCAAGTTTCCTTACGGGAGCTTCAATTTCACATTCAGCCTAGAAATGCTCGTCAACTCTTTTGATGAGCTCTTCAATATTCTCAGGCGGCCAACCCGGAGTATCCATACCGAGATGGATACCCATTTTTGCCAAAACTTCTTTGATTTCGTTCAAAGACTTACGACCAAAGTTTGGTGTACGCAACATTTCAGCTTCCGTCTTTTGAACCAAATCACCGATATAAACAATATTATCATTCTTCAGGCAGTTAGCCGAACGAACCGACAATTCAAGTTCTTCAACTTTCTTGAGCAGATTTCTGTTGAACGGCAGTTCTTCTCTCTCGGCCTCGACCTCAACCTCAGGTTCATCAAAGTTAATGAACGGTTTGAGCTGATCCTGCAGAATACGGGCAGCCAAAGCGACCGCATCTTCCGGCGAAACGACGCCGTTGGTTTCGACGACCAGCGTCAGCTTGTCATAGTCGGTAACCTGTCCAACACGGGTATTCTCAACCTTATAAGAAACCTTTTTGACCGGCGAATAAATCGCATCGACGGCAATAACACCGATC
>CASEZG010000017.1 GCA_949292375.1 uncultured Pseudomonadota bacterium | reverse complement strand
AGCGAAAGAGTGCCTGTGCAACTCAAGCGGAGCGCAGAGTAATCCCTATCTCTCCGCCATTAAGCTAAAGCCCCGCCTTGTGCGGGGTTTTTGGTTAATATATTTTACCACCATTTTGAGGTTGGGGTGGTGAGGGTGAGTTTTTCGCCCATCAAAGGTGTCAGGATTTCAATATCCGTATTTTTATTTTCCGCAAAAAGCATATCAATAGATTCATGCCAAGGGTGCAAAGCTAAGTCAAATACAGCCCAATGCAAAGGTAAAAGTTTTTTTGTTTTTAGTTCTTGAGCGGCTTTGATAACTTCTTGCGGGAACATATGCGTGTTTGGCCAGCCGGTGTTCCAGCCGTCTATTTCAATAGCTGCGAGATCAAAAGAACCATATTTATTGCGGATATCTGCAAAATGTTTGCCGTAGCCGCTGTCTCCGCTCCAAAATATTTTTTGATCTTTGTTTTTCAGAACATAAGAGTTCCATAAAGTTTTGTTACGATCGCCAAAGCCTCGGCTTGAATAATGTACTGCTGTTTCGGCAAAAATGCTTATTCCGTCAGCTTCAAAATTTTCGCCCCAGCCGAGCTCTGTTATATTCTCAGCTTTTATGCCCCAACCGCGGAGTGCGGCACCGACACCTAAAGGAACAATGAAATGCGAATCTTTGAGATATTGAACGGATTTTCTTTCCAAGTGGTCGTAGTGGTTGTGGGTGATGATGACAAAGTCTATTTTAGGTAAGTCTTTACGCTTTAGCAGAGCGGTATCATAACGCGGAACCATAAAGGCTATCGGTGCGGCGTTATCAAAAACGGGGTCAAAGATGATTCTTTTGCCACCAAAGTCCATTAAAGCCATGGAGTGCCCAAGCCAATACAGAGCAAAATTTTCGGCTTGCGTTGGAAAACTCTCTTTGGAAAGTTTTTGCATCGGGAGCGGTTGTTTGGGCGCAAAAGGTGAGCTTTTGATAAAACGAAACCAGCTTGCCGGACCATTGCGAACATTGTCAAAGTCATAAACCATTTTTTGCGGACTTTGAAATTTGCCATGCTTGAAATAAGGTAAATGTTCGTATTTCTTCAATTCTTCTGCAGAGGGTGATGCGCCAATTTCTCGCCAAACGAGACCGCTTAGAATTAAAGTAACAATAAGAAGAATAGTCAGTATTTTTAGCATATCAATTCCTTGTTTTTTTATATGATTTTAGAGCAGAAAAAAAGAAGCGTCTAATATTATTTTGTTATGGTCTTATAATTTTTATTTATAGCTTACGGTCTGTCCCTAAAAGCATAAGAGCATTTTCATCCATCCAGGAAAGAATGGGTTTTAGGCGTTTTTGGTTGTCTTTGGTATATGAAAGCCAGTAGGTTGCCGTGATGCCTTCGTCTTCCAAGGGAATAATGATTCTATCTCCGTCATTGCGATAGGTCTGAACCAGTCGCGTGGTGAAGCTCAGAACATTTTTTTGTTCCAGCATTTGTCGGAAGATGAAGTAATCCGTATATACGGTTACGTTGGGTAAGGATATTAGCCAGTCCATAAAGTTTTGCATTTTTCTTTCATAGGCACAATATGAGCGGTAAAGTGCAAATTCTCGGTCGGGATAGTCATGTAAGTTGATGCTGCTTTTGTTTGCAAGTTTGTCGTCTTTGGGGAGAGACAACAAAAGTTGTTCTTTGGCAAAGGGTAGGCTTTCAATATCCGAATGTTCCAGTTTTTTCAGAGATATTACGGCATCAAACTTTTTAGTTAACAAGCTGTTTAGTAAGGTTTTGTCATCGTCAACAAGCTCGGACGAGATGGAAAGATTATGGTTGCTTTTTTGCAACAAGGGTGCGGAAAAACGCATAGGTCCGGGGTCGCAAAAACCTAAATTCAGGTGGTTGTTTTCTTTGGTATACTGGCGAAAGGCGTTTTTCATTTCTTCTGCTTGGCCTAAGATGGCGCAGGCGTAAGTGAAGGCAAGCTCGCCGGATTTGTTTAGGCTGATGTTGTTTTTCTTGCGCTCAAACAGAGGGGTGCCAAGTTCTTCCTCCAGCTTTTTTAAGCTCATACTTAAAGCGGGTTGGGAGATGTGCAAACGCTCTGCGGCTAAGGTTATGGTTTTGCATTCGGCAATGGTCTTGAATTGTAATAATTGGGTTAGCTCCATTTTGCCTCACTATAAAAAATATTTATGGCTTTATAAGAAAACAATATTAGACTTCCGGTTTCTCGTCAACCATAATAGTTTAAAAAATATTGGGAGTAGGGTTGATGAGAATTTTTGTTATTACTTTATTGTTGAATTTGTTTTGGTGTTTTAACTTTGTTGCAGCGGAGGAAAAAATTATGACACGCGCAGAAAAAGCAGATGAGGTTTTTAAGACTCTTTTTCAAGCAGAACGGGTGGAGAATCCGACAGACCCTGAATTTATGGAGATTTTGCAGCGCAATATTTTCGGTGAGGTCTTTTTTACGGGTAATTTAACTCATAAAGAAAGGGAAATGATTACGGTTGTTTCTTTGGCAACAATGCAGACTCTGCCTCAGCTTAAAGCGCATATTAATGCGGCGTTGAATGTGGAAAATACGCCCTTGGAAATAAGAGAGGCGATTTATCAATGCGCGCCGTTTATCGGTTTCCCGAAGACCTTGAACGCCATTGGGGTTTTTAATGAGGTGGCGAAAGAGAGAAATATTAAATTGCCGTTGGAAAACACAGGCACGACCACGGATGAGAACAGACATCTTAAAGGTTTGGAAATTCAGCAAAAACTTTATGGTGATGAAGTGAAAAAAGCGATGGCAAAACTGCCTGCCGAATATAAGAACGTAGTGCCTGATACCTTAACGGATTTTTGTTTCGGCGATTTTTATACCCGCAAAGTGCTTGATGTTAAGCAAAGAGAGCTTTTGTCTTTGGTGATTCTGACGGCAATGGGGGCTGAAAAACAGATTGAGGCGCATGTGGTAGGAGCAATGAGAGCAGGAAATGATAAAGAAAAACTTTTGGCAACAATGATTCAGACAATCCCTTATGTCGGTTTGCCTAATGCGATGACGACAATCAACATGATTAAGAATACGGAAATTGAAAATTATAAATCTATCTATGAGGAATAAGTTTTATGAAAAAATTCTTGGTATTTTTGATGGCTTTTATTTCTTTTTTAGATTTTGCTTGGAGTGCAGAAGTGATGAAAATTAAGTTGACCTTAGATAGCGGCAAAGAAGTTGTGGTGCAGATGTCGGATAATTCTGCGGCACGCCAATTTGTGCAAATGTTGCCGGCGGAGTTTGAGTTTATTGATTTTGCGGGAGAGGAAAAAATCAGCGAATTTTCAAAACCAATATCCTTAAAAGATGCACCGCGCGGTATGATTGCAACGGCCGGAAAGATGTTTATTTATGCCCCTTGGGGGAATTTTGGCTTTTTTATAAAACGCATAGCTTGATGCCGGATAATAGTCTTATTGAGCTCGGCGAGGTGGAAAGCGGATTGGAATATTTGAGCGAATCCAAGGGTGGTTTTGCGGCGCGCGCGGAGATTTGGGAAAGATAATATTTTTTTGAAGAGGATAATAAAAAAACGCTTGACCTAGAGTAAGCTCAAAATGTTATCCTTAGGACGAATCAGTTTTTGAGAGGAGTTTTTTCTATGAACAGGAGAGAGTTTTTGATGACAACTTTGGCTGCTTTTGCTTTGTCGGCTTTGCCGAAGCTGACTTTTGCTGACAAGATTGCTGTTTCGGAAGCCGTTAAGAGCCAGATTAACCCTAAAAATAAGCTCGGTTTCGGGTTTATGCGTTTACCGCTTAAGAATCCGGCTGATCAGACATCTATTGATTATGATACCCTAAACAAGATGGTGGATACTTTCTTGGAGAGAGGCTTCACTTATTTTGATACGGCTTGGATGTATATGGGCTATGAAAGCGAAAATGCGCTCAGAAAGTCTTTGGTGGAAAGACATCCGCGAAATAAGTTTACCGTAGCCAGCAAGTTGCCTATCGGTATGCTCAAGAGCGCAGAGCACCAAGAAGAAATTTTTAATAAGCAATTAGAAAAAACCGGTTTGGATTATTTTGATTATTATCTGGTACATAATGTTAATGCTAATACAATCGGAAATGCACGCAAATATGATAGTTTTAAGTTTGTTGAAAATAAGAAAAAAGAAGGAAAAGTTAAGCATTTCGGCTTTTCTTTCCATGATTCTCCGGAGATGTTGGAAGAGGTGCTAAAGGAACATCCGGAAGTTGAGTTTGTGCAGTTGCAGATTAATTATATTGACTGGGATAATGCCAGCATACAATCCAGAAAATGTTATGAAATTGCGCAAAAATACAACAAACCGGTTATTGTGATGGAACCGGTTAAGGGGGGTAGTTTGGCTATGGTCCCGCCCAAGGTGGAGAAGATTTTTAAGAATGCTGAGCCTAATATGTCGGTGGCTTCTTGGGCTATTCGTTATGCCGCAAGCTTGGATGGCGTAATGATGGTTTTGAGCGGTATGAGTAATATGGAGCAGCTTGAAGACAATACCTCTTATATGCAAAACTTTAAGCCCTTAGACGAGCAAGAGATGAGAGTTGTGGAAACGGCGGTTAAAACGTTGCATGATGAAATTACTATTCCGTGTACGGCTTGCAAATATTGTGTTGAGGCTTGTCCGATGAAGATTGCCATTCCGGATTATTTTGCATTATATAATGCCGAAAAACAAGAACGCGGAGATAAGCCGTTTAATGCTCAGGCGGTTTATTATGCAAACCTGATCAAGACGCATGGCAAGGCATCTTCTTGTATTGGATGCAAGTTATGCGAAAAGAATTGTCCGCAGCATATTGAAATCAGCAAGTGGATGAAAGAAGTGGCCAAAACCTTTGAAGCATAAAGGAGAATTTAAAAATGAATAAGTTTTTGTTTTTAGGTTTTATTGTCTTTTCCGTTATTGCTTTTTCAAGCTATAAGATTATGGCGCAGATGCGGGAGAATGAAAATATGAACAAGGAAAATGCCAAGATATTGGTGGCTTATTATTCTTATAGCGGAAATACCAAAGAAGTGGCTGAAGCCATCCATGAAAAAGTCGGCGGAGATTTGTTTGAGATTAAAACCGAAGGAAGTTATCCGGAAGAATATCGTCCGATGACGTTGCAGGCTCAAAAAGAAATTAGGGACGGATATCGTCCGAAACTAACATCAAAGGTGGCAGATATGGCTCAATATGATGTTATCTTCTTAGGCTCGCCAAACTGGTGGGGAACCATTACGCCGCAAGTCAGCAGTTTTTTGGAAAGCTATGATTTGTCAGGCAAAAAGGTTGTTCCGTTTATTACGCATGGCGGCGGTGGAGCGCAAAACACAATTGCAGATATGGCCAAACAATGCAAAGGTTGCGAAGTCGTTGCGGATGGTTGGGTCGGTTATGGCAGTCGCACAATGGGAATCTCCGGTTGGCTGAAAGACTTGGGGTTTGGAAAATAGATGGCAGATAGTTTTGCAGAATTGGGCTTTGCCAAGTTGGATTTGAGCCGCAAAGACAGAACCGGAATGCCGGAAACAATCTATTGTGCCGGCAAAACCAAAGAACAGCTGGCAAAGATTTTAAAAACTTTTGCCGAGCAAAAAATTGCGGTTTTGGGAACCAGATGTTCTCAAGAGCAGGCTGATTTTGTAAAAACAGAAGGGCTTGCGGTTGAGTATGACGAATGTTCAAAAACTCTTGTTTTGAAAAGCAGGACAAAGGCTCAGCTCAAAGGCAGAATCGCCGTTTGTACCGGAGGTACGGCAGATTTGCCCGTGGCGGAAGAAGTGGCGCGCACGGCTGAGTTTTTCGGTGCAAAAGTTGAGCGTTTTTATGATGTCGGCGTTGCCGGAATCCACAGATTATTTGCCAAGTTGGAGGAAATCAGAAAAGCAGAGGTTATTATTGCCGTTGCCGGAATGGAAGGGGCTTTGGCCGGTGTTTTGGCCGGATTGGTTGAGGCTCCGGTTATTGCCGTACCGACCTCTGTCGGTTATGGAGCTTCATTTAACGGTTTGTCGGCGCTTCTGACAATGCTTAATTCATGCGCGGAAGGAATCTCGGTGGTGAATATTGATAATGGTTTCGGGGCTGCAGTTACGGCTTGCAAGATTTTGAGGAGAATAAGATAAATGTCTCAATATTTGTATTTGGAAGGGGCTTCTGGTATCAGTGGAGATATGTTGGTGGCGGCTTTGCTTGATTTGGGTGCAAGCCGAGACAAACTGAATGCGGTTTTGAAAAGTTTGCCCGTTCAGGAGTTTGACTATGAGATTATGCAAAAGTCGTCTTACAGCATTAGCGGATGTGATTTTAAGGTGATTTTGCATCATCATGAACATTCGCATGAAGAGGAATATGCCGAACATCATCATCACGAACACAGACATTTGGCTGATGTTGAAGAGATTATTGATAAGGCAGAGATGTCTGACAAAGCTCGGAATCTTGCTAAAAAAATGTTTAAGATTGTGGCTGAAGCTGAGGCAAAAGCGCATGGCTGTGCTGTGGAGGAAGTGCATTTTCATGAAGTGGGCGCAGTAGACTCTATTGTAGATATTATTTCTATTGCCGTGTTGATTGATGATTTGGGGATTGATGAAGTTATTGTCAAGTCATTGAACGAAGGGGAAGGCTTTGTAATGTGCCAACATGGACGTTTGCCCGTGCCGGTTCCGGCAGTGGTGAATGTGGCGGAAAAATATGGTATAGCTCTGTGCCCGACGAATGATGACGGTGAGATGGTTACGCCGACGGGAATTGCCGCGGCGGCAGCTCTTCGGACCAAAGACAAGCTTCCGTCTGCGTATAAAATCAGAAAAACGGGAATCGGCTTGGGCAAAAAAGATTTTGGGCATGCAAATTTTTTGCGAGCAATGATTTTGGAAGATGATGTGCCTGAAAAGCAGATGTTTGTTATTGAAACAAATATTGATGATTCAACCGCCGAAGAACTTGGTTTGGCGATGGAAAAACTGATGAACGCAGGTGCGGCGGATGTCCATTTTGAACCGTGTTTTATGAAAAAGAATCGTCCGGCTTATGTGTTACGTGTTATTACATCCGCAGAGCTTGTGCCGCAAATGGAAGATATTATTTTTCGTAATACGTCAACAATCGGGCTCAGAAAATATGCGGTGGAGCGGCGGTGTATGAAGCGGGAGATGATGAAAGTTAAAACGTCTTTCGGTGAAGTTGAGGTTAAGAAATGTTTTTTGGACGATATTGTGCGGTATAATCCCGAATATGAAAGTGTTAAGCTTTTGGCGGAAAAAAACAACGTAACTTTCCGGCGGGTTTTTGATGAGGCGCGCCGTTTGGCAGAGGCAAGCGACAATGCTTAAGGCTCTGAAAGCTTTTCTTCGTCCGTTGACCTCAGAGGGAATCGCTTTGGCTTTTTCCGGCGGGGTGGATAGTATGCTTTTGTTGGCGGTTCTGCAAAAAATGTCTGAAGAAAAGCCTTTTCCTTTTATTGCGCTGACAATGAAATCAGTTTTGCAAGATGAAAAGGAGATGAAAGAGGCAAAGCAAGCAGCGGCAGATTTGGGGGTTAAAAGCGAATTTTTGACCTTTAATCCGTTTGACTTAGAGGCGGTTAGAAACAACAGGCGCGAGCGGTGTTATTTTTGTAAGAAAGCCATATTTGAAAAGTTTGTTGCTTATGCCAAAGCACAAGGTTTGAAATATGTGTTGGATGGAACAAATGCCGATGATTTGAAGGTCTATCGTCCAGGAAGAAAAGCCTTGCAAGAGCTTGGCATTATATCGCCTTTGGCGGAAGTTGGCTTGACAAAGGTCGATATTCGAAAATTGTCCGCCGAGCTTGGGTTAAAAACAGCTTCTAAGCCAGCTGTTCCTTGTTTGGCAACCAGATTCCCTTATGACACATATTTGGATGATGCGGCTCTTGCTCTTGTGGCAAAAGGTGAAACGGAGCTCAAAAAAATGCTGCCAGAGGTTGTGGATTTGCGCTTGCGTGTGCATGGAAATTTGGCGCGCGTGGAAGTGGCAAAAGAGAATTTATCTGACGTGTTTGTGCAATACCAAGAAGTTGTGCGGGTTTTGAAAAAACTCGGCTTTGATTTTGTAACGCTTGATTTGGAAGGATTCCGTTCAGGGAGTTTTGACAGAGCTATTGAGAAGGATGAAAAATGAGAAAAATCGGACTTGGTTTTATGATGATGTTTTTGTTGTCAGCTAATGCTTGGGCACATGGGAGTTTTGGGCAAACGGAAATAGCCTCAGGTGCAACTTTGTCTGCTATTTGGTTGGCGGCTTTGATAACCGCGGTGGTGCATACGATTATGGGTCCCGATCATTATCTGCCTTTTGTGGCTATTGCCAAAAGCCGCGGTTATGGTTTGGCAAAAACTTTGTTATGGACGTTTATCTGCGGGGTTGGGCATATTGCAAGCGCGCTTATCATTGCCTTGATGTTTATTTATTTTTCGCATTGGCTGAGCGAAGAAAACTTTTTGTGGTTGGAAGAAAATCGCGGCAATGTCGCAGCTTATGCTCTTATTGGTTTGGGCGCGGCTTATTTGTTGTGGGCTTTGCGCCACAGGTGGCAGCATAAGCACCAAGCAGAACATAATCATTTACAAGAGATTAAAGGGCAAAAAAGTATTGCACTTTGGGTGGTCTTTATTATCTTTGTCTTAGGACCTTGTGAAGCTTTATTGCCGATTTTGACAGCCTCCAGCGTTTTGGGGGTTTCAGCAGTGATATCCAGTACGCTTATTTTTTCCACGGCAACGATTTTGACAATGATGTCAGCGGTGGCATTGGGTGTTTGGGGAATCGATGCTTTACGGTTTGAGCGTTTGGAAAAATATGCTCATGAGATTGCCGGCGGAACAATTATGGCTTGCGGTGTGGCAATTATATGCGGTTTGTAAGGATTTAGGGGAGGAAAAAGATGAAAGTTTTGCTGGTTAACGGAAGTTGTCATAAAGACGGAACGACTTTTACTGCTCTGAGCGAGATTGCGACAACTCTTAAAGAAGAAAATATTGATTCCGAAATTGTGCAGTTGGGGCCAGATGCTCAGCAAGATTGTGTGGCTTGTGGTTATTGCAGAGAGCATAATAAATGTGTGTTTAATGATATTGCCAACGAGATTATCGAAAAAATGAAAAATGCGGATGCTTTGATTGTCGGGAGTCCGGTTTATTATGCGCATCCGAGCGGAAGATTGCTTTCGGTCTTGGATAGAGTCTTTTATGCCGGCGGAAGTTTCTTGAAGCATAAACCAGCAGCGGCAATTGCTGTTGCCAGACGTGCCGGAACAACGGCAACGATTGATGTTTTGAATAAATATTTTACCATTAATCAGATGCCGATTGTTTCCTCAACTTATTGGAATGTGCTCTTTGGGGCAAATGCTAAAGACACTGAGGAAGACGCTGAGGGTTTGCAAACTATGCGCAACTTGGCGCATAATATGGCTAATGCGCTTAAAGTTATTGCGGCAGCTAAAGACGTTGATTGGAATGAGGCTATTGAGAAAACTGCCAGAACAAATTTTGTTCGTTAAAATGGGGAGATAAATGAATAAGATTTATTTGCTCAGAATCTGTTTGGCAATAATTGCAGCAGTATTATGTACTTTGGGTATCTTTGGTGTTTTTTATCCGCTTAAGATATTTGATGTGCAGTTTGCGGCTTTGTTACAAAGGGTGTTGGTGGATTTTTCTTTGTTTGCCGGCATATTGCTCTTGGGTATAATTGTTTTGACCTTGTTGCTTGGACGGGTTTATTGCTCCGTGCTTTGTCCTTTGGGTTTGTTGCAAGAGGTATTTGCACTTATCTTCAGGCGCAAAAACGGAACTCTGAAAAATCGGCCTTATAAATATTTTGTTGCGGCAATTGTCTTTGGTGCTATGTTGGGCGGGACAGCTTATTTGGTGCGGTTGATTGACCCTTATAGTTTGTTTGGTTCAGCCTTCAGCGGTACAGTTTTAGGCATGAGTGTTGTGACCGTAATTGTTCTTTTGGTTTGGTTTAAGGGACGTTATTTTTGCTCTAATATTTGTCCGGTCGGTGCGGTTTTAGGATTGTTGTCCAAAAATGCGCTGATGCAAGTTTATATTGATGACGAGAAATGTGTTGCTTGCGGCAGATGTGCTTCTAAATGTCCGAGTGGGAGTATTGATTTTAAAAACAGAATCGTTGATAACGAAACTTGTGTGAAATGTTTCAAGTGTTTAGGAAGTTGCCGCCAAAACGGTATTCATTATGGTAAAAAGCCGGATAAGAAGGTAAGTTTTAATCCCGAGCGCAGAAAATTTATTTTGGGCGGTGCGGCATTGGTTGTTTTGGCGTTGGCCGTTAAGAGCGGAGTTGAAATCAGCAAGAAAGTTGCGATAAAGCTCAAAAAAGTTATTCTGCCTGCCGGTGCCGGAAATGCCGAAGATTTTGCCAACAGATGTCTTAACTGTAATCTCTGCGTGCAGAATTGTCCGATGAAGATTATTAAAAAAGCGGACGGGGAATATCCGGCGGTGCATATTGACTATCAGGATAGTTTTTGCGACTATAACTGTCATAAATGTTCTGAGGTTTGTCCGTCAGGCGCGATTAAACGTCTGACGCTGGCGCAAAAACAGAAAACGCAAATCGCTTTGGCTGAAATTGATGAGAATATCTGCGTTAAATGCGGTTTGTGCGTGATGAAATGTCCGGCGCAAGCAATTCGTCGGGTAGATGGGGCTTTTCCGATTGTAGATGCCAATAAATGTATCGGTTGCGGAACTTGCCAAGCGGCTTGTCCGGTGAAGGCGATAAAAATGGTTGCCGTCGAGAGGCAAAAATTGTTGTAAAGGAGTTAAAAAATGTCGTTAGGTTTAACAGAGATTGCTTTGATTTTGGTTGTGGTCTTGGTTTTGTTCGGCGGTAAGAGAATCCCCGAATTGGCCAAAGCTCTCGGCAAGGCGCAATATGAGTATAAAAAAGCCAAAGAAATGCTGCAAAATGAGGCGCAAGACCTAAAAGATTCGGTTGAAAAAGCCGTTAAAGACGAAGAAAAGAAAAACAAAGAATAAAATGGACGACAAAGAAGAAAGTCTGATTCTGCATTTGGAAGCACTTCGCTCAATGCTTGTGAAGTCCCTTACGGCATTGGCGATTTGCTTGTTGCCGATGTTCTTCCTTGTGCCGTATTTTATGAATGCATTGATTAAGGTTATTGTCGGCGACAATGAGATTGTCCTGAATTATTTTTCGCCGATGGAAGTTTTTTTACTGCAAATCAAAATAGCCGTTGTTTTGGATTTGTTATTTTGTTTTCCCTATATTGCCAGACAAGTTTGGAAATTTTTGCTACCGGCGTTGTATGATAATGAACGCAGATTTATAAAATCAATAGTTCTGACTTCTTCGTCTTTGTTTATTGTCGGGGTGTTATTCTGTTTGTTCTTTATTTTGCCGTTGATTATTAATTTTGGTATCAGTTTTGCGACAGTGAATATCAAAGCCATGTTCGGAATTTCGAATATTGTCGGTTTGGCCTTAATGCTTTCGGTTATTTTCGGTTTGATGTTTCAGTTTCCGTTAATTACTTATTCTCTTATTCGTGCCGGAATAGTATCTTATGAAGGTGTTAAAAGTAAAAGACCGTATATATTTGTCGGGATTTTGATTGTGGCTGGAATTTTGACACCGCCGGATGTCGTCAGCCAATTGATGTTGACGATCCCGACTTATTTGTTATTTGAGGCGGGGCTTTGGGCTGCTCGGAAATACAGAGCCGAAAATTAATCCCATTTCTTAAACACGAAAAAGACAGCCAGCAAAATCAGGACAAAGCCGACAATATCATTCCAACGCAGAGCTTCTTTTAAGTATAAGGCCGAAAAAATTGAGAAGACCAAAATGGTGATGGCTTCCTGCATGATTTTGAGCTGCGGAGCGGTGAAAAATTCGTGGCCGATGCGGTTGGCCGGCACCTGAAAGCAGTATTCCAAAAAAGCAATTCCCCAACTGGCTAAAATTACCGTCCATAAGGCTGTGCTTTTGAACTTTAGGTGTCCATACTAGGCAAAGGTCATAAAGATGTTTGAAATGGTTAAAAGAATTACGGGATATAAAGGTTTCATCTTTTTTCTTCTTATATTTGATTCAAACTTTGGTTGGTTTTTGCTATGTCTACTGTGAGTTTTTTGATACGCTCCGATTGTTGAGCGTTTTCAAAAATATATAGAGCATCGTGAAAATGTTCCAAAGCTTCTTCTAATGCTTCTTTGTCTGATTTGTTTTTGCCTATACGATAATAAATATCACCGATGTTTTCAGAACAATCAGCCCAGAGAATGGGATCTCTGCGTTCAGTAATTACTTTTTGGCGGTTCTTATAACAAGAAACGGCTAACTCGGCAATGCTTTCGCTTTGGGTAAAATTACCTAACAGTGATAAAAGATAACCGAGTTGTCCTTGTATCTCTGCCCAGAATTCGGGGAATAAGGCATAAGTATATATTTTTTCTGCTTCACGCAGTTGAAAAACAGCGTCTCGTAAGGCTTGAATATCTTCTTTTTGCCGCCAGTAACTGAAGAAGAGCTTGGATAGTTTGTAAGAGATATAGCCATAATCATAAGGATAAGTATATTTGCTTAAGTATTTTTGTGATAAGCGATAATATTCAATGGCACCCTTGAAATAAGCTGCCGGATTTTTTGCCAGATAGCGTGTGGCGCAATCATATAATTGTCCCAGATGGTTGTAGATGCAGCCAAGATGTATCGGAGAGCTTATTAAGTCTTGATGTTTGAGAGCTGTATCAAACAGGCTTTTGACGATTTTGAAGTCTCGGCCGTCTGATTTGTCAAAGGAATAGCTTAAATATATTATGCCTAAAAAGTTCATGACATATGGCATATATTCAATGGATAAGCTCTTGGCTGAGTTGTCTTTGGATAGGCAATCAATATTCTTTTTTAGAAGGTAACGTTTGTATATTTTTGTTTGGGCCGAACTTGCGTTTATGGCACTGAGAACCCCTCCGTAGATAAGATTTATTAAAGCATCGGGATAATTTCCTGTTTCCGGACGGGCAGGAATATACAGGCTATCCATTAAAGATACAAAAGCAAGTTCTTCGTCTTCGTATTGGCTGGGAGTTTGAAAATTGAGACGGATGCGATTGCCTTCTCGATAGCCCCATATTAAGACGTCAGATCTTGTCTTGTCTAAAATGGTTTGCCCTTTATCAATGAGGTCAAATAAGGTTCGACTTTCTAAATTCAGAAAAGATTTATTAAAGGGTTCATCAAAATAACTTACTTCTATTCCTTCTTTGGAAGATAATTGACGGGCGATGATTTCGCCGCTGTTGCCTTCAACGTTGTCGCTAAATTCAATGACTTTTATTTTGAAGGACGGCATCTGGGTTGTGGCAAAGTTTTCTTGCTCCGTTGTTTTTGAGGCGGAGGGAGAAACAAATTTTTTTATTATATCAAAAATTGCCATGTGGTGATGATGCCTTATCTGATGATTTTTTTGATGTCGTTTATGTTGTCTTTGATGTCTTGAATGACTTCTTGGTTAATCTCTTTTAGAGTTTGACCTTGTGTTTGCCAATTATTCAGTTTGCTCATAAACCAAAGTGTAATGAATGCTGAGGTTAGAGGTAATGAATAGTTGTTGGGAGCGTAGATTTGGAAACAGCCTATGATTAAAAGAATCATCAAAAGTTTGTTTATGTTTTGGCAGACTTCTGCCGGAGATAGCCCCGAGATGTTTGTTTGATAGTATAGTGTATTGGCTACAAAATCTCCTTTGTCTGAAACCAGCTTGTTGCCGAGAGCCCAAAAGATTTCGAGAATGTAGTAAACACTAAAGACCAAACTGCAACCACTCATTCCCTCGCGAGCGGATAGAAGAAACAACCATCCGATTAAGAAGCCTAAGGAAAGACAAGCACCATTTGAAAGCATAAGTTTTGCCGGATACCAATTGTATATCAGCAGAGCCAGAAGAGCTCCGAGAAAGGATGCGGAAAAATGGCCGTAAAGAAGAGGAAGCCCCCCCAGAACGGAGACGATGAACAGCCCGGCAACCATGTTTGAGGCCTGCAAAGAGGTCATGCCGTCAATGCCGTTGAGATAATGGAAACACCAAGCAAAAGTTGTCCAAAGGGCTATGATGCATAGGCGGTCAGCCCAGAAAGGCAGGTGGTTTTGGAACAACATAAATTCTGTCGGTAAAAGTGCTGTGCTCAAACCAACTAAAGCCAAAAGCAGAGGAAGATTTGTTTTGATGGATTGTTTGAAAAAGAAAAAAGCGTAAATTGCAATGCTTGAGGTCAAAGCTATCAGCAGTTCGGTAAGTTTTAATGGAAAGATTTGATCCTGCGGAGAGTTGCGAAGAAAAAAGAAGGCGACAAAAGAAACACAGGTTATGCTTAGGGCCGGTAAAAAAGCGTCGTTTTTCCAAGGAGATGTCGAGCTCAAAGTTGTTTGCGAAATAACTAGTCTTAACGCAATTAAGGTTGTTAAAAAACAGAGCAGAAAAGCAATGAATGATATTAGAAATGCAATTTCCATAAGTTTATCCCTTAATAAATTCAGGTCAGCCTTGTTATTTTATACATATTTTCTTCTTTTTCTTCAACCAACAAAGTGTTTTTATACTAAGATTAAGTTGTATATTTGTTTAAGCATCTTGTTGAGATGGCTGTCCATAAAGCGAATTTTTGCACTGCGCGCCGAAGTCATTAAGACAGAGCTGATGAAGTTGGCTTCTCCGTAACTGCTTATGTTTACTTCATCTTGTAGAGGAAATCGATAGCTCATGGGGGCGGCATAGAGCTTTTTGATAATCTCTTCCGTATTTAGTTGTATGCCCTCAGCAGAGGTAATTTCGGCGGCTTCTGCGAC
Organism: uncultured Pseudomonadota bacterium; assembly: GCA_949292375.1. Taxonomy (GTDB): domain Bacteria; phylum Pseudomonadota; class Alphaproteobacteria; order RF32; family CAG-239; genus Scatacola_A. Next base: position 37,194 of record CASEZG010000017.1, on the reverse strand, counting down.
CAGAAGCGGAATTTTATCTCGTAGCAGTTTGTCTTTGGTTATGTCAAAAAGATTTTTGTTGTAAAGGGCCGCCAGTAGAGAACCGATGGCGTAGGGAATAAAATATTCCCAATAGCATAAGGTTGTTTCGGCACTGTAGGTTATATTGATTTCACAATTTTTCAGGAGCTCGGGAAATGGGTTCTCTTTTTCCCAATTGATGTTTTTGCAGATTTTTATTTGCGGTGCTCGACCGAATAAAAATACTTGTTGTTCATTTTGTTGCAGGTAGCCGTCAAAAAATGCTCGGAATAGGTTGCCTCCGACAATGGCTTCCAGATAATTAATGTCTTTAAGCGGAGTAAAACACAGAATGGGTGCAGTTCCGATTTTTTCTTTTGAGAGCGTGGTCAGAAAAGGATTTATTTGTCCGGCAGCGGCACTGAGAATGACAAGTTTGGGTTCTTCTTTCAGCCAAAAAGATGTGTCAAATTTGTATCGACTGAGCTTTAGGCTGCTGTCTTCTTTTAGGCTTATGCCGTTGGTGGATAAACTGATGTTGTTTTCTTTATCCGAGATTACAATAATACGATGTCCGGCATCGGTTAACTTTGCGGCTAAATAACAGGTCAGAGCATTGTTGCCTATGACATATATCGGACGTTTGTCTGTTTGGAGCGGAATGTTTGTTTCTTCCACGGAAAGAGAATCGTTTTCAAGTTCTTCCAGTTTGGGGTTAAAAACGTCTTTACGAAAAAACATTTTAGGCAACCTTTCTTAGTTTGGCAATAAAGAACGAATCGAGCCCGCCATATTCTGACATATGGAAGGGTAGGGTACGAATGTAGCCTTCTTTGGTAAAAATTTCTTCAATTTTTGAAGTGTTATCGTTCTCACAAATATCTTCTGCGTTTAAGGGGCAAAGTTTGAAGAGCGGGTTGTCTTCTAAGAATTTTTGTATTTGATTTTCGCCTTCCGCTTTAGTTATGGAGCAGACGCAATAGAGTAATACACCGTCTTTTTTTAGCGCGTTTGCGGCGGCGTTTAGTAAGGCCTGTTGGAGTTTGACTTGTTTTTCAATATCCGTTGTATTTTTGATGTGGACGATTTCGGGGTGGCGACGCAGAGTTCCCGTTGCCGAGCAGGGGGCGTCAAGCAAAATGATGTCAAAAGCCTCGCCTTTATAGTTTTGCAGATATTCTATGCCGTCGGCACAAATGGTTTGCGGTTCATTGAAGCGGAGCCTTAACATATTATCCCGAAGTTTTTTGAGGCGGCTTTCAGAAATGTCTAAGGAGGTTACGTTAGCCCCCTCATTAATCAGTTGTGCGGTTTTGCCGCCGGGGGCTGCGCACATATCAAGGACTTTTAGGCCGCTGATTTTGCCCAAACATTTTACGGGTAATGCGGCAGCAGCGTCCTGAACCCACCATTCTCCACTTTCAAAACCCTCAATTTCAGATATTTTTCCACTATTTTTCAGACGAATCGAGCCAGTGGGCAGCAGAACTCCGCTTAACTTTTCTGCCCAGATTTTGGGAGATGATTTTACCGTAATATCAAGCGGTGGTTCTTTGAGAGAAGCCGCCTGAATTTTGGAAACGGTTTTTTTGCCATAGGCATGGTCTAGTATGCGATAAAATTCGGAAGTGAAGAACTCTCCGAAATCGTGTTTTTTTAATTCTTCACGGTCGGCGCAGGCTTTGCGCAGAACCGCATTGACAAAGCCGGCAACGTATTTGTCGGTTTTTCTTTTGGCGATGTTTACCCAGCTGTTGATTATGGCGTAATCGGGTGTATCCATAAACAAGATTTCGGTTAAGCCCAAAAACAATACATATTCGGCAAAAGCGGCTTTTTCGGGGAGTTTTTTCTTGGCATATTGTTTGAGAACTTTTTTTAAGAACACCAGACGTCTGAGCGCAGTTAGTACCAGCATATTGGCAAAAGACGCATCTTTTCCGGCAAGAGAATCGGCGGCGTTTTTGATGTCAGAGAAAAAAGCTTTATCAATTAGGATTTTTTGAAGCATTTCTGCTGCGGTTTGGCGAGGGTCAGACATAAATTGTTCCTTGCTGATTGTATTTTTTTGCTCATTTTAGGCAAAACCGGAGTTAATTACAAGTGAGAAAATGCTGTAAGCGTCTTGTCTTTTGGCAAAAAGTATTATACTTTGTGTGCAATGTGTAATTTTTTGAAGAGGATATCCGATGAATAGACAACTTAGTGCAATCTTGGTTGCGGGATTGATTGTTTCGGGCTGTTCGGGAACGGCATCTTGGTCTTCGTTTAATCCGTTTTCCGATGAAAAAGAAATGGTTAAGGAAGAAGAAGAGCAAGAGCAAATACTTGGGGTTAATCCGTATTTGTGGCAAGCAGCACTAACGAAGTTGTCTTTTATGCCTTTGGCTTCGACTGATTCTGTCGGCGGCGTAATCGTTACCGATTGGTCAGCAATGGACGGAATCCCTGATGAGCAATTTAAAATTACAGTTAATATTTTGTCACGGAATTTGCGCGCTGATTGTTTGAAAGTTGTGGTGTTCAAAAGAGTGCTGCGTGACGGGACATGGGTAAATGATGAGCCGGATAAAAGATTGTCCGGTGAGATTGAGCAGGCGATTTTGACGCAGGCCAGAAAATTGTATAGAAGAGATTTAGCTGCCAGAAATTAGAGAGGAATAAAATGACTGATAAAAACGCCAGATATAACGGCAAAGAAAGTTTTGATGAGTGGCGCAAAGAATGGGCCTTGGAAGATAGATATAATTTTCATACCATTGAAAAAAAATGGCAGAAAATTTGGGATGATGAAAAAGCTTATAAAGTTGAGATAGATCCAAACAAAGAAAAGTTTTATGCTTTGGTGGAGTTCCCGTATCCCTCAGGTGCGGGCTTGCATGTCGGACATCCGCGTTCTTATACGGCTTTGGATGTTATTGCCCGCAAAAAACGTATGCAGGGTTTTAATGTTTTATATCCGATGGGGTTTGATGCTTTCGGTCTGCCTGCCGAAAATTATGCTATCAAGACAGGTGTGCATCCGGCCGTTTCAACGCAAGCTAATATCAAGACTTTTACCAAACAGTTGAAGTCTTTGGGCTTTAGTTTTGATTGGGATAGGTGTATTGATACCTCTTCGCCGGAATATTTCAAATGGACACAATGGATGTTCATTAAGTTCTTTGAAAAAGGGTTGGCTTACAAAGATAAAATAGCCATTAACTGGTGTCCGTCCTGCAAGGTGGGTTTGGCTAATGAGGAAGTTGTGAACGGTTGTTGCGAACGTTGCGGCGCGCAAGTTGTTCGTAAAAATAAAGAACAATGGATGATAGCCATTACCAAATATGCCGACCGGTTGATTAATGATTTGGACGGTTTGGACTTTATTGACCGTGTTAAGTCGCAACAGGTTAACTGGATTGGACGTTCTGAAGGTGCCGAGCTTGATTTTGGTTTGACCGATAAAAGCGGTAATGCTTTGGATGGTAAGAAATTGACCGTATTTACCACACGTCCGGATACGGCTTTCGGTGTAACTTATATGGTTTTGGCTCCGGAGCATGAATATGTCTGTGCTTTGATGGACCAATTTGAAAATGCCGATGAGGTTAAGGCTTATGTTGCCGAAACGGCGAAAAAGTCTGATCTGCAACGTACGGCAAATGATTCTAAAACAGGTGTCGAACTCAAAGGAATTAAGGCTAAAAATCCGTATACCGGCGATTTGATTCCGGTCTTTATTTCCGATTATGTCTTGATGGGATATGGTACGGGTGCAATTATGGCTGTGCCGGCGCATGACCAACGTGACTATGATTTTGCCAAGGCCTTTAATCTGCCGATTGTTCAGGTTTTGGAAGGTGGCGATATTTCCGAAAAAGCTTGGGAAGAAGACGGTGCGCATATCAATTCGGGCTTTTTGAACGGAATGAACAAAGAAGATGGTATGAAAGCTGCCATCAAATATGCCGAAGAAAAAGGTTTTGGTCGGGCTAAGGTTAACTTTAAGCTGCGTGACTGGGTTTTCTCTCGTCAGCGTTATTGGGGTGAGCCTATCCCGATGGTTTATTGTGAAAAATGCGGTTGGCAGCCAATTCCTGAATCCGAGTTGCCTTTGACCTTGCCGCCGGTGCCTGATTATCATCCGAATGATGAAGGCGAATCACCTTTGTCTAAGGCCGGTGATTGGTTGAATGCTAAATGTCCGAAGTGTGGTGGTCATGCACGCCGTGAGACGGATACGATGCCGAACTGGGCCGGTTCTTCTTGGTATTTCTTACGTTATTGTGATCCGCATAATGATAAGGAATTTGCATCTAAAGAGGCTTTGGACTACTGGATGAATGTGGATTGGTATAATGGTGGTATGGAGCATACGACCTTACACTTATTGTATTCTCGTTTTTGGCATAAATTCTTATATGATTGCGGTTTGGTTCCGACAAAAGAGCCATACAACAAACGTACATCTCATGGTATGATTTTGGCAGAAAACGGCGAGAAAATGTCTAAGTCTCGCGGCAATGTCATTAATCCGGATGATATTGTTGATGCTTATGGTGCAGATACGTTCCGTTTGTATGAAATGTTTATCGGTCCGTTTGATCAAGTCGCCATGTGGTCTGATGAGAGTTTGATGGGTGTTTATCGTTTTGTCAGCAAAGTATATGCTTTGATGAAGAAAGTTTATGCTACTCAGCCGACCGAAAAAGATTTGCGCGCTATGCATAAATGTATTTTGGAGGTTACGGAGCGTATTGACCAAATGAAGTTTAATACAGCGGTTTCTTCTTTGATGACTTATGTTAACTATATGTCCTCCTTGGAGAAGGTTCCGGCAGAGTTATATTTGACTTTGTTGAAGTTGATGTCGCCGTTTACGCCGCATTTGGCTGAAGAGATGTGGGCGCGTATGGGCAAAAATACATTGATTATTACTGAAAGTTGGCCGCAAGGCGATGCTAAGTTGGCTCAAGACGACGTGGTTACCATTGCTGTTCAGGTTTGTGGTAAGCTGCGCGGAACGATTGAAATGCCGAAAGACGCTTCGAAAGAAGAGTTAGAAAAGGCTGCTTTGAGTATGGAAAATGTTAAGCGTCAGCTTGAGGGACAAGAAGTAGTGAAAGTTATTGTTGTTCCTAACAAAATTGTTAATATCGTTGCTAAGGCAGTGGCGGCAGAATAAGGAAGCGGATGTATGAAAAAATATCAGGTGTTATTGTTGGCTTTGTTTGTAAGCTCATGTGGTTTTCAGCCTTTGTATGTGGAAAAGAAGCATAATAATGCCTGGTATTTTTCCGGCGATTTTGACACCTCAATTACGCAAGAAATGGCTCAAATTAAGGTCGAGCCTATTGAGGAGCGTTTTGGTCAAGTTGTGCGAAATGAGTTAATGGATAGCTTGACGCCGCGCGGTGTTCCGTCAAGGCCTAAATATCGCCTTTATGTGGAATTAACAAATAAGGAAATTTATCAGCAGGCTTTACGTGATGATATTACGGCGACGCGAGAGCAAGTTCAATATCGTGTGGATTATGTTTTATATGATGCGCAGACAGATAAAGAATTGGTGCGTGGTAACAGTATTGCATATTCCAGCTATGATATTATGTCTAATCCGTATTCGACAACTATTGCAGAGAAAAAAGGTGAAAAGGACTGTGCTCAGATTATTGCCAATGATATAGCTTTGCGTTTGGGTGCTTATTTTCATTCTCGGCAGACGGGAATAGGAGATGCCAGTGCAATATAAACAGGCACAAATAGATAAATATTTGAAAAAGCCGGACGATGTTTTGCGTTGTGTCGTTGTCTATGGCAGCAACGAGGGTTTGCAAGCAGAATATGTTAAAAAGTTTACGGCGGCAATTTGTCCTGATTTGTATGATCCGTTTCGGGTAGTATATTTGAATGGCGGCGATGTTAATGCTGATGCTGGGATTTTGTTTGGTGAGTATAACGGACAATCCTTAATGGGGGGACGTCGCGTGATTGTTATTCGCGACGGAGATAATAATCTGACTAAGCATATCAAAGCCCTTTTTGAGAACAATGTTTCTGATACCTTATTGATTATATCCTCCGGAAGCCTGAATAAAAAGTCTTCTTTGGTCAAGTTGGCTGAAGATAGCGATAATATGGCGGCGATTGCTTGTTATGAAGACAGAGATGAAGATATTTTTAATTCAACCAGAGCAAAATTTGTTGAAAATGGTATTACCATCGGAAATGAGGCTTTGCAACTTCTGTGTTCCAGACTATCTAATGACCGTATGAGTAACTCAGGCGAAATTGAGAAGTTGATAACTTATTTGGGTGACCACAAAAATGTTACGGTTGATGATGTGCAAAAGATTATCAGCGATGCTTCGTCTTCTTCCGGAGATGATATTTGTTATGCTGCTGCCGGTGGGTATGCCGAAAAAGCGTTGGCGGCATTTAATAAGTTGGTTAATGAGGGAAATGAGCCAATTTCTATTGTGCGGAGTTTGACGTATCATTTTAATAAGATTTTGCAATGCAAAGCTTATATGGAAAATGGTGAAACCTTGGATAAGGCAGTCTTTAAGCTACAGCCCAGAATTATTTTTTTCAGGGAACAGAGCTTTAAGCGTCAGGTATCTATTTGGCCGCGTGAAAAGCTTCTTAGTGTTTTAGAGCTTCTGTATAAATGTGAACGAGACTGCAAGACAACCAATATGCCGGTTCAAGAAGTGGTATCTTATTGTTTGATGCAGATATCATCAGCGGCTAGGAAGCTCGCATAATGGGAAACTAATACAGAAGTAGCAGGTCAAAAGTGTCCTCACGTACTTTTTTGTACGCTGTGGTACTTTTGCCTTTGATTCTTATTATTTACCTCATTCTCCGAGCTTCAGGAAGCTAAGCATAATGGGAAACTAATACAGAAACTGCGGGGTAATAGTGTCTGGAAAACTAGAACCTTGGGGTAAAGGCTTTTTCAAAGACTTTTTTTTGCAAGTTTAAATATTTATCCATCTTTTCTGGTGAGATGTTTCCTATTCGGCTGAAATAGGTGTAGCCTTTGTTTATTAGGCGGCGGATGTATATTTTATTGTAGCAGAAAGCAAGCGGTATGGCGGCCAGACCGATTGTTATGATTTGCAAAAATAAAATCAAAATTGTCCAGAGCCATTCTTTGCGGTATAAGGGAACCAGAAAACCCAAAAAAAGGATGCTCCAAGAAAAGCCAATCGGAGCTGTTTTAATACTTCCGTTGCGAGGATTTTTTAATATTAACTTTGCGCCTGACATTTCTGCCTCTATTGTTGTTTTTTGTTATTGTAGCGCAAAAGTTATTGATTAATGTTTAATGATAAAAAAAAATCTCTCCTCTTTGGAGAGGAGAGATTGAAATATTAGTTGCCTTACAGAAAACCCCGAGTTTACTCGGGGCTGAATGCCAAGGTGTTGGAACAACACCGCTCCACGCCAACGAGCGTGGTCAAACCGTAAGGTTGGTAGCTGTTATAGAACCCCCAGTTTACTGGGGGATATCTATTTATTGGTTTGTTTGACAAATTGGGTTTCGGAATTTTCAGTTAAAGCGGCATAAATGACAACTAAAGAAGCAATTCCGACTAAAATGTAAACAGCGCGTGATAAAACACTCATACTGCCAAACAAAAAAGCAACTAAATTGAAGTCAAAAAATCCGACTAAGCCCCAATTTAGTGCTCCGATAATGGTTAAAACAAAAGATGTTTTTGTTAAATATTCCATTGTTCTCTCCTAAAAAAAAGGTTTCAAAATATTATCCGCTTATGATATATGTGTCTTATATGATTTTTCAACGAAAGGGCGTTTATGTTTAGCGATAAATTTTTGAAGTTTATTGAGATGTGGCAAAAAGAATATGCCATAGAGCGCAGTATTGATGAAAAAGTTTGTGAAGATAAAGACGGAAATCCTATCCCGTGGTATACTTATCCGGCAATTGAATATTTATCGCAGTTTGACTATGCGGATAAAAAAATTTTTGAGTTTGGTTGTGGTTATTCCTCACTTTTCTGGGCAAACAGAGCCTTTAAAGTGGTGAGCGTTGAAGATAACCCCGAATGGTTTGCTAAATGGCGCAAAAGCTTTAATAAGTCTAATCTTGAAATCATTTGGAGAGATGAAGGTGAGGCTTATTTTAATGCTATTCTTGAAAAAGATGAGTTTTATGACGTGATTGTGGTGGATGGTAAATGTCGGGCCTATTGTGCGGCCACAGCGGTTAAAAAATTAGCTAAAGGCGGAATTATTATTTTAGATGATAGCGATAGAATCAATACCTCTGCCGAATATGTGAAAGCTGTTGAAATTCTTAGAAAGGCCAATTTGTTACAAGTAGATTTTTATGGCTTTTGCCCAATGAATAATTATACCAAAACAACGTCTGTTTTCTTTAGTCGCGATTTTGATTTTAAGTCTCTTTATGAAGTTCAGCCAATTAATGGTATTGGAAATTTGTGGTCGATGGGGCGCAAAAATCGCAAGGCCTTTGTTAAATCAAACTGCTGATTTCTGCTTTTAACTCGTCTAAACCTAAGTTTTTTTCTGAGCTGGTAGCTAAAACATCAACATAAGCAGCACCATGTTTTTTGATTATTTCTTTGGTCTTGTTTATGGTTGCTTCCAATTCTTTGGCACTGATTTTGTCGGTTTTAGTCAGGACAATTTGGTAAGTTACCGCGGCTTTGTCCAGAAGTTCCATTGTTTCTTCATCAACCTTTTTTATGCCGTGGCGTGAATCTATCAAAAGAAAAACTCTTTTCAAATTTACACGCCCCTGCAGATAAGTAAAAATCAGTTTTTGCCAGCTTTTAACCATACTTTCAGGGGCTTGAGCAAAACCATAGCCGGGTAGGTCTACCAGATGAATCTTATCTGCCAAATTAAAGTAGTTCAGCTGTTGGGTGCGTCCCGGGGTGGATGAGGTTTTGGCTAATTTGCGTTGGTTAAACAAAGCATTTATAAGGCTTGATTTGCCGACATTAGAACGTCCGGCAAAGGCAACTTCACCCATCTCGGTTAACGGAAGTTGGTCAAGTTTAGCAACACTTAAAACAAAGGTGCAGGGTTTATTAAACAAAGCCTTGGCTTCATTGATTTGCTCGTTGCTAAACTTGTTCGTTTTTGCTTCCATTTTAATTTACTCCGTTTTTCTTCATTATGGCTTTTTGCTGAATAATGGAGAGAATATTGCTTAAGGTCCAGTAAATTACCAAACCGGAGGCAAAATGCCCAAGCATAAAGGTAAAAATAACCGGCATCATGGCAAACATACGCGCCTGATCTTTGTTGGTCGGGGCCGGATTAAGTTTTTGTTGAATCCACATCGTCAGCCCCATAAGAATCGGCCAGATACCAATATCCAATAGGCCGGGAATCGGCAAATGCGTCCAGACGGAAAGAGTTAAGGGATCCGGCGCCGAAAGATCCTTAATCCAACCGATAAACGGAGCGTGACGAATCTCGATGGAGATATTTAAAACTTTATATAGCGAGAAAAACACCGGAATTTGAATCAGCATAGGTAAGCAACCTGCTGCCGGATTGATTTTTTCTTTACGATAAAGTTCCAGAGTTTCTTGCTGAAGCTTCATTTTGTCTTCGCCGTATCTTTCTTGCAACTCCTTAATTTTGGGTTGGACCTTTTTCATTTTGGACATACTCTCATATGACTTATTGGCTATCGGGAACATTATAAGTCTGAGCAAAGCGGCAAACAAAAGAATTGCCCAGCCCATATTGCCGATGAAGTTGTACAAGAAATCCAAAATATAGAAGAAGGGTTTGGTTAAGAAATAATACCAACCAAAGTCTACGGCTAAGTCAAATTTCGGAATGTTGAACTGTTTGGTATAAGTATCCAAAAGTTTGATTTCTTTGGCTCCGGCAAACATCTTGATTTTATTGGTTCCGACCGAGCCTGCGGCGATGGTCAGAGGTTCGCCGACATAGTCTGCCTGATATAAGTTTTTGCCGGTGTTGCTGAACTTGATGGTGGCATTCTGTTCATTGCCCAAGATGAAGGCTGAGAACCAGTAGCGGTCTGAAAAACCAGCCCAGCCGCCGGTGGTTTTGAAGTCTTCTTTTTTAGAATCTTCAATGTCATTATATTTAATTTCGTGGAGATTGTTGTCAGCAACGCTGATAAGGCCTTCGTGAACGACGCCGCTGGCTGCCGCTTGATTGTGAAAACGGCTGATTAAACCATAAGGATAAAGCACAATGCTTGTGCCGGTGTTGTTCTCAACACTTTGTTCAATGGTGAACATATAGTTATTATCTAGGCTGATGCGACGAATGAATTTAAGACCTTGACCGTTATTCCACTCCAAAGTAACAGGGGTTTGCGGTGTTAGCTCTTTGCCTTTAACTGTCCATAGTGTGTTGGCATTGGGGGTGCGAATGGCGGTATCTTGCGGTAACCAGCCAAATTCGGCATAGTAGGGATTAGCGGTTTTTGCTGGTGTAAACAACTCAACATCGGCACTGTCAGCTTCCAAAGTTTGTTTGTATTTATCCAACAAAATTTCATCAAAGCGGCCACCTTTTATGCGAATTGAACCGCTGATAGATGCATTTTTGATGTTGATACGGGCATCTTTGCCTAGGACATCTGCAACCTCTAGGGGCGTTTCGTTTGAGATGTTTTCATTAGAAACTTCATTTTTTTCTTCAACGGCGGCTTCCACAACAGGGGTTGGAACCTCAGGTGCTGATGGTGCTTTGCGCGGGAAAAAGTAGTTGGTTATGAAAATTACGGCGATGGACAAGATTACAGCCCAATAAATGCCTTTCATTTCGTCTTTCATTTATTAAAATCTCCTTTATTGACACATTTATTGTGTCTTTATATCTTCTTAGGATTTTCTACTGTATAATTAGGGTTTAAGCAAGCAAATATCCAGTTTTATTCTTTTTTTTCTTGCTTCGGGGGAACGGGGTCATAACCTGAGCCTCCCCAAGGGTGGCAACGTAAGATACGCCTTATCCCGAGATATAAACCTTTGATGATGCCATGGGTGGAAATCGCCTCAATCATGTATTGTGAGCAAGTTGGCCGATAGCGACAGACGCCGGGACAAAGCGGGGATAAAAATTTTTGGTAAAACTTAACCAACAATATCAGCAGGTTTTTCAATATCCGGTTCATTGTGTTGTTCATCCGGCTGGAGTTGTTTGTGGAGTTTCTTTAAGCCATAGCAGAGGTCGCTCTTGAGTTTTTCGAAAGGACAATCTGCCGTATTGTATCTTCCGATTAGGACATAATCTGTGTTGGCTAAGGCACGAGAGGGGAAAAGTTCTCGAACAATAGCGCGCATCCGGCGACGTGTCCGATTGCGAATATGGGCTTTGCCTATTTTTTTTGTGGTGGTGTAGCCTATGTGACAAGAGTTGTTGTCTGCAGATAAACTTTGAGCCGCCTGCAAAATAAGTGTGGATGTTGCCACCCGAACACCTTTTGCGGCGACTCTGACAAAATCTTTGCGTTTTTTTAAAACCAAAACTTCAGGCATAGGTTATACCTAGGCTGAAAGATTTTTGCGTCCTCTGCTGCGACGAGCTGCAATAACTTTGCGGCCGCCGGCTGTAGCCATACGCGCACGGAAACCATGGCGACGAGCTCTTACCAATTTACTCGGCTGATATGTTCTTTTCATTTGTTTTCTCCGGTTAGTGCCGATGTTCAAATCGGCTGTTTTTATTAATTATTTAAGCCCTGAAAATTATGCTCAAGGCCTCGGGTAACTCTGCTTATAGACATTTTTTTTCGGCAAGTCAATGTTTTTTTGCAAAAAAAAGCTCCGCGGAAGCGGAGCTTTTTAGAGTTAACGGCGGTCTCCGAATAATCTTAACAGAGCCAAAAACAGATTGATGAAGTCAAGATATAACTCCAAAGCACCTGCAATGGCTTTGCGGGCCGCTGTATCGCCAGTGTCTGCGCTCATATATAAACCACGAATCTTTTGTGTGTCATAAGCCGTTAAGCCTGTGAAAATGATAACGGTCAGAATTGACAAGGCAAAACTCAAGCCAGAGCTTTGCATAAAGATATTAACGATTGAGGCAATAATAACACCCCAAAGCCCCATAACCATAAAAGAGCCCATGGAGGTTAAGTCTTTTTTAGTGGTGTAGCCGTAAAGGCTCATACTGCCAAAGGTGGCGGCCGTGATTAGGAACAAACGTGCAATACTTTCATTGGTGTAAGCCAAGAAAATGGGGGCTAAAGAGATACCCATAACGGCTGAATAACCCCAGAATACACCTTGAACTTGGGCTAAAGTTCCGCGGCTGATGACCCAACTGAAAGCAAAAATCATCAAAAAGGGAGCCAGCAAAAACAACCAACCCAAGCCGGACAAGCTTGCGCCCTGCGGGGTAATATTAAAAAACAATTTTATCAAGGATGTGTTGGCAACCAAATATGCTGCAAAAGCGGTTATGCCCAGACCAGCAGCCATGTAGTTGTATACTTTAAGCATATATTGGCGCAAGCCTTCATCTACATATGCGGCAGCTTTGGTGTTGCTGACAGCGGTAAAGTTTTTATTTTCTAACATTTAAGATAATCTCCTTAAGTTGATGTTATTTAAATATAGGGAGCAAACGTTTAATTATCAAGTTTTTTGTTTTATTCATACAGATAGAGTTCTTTACTGTGAAGCCTGAGCCAGACTTTGCCGGTTTCGGCTTCGGGATAAAGTTCGCGGACGCAACGCCAAAAAGCACGAGAGTGGTCTTGATGTTTGAGGTGTGCAACCTCATGCGCCATTAGATAATTGATGACATTTTCGGGAGCTAAGGCAATCCGCCAGTTGTAATTAATGTTGTGTAGGGAGGAGCAGCTTCCCCAACGGGATTTTGTGTCTTTGATGCTGACATCATGCAAGGGGTAGCCCAGCTTTTCTGCCAAGAGTTTGGAACGTTTATAAAATTCGGTTTTGGCTTGTTCTTTGATGTAATCTTTGACACGCCGATGTAAAAATTCTGCATCTCCTGAAACATTTAGGATATTGTTATCCAAAAATGTTCCTCCTCGTAATTTTGGATTATGGCAAATGCTTATGTTTTGCCCAAAAAGGGAAATTTGTTCGCCGTCTTCAAATTTTTTTGTTTGCGGTAGTCTGGCTAAAGAGCGTTCTATCCAATCCTGATGTTCTTTGGCAAAAGCCACGGCTTTTTTTGCTGAACAGCGTTCGGGAATGGTCAGAACAGGCAAGTGTTCCTTGGAATCAATACGCAAGGTCATTCTTTTGGCGCGAGGCGACTTTATAACTTTTATCTCAAAGCCCAAGGCTTCCTGAATGTCAAAGGTCTTCCCAGTCAATAATGTAATTTTCATAGTTTTGGATTCCTGTTTCGGAAACGGTTTCGCGATTTTTGAGCGACATTTTTGCTTCATGTACGGAGGCGGCTCTACCGGTTTTAAGCGGGTGCCAATCAGGCAAATCAAGGCCGTTGTCTAATAGCCAATAAGCGCAGGTTTTGGGTAGCCATCTGGGCTTTTCGCGAACGGCGTTTAAATCAATGTCGCGGCAATCGGGCACTTTTTGAAAGCGGTTGGGATATATACGGCAGAGACAAGTTTGACAATCTAAAAATCGACAGCGAGTATTGGTAAAACGAATCTTGCCTTTAATCTCTAATTTATTTAAGCAGCATTTGCCGCAGCCATCACAGAGAAGTTCCCATTCTTCTTTGCTCATCTCCTCCAGTTTTTTCTTTTTCCAAAATTCTGGTTCAAGATGTTCCAGGTGGGCAAAACGTTCTTCAGGGTCAAAAGAATCGTCTATAAAATATTTATCTTCGCTCATAGGTCATCACGCTCCAGAATATGGTCTTCAAGCTCTTCTTCTTTGACCAGTTTTTCGGAAATGCAAAAAGAAGAAACAGGTTCTCTTTGGGGTTTGGGTCTACCTTCCAACAAACAGCGATAAGCGCAGGATTTGGGCATCCATTTAATCTTTCCGACATTTTCTTTGGTCAGCTTCAGGCATTCGGGCACAAGTTTGCAGCGGTTTTGATATTCAGTACATTCGCAAGTTTCAAAATTAAAATATTTGCAGACAACATCAGTGTAGTAAATTTCGTCTGTATCTTCATCCTGAATTTTTATGAGACAACATTTTCCGCAGCGGTTGCAGACGGCTTCCCATTCTTCTTCGGTCATATCTTCAAGTTTTTTTGACAAGGCGTTTCCTTTTTATTTATAAATTTTTTGCTATAATATACTAGGTATTAATTAAGGAGAAGTGAAAAATGTTTAAGTGGTTGGCCGATATGTTAGTTAAAACGCCTGTGCAGGGGACTTGCGCTTGTTGCGAGGGTAAAAAAAGGCAACTGCAAAAAATGCAGGAGGCAATTATGCGCGGGGATGTTGAAGAAAACTCTCTCCAAGCTGCTGATGATGCTATTATGCACTCAGATTCTCCCGAGCACGAATATACGGGTAAGGTTTTTGGGGCTGGTTATTATGGTGGTTATCCCGTAGAAGTTAAAGACAACAATTTATCAAAGGAAGATTGCTGCTGTTCTCAGGAAAAAGACTGTTCCTGTGGTTGCGGTGGGTCGGGGTGTTGCCATAAATAAGTCTTAGCCGATTTGGTCGGGCAGATATTCTTCTTTAATCAGGTTGCCAAACTGAGCAAATTCGCCGTTCCAGAAAAGTTTGACCGTACCGGTCGGGCCGTGGCGTTGTTTGCCGATGATAACTTCACCGATGTTGGCTGTTTCTCTGACGCGTTTTTGCCATTCTTCCATACGGTTTTGCAGGTGTTCCGGAGTTTCTCCCGCGCGCTGTTTGGGTTCTTCGTTTTGGATATAATAGTTTTCGCGGAATACAAACATTACAATATCTGCGTCTTGCTCAATGGAGCCGGATTCTCGCAAGTCTGACATAACGGGACGTTTGTCATCTCTTTGTTCTACGCCACGGTTTAATTGGGATAAGGCAATGACGGGAACGTTGAGCTCTTTGGCCAGAATCTTCAGTCCACGCGAAATCTCTGATAATTCTTGTACACGATTGCCTTCGGTCTTTTTGCTTCCGGTACCCATAATCAATTGAATATAGTCAATGACAATCAAGCCTAAGCCTTTGTTGCGTTTTAGCCTACGGGCACGAGTGCGGATGGCATTGATGTTGAGGCCCGGCGTGTCATCAATATAAAGAGGTATGGTTTCAAGCTCTCGAACGGCGGCAGCAATGCGTGTGAACTCGGCGTTGTCAAGCTCACCGGTGCGCATCTTATGTCCGGGGGTTTGGGTTACGGTAGAAAGAATACGACTGGCTAATTGGTCTGCGGACATTTCGAGCGAGAAAAAGGCAACGCCACGAGACTTGGGGTCAACAGACTTGTCATGGCTCATAAACTCAGCAACATTGTAGGCGATGTTGGTGGCTAATGCGGTTTTACCCATAGCCGGACGACCAGCCAAAATGATAAGGTCAGAGTTGTTTAAGCCACCGGTTTTTTCATCCAAAGCATCCAAGGCTGTTGGTAAGCCTGATATTTTACCATCCTTTTGATAAGCTTGTTCAATTTGACCTAAAGAAGAGGTTAAAGCTTGTGCAAAATCAATGAACCCCCCCTGACTTTCTCCTTGATTGGAGAGCTCAAAAAGTTTTTTTTCGGCAACTTCTATCTGAGTGGTGGCGTCAGAGTCTAAGTCTTCTTTCATTGCATCATTGACTATTTCATAACCAGTGTTAATCAGTTCTCGACGGAGATATTTATCGTAAATGAATTGAGCATAATATTCCACATTGGTTAGCGGGGAGGCACTATCTGCTAATTTGATTAAATATTGGTGTCCGCCAACTTCTTGCAGAGAGCCTTCTTGCTCAAAGTAGTTTCTTAGCGTGATGACATCTGCCACATGACCGCGCTGAATAAGTTTTGAGATGACCTCAAAAACTTTGGCATGAATAGAATCGGCAAAGTGATAGGGACGCAAAAACTCCGAAACTTTTTCATAGGCTTTGTTGTTGGCTAAGATAGCCCCGAGCAATGCTTGTTCAGCTTCAAGGTTTTGCGGTAAAGAGGCAGGATCAATTTGTTCCATCGGACAGACTTTCACAGATGTTGGTTTGTTTCTTTATGCCTCTTTATAAACAACTTCATATCAAAACTCAAAGGTTTTAGTTTTTTGAAGGTTTCAGTCTTGTTAATTGTGGGGATAAAAAAATATCCTCCTGAAAAATCAGGAGGATATGACAACATTTGCTTGTAGATAATTATTTTGCGGCTTTGCTTTTTGCAATGCTCTTTTTAATTTTTTTAGCTTCTTCGGTCAATTTGCTGTTGGAGGTAGATTCCAAATAAGCATCTAAACCGCCATTGTGTTCAATAGAACGCAAGGTCTTAGAACAAACTTTCAGTTTGAAAATTTTGCCCAAAGTTTCGCTCAAAAGAGAAACAACCTGAAGGTTGGGCAAGAAACGACGACGACTCTTGTTGTGAGCTGGCTGACATTGTTGCCGCTCATAACGCCGGTGCCGGAAATATCACATTTTTTAGCCATTGTATTAATCCTCATAAATAAACTTGTTGCTTGTTAATAACGTTTATGTAATTAAAAGTCAAGCCCAAATTGCGATAATTTCGGCAAATTTTCGGTGAAAGTGCCGAGAAAAAGACTTTTTTATAAAAAATGCTGGAAATGTTATTTAAAATAATGTACATAAAAAGGCAATGAGTTATGTACCCGTAGCTCAGTTGGATAGAGTATCGGCCTCCGACGCCGAGGGTCGTGGGTTCGAATCCCCCCGGGTACGCCATTTGAAAAAAAAGCCACTCCTTAGGAGTGGCTTTTTTATGGCTTCCCGAGTGGTCGAACCCACGGGTTCGTTCTGGCTCATAAGTGTTTTTCAAACACAAACTCGCTGCGGTCACTTGATTTGTAACGCTATTGAAGTTGATAATATGGGGAATTATCTTTAAGAAAGGTCTTGATATAAGGAGGTAAAATGAAAAAATTTTTATGCTTGTTGGTTATCTTGAGTTTTGCAATGCCTATTTGGGCTGCCGATAATTCTCCTGTGATTATGAATGTTAAAACTTATATATACCATAATCCCAATTGCAGATGGGCAAAAAAATGTACAAAGAATTGTGTTAAAACGACTAAACAAAAGGCTCAAACTGCTGGGGCAAGAGCATGTAAGGTATGTGGTGGATAATTTTTTGAAAAAATGCTTGTGTCTTTGGCCCTTAATTGCTTAGAGTAAAATAATAGGTATCATTGAGGAGAAAATTATGAAAGCATGGGTTAAAGCTATACTTATCTTGCCTTTTAATGTTGTAGTTGTTATTCCTTTTCTTATCTTATATTTTTCCGATTATGTTTATACTGCACCCGGTATTTGGCAAAATGTACTCGGGTGTGTTTTGTTGGCGGGAGGTTTGTTTTTGGCCGTTTGGACAATGCTTTTGTTTCATAAAATTGGTAAGGGAACTCTTGCGCCTTGGAAAGCGACGACTCATTTGGTGACGGAAGGACCATTTAAGTATACCAGAAATCCGATGATTACGGGAGTCTTGGCGATTTTGACAGCAGAAGCTTTTCTCTTAAATGAAATTTATGTATTTTATTGGATGATAATTTTCTTTTTGATTAATTGCGTTTATTTTAAGTTGTTTGAAGAAAAACAATTGGAAAAGAAGTTTGGTGAGGAATATCTGGCTTATAAGAAAAATGTTCCGATGTGGTTGCCCGCCTCAGACGTAAAAAATAATAAATAATGTTTTTTAAAGCCTGATGTATTAAGAAAATTTAAACTCAAAGGTGCGTATTTTTGAGCAGAGTTTAATTTTTTTACAGTGAAGTACATATGCATCAGATTCATACCCTTATTTTAGACCTTACAATGATTACAATTTATGCCGGTATTATGACGCTTATTTGTAAAAAGCTTAAACAGCCGATTGTGCTTGGGTATGTGATGGCCGGTATTTTGGCCGGACCGTATTTTAATTTTTTGCCGACTGTTAGTGACAGAGCAAACCTTACACTTTGGGCGGATATCGGCGTTATCTTTTTGTTGTTTGGTTTGGGGTTGGAATTTAGCTTCAAAAAGATGATTAATGTCGGAAAATCAGCAATGATTACGGCAAATGCTAATATTTTGTTTATGTTGTATTTGGGATATAATACAGGTATTTTGCTTGGTTGGTCAACGATGGATAGCTTCTTTTTGGGAAGTATGATTTCAATGTCTTCGACGACAATTATTATCAAAGCCTTTGATGATTTGAATGTTAAAAAGCAAAAATTTACGGATTTGGTCTTTGGTGTGTTGGTGGTAGAAGATATTATGGGAATCTTGATGTTGGTGTTGCTTCCGACAATTGCGTTGAGAAGTAATATTGATGGTGAAGCTTTGCTGGGAAGTGTTATAAAACTTGTGTCTTTTTTGGTTTTGTGTTTTATCTCAGGTATCTATTTGGTGCCGACATTTTTGAAAAAAATAGAGAACTTTTTAACAGATGAAATGTTGCTTTTGATTACCATCAGTTTGTGTTTCGGTATGGTTTATTTGGCAACATATTCCGGTTTTTCTTCCGCCTTGGGGGCTTTTATTATGGGCTCTATCTTGGCAGAGAGTAGTTTGATTCAGCGGATTGAGAAAAATATTCATCCAATTAAGGATTTCTTTGGTGCGGTTTTTTTCGTTTCGGTTGGTATGATGGTTGACCCTGCAATGTTTGTTACTTATGCAAAGCCTATTTTCTTGATTACTTTAATTGTGGTCGTTGGTAAAATAGCTTTTTCGGTTTTGGGATTTGTTGTATCTGGGCAACCAGTTAAAATATCTATCTTTTGCGGTTTTTCTTTGGCTCAAGTTGGTGAGTTTGCTTTCATTATTGCCAGCCTCGGTATGAGTTTGAAGGTTTTAAATCCGCAGGTCTATCCGATTATTGTGGCCGTTTCGGTTATTACAACTTTCTTGACACCCATGATGATTAAGGCTGCAGATCCATTTTATAAGAAACTGTTAAAGTTAGCTCCGCAGGCGTGGTTGAAGTATATTGATAAAACAGATGAACCTGTTAGAGTTAGTCCTTCAGAAGAAAAATTGTGGGCGGAGTTGTTTAAAAATTATCTGCTTAGAATGTTTTTGTTTTCTTTAATTTTATATACCATTATTTTACTCTCAAAACATTATGTTCAACCTGTTGTCTTGAGTTATTTGCCTAATTTGAGCGGCAAAATTCTTTTGACCGGGATTACATTGGTGTTTATGGCTCCATTTTTGAAGGCACTTATAGGTTGGGAAGCTATTTTACCGGCTTTTGTCAGAGATACAATTATGAAAATGCTTTGTTGGATTCATGGAAAGCCATCGGATGGTGAGCATAAAGAAAAATGGTTAGAAAAAATTGGTGAAAAATTTGCTTTTTGCAGTAATTTGAGTGAGAATGCTGAGAATATTAAAAACTTTTTTATCTCCAATAGTATATTGGCTAAAATCTATTACAAACTTTGGATTTCTAAAAAGGCTAATCGTCTGCCTTTGGTATTAATGACCAGTTTTAGGCTTTTGGTAGTGGCTTTCTTTATTGTTACAGTTGTTCATACATTTTTAACAGAGGATGTAAAAATTTCTTTGTTGTTATTGGTGGTGTCTGTATTTATTTTGGCACAATCTAGGTGGCTTTTAATGCAATATATGAAAATCGAGGCACAGTTCTTGGCTAATTTGCGCGGACATCATCAGGAGAAAAAGGAAGAACCGACCGAGAAAAATGAGGTCTAAAACAGAGATTTGTCCTTTAATGCTTCATAGCGTTTGTGAATGCATTGAATGCAGGTTTTATGAACACCTTGTGTAATGTTATAAATGATAAAGCGGCCTTGACGTTCTGAGGTGACAAATCCGTCATCTTTTAGCCTTTTTAAGTATTGCGACACTTTGAGCTGCGGGCTGCCAATGGCATTGATAATGTCTGTTACATTCATCGGGCCGCGCAAGGTCAGAATCTCCAGAATACGCATTTTGTCATAGTTGGCAAAGAGCTTGATGCGGTTGGCCGTCATCATGGTATAATCTGATGGTAAAATGGCTTTAACGCCTTCTTCTAAAAAGTAAAAATTATCGGTCATCATGGCATAGAGCTTACGCAAACAGCTAAATATGCTCGCCGGATATTCTTCGCAAATGTTATAATAAATGAAAATGCCGCGGCGAGTGGTCTTTACCAGATTGGCTTCACGCATTTTTTTCAGGCTTTGCGAAATGATGACTTGTTCTTCATTCAGAGCTTTGGTTATTGTTGAAACAGACGAACTGCCGTTGACATCCAGATATTCTAAAATACGGAGTCTTAGCGGATGAGCGATGTAAGATATGCCCTTGACCGCTTTGCGCATTATGTTTTCCGGTAGTTGTAATTCCATAATCACCTCTTTTTTGTATGTATAACAGAAACAGCATATATTGCAAATAAAAACAATCCCCCGATGAAACAGGGGGGATTTAAGGATACTAGATGAGTGTTTTATTATGGTTTTTCTGTTTTTAGAAATGGTTGGACGTATTCATCGAATCGTTGTGCGTTAAAATCAGACCAACCCATGAGGTATTTGTCGCCCATGCAAAACAGAGGTGTTCCGATATTGTTGCCGAGATTGAATTTCCTTCCGCATTCTTTGAATAAGTCAAAGCCATCTCCAACATAAATGTTAACCATAGCCATGTTTAGTTCTGGATATTTTTTATCTATGTACTCTATGGCTTGATGACAATAAGGGCATTCATTATAATAAAAGAAATATATTTTATCATCACTCAACGATGATGTTTCCTTTGTTTTAGTATCGCATCCGCAAAGGAAAATCAGCAGAGCAAATAGGGTAAAGGTAATTTTTCGCATTTTTATCTCCTTATTCAATGCAGCAGTCTACGGCTTTGCGGACAAAAGCCTTCATTTTAGAAAGAGCACCGCTTTGCTCAAGATTTTTCGGGAGTTTTTCGTCGACGCTTTCAATCTTTGATGAAAGTTTTTTGATGTCTTCGGTCTTATCTTCAATCCATTTGACACTGTCTACGTTTAGCATATTCATATTCAGCCCCCAGAAAAGACAGTACAATTCATAGGCCTGATTGAAAAGTTTGTAAGCTTCTTCTTTGTTGTTTAGAGATTGTTGTTTGGTGCCTACCTCCATCAGACGCATTGAAGAGGCAAGTAAATGTTTTGAGATGCACCAAACTTCGCCTTCATAAGAAGGAATTATTTTTTGCATAAGATTTTTGCGGAGTTCTCTGATGTCTTGGATAAGGTCATAAAAAGAGGTTTTGTTTGTTTTGGCTCCTGAAAAGACCAAATGTTCCTCAATGGAGATGAGGTTCATTATGGCAATACTTAAATCTTGGTCTGAAGATAGGTCTTTGGGGTTGAGCTTTTTGGAGCTGTCTATTTTTTCGACGAACTCTTTTACGTTATCTATTTTTTTCATGGTTAATCTCCGTATGTAATATATTTGATATGTTACAAAATATATATATGTATAATATCATACATATTATAATTGTCAACTATTAAAATCGATACGGATTTTTATGCAAATTTGTTGTTTGTTAACGGCATAAATTCCAAAGTTCTTGAAAGCTGTGTGCAGTTTTGCCCGTGGTAAAATGTCCGAAATTCAGGTAATGATGAAAAGTGATTTGCGGATAGGCACTTAATAGTCTGTCTTTGGTTTGATGTTCGGCCTCGTCATCATCTTCCGAAAAGATGAGATGAATTTCGTCGATGTTGCTTAAGGCTGTCGGTTTGAGTTCGGTTTGAAGAAAATCTTCAAATTCGTTTTCAGGGTCTAGCCAAGGGGCTACCAAAATCAGTTTTTCGAGCTTTAATTTGTGTTCTTGCAGGTATTTTATGGCGAATCCGCCACCGGCACTGTGCCCTATAAGGATAGAAAGGTTTTGAGGCTTGAAAGCTTCAAACGTTTCTTTCCATTCATTATAAGTCGGACGGTAAGGATGTGGAAGCTCCGGTGTTTGGCATTGCCAACCCGCGCGCAGAAATTGTTGCTGCAACCATGGCAACCACCATGCATTGGAGGGCGATGGATATTTTGAGAAAAAGAATTCTTCTTCAGGGCAAATGCCGTGCAGGATAAGTGCATTTTTCATGGTTGCGTCTCCTTTTTTTGTTGTTATTATGTGGTGATTGGGACCAATTGTCATCAGTTATTTGAGGTTAAATGATAAAAATTTTGATTTTGCTTTTTGTTGTTGCTGTGTTGCTCGCTATTTGGGCTTTTGGTTTTGAACCGAATATGCTTAAGGTTACAACCTATCGTGTCGCTCGCCCAGAATTGTCAGGATTTAAAATTGCTTTTGCCAGCGATTTTCATATTGCGCCAAACCATGGAGAAAGGCTTAAAAAAATCGTGCAAAAAATAAATGAGCAAAAGGCAGATTTGATTTTGCTCGGCGGAGATTTTGTTAAGGGGCATAAGTTTGAAACATCAATGCCGATTGAAAAAATTGCGAGAGGTTTATCTGAACTTAAAGCTCCGCTCGGTGTTATAAGCGTTTTAGGAAATCATGATTGGTGGCAGGATGGTCAAAAGATAAAAAGTGTTTTGCAGCATAATAGAATCGAAGTTTTGGAAAACGAAAACAAAACAATGAGGTTCGGAGAGATTGATTTTAGTTTGACGGGTTTGGCTGATTATAATACGCGAAAACCGGATATGGCAAAGGCTTTGTCAGGAAGTGGGCAAAATGTTTTGCTTTTAACGCATTCTCCTGATGTTTTTCCTGAAGTTCCTAAGAGTGTTTTTTTAACTTTGGCTGGGCATACGCATGGCGGACAAGTTGTTTTGCCATGGTTCGGGGCCTTGTTGGTTCCTTCAAAATATGGTAAAAAATATGAAGGAGGTTTTATTGAAGAAAATGGTAAAAAAATGATTGTCAGCAGAGGATTGGGAACCAGTATTTTGCCTGTTCGTTTGGGATGTATGCCGGAAATTGTTGTGGTAGAATTTTATTAAACTGAAATTAGGAAAATAAAAAAGCCCTTACTTGTAAGGGCTTTTTTTTATTCGTTATTTTGCAGGAGGTGTTTGGGTCCGCAGATGATACGGAACAACTTCTTTTTTTCCTTCAATTTCAATTTGTGGGTCAACAAAACTTATGGAGCCTTTTTCATAGAAGTAAAAGTCTCTGCGAATACGGGTTTTGTCTTTAATGGAAAGTTCATTCCATTCTCTTTCGGTCATACCATAAGGATAGGTCTCTTTGGGTTGCGGTTGGGGCAGAGGGTCGGAAGCGCAGGCCGAGACCATAAGCATTAATCCTAAAGCTAGTAGTTTTTTCATGTTTTCTTCCTTTCCTTAATTCCGCCAATATTTTTAATCATCAGTTTTTTATTATGCCATTTTATTGCGTTTTTTTCTACAAAAATTTTTTGAGGAATGTGGAAAATTTTTTGAGGATTTCCGCCTTGCGAATCGGCGCAAACCGAATCTCATCAATAATTTTAACCGATTCTTTAGATTCCCAAGTTAGACTTTTGCCCATAATTTAACTTATGACTTGTAAGTTTGTAGACGTGGTTATAAGCTAACTTTATCAACTATTGGATTAACTTTTTTAAGGATAAGGATATGACAGCATTTAAGAAAATCGGCAATGTTGTGTTTATGACATTGGCGGTTATGTTTGCCCTTGTTCAAGGGGCTGCTGCTTCCGAAATTGATCTGAATGTTCCGATGTTGGACGTCAGCTACAATATTTGGGGTTATGCAACAACCGGTTCTCAGCTTTTGCTTTATGGTATGGGAATCTGTATTTTAGGTATGCTTTTTGGTTTTTATGAATTTGTTAAAATTAAGGGTATGCCGGCACATAAGTTGATGCTTAATGTTTCTGAAACAATTTATGAAACCTGCAAGACTTATATGAAACAGCAAGCCAAACTTTTGGTTTTGTTGGAGGTCTTTATTGCGGCTTGTATTTTCTATTATTTCTTTTATCTGAATGCGACCCCTTTGCCAAAGGTTCTGACAATTTTGGGTTGGTCAATCTTGGGTATCTTGGGTTCTTTCTCGGTAGCATGGTTTGGTATGAGAATCAATACTTATGCAAACTCACGTACAGCATTTGATTCCTTGAAGGCTAAACCTTTCTCCGTTATGAGCCTGCCTTTGCGTTCCGGTATGTCTATCGGTGTTTTGTTGATTTGCGTTGAGTTGATTATGATGATTGCCATCTTGCTCTTCGTTGACAGAGAAAGTGCCGGCGCATGTTTTGTCGGTTTTGCTATCGGCGAATCGCTCGGAGCTTCCGCTTTGCGTATTTGCGGTGGTATCTTTACCAAAATTGCCGATATCGGTGCTGATTTGATGAAGATTATTTTCAAAATTGATGAAGATGATGCGCGTAATCCGGGTGTGATTGCAGACTGTACCGGTGATAATGCCGGCGACTCTGTCGGCCCGACTGCCGATGGTTTTGAAACCTATGGTGTTACTGGTGTGGCCCTCATCAGCTTTATTGTTTTGGCTGCAGGTATGATGTATGCGCCGAACGGGGATTTGACCTTGATGGCCGGCGGTATTGATATTCAGGCGCGCTTGATTGTTTGGATTTTTGCAATGCGCGTTTTGATGATTATTACTTCGGTTGTTTCTTATTTGTTGAACAACAAAGTTTCTAAAATGATTTTCGGCAATCGCGAATCTTTTAACTTTGAAACTCCGCTGACCAGCTTGATTTGGTTGACTTCAATCCTTTCTATCTTGGTTACTTTCGGTGTTTCTTATGTGATGATTGGTGATATGGGGGCTGATTTGTGGTGGAAGCTTTCGGTTATTATTTCTTGCGGTACTTTGGCTGCAGCTTTGATTCCGGAATTTACCAAAATCTTTACATCATCTAAGTCTAAGCATGTCGAGGAAATCGTTAATGCCAGCCGTGAAGCCGGTGCTTCACTGAATATTATTTCAGGTATTGTTGCCGGTAACTTCTCTGCTTTCTGGCAAGGTATGGTTATGGTCGGTTTGATGGTTATTGCCTTCTTTACCGCGCGCACCGGACTTGATGCTTATATGGTTTATCCGACCGTGTTTGCTTTCGGTTTGGTGGCTTTTGGTATGCTCGGAATGGGGCCGGTTACAATCGCCGTAGACTCTTATGGTCCGGTTACCGATAATGCTCAATCTGTATTTGAGTTGTCTCAGATTGAAGGTGTTAAAGGTATTGATAAAGAGATTGAGAAAGAATACGGATTTAAGCCGAACTTTGAGCAAGGCAAACAGTTGTTGGAAGAAAACGACTCTGCCGGAAATACGTTCAAAGCTACTGCTAAGCCAGTGCTTATCGGTACGGCGGTTATCGGTGCAACCACGATGATTTTCTCAATCATTTTGCTTTTGAACTTGCAGCTTAATTTGTTAGACCCGAATGTATTGTTCGGTCTGATTTTGGGCGGTACGGTTATTTACTGGTTCTCGGGTGCTTCCATGCAGGCCGTTTCGACCGGTGCTTATCGTGCGGTTAACTACATCAAGGAGCATATTAAGCTTGATACAAATAAGGCTGCTTCAATCGAAGATTCTAAGAGTGTGGTTAAAATTTGCACTATCTATGCGCAGAAAGGTATGCTTAACATCTTTATCGTAATCTTCTCGTTTACGATTGCGTTTGCTTGCTTTGATGCGACATTGTTTGCAAGCTACCTGATTTCTATTGCGGTCTTTGGTTTGTTCCAAGCTCTGTATATGGCTAATGCCGGTGGTGCTTGGGATAATGCTAAGAAAGTGGTTGAAGTTGATTTGCACGAAAAAGGTTCCGCTTTGCATGCGGCTGCCGTTGTCGGTGATACGGTCGGCGACCCATACAAAGACACTTCTTCGGTTGCGCTTAACCCGATTATTAAGTTTACAACGTTGTTTGGTTTGCTGGCTGTTGAAATGGCCGTTGCAGCACCTCGTTGTGTATCTATCGGATTGGGTATCGTGTTCTTCCTGATTGGTTTGTATTTTGTTTACAGGTCTTTCTACGGAATGCGTATTGAACCCAAAAAGATGGACTAAGCCTTAGTTAATCACTTAAAAAGTCCTCTGAGCTGATTTAATGTTCAGAGGATTTTTTTTGGCTCAAACAGGAGTTGACATTTTTGGACAAAAGTTTTATGGTGAGGGCTCGTTTGATATTTTTCTAGATATATTGTTTAACTAAAAATTTTTGCTTATGGATAAGTTACAAAAGGCAAGGTTGGATTTATTCAATCTGATGCATGGTCAAATTATTCCCAACAGTATTATGGCAGATATTTGCTATGT
The DNA here is from genome assembly GCA_949292375.1 of uncultured Pseudomonadota bacterium. Classification (GTDB taxonomy): domain Bacteria; phylum Pseudomonadota; class Alphaproteobacteria; order RF32; family CAG-239; genus Scatacola_A. The sequence continues at coordinate 10,896 of CASEZG010000017.1, read as the reverse complement.
TGTAGACGGAAAAAAGTTTGATAAATTTAAGGAAATTTATCAAGACCCTAAAAAGAAATATCTTTTAGTTGTGAATGATACAACATCAGAAGGATATCTGGAATTTTGGAAAGAATTATTCCCTGACGAGGAATTGTGCTCAAAGGCAGTGGAATTTTTGCAGGGCAGAGACTTTCTTGAAGTAAAATTCAGTTGGAAGGAAGAATTGGCTAACTTTATCAGAAATGAAGCAAATAGCCAAAAAAGACCGTATTTGACCCAGTTGGCTGATGCTTTGTATGGGAGAACTTCAAAGTTTAGTCCTTCTCAATTGTTGGAAGGTATGCTGAAAAAACAAACGGAAGCAGAACCAGACTATGACGTCTATTGGGGATTTTGCCTTCTTATTTGTAATTTTGATTTGATGTCAGAAAGTTTATTGCCTATTTATTATCAGGCATTGGACAAGCATCAAAATCTGTGGAAAATATTTTAATTATTTTGCTATGACAAGGAAAGAATTGCAGCGCAAGCTGTGGAAGACAATGCAAGGCATGGTGCTTCCGATGTTGGAACTAAGAAATATGAGCGGTTTGGGAAATGGATTAGAGCTCAGAGCATTTTTTGAACTATATGATAATCCCAAAACCAATAGGTTCTTGATGGAAAAGAATTCTGAAAATGAACTTTTCTGGAATAAAATTCAGGAGGAAGTTACCTTTGGTATCTTGGTTCGGTCTTCTTATAATTTGTTTGAGGAACTCGGAGCCGTGGCTGCTGATTTCTGCTATGGTGATGTTGCCGAACCGGAAAGAGAGAATGCAATAAATGCTTTGCTGAAGGTTCTGTTGGAGCGCGAATATTCTTACACGGTGCATTGTGCTTTCTGTCTTTTGCTGTGGAATTTTGATAAGATACCAGATGAAAACTTACCATTGTTGGAGAAAGTTTTTGAAAAACACAAGGCAGGTTTGGAAGCTCGTGGTAAAATGTGGCGGAAGCAACGTTTGAAAGCTTTAGCTGCATAAGTAACCGAAGAAATAAAGCGGATTTCTTAGTAAAAGAATCCGCTTTATTTTTTTATAGTCGGCAGTCTGTGGCGTTGAGGCCGTTGCAGCGTATTTTGTGGTCCAGACGATTTTCTTTTAATCCGGCCGGGTCTTGATGAATGATTATTTGAGAATTCGGATATGCTGCGCGCAAAGCATCTTCAACGGTATCCGTATAGTCATGGGCTTTGGACAAAGGTAAGTCTCCGTCTAGCTCCAAATGAAGTTCAAACATATATTCGCCGCCTAAATCTCTGGTGCGTAAATCATGTATGCCATGAGCAAAGTCATGACTTAGGACAATTTTTTTGATATTGTTTCTGATGTCGTCACTGAGCTCGCTGTCTGTCAGCAAGCGAACGGCGTCTTCAGCCAGTTTGTAAGCGTTATACAGCAAGTATGAAGATACAACAAAAGCGGTTAAGGTATCAAACCAGCTCCAGCCGAATAATTTGACCACAATTAAGGTGATGATGATGGAGAGGTTGGTTATGACGTCTACGGTATAATGTGCGCTGTCTGCCGAGATGGCCTGAGAAGCTGTGCGGCGGGTTACATATTTTTGAAAAGCAATTAAGCCTAAAGTGGCAAATAAGCTGATGAGCATTATCAAAATACCGACACCGGTTTGCTCTACCGCAACAGGGGTGATTAAGCGGCTGATGCCGTCATACATAACGAAAATTCCGGAGCCGGCGACGAAAGCTGATTGCACCAAAGCTGAAAGAGCTTCAGCTTTGCCGTGCCCATAACGGTGGTTGGAATCGGCGGGTTGTGAAGAAATTTTGACGGCAATAAAAGTTATTGAAGAGGCAAAAATATCGGCCAAACTGTCAATCATAGACGATAAAACAGCCAGAGAACCGGTATATAGTGCACCGAAGGTTTTCAGCAAACTTAAACTTACAGCTAAACTCACGCTGGCAATGGTTGCCAGTTTTTTTAGTCTTAGATTATTTTCCTGTTCTGAACACATTTTTTATTTTCTCCATATCTTCGGCTTTTATTGCGAAGAACTTATTCTTAACTCTGTCGGCAAAAGTTTGCAAATGTTTTCCGTTTATTTTTTCACCGAAATCATAGGCGGCAAAAAACTGCGAGCCTTTTTGATAAAAACGGAGAGTGATTTGGTTATTACCTTCTGCTTCTAAATTCAGTGTTAAAATATCTGTTGCCGAGGAAACAGGGGATTGAGCGGAAAGAACATAGGTATTGAGGAGTACACGGGCCAGATTGGCAAGTGCGTCGGTGTCTGTATCTTTGTTGACTGCGGCTAAACGTCCAAAACGCAAGTTCCAAAGGGTACTGTAAGTCCAGTTTTGCCATGTGGGTTCTAGATCAATGAAATCAGCCGCAACGAGCCAGACCTGAAATTTGTCGTCAAATTTAATATAAGCGGCTTTGGCTCCGCGTCCGATGTCTTGGTCATATTTGCCGATGTTAAATGCGGTTAAAATTTTGTTATCGGCAGATTTTAGTTCAATGCGAATGTTTTTTGAGCCAGAGACCTCTTGCGGGGCTAAGCCGAATTTGCTTAAATCTTCGCCGCGGTCAGATTTTTTTTCATAATAGACGGCTTCCAAAAGCGCGCTTAAGAAGCTCCGTATTCTTTCCTGATAAACAGGAAAATCCTCATATCCTTCAAGCATCCATTCGCCGTCTTTTAAGTAGAATTTGAGAGAGGCTTGGTTGTTTTGGATAAGGATTTGATTGATGTCGTTTATTTGGTTTTTAAGTTCTTTGAAAACGGGTTGATTTTCATAACTTTCAATCTCGCGGTTTTCGGTGAAGTAAACCGAAGCAATGCCGGCTCCGAGCAGCAGTAAAGAACCTATCAACAGCCGGCTGAGCTTGTCGTTAAAAACGAAAGTGCTGCTGAAGTTTTTGCGGCGAGAAATGAAGGCGAAAAGCAAAAGCCCGCATAAGATGAGCAGAGGAACGGCATAGATGTTGATTATTTTGACTTTTGTATCTATGGCATTGATTTCGGCATTCAAAGATTTGCGAATTTTGGAAAGTTCCTGACGCTCAGCTTCCAAGCGTTTGCGGATGCCGGCAATCAGAGAAAGTTCATCTGCGGTGAAAATTTGACGTTGCTCAAAGTTCTTTTTGCTCCAAATTTCTTGTAGTTCGGTTTTGGTGCGGTTGATGCGTTCGATAATTTCGTTTTCTTTGACCTTGAAATCAAGCTGGGCCGTGCGACGGATTTTTTCAATATCTTCGAATCTTCGGGTCTTTGCTGATTTTCCGCGCAAACCGATGAGGTTGTCGCCGCCGCTTAAGTATTCTAAGGCATTGAGAACGAAATTGCCGTTGTCCATAACCGGTACGGCAAAGTTGCCGTCTAAAAGTTTGACCGAATTGGTCCAAAAAGAATCGTATAAAAAGTCAGAATCGCCGACAGCTATCAGTTCAAAGGGTTTATCAGGATTGGTACTTGTAATTTTTGCCGCGATGATTTTCGGGGTGTTGTCAGATTGAAAACTCCGCAAAATATCTCCGGGATTGATGTTTTGGTAAACAGCGGAAATATCCATATAAGCAGCATTTTTTGAGGTGATTATCAACGGCTCAAAGTTTATGTCTAAGCTTGCCGGTTCAATCTCGGAGGCGGAGGAGAATAATAGATTTTTCAGTTTGGCAACGATGGGTGCTTTAGGGTTAACATTTTTTTCGGTCAAGACAAATTGCACAATATCTCTGGTGAAAGAAGGATTGTTTTTGTAGTCTTTGGTGGCATCTACCATTATGGAATTATCTAAATCCGTTACAACTGCATCATTGCGAAATCTTATGCCCCAGAAATCACCCAACGAGCCAAGGTAAGAGGGGACATATTCGTGATTTATGGGGGAAAAAATTCGCGGTGCTTCTGCGGCATTGTCCAAAATGAGCAGAGTTTTGCCGCCTTTGGCAGAATATTCTTTTATTTTATCCACCAAATCTTTGTTCGGGTTTTGCGGATTTATTATCATTAAGACATCCAGCTCTTCAGGGAAGTCCTTGGCATCTTTGATGTTTTTGATGTTATAAAGTTCTTCAAGCTGTTTGATGATTTGCCATTTTGGGCTGACAACATTGTTGTTGATGATTGTATCAAAAACGGGCAGGGTGGTGATAATGCCTAAATTTTTGCGCGGATGTGTTAGCTCAAAAATCTTTTGAGTGATGTCTTGTTCTGCAAAGTTGCGTCGTTCCAGTGCAAAGAAGGGAATGCTTTGTTTGTTGTCTACGGCATCGGTTAGGGTTAAGCCAAAAAAAGCGTTGATATTCAAGTCCGCAATCGGGAAAGGTTGCAGCCCCGATGTGATGGCTTTGTCTTCGGTTTCATCCATGGGTTCCGGTGTATAAATGCGGTAGGTGAATTTGCCGTTTGACAAGGCGGCGTATTGTCTGAGCAGAAGACGTACTTTGTCAAACATTAGGCGAAAGTCAGGATTACGTTCGCCCAGAATCGGAGAATAATAAAGTTTGGCGGTTATGGGACGAGGTAGGTAACGCAAAGTGTTTTTGGTTGTTTCGGTAAGAGTGAAAATTTGCTCCTCGGTGCAATCTAAGGCTATGCCTCTGGTTAAGTTGTTGGCCAAAAGATTGATGCCGCCAAAACCCAATATCAGGCAGAAAAAGGCAAAAATATAATAGCTGCGAGAAGTGGATTTGAGCCATTGTGCCGTGCCGGATGTCTTGAAACTGACTATTAGGATGGTGGTGAAATTAAACAGCAGAATGATTGAGGTAAAAAAGATGATATCTCGGAGCTCAATAAGACCGTTGATGATGGTGTCAAAATGTGTGAGAAAGCTGAAAGATGCTATCATATCTACGGCAGAAAGAGGTAAGAGCAACCGGACAAAAGAAAGAACATATTCCAAACCGCTTAAAAAGAATAAGAGATTGGCAACAACAGAGAGAACAAGCGCAATAACCTGATTTTTGGTTAGGGCTGACATCGTTTGTGAGATGGCGAGCATGCATCCGGCTAAAATAAAGCTGCCGACATAGCTTAAGCTTATGATGCTATTATCCGGAGAGCCTAAAATGTTTACGGTTAGCCAAAAGGGGAAGGTTAGGATTAAGGTAAGAGCGCAAAACAGCCAGGAGGCAAAGAACTTTCCCCAAACATAGGTTGCGGCGGAAACCGGCATGGTCATAATCTGGACAATGGTTTTGGAACGAAATTCTTCGCTCCAAAGCCGCATTGAAATGCCGGGAAGAAACAAAAGATATAGCCAGGGTTGAAAAGCAAACATTGATGATAGGTCGGCAGAACCACGTTCGAAAAAACTTCCGAAATATAGGGCAAAAGAGCCGTTTAACAGCAAAAAAGCTATCAGGTAAACATAGGCTAAAGGAGAAATGAAATATCGCAACAGTTCGTTTTTGATGACGACAAACAGTTTTTTCATTGGTTTTCTTCCTCGGAGGTGGTGAGTTTGCGAAAGGCTTCTGCTAAAGATTGGCAGCGGTTTTGAGTGATGATATCGGCACAATTGCCATCGGCCATAATGCGTCCTTTGTTTAGCAAAATGATGCGATTGCAGATGGTTTCTGCTTCTTCCAAAAGATGCGTAGAAATCAGGATGGTTTTTTCTTTACCCATTTGTTTGATGAGGGTGCGGATGTGGTCTTTTTGGTTGGGGTCTAAGCCATCTGTCGGCTCATCCAGTAAAAGAATCGGCGGATTGCTTAAGATGCTTTGGGCAAAACCGACACGGCGAAGATAGCCCTTGGATAAGGTTTCTATCCTTTGCGACAAAACTTGAGTGATGTTTGCCGTTTCGGCAGCCTTTGAAACGGCTGAGAAATTTAGTCCGCGAAGCTCTGCCATATAGTTTAGAAAACTTTTAACACTCATATCGGGGTAAAGCGGGGCTCCTTCTGGTAAAAAACCGATAGAGCTTTTGGCTTCTTGAGAATAATCTTTGATGTTGCGCCCTAAAACGAAAATTTCGCCGGAGGTCGGAGCCAGATAGCCGGTTATCATATTCATCAGCGTTGATTTACCCGCTCCGTTTGGCCCCAATAAGGCAATTATTTCTCCTTCTTTTGCGGAAAAACTTATGTCATCAACAGCGTGTATGTTACCGTAAGTCTTGCTGAGTCGGATTGTTTTTAGGGTTTCTGACAAACTAATTCTCCTTGCTTGTTGGGTGTTGTGCAGAAAAGTTCCGAAGTTTAATATAAGGCAGGAAAGTTAATGAATTATAACTATTTTTTGCTGACTTCATATAAGGCAATGGCGGCAGCCGTGGAAACATTCAGGCTTTCAACCTTTTCAGAAATGGGCAAACGAACCGTGGTGTCGCAACTTTCTTCAACCAAGCGACGCATTCCTTTGCCTTCAGAACCCATGATGATAGCGATTTTGCCTTTTTTGTTCATTTTATCTATGGTGGTTTGGGCATAGCCGTCCATGCCGACAGTCCAAAATCCGGCGTCTTTTAATCGGTTGATGGCGCGCGTGAGGTTGGTTACGCGGCAGATGGGCAGATGTTCTATCGTGCCGGCAGAGGCTTTGACCATTGCACCGTTTTCGGTCGGAGAATTTTTGTCTTGCATAATCAGAGCCAGAGTATCAAAAGCAACGCATGAACGGATGATGGCACCGATATTTTGCGGGTCGGTTACCTGATCTAAAATCAAAATATGGCAATCTTCTTTTTGTTCGGCCAATATACAAATGTCTTCCAAGTTATATTCGGGAAGTTCGGAACAATAAAGAGCGAATCCTTGATGTACGGCATCTTGCGGTAAAAGACGGTCAATCTCTTTGCGCTCAACAATATTCAAAATATTGGCAGAGAGGTTCCTTTGAGCGCAGAGAGCCTTAGCTTCCTCGGCATTTTCTTTGGAACAAAGCAACTTGATTATTTTGCGCTCAGGATTGTTTATTGCCGCGGTTACGGCGTGGCGGCCATATAAAATCAGAGAAGATTTCGGAGCAGTGTTGTTATTGAACTTTTTTGACATTTTGATTTCCTTATTCGGCATTTAATTTTTTGATGATATCAATAACCTGTTGTAAGTTTTGAATGGTGAAAGTTGCTTTGTTTTTGAACTTGTCTTTGGGGTCATAAATCGCGCAAAAGGTTTGTTTGCCATTATGTGTATAAGTCGCGGCGGTTTGAATATCTGCCTCGCCGTCGCCTATAACTAAAATTTCATCTGCTGGCGGAAGTTTTCCGTCAAAGACGGCATGTGTGGCGATGGGGTGAGGTTTGTCTTCGGCATATTCTCCGGCGGCGATAATTTTATCGAACAGATTTTCAAAGCCTAGTTTGGCAATCTCTTCCTTAATGTATAAGGTTTTTTTGTTGGTGAGAAGATAAGTTTTTAAGCCTTGCTTGCGGCAAAATTCCAAAACTTCTTTTGCAGAGGGCATGGCTTGCAAATTGGTTGCATGATGCGCCTTAATATATTCGTAATAGGCAATACTTGCTTCGTCTTTACGTTCCTTGAAGATAAAGCCCAGAGTATCTTTGTTGGGGAGCGTGCTGGTTAAGCTTTTTATCTCATCATAAGGAATGCGAGGCAGGCCTAATTGGTCGAAAGTGTAATTATAGGCGGCGGAGATAACTGGGTAGGTGTCGGCCAAGGTGCCGTCCCAATCAAAAACAACATATTTTATGCTCATAAAACCTCCGCTATTTAGGCTTTTTTAATTGTATTTGCCGTATAAAAAGGTATGATAGCCGTTAAAGGAGAATGGGTCAATGGAAAACAAGCAGCGCGAAACAAAAATAAAAGCCTTTTTGGAACAAGAATGCGGCCTTACGGATTTTTGTTTGGAAGATATGGTGGCAGATGCTTCAGTTCGCAAATATTTCAGAGTGTTGAAAAAAGACGGAACAACGGCGGTGTTGATGGATGATGAAAGTCCTAATACGCGAATCCGTGATTTTGTTAAGATTGATGAATTGCTTCGCTCTGTCGGTGTGTTGGCTCCGGAGATTTATGCGCAAAAAGTCGATGAAGGCTTTTTGTTGTTGGAGGATTTTGGAAATAAAGACGTGGCTTCGGCTTTGGATGGTAAAAATGATGCAGAAGTCTTAAAACCTGCCGTTGATGCTTTGCTGACCATTTATAAAAATACCAAACGTCCGGATTATATTCGGGATATGGATGAGGCGTTTATTGTTAAAGATTTTTGCTTGTTTTTGGATTGGTATATGCCGTCGGTGCTTAGAAAATGTTTGAGCTCGGCGCAAAGAGAAAAGTTTTTGAGTTTGATTGATGAATTGTTGCCGATGGCCTCTAAAGTTCTGGCTTCTTTGGTGATGTGGGATTATCATGTGAACAATGTTATGCTTCCGTCTTATGATAAACGTTATGGAATTATTGATTTTCAGGATGCTATGTGGGGGCCGTCATTGTATGATTTGGCAAGCCTTATCGAGGATGAACGTCGAGATATTGCCCCAGAGGTGGCTCTGAAATTGAAAGATTATTTCTTTGCAAATATTGAAGGGGTTGAACGGGAAGATTTTGAAGACGCGTATGCCTTTTTGGCTTTGCTTCGGCATATGCGGGTTGTCGGGCGTTTTACAACGCTTATAACCGTCAGCCAAAAGCCTCATTATGCGCAATATGTGCCGCATGCTTTGGAGCTTTTGAAAAAGACTTTGACTTATCCAAAATTTGCAAAGTTGAAAGCTTGGTTGGATGAGATTTTGCCGGAGGAAAAAAGATGCGTGCCTCAGCAAAAAAATATTACCAAGGCTTTTGTTTTGGCAGCGGGACGCGGCGTACGTATGGGAGAGCTGACGGAAAGCCTGCCCAAGCCGTTGATTGAGGTTAACGGTAAAGCTTTGATAGATTATAATTTTGATAAACTCAGAGAAACAGGCATTAAGGATGTGGTGGTTAATGTTTGTTATAAAGGTGAGCTGATTAAACAGCATCTGGAAAAACAAAAGGATTTTAATATTCAATTTTCTGAAGAAGCAGAGGCTTTGGAAACCGGAGGCGGAATTAAGAACGCGCTGCATCTTATGGGGAAAAATGCATTTTTTGCCATGAATAGCGATACTTTGTGGATTGATAAAGGTTTTAAGCCTGCAATGCGGCAGATGCTTGATGAATGGGATGATGATAAATATGATATCTTGCTTTTGCTGCATCCGATGAATCAGATTTTCGGCGACAATGGCAAGGGTATCGGAAATTATCGGATAAATGCGAAAGGGATGCTTGAGCGTAATGTGAACAAAGAAGCAGGGTATCCTTATTGGTTTACTGGGGTGTCTATTGTGCATCCGAGAGTCTTTGAAAACAGTCCCGAGGGTAAGTTTTCATTGAGAGATTTGTTTGATAAAGCTCAGAAAAATGGTCGTCTTGGGTTTGTGGTTAATGATGGAATTTTGTTCCATGTCGGGATTCCTGAGGCAGTGAAAGAAGCCGAACAAAAGCTTTTGGCGTTGGCTTGTTAAATAAACTTATCCGAAAATAAATCTCAAAATATAAAAAATGTGTTGACAGTTGCCCAAAAATGTTATTATTTGCGTGTTAGTGAATAACAAAAAGGATACTAAAATCCTCTATCCCGGCTGAAGTTTTAAATCGGAGGGGTGGCAGAGCGGTCAAATGCAACGGACTGTAAATCCGTCGACGAACGTCTACGATGGTTCGAATCCATCCCCCTCCACCATTTAATGGCAAAAGAAAAATTTGAGCGGACAAAGCCGCACTGCAACATTGGAACGATTGGTCACGTAGACCATGGTAAAACCACTTTGACAGCAGCTATTACAAAAGTATTGGCAGAAGAGGGTGGAGCAAGCTTTACAGCCTATGATCAAATTGATAAGGCACCAGAAGAGAAGGCACGTGGTATTACCATTTCTACTTCACACGTAGAATATGAGACACCGAATCGTCACTATGCACACGTAGACTGCCCGGGACACGCTGACTATGTAAAGAACATGATTACCGGTGCCGCTCAGATGGATGGAGCAATTTTGGTAGTATCAGCAGCAGATGGTCCGATGCCGCAAACACGTGAGCACATTTTGTTGGCTCGTCAGGTAGGTGTACCGGCATTGGTTGTTTACATGAACAAAGTAGACCAAGTAGATGATCCGGAATTGTTGGAATTGGTAGAAATGGAAATCAGAGACTTGTTGAAGTCATATGACTTCCCGGGAGATGAGATTCCGATTATTAAAGGTTCAGCCTTGGCAGTATTGGAGAACGGAGATCCGAAGATTGGACATGATTCCATCATTGAATTGATGAAGGCTGTAGACAGCTATATTCCGCAGCCGGATCGTCCGAAAGATAAACCGTTCTTGATGCCGATTGAAGACGTATTCTCAATTTCTGGCCGTGGTACTGTAGTAACCGGTCGTGTAGAGCGCGGTGTATTGCATGTAGGTGATGAAATTGAAATCGTAGGTATTAAGCCGACCCAGAAGACAACATGTACCGGTATTGAAATGTTCCGTAAGTTGTTGGATGAAGGTGAAGCCGGCGATAACATCGGTGTATTGTTGCGTGGTACAAAGAGAGAAGAAGTAGAGCGCGGACAAGTATTGGCAGCTCCTGGTTCTATTACCCCGCATACAGATTTCAACTGCGAATGCTATATTTTGACGAAGGAAGAAGGCGGACGTCATACCCCGTTCTTCAGCAACTATCGTCCGCAGTTCTATTTCCGTACCACAGACGTAACCGGTTCAATTGAGTTGCCGGAAGGTACAGAGATGGTAATGCCTGGTGATAACATTCGTATGACAGCAAAATTGATTCACCCAGTAGCAATGAACGAAGGTTTGCGTTTTGCTATTCGTGAAGGTGGTCGTACGGTAGGTGCCGGTGTTGTATCAAAGATTTTGAAGTAATCTGAGATATAGACCAGAATAAAATT
>CASEZG010000016.1 GCA_949292375.1 uncultured Pseudomonadota bacterium | reverse complement strand
ATTACATTTACATCCGCGTCCATAAGCCGAATTATAAGGACAAACACCATCAATTGTTTGAACTGCATTACAGCTTTGTGGCGTAAAACCTTCGTTCAAGCATTGAGATGTTGTATCAAGGTCAAAGGATTCATCTCCGCCACCACCGGAACCCGATGATGAATCAAAACCGGCACTTGGCGCGCAATCTCCGACTCCCAAGAAACAAACACCTGCAGTCTTATAAGCCTTATCAAGTTGTGATATGGGCCTCAATTCAATAGGTGTGGTGTGTGTATGTGTGTTGAACTCGGGAGCCGCGAAGGAAACCGCCGGCATCACAAGTAAAGTTACAGTTGATAAAAGCAAATTTCGCATAGCTATTCTCCCATCATTCAAATATTGAAACCCATATCTGAATCTCAGAATAAACTAATTTTGAATCAAAGTCAACAACATATGAGAGAAATAATATTTTTGTCGTTGTAGGAATGTCTATTCTGTTTTATTTATGCACATTGAATTTTGGGCGGTTGCAAAATAGGGCGTAAATCCGTATAACTTTAAGATAAACAAGGAGAAGTCGCAGATGTTCTTTTCAAAATTTGAAAGATTGGTGGCCAGACGTTATTTGAAAGCTAAACGTCGTGAGGGGTTTATTTCGGTTATTACCGGGTTTGCTTTTACGGGAATCGCGTTAGGTGTGGCTACGTTGATTATTGTTATGTCGGTAATGAACGGGTTTAGGCACGAGTTGTTGTCCAGAATCTTGGGAATTAACGGACATATCGGGATTATGGCTGTGGCTGGCGTGCCTTTTAATAATTATGCTGAAGCGGTTAAGGAAATTGGCGAGTTTGAGCATGTGCAGACGGTTATTCCGATGATTGAGCGACAGCTTTTGGTTTCTTCCGGTTCTGTTGCCGAAGGAGCTATGGTGCGCGGTATCCGTAAAGATGATTTATTGAAAAAAGAGATTTTGAAAAACAGTTTGGTGCATGTGAATGTTGATGATTTTGTCGGGAATAATGTAATTATCGGTTCCAGATTGGCTCAAAAAATGGGGCTTATTCCCGGAGATGAGATTACGTTGATTTCGCCTAACGGGAAGGTTACGGCTTTTGGAACAGTGCCCAGAATGAAGTCTTATAAGATTATCGGTACATTTGAGGTCGGAATGTATGAATATGACTCAAACTTTATTTTTATGCCTTTGGAGGCTGCGCAAGTTTACTTTGGGTTGAAAGGTGCTGTCAGCAATATTGATGTGACATTGGATAATGATAACTATCTGAAGGATTTGCGCAAAGCGATTGAGGAAAGTGTGGGGGCCGGTGCTTATGTGTATGATTGGAAGCAGACAAACGCCGCTTTCTTTAATGCAATTGCGGTTGAACGAAATGTTATGTTTGTGATTCTGACCTTAATTATTTTGGTGGCGGCATTTAATATCATTACCGGTTTGATTATGTTGGTTAAAGATAAAGGGCGAGATATTGCCGTGTTGCGGACAATGGGCGCGACCAAGGGAATGATTATGCGTATTTTCTTTATGGACGGAGCTTTTATCGGTGTGGTCGGAACATCTATCGGTTTGGCTTTGGGCGTGTTGTTCTGCAAAAATATTGAGGCGATTAGACAGTTTTTGCAAGATATTGTCGGAAGAGATTTGTTTTCGGCAGAGATTTATTTCTTGTCGCAGTTGCCGGCAGAAATTGATTATGCAGAAGTTGCCGTTGTTGTGACTATTTCTTTGTTGCTTTCTTTTTTGGCTACGATTTATCCGGCTTATCGGGCCGCAAAATTTGATCCGGTGGAGGCTTTGCGCTATGAATAATGTTAAACCGACTTTGAGTCTGAAAAAGATAAGTAAAAGCTTTAAGCAGGGTGGGCAAACGCTGGAAGTTTTGAAGGAAATTAATCTGGATATTATGCCAGGTGAGATTGTTGCCTTAATCGGACCTTCGGGGTCTGGAAAGTCAACCATGCTTCAGATTGCCGGTTTGTTGGATAGGCCGAGCAAAGGCGAAATTTTGCTTGATGATATGAAATGCAGCAAGCTCGGTGATGCGATGCGGACAGCTTTGCGTCGTGATTATTTGGGTTTTGTATATCAGTATCATAATTTGTTGGCGGATTTTGATGCAACTGAGAATGTTATGTTGCCTCAATTGATTGCCGGTGTGGAGACTAAAACAGCTCGGGAGAAGTCTCGTTGGTTGTTGGAACGTTTGGGTTTGAGCAAAAGGCTTAAACATCGTCCGGCAGAACTCTCTGGCGGAGAGCAGCAACGTGTGGCTATTGCCAGAGCTTTGGCTAATTCTCCAAAGTTGTTGTTGGCTGATGAGCCGACAGGAAATCTTGATCCCAAGACTTCAGAAAGTGTTTTCTTGGAGTTGCTTTCTATTGTTAAAGAAACGGGGCTGTCTGCCTTGGTTGCCACGCATAACTTCGAGTTGGCGGATAAAATGGATCGCAAGGTTAGGCTGCAAGACGGAAAGCTTGTTGATTTGCGTGCGCAGGTTTTTGCGCCGGGAGAAAATTTTTATTAAACAAAATGGGGGTGCATTATGAAAAAAATATTTGTTTTGTTGTTTGTGGCGTTTTTTGTCTGCGAGGCTGAGGCTAAATATAATGCGCCGGAAGGCATTGTGTCTCGTTCGGATAAGATTGCTAATTGGCAGTTGGATGAACTGGATACGGATAAAGACGGAAAATTGTCTTTAGACGAGTTTAAGCGTAAAGTGGACAATTATGGTCGCGAAGAAAGAAGAAATGTCCGCCGGGCCAAAAAAAAGGGAAAGTATATGTCTCCCGAGCAGCAATTTAAGGCTGCAGATGCCGATGAAGATGGTTTGCTTTCAGATGAAGAATTGGCCGATTTTATTCGCAAACAACGTGATAATAATGAAGGAATTTATTATTAAGAAAAAGACAAAAACTGAAAAAAATGCTTGCAAAATAGGAATCTTGAGTGTATAACGCTCTTGTTTTGAGCATTGCAGAGCTGGTATGGCATGCCTGAATGCTCGTAAAGCATCCAAATAATAACTTTATTGAAAGGAAGCAAAATGCCTAAGTTGAAAACTAAGAGTTCCGTAAAAAAACGCTTCGGTGTTACCGGAACCGGCAAATTGAAAAGAAACTTTGCAAAAAAGAGACACTGCCTCTTCTGCAAAACACAAAAAATGAAAAGACAAGCTCGTGGTACAACTCTGTTGTCTGAGTCTGATACCAAGATTGTTAAACAGTTTTTACCTTATTTGTAGGAGGAAATTTAGATGTCTCGCGTTAAAAGAGGCGTAGTTGCTCACACACGCCACAAGAAAATTCTGGATATGGCCAAAGGTTACAGAGGTCGTAACAAAAACGTTTTCAGAGTTGCAGTTGAAAAAGTTGAAAAAGCATTGCAATATGCTTATCGCGATAGAAGAGCAAAGAAGAGAAATTTCCGTTCTTTGTGGATTCAACGCATTAATGCTGCTACTCGTTTGCATGATATGACTTATTCTCGATTTATCAGCGGGCTTAACAAAGCCGGCATTGAACTCGACCGAAAAGTCCTTGCTGATATTGCTTTGAAAGAGCCTGCAAACTTCGCCAAATTGGTTGAACAAGCAAAAAGCGCTTTGAGCAAGTAATCTACTTTGTAAAAGCATTTTATATAAAGAGTTGACCTCGTTTTTCGGGTTGACTCTTTATTATTTTAAATTCAGACAGAAATTTTAAAAAGTTAAAGTTAGAGTTTAATATTTAGGTGGAAATATGGAAAATATGGATGATTTGAAAAAAGAGCTTCTGGCAGAAGTAAGTGCCGCCGCTGATATCAAGTCTTTGGAAGAGGTGCGGGTTGCCGTTTTGGGTAAAAAAGGCAAAATTACCGAACTGATGAAAAGCTTAAGCGGACTTTCCGTGGAAGAAAAAAAGGAAATGGGCAAGAGCCTTAATATCTTGAAATCTGAGGTGGAAAAAGCTTTGGATGCCAGAAAAGAAGAATTGGCTGCCAAAGAGTTGGAAGCAAAGCTTGCTTCAGAAAGAATTGATGTTACTTTGCCGATTAGACCTGAACAGCAGGGACGTATTCATCCGGTTAGCAAGATTTATGAAGAAGTTGTGGCTATCTTTGGAGAGATGGGTTTTGAGGTTGCTGAAGGTCCGGATATTGAAGACCAGTTCCACAACTTTAATGCTTTGAATATGCCGGCAAACCATCCGGCGCGCCAAATGCAGGATACTTTCTATATTCCGAATCCTGACAGTGATGATAAAGATGATAGTTTTGTGGTCAGAACACATACCTCGCCGGTGCAAATCAGAACAATGGAAAATCATCCTTTGCCGATACGCATTATTGCGCCGGGACGTACTTATCGTTCCGATTATGATGCAACCCATACCCCAATGTTCCACCAAGTTGAGGGGTTGGTTATTGATAAGACCACAACTATGGCGCATTTGAAAGGTTGTTTGTATGATTTTGTGAAGGCTTTTTTTGAGTTGGATGAGATTCCGGTTCGGTATCGTCCGTCATATTTTCCGTTTACAGAGCCTTCAGCGGAGATGGATATTGGTTGTCTGAAGACAAAAAATGAGCTCAAAATCGGTGCCGGAACAGATTGGTTGGAGATTTTGGGTTGCGGCATGGTACACCCGAATGTTTTGCGTGCCGGTGGTATTGATCCTGATGAGTATCAGGGATTTGCTTTCGGTATGGGCTTGGATAGATTGGCTATGCTGAAATATGGTATTCCGGATTTGCGTACGTTCTTTGAATCGGATGTGCGTTGGTTGAAGCATTATGGATTTTTGCCGTTGGATGAGTCTTCAATGACAGGTGGTTTGAGTAATAACGGAGGATTGGCTCGATGAAATTTTCTATTTCGTGGTTGAAAGAACATTTAGATACAACAGCCTCGGTTGATGAGATTGCCGAGACGCTGACAAAAATCGGCTTAGAAGTTGAGGAAATATTTAATCCCGCCAGTAAGTTAGACGGTTTTGTTACAGCAGAAGTTGAAACTTATGAAAAACATCCCGATTCAGATCACTTGGGTTTGTTGACAGTTAATACCGGTAAAGAAAAATTACAAGTGGTTTGCGGTGCGCCAAACTGCAAACAAGGGCTGAAAGGTATTTTTGCTCCGGTAGGCGTGATTATCCCTTGCTATGGTGAAGAGTTGAAAGTTGGGAAAATTCGCGGCGTTGAAAGTTTTGGTATGATGTGCTCTGAAAAAGAGCTCGGTGTCGGAGAAGACCACAGCGGAATTATTGAATTGCCCGCTGATACCCAAATCGGGCTTCCGGCGGCAGAGGTTTTGAATATTGATCCCGTGATTGAGATTAATATTACGCCTAACCGTGCAGAATGTTTGGGTGTACGTGGTGTGGCCCGTGATTTGGCTGCTGCAGGGCTCGGAACTCTTAAACCTTTAAAAATTTCCAAGACTGACAGTAAGTTCAAGAGTCCTATTAATGTAAAAATTGAAGATTTTGACGCATGTCCGATTTATGTCGGCAGATATATTAAAAATGTTAATAATAAGGCCGAGACCCCGAAATGGATGAAAGACCGCTTGACTGCAATTGGTTTGCGTCCGATTTCGCCATTGGTAGATATTACCAACTATATCAATTATGATATGGCGCGTCCTTTGCATGTCTTTGATGCCGATAAGCTCAAAGGAGATATTGTGGTCAGAATGGCCAAAGAAGGCGAGAAATTTATTTCTTTGGAAGAAAAAGAATATGACTTGGATAATAAATCTCTCGGAATCTGCGATGACGAAGGCGTACAATGCTTGGGTGGTATTATGGGCGGTGCTGAAAAAGGCTGCAGTGATGATACAACCAACGTCTTTTTGGAGTGTGCTTTGTTTACGCCTGAATGCATCGCGCGTACGGGACGTAAGTTTGCCATTGATTCTGATTCCAGATATCGTTATGAACGTTGGGTTGATCCAAAATCTAATATTTTAGGTTCTGACTATGCAACGCAGATGATTTTGGAAATATGCGGCGGTGAGGCATCCGATATGGTTGTTGCAGGAAGTGAGCCTAATGAGCAAAGAGTTGCTTATATTCGTCCAAGCCGGATTAAAGATTTAATCGGGATGGAAGTAAGTAAAGAAAAAATTGTTGAGATTTTGAATCATTTGGGCTTCGTAACCAGCGAAGAAAACGACAAAATTAAGGCAATCTCTCCGACATGGCGCGGGGATATTGAAGGGGAGCATGACTTGGTTGAAGAAGTTGTGCGGATGATTGGTTTGGATGCGATTGAGCCAGAATCTTTGCCGCATGGAAAATTCCCCAAGCAGGTATTGTCTCCGGCACAGCGTCGTGCCGTTACGTTGAAGCACGAGTTAGCTTCTCGCGGTATGTATGAAACGGTTACCTGGAGTTTTACGGATTCAAATCTGGCAAAAGATTTTCGTAAAGGTAAAGAGCCTGTTTTACTGTTTAATCCGATTGCGGCTGATTTGGATGAGATGCGTCCTTCGGTTTTGCCGAATTTGTTATTGGCTGTAAAGAACAATGTTGCCAGAGGATATGGTAATGTGGCTTTGTTCGAGGTTGGACCGGAGTTCTTTGGACGCAAGCCGGGCGAGCAAAATCAGGTTGCTGCCGGAGTGCGTTGCGGTATGACCTCTAAGAAAGACTGGAATGGTTCGGCTCGGGCTTATGATGTGTTTGATGTTAAGGCTGATGCCTTGGCTGCAATTGCAGCTGCAAACGGTCCGTTTGAAAATGCGCAGATTACTTTAGATGCGCCGTCTTATTATCATCCGGGACGTTCGGGGGCTTTGCGTTTGGGTAAAAACGTGTTGGCTTATTTCGGTGAGCTTCATCCGGCAGTTTTGAAGAAGTTTGGTATCAAACAGCGGGTTATGGCTTTTGAAGTTATTTTGAGCAATATTCCGTTGCCGAGAACCAGTAATGATAAAGCCAAGAAAAAATTGGAGTTGTCTTCTTTCCAACCTGTGGATAAGGATTTGGCTTTTGTGGTTGATAAGACGGTGCCGGCCATTAACCTGATAACAGCTGCTAAGACTGCAGACAGGGAGTTTATTTCCGATGTTCGTGTCTTTGATGTGTATGAAGGTGAAAATCTGCCGGAAGGAAAGAAGTCTATTGCTTTGGCTTTGACTTTCCAGCCGAAAGACAAGACCTTCACAGATCAGGATATTGAAAATCTGATGAACAAGGTTATTCAGGAGATGAAGAAAAAATGTAATGCCGAGCTCAGGCAATAGTTTTTTCTGAATAAGTTAAAGCCCTCTTTTAAGGAGGGCTTTTTTTTATTAGTTGCCTTACAGAAAACCCCGAGTTTACTCGGGGCTGAATGCCAAGGTGTTGGAACAACACCGCTCCACGCCAACGAGAGTGGTCAAACCGTAAGGTTTGTAGCTGTTATAGAACCCCCAGTTTACTGGGGGATATCTATACATGAAATGTTTTTTTTTATTCTTTGGTGATTTCGCCGATTTTTTTGTTAATAATATCTGCCGAATAGGGCAAAATACGATTTTCTAATTCTTGTGAAGATATTTTTTTGCGGACATCTTCTTTGTTGAGTTCACCACTGTCGTCTTCCAAAATCAGAGCGTGATTCCATTGGAAAACAGCTTCATTTTTACGGCCGCCAAACCAATAAGCATCGCCCAAATGGTCGCTGATTAATGCATTTGATGGTTCTATCTCAGCCGCTTTTTCCAGATATTCAATGGCTTGGTCATATTTTCCAAGACGATAAAAGGCCCAACCTAAACTGTCGGTTATATGTCCGTCATTGGGAATTTGGTTATAAGCATCAACAATCATTCCGAAGGCTTCATCCGTGTTTTTGCCATGTTTGATTAAGCTATAACCTAAAAAGTTGAGAACAAGATAATGGTTTTGACTTAACTCAAGTGCTTTTCGGAAGCTTTTTTCGGCTTCATCCCAGTCCCCTAAACTATCATAAGAAATTCCAAGGGCATAAAACAAGACCCAGTGTTGTTCTTCCACAGAGGGGAGGTTTTGAATGGCCTCCTGATAGTAGTTAACAGCTTCGTCATGTTTGTTTCTGATGCGCAAAACATCTCCCAAGTCTAACAGAAGTTGGTAATTGTTGTTTGTTTCCAGAGCTAAAGATTTTAGTAATAATTCTGCGGCGGCGTAGTCTTGCATGATGACTAAGTTGCCGGCTTTTTTGACTTGTGCGGAATAATATGCTTCGGATTCTTCATTGATTTCATCGTAGATGGCGTTGGCGTCGGCATACATTTCGCGACTTTCCAGAATATCGGCCAACAATAGTTTGGCTAAGTCGTATTTGGGGTTGGCATAGATGGACAAACTGATGAAGATATGGGCTAAATCTATTCCGGAGCTACCTTGTCTTAAAGTGGCGGCAATGCTGAATAAGGCTTCAGACATGCCGATATTGGGATCGTTGACAATTTTTGTGGTCTTTTCCGGTTTGGCTTTGCGGACATTTTTGGCTAGTTTGTTGAGCATATCAGCCAAAAGTTTTTCGTCTGTATAATGGGAAGTTAGTTTGACGGCCTTGTTTTTTTCACCATTGCGAATGTAGAAATTGGTAATGACTTGCAAGGAGCGGAAAGACATTTCCATGCTTTCATCATTAACAATGGTTTCGTAGTGTTTTCTAGCCTCATCCGTGCGGTCAAAATAATCATTAATCATACCGGCATGAAAATGGTATAAAGCGCGGAAACTTGGTTCTTTGTTTAGAACGGCTATGGTTTTGAGAGCTTTTTCAGGTTGGTTAAGACCGGCATAAGCCCAAGCCGACATTAAAGGAATGATAAATTCTTTATAGACGGGGCCATCCAGATGGCTGATTGTTTCGTTTACTTGCTCAAACTGACCTTTTTTCATTTCATCTACGGCCATAATGATGTAGGTAAAATTGTTTTCATCGCCTTTTTGGAGAGAGAGCGAGGCGTATTTGGCGGCTTCTGAAATGCGGCCTTTAGAGGCTAAAATGACGTAGACACGTCCTAAAAGCTCTTTGTTTTCGGGGTCTTCATTTAAGGCTTGCATATAATAATCTGCGGCAGCATTAAAGTTTTTGCGCAAGTGGGCAACGCGTCCGGCTAAGTATGCCCCATAGGATTTTTTTAGCTGAGGGGTCTTTGGCAAGCTGTGTTGCGTCTGTTGCGGTGTATTTAATTCTTCCTGTTTGGTACAAGAGTTAAATAAGATGAAGCCAAAAATGAAGGCGAATATGTAGCCAAATTTTGCCATAATAAATTGTTTCCCGTTTATTTTATAGGAATCTTCCCAAAATCTCTTGATATTCTATATAAATTTTAAAATCATACAATAGCAATTTAGATTTATTCTACCATATAGTGTCTAAATAAATAATTTATACCATAATATAAGGATTATTCTTGAAAATATTTTGATTTGTTTTAATTTGTTGATTATGGAAAATCAGTTAAACATAAGAGAAATTTTGGAATGGTATGTTACTGCCGGGGTGGATGAAACATTTGGAGAGGTTCCGTTCGGGCTTGATGCGCCTAAGCCTCAAGTGGTTGAGCCTCCCAAACCGGCGTTGACTACCAGAGCTGAAGATAGTGCAACACCCAGAGCTGCAACGACAGATTTGGCTCAGGCGACAATATCTGCTTGTAAAAACGCCAGAGAGCTTTGCCGCGAGGCTAAAGATTTGGATGAGCTGCGCAGTATGGTTGAAAATTTCGACGGTTGTGCTCTGAAGTTGACGGCTAATAAAACAGTGTTCGGAGGCGGTAATCCGGCCTCTAAGGTTATGTTTATCGGAGAGGCTCCCGGAGCGGATGAAGATAGAATCGGTTTGCCTTTTGTCGGTCGCAGCGGGCATCTTCTGGATAAGATGTTGCAATCCGTCGGGTTGGATAGAGATGCTTGCTATATTACCAATGTTTTGCCTTGGCGGCCACCGGGGAACCGTACGCCGACTGATGGAGAAATAGCTGTATGTTTGCCTTTTTTGAAAAGACAAATAGAGTTGATTAAGCCGGAAGTGATTGTTCTTTTGGGCGGAAGTGCGGCTAATGCGCTTTTGGATAATGAAGAACCGATTTCAAGGCTGAGAGGAAAATGGTTGGAGTATAAGAGTTCAGAAGGGACGCTTGTGCCTGTCTTGGCAACATTTCATCCGGCGTATTTGTTACGGAATACGGCCCAGAAAGCTAAGGCTTGGGCTGATTTGTTGCGTATGCGGCAAAAACTTATGCAATGATATTATCCTTTTTTTCATAAATTGATGGTAAATTAAAATAAATTGATTATTATTTTGAACAGAATGGTGATTATATGCGTAAACATGTAAGGGAACGATAATGAAAATTCAGAACAAGTTTTGGTTGGGAGTTGCCGGTTTGCTGCTGTCTGCCGGTGTTGCTAATGCTCAGAATGCAGATGTTGCGGCAGAAGAGGAGAGTGAGGCCATATTGTTTAAGGTTCATGATATTTCACCGGTTAAAGGTGGAATAGATGGCGAAGTTACTTCCTGTGAGTTTTATGTTACTTTTTATAATCGTTCTAAGAAAGATATTGCCAATGCTCAGGTTGATTTGAGCTGGATGGATGATTCTTTATCTGATTTAATAGCGGCAGAGCAAAAGGATAGCACAGAGCGGAATAAAAAGGGTGAGAAGGTTGAGGCTAATTTCTCGTATACTCAGAAGTTGAATCCTCCGCAATTGTCTGTTTCGGTTAAGGTGCCGCCATTGAAACCTTATAAGCAGATGACAACTAAGCAGTCTTTGGATACGGACAGATGTTATGTTTTGATGAATCCGTTATCTATGAATGTTAAGTCTTGTTCTATTAAACAAACGGAAAATACATCTTTTTACGGGGATGAAAATTGTAGCAATATGTTCCATTTTGTTTCTCAGGACAATCCTGAATATTATATGGATTTTCAGCCGATTTCCTTCTCAACTCAGCAAAATGTTGATATGAAGGAAAGAGCTAATCAGGAAAGAGCTGTTGAGGAACAGTATAGGAAAACCGTAAGAGATATGGATTCATTGTCCAGAGCTTTGTCTGAAATCAGATAATTTTATGGGGGCAGAGTATGGCTAAAAAACATTGGTTTGGTGCTTTGGCTGTAGGTGTTTTGTGTGTTTGTAACGCAGAAGCCGTATCTGCTCAGATGTTTGCTGATAGTGTGCCGAAAGCTTCGCCGAAGGCTGCTGTTTCAGCGCAACCGCGTTTTAATAATAGTTGGGCTAACCCTCAATCTCAGAAAAAAAATGAGACGATGCCTGATTTGGATGTGGATAAAACAGGAGCTCAGGCAAAACAAAATGCTACGCTTAATGCTCAGAAGGCCAGACAGAACGCGGTAGAGGCATTGAACAAATCTTTGGCCGGAAAGCGCGGTACAGCATCTCCTATCCGCAGGGTTGTTAAGCCCGGAGAAAAACAAGTTGAAGATGAAAGCCTTATCTTCTTGTTTTATGATGACTTTAAAATCAGTCAGACAATGGGCGGTATGGTAATGTGCGATGTGCGCTTTAATGTTTTGCATACGCTGGAAAATAAAATTAATAATCTGAGTTTTCGCTTAAAATGGCCTAAGATGGAAACAACTTTGAGTTATAATGATGTTGAGCCGAACACGGAAACTTATTTCAACTATACCTTGGTGGGTGATGGTTGTTATTCTATGGATAAGATTCCTAATGTTATTGTTAATCGTTGCCGTGTTAAAGGTTTATCTCAAAGTGCTTGTGCCGGCAAAATTCGTTGGTTGAAAAAACAATAAAATTCTTTATTAATCCGGCAGTCGTCGGGCAATGGTTTAAAATTCGGGGTTTGAGACGTGTCTTGTAGATTAATCGGGCTAAGTTTGGCTATGGCTTTTGGCGTTTTGGCTGCGTCAGAGACTTTTGCCGCATCTTCGGGCGAAATCGGCAGTACTTGCTATAATCAGCTTTTAGCGGAGCTGACTATAGATAAAGATGATGTTACGCTTTATAAAAAAATTTTTCGAGCCATTGAAAAAGAAGATATTGATGAAGCTGATGATTTGTCCGAGGATGTCGAAAATCCGATTTTGATGGGACATGTGCTGGCGCAAAAATATTTGTCCAAGACCTATAAATCAAATTATGAAGAACTTAAGGAATGGTTGGAGCTTTACAGCGACCATCCGCAAGCCGCGCGAATTTATAGGCTTGCTTCCAGAAAAGGAAATAAGGACGAGCTTATGAAACCTGACAGCTTGTCTAAAATTAACCGAACCCCTTATAGTTGGTATAATAATGATTATGAAAACTTATCTCCGGCAAAACGCCAACTTGTGCGGCAGAATGTGAACAAGTTTTTGCGTTATATTAATCAAGGCAAGACACTCCGCGCCAAAAGGATTTTGCAAAACAAGGCTTTTCGGATGGCTATTCCGGACAGAGAATGGGATGCGATGGCGGCTACTCTGACAACTCTTTATTTTTTGGACGGGCAAGATAAACTTGCTTTGGAATGGTCTGCAAAGCCGGCCAGACGCAGCCAAGATGCAACGGGACTTTGGTTTAGAGGTTTGGCTTTTTGGCGGCAAGGGAAGTTTAAAGAAGCGGCTATTAACTTCGGCAAGCTCGGCGCAAAAAATGATAATGACGAATGGTTGATTTCGGCCGGAGCTTATTGGGCTTATCGGGCTTATGATAAAATCGGCGAGGCTAAAAAAGCCAAAAAATATTTGACAATGGCCTCAAAATATCGGCGGACGTTTTATGGTTTGTTGGCAAACTATGCTATGGGAAATCCGCTTAAATATAATTGGGACAGTGTGCCTTATTTGAATGATTTCAGCAATTGCGGCGTGGTTAGTGAGTTGGCGGCTTCGGTTTCCGTTCGGCGTGCACTCATTTTAATCCATGCCAAGCAACCGGATTTAGCGGCCAAAGAACTCCGCGCTGATTTGGACGCGATGAATGAAAAGCAACGGGAAGCGGCCTTGTTTATTGCTAAGCAGTATGGAATGCATTCTTTGGCGATTACAATATCTAATTTGATTAAGGATAATGACCGTGAGATTTATTATGACGGGATTGCTTATCCGGACCCTGACTGGGAGCCTAAAAACGGTTGGAAGGTAGATAGGGCTTTGGTTTGGGCTTTGGTACGCCAAGAATCGGGTTTTAATACCAAGGCGCAGAGCGGTGCGGGTGCAAAAGGTTTAATGCAGCTTTTGTCGAGCACGGCGGCTTATGTGACCAAGGATAAACGTTTGCGTAAAGATTCTACGCCTTTGTTTGAAACAGAATATAATCTGGAAACAGGGCAGCGTTATGTAAACTACCTGATGGAGAAAGACTTTATCGGTAATAATTTGTTCTTTTTGACCACAGCGTATAATGCGGGGCCGGGGAATTTGTATAAATGGCAGAAGCGGGTGAAATATGGAAATGATCCGCTGATGTTTATTGAAGCGATCCCTTCGCGGCAGACGCGTATTTATATTGAGCGCGTATTGGCAAACTTTTGGATGTATAATGCACGTTTCGGTCAACCGAGCGAAAGTTTGGAAGAGTTGGTGCATGGGGAGTGGCCTAGGCTGTAATATAAAAGTTTGTATAATGGACAGCTAGTACAGAAATTTCAGGGCAAAAGTGTCCTCACGTACCTCAATGTACGCTGTGGTACTTTTGCCTTTATTTCTTACTATCTGTCTCATTCTCCAAACTTTTGCAAAAATTCGTATAATGGACAGCTAATACAGATTTTGTGAGCTGAAAAAATGCTCACGTTTTTGTCATAAAAGTTTAAAAATTCAGGCTCTCAAGGATTGTTGTCAAAGGGGGTTTTTTGTGCTATAATCTAAAGTACAAAAATATAATTATGGTTGAATTGTGTGGTTGAGAGAGAAATAAAAAAATAATAATAAAAAAAATATATTTATGGAAACAATCATTGCAATCATCTCTGTAGTAGTACTAATGTACTGCTTTGGTGGTTATATAGTAGATTTTATTTGTAAGATCATAGGCTCACTCTTTATGGGAGTTTGCGCTGGTCTTTTTTGCGGAGCTATCGGTTGGTTAATTGCCGCCGTTATTTTCTCCGCGGGTGTATATGGATTTCTTGCCGGCTTTGTTGTCGGGGTGATTATTTTAATTTGTAAAGTAATCTAAAAGCTGGCAAAAAAATAACGAAAAAGGATTTTGACATTTATGTCAAAGTCCTTTTTTGTTATTTGATTTTGATTTTATGTGTTTGCCCGTTTAGGCTGACTTTATATAAATTTTTGCCAAACCAGCATTTCTTGGCATTAAGCAAACGCGCCGTAAAGTTTGGGTCTGAGGTTTTTATGCAGATTGGGTTTTTTTCAAACTCCGCCTGACAATCAGGGATTTTGTTCAAGATTTGGCGGATTTCAGCTTCATCTTGCCACGGCTTAACCCCGACAGGGTCGCTAAAGGAGTTTTTGCTGCCCTTTTTATTTTCGGCAAAGTCTGCCAGACTTTCTCCGGTGAGGAACAAAAAGTTTTCGAAAGCTTCTTTTGCACAATCGCTGGCATGAACCATATAGCCACCGCCGAAAAGTTGGCGATATTTATATTTGCTGTTGGTGAGCTTAACATTTTTGCCATTGTAATATAGGGGAGAATGGTCGGCAACCACAATCAACAAAAAAGGACCTATGCCGCTTTCTTTGATTTTTTTGCGGCCTTTACGCAAGTTTTTGCCATAAAAACGCGCCAGATTATCTGCAAAATGTTCTTTGCTCCAGCTCACTTCACAGAGACTGATAATCTCATAGTGTTCTTTTATATCTGCAATAATTTGCTCTTCAAGCTGTCTGCCGTTGTTCCAGAGCATAAATAACTCTAAGTCCGTGGTCATATTGTCTTCCGCAATAGTTATTTTTGAACTTAACTTTTAACGCAATTTGTGTATATTGGCAAGTAAATTAGGTTTTATCAGACACAAAAGGCGCAGGAATGATTAGGATAAACAATATTAAAGCAGATTTAGACGTTGATATGGACGGTTTGAAGGAAATCGTCTCTATGAAAACAGGGCTTGAGCCGGAGCGGATTAAGAGCCTGAAAATTGCTAAAAAATCTGTTGATGCGCGCAATAAAAGTAATGTGCAGTTTGTGTATGCCTTGGATATGGAAGTCTTTGGCGACGAAGACTATATCTCTACCATTTTGGCTTGGAAAGATGTTTTGCAAATCAAACAAGAAAAAATTGTTTCTTTTGCGCCTTTGCATAAAATCTCTGCTTTACGTCCCGTGGTGGTGGGTAGCGGTCCGGCAGGAATGTTTGCCGGATTGGCTCTGGCGGAAGCCGGATTGAAGCCGATTTTGTTGGAGCGCGGCAAAAAACTTTCCGAACGACAAAAAGATGTTGATTTCTTTTGGAAATGCGGACAACTCAAAACCGAATCTAATGTGCAGTTCGGCGAAGGCGGTGCAGGGACTTTTTCAGACGGCAAGTTGATGACGGGAATTAAAAAAGACGAGTTTACCGCCAAAGTTTTGCATGAGTTGGTTTTGGCAGGTGCGCCGGAGGAGATATTATATTTGGCAAAGCCGCATATCGGTACGGATAATTTGGCAATCGTGGTGCAAAATATTCGCAAAAAAATCGTGGAACTCGGCGGAGAATATCGCTTTGAAAACAGATTGGAAGATTTAATTATTAAAGATGGTGTTTTGGTTGGCATAAAAGTCAGACAAGCAAACGGCGAGGTTTATGATTTGGCAACGGATAAGGTTATTTTGGCGGTGGGGCATAGTGCGCGAGATACTTTTGAGATGTTGTATCGTAATGGGGTAAGGATAGAGCAAAAGCCTTTCTCCGTCGGTGCAAGAATAGAGCACAAGCAACAGATGATTAATCAGGCGCAATATGGGCGTTTTGCTAATCACAAAGCCTTAGGAGCGGCAGATTATAAGTTGGCAGCCCATTTTGCCAATAAGCGTTCGGCTTATACATTTTGTATGTGTCCGGGGGGCGAGGTGGTGGCTGCAGCTTCCGAAGAAGGACGCGTGGTTACTAACGGAATGAGCGAATTTGCCCGTGCCAAAGAAAATGCCAATGCGGCTTTGTTGGTCGGAGTTGAGCCTAAAGATTTTGGTGGAGAGCATCCTCTGCAGGGAATGTATTTTCAGCGTAAGTTGGAAGAGGCTGCTTTTCGGCTCGGTGGGGAGGACTACAAGGCTCCGGCGCAATTGGTCGGTGATTTCTTAAAAAATCAACCATCTTCGGGGCAAGGCGAGGTTACGCCTTCTTATACACCGGGGGTGCGTTTTTGTAATCTTGCCGAAATTTTGCCGCCTTATGTTTTTGAAACAATGCGGATGGCTTTGTCTGAGATGGATAGAAGACTCCATGGTTTTGCATCTCATGACGCGGTCTTAACCGGTGTGGAAACCAGAAGTTCATCGCCTATCCGTATTTTGCGCGATGAAAATTTTGAAGCAAATGTCAAAGGGCTTTATCCCTGTGGTGAAGGGGCCGGATATGCCGGCGGAATTGTTTCTTCGGCGGTGGACGGGCTTAAAATCTGCAAGGCTCTTATGTGATTTTTTTAGTGGTGGAAAGGCGGTATATTTCCGTTGATTTTCTAAGCTTGGTTGCTACAATGCTGTCATCTTTTAGACTTATGAATAAGGATTTGTTATGAAAATTGCGATTATCGGAACGGGGTATGTCGGTTTGCCGACAGGTATCGGCTTGGCAGAGCTTGGCAACGAGGTTGTTTGTGTGGACAAGATTGAGGAAAAAATTGCTTCTTTATCTGCCGGAAAAGCTACCATTTATGAAGATGGTATGGAGGAATTGTTTCAAAAACACCGTAAAAGCGGAGCCTTAACCTTTACGACCGATATGGCAAAAGGCGTAAGTGGGGCTGATGTGGTTATGTTGGCCGTGGGGACACCGCCGCATCCGGTTACCAAAGAAGCTGACCTTAAATATATTTATGCCGCGGCGGAAGAATTGGCGCAGTATCTGGACGGTTATACGGTTGTGGCAACCAAATCAACCGTTCCGGTCGGAACAGGTGATGAGGTCGAGGCTATCATTAAAAAAGTTAATCCGACAGCGGATTATGATGTGGTTTCTTTGCCTGAATTTTTGCGCGAAGGTTTTGCCGTGCATGATTTCTTTCATCCCGACCGCATTGTTATCGGTGCAAACAACGAAAAAGCACGCAATGTTTTGCTCAATCTTTATGCGCCTTTTGAAGGAAAAACCGAGTTTTTGTTGGTTAACCGTAAGTCTTCCGAGACGATTAAATATGCCTCTAATGCTTTTTTGGCAATGAAGATTCACTATATTAACGAAATGGCGGATTTTTGCGAAAAAGCAGGTGCGGATATTCGGGAAGTTGCCAAAGGTATGGGGCTTGATTCCAGAATTGGGAAGAAGTTTTTGAATCCGGGGCCGGGGTATGGCGGTTCTTGCTTTCCGAAGGATACGAATGCTATGGCGCAGATGGGGCGCAAATTCGGTGCGCATTTGAACCTTATTGAAACGACTATTGCCAAAAATGATGAGCGCAAGGTTAATATGGCTCGGAGAGTCATTGCATCCTTAGATAAGGACAAAAACGGAAAAATTGCCGTTTGGGGTTTGGCATTTAAGGGAGGAACCGATGATTGCCGCGAATCTCCGGCGATGGATATTGTTTCTGAAATTATTAAACATTCTTCTAATGTTATGGTTTATGATCCCAAAGCAATGGATAATGCCAGAAAGCTTATCGGGGATAAGGTTAAATATGCCCAAGATGCTTATGAAGCCTGTGAAGATGCTGATATCTTGGTGATATTGACCGAGTGGGAAGAGTTTAGAAATGCAGATCTAAATAAGGTTCGTGGGCAGATGAAAACGCATAAGATTTTGGATTTGCGAAATATGCTCAATGCTGCCGAAGTTAAAACTGCCGGTTTTGATTATGCCTGCATCGGGATGAAGTAGGAGGCGAGATGGTTAAGGTCTTGGTTGTTGGTGGTGCCGGTTATATCGGAAGTCATGTGGTTAAGGCTCTTTTACAAAAGGGGTATGAGGTTAGCGTGTATGATAACCTTTCAACCGGAAGAGAGGTTAACTTATTTTCGGAAGCTAAGTTTATCAAGGCTGATATTTTGGATTTTGAAAAGCTCTCTGATGCTATGAAGGGACAAGATGCAGTGGTGCATTTGGCCGCTAAAAAAGCTGTCGGAGAATCGATGGAAAATCCGGCTCTCTATGCGCAAAATAATATGATTGGCTCATTAAATATTTTGAATGCGATGCTTAAGAACGGGGTGCAACATATTGTTTTTTCGTCTTCTGCCGCTGTTTACGGAATGCCGGAGTATTTGCCGATTGATGAAGAGCATCCCTTAAAGCCGATTAATTTTTATGGTTATACTAAGCTTGATATTGAAAGATATATGGAATGGTATGCCAAGCTCAAAGATTTTCATTATATGGCATTGCGTTATTTCAATGCGGTCGGCTATGATGCGGAAGGAAGTATCAGAGGGCGCGAAATCGGTTCGCAAAATTTGTTGCCGATTATTATGGATGCGGCAACCGGACGCCGAGAAAAACTTTGTGTCTTTGGCTCGGATTATGATACGCGCGACGGAACTTGCGTCAGAGACTATATTCATGTTACGGATTTGGCAAAAGCTCATGTTTTGGCAATTGAGCATCTGCTCAAAGGAGGCGTTTCTGCCAGCTTAAATTTGGGCACGGGACAAGGTACAACAGTTAAAGAAATTATTTCAGCCACGGAAAAAGTGATTGGCAAAAAGCTCAAGGTTGAGTATGTCGGGCGGCGCGCCGGTGATCCGGCCGTGTTGACGGCATCCTCCGAGAAGGCTAAGGAGATGCTCGGCTGGGTTCCGCAATATACGGATATTGAAGAAATTATCCGCACAACTTGGGTGCTTGAGCAATAATTATAAAAGCGGCTGCCTTTACAGACAGCCGTTTTTGTTTTTTTATTCTTTGGGATATTTTTGTTTTATTGCCAAACATAATTCATAATATTTTTGTAATTGTTGTTCGCCGTTTTTAGCCATCTCCTCATTGCCTGAATTAATTTTGACCATTGCATCCAGATATTCGCGCGGGTCAGGATATTCAGCCATGCGTTTTTCTCTATAATTGGGTTCGATATATGCATCAGCATAGACGGAAATGATTTTATCTTCATTTTCGATATAATATTTTTGAGGAAGTTTTAAGTCTGCTGATGGCTGAGTTTCTTCGACGAGTTTGTAGCCGTCTGCCAACAACATTTTTTCGTTGCTTGCAAGATTATAGTTTTGGTAAACGGTGTTTTCCTTTTTTATGCTGTTTGGGGCAGGGGAAAGTTTGCCGTTGATTAGTTTTGCATACATTCGTTTTCTCCTTATCTTGGTTTGATGTATTGAATTGTCAGTTCGCCATATTTACCGAAGCCTCCGGTAGAATCCCATTGTATTCCTCCGGCTCCGCCTGCTCCCGGTTTAGTGGCATGTCTGTTTGCTACTCCGGAGCCTGCCGCTCCGCCGCCATCATTGGTTAAAACCGAATTTGCTCCGGGGGCATAAGCACTTCCGACTTTTTCTACCGTATTTCCGTCAGATTTTACGGTGTAAGATAAAATTTTGGCCTTGCCGATGCAGCTTTCATCAAAGTCAAATTGGAATATTCCGGCAACACCGGGAACTCCGGAGCCTGAACCGCCGCCACCACCGCCACCAAGCGACATAAGCTTGCCGATAGAGGTTGCTTCTCCGGCGGTTGCGGTTTTGGTTGCGGCTTTGCCTGTGTAAACGGTGCAGTTATCAATATTGCTTAATATGCTAATGTACCCCATAAATCCGGCAGAAGATGCTCCGCCGCCGCCGTTAGCAGAGTAGCCGTTGTTTCCACCGGCTCCGCCTGCACCTTGGCCTCTGATGTAGTAAACACCTTTTTTCAGGTCGATGATTTCCGAGGCTCCGTCGTAGCCGTCAAAAAGTGTTGTCCCCGGCGGATAGGCGCAGATACCTCCGCCTAAGGGGTTTGATTTTCCCATTATTGTCATGATGCGATTACTCCGTTGGCTACGCCTAAAATTCTTCCGTCAGGATAACGGCGGAAGGTCATTAAATAACTTCCGCTCGGTGTGGCAGACAAATTATCTAACCACTGAAAGTTTTCGGTTTCAGGGAAAGTATATGAATAAGTATAATTGCCAGCATTTTGGTTTAATAAAAGAGAGAAACTTATAATTAAATCCGTATTGCACTGACTAAAATCAAAATTGAAGTCTGTGTTGCCGGATGGTGTGGCTTTATATTCAAAAATTCCCGGTTCTATAATGACGGTTATTTCGCCTTCGGTTGAACCTAAATCTTTTTGTGCGGTATAAATCGTTTCAGGGCGATTTTGTACTAACTGTGCGTTCTCAAAAGCTTGACTTGCCGCTGTTTGTGCCGTGTTTGCAGCTATTTGTGTTTGAGCAGCATTGGTTTTAACTTCTTCGGCTTTTTGTAAGATGTCGCTGTAGCAGTTGGTTAGCTTTTCTATTTCGATGGTTGAATTTTGAAGACTGTTTCCTTCAGCATTCCAGATGATGGCTTTACCCGGTGTAGGCATGGGTAAAGCAACGTTTAGTTGGGTTGGCGCATAAGGAGGAAAAGTTACCGTACGGTTAATTTGGTCTTGTAATTGTTCCATGCAGGCTAATTGATAATCAAACTCCAGATTGACCTTTGATGTGCGAAAGGGACCGACTTCCTGAAAGTTTGTCGTACGTTTAAGTTCCAGATTTCGATAGATGGTTATGATACATCCGTTTGCCGGAGCCGTATCAAAGATTATGCTTCCTCCCTGAGCTTCCTTAATAACGCTATAGCCTTTTGTTAATAAGCTATCATCTGCGTAAACATCAATGTCGTTTTCATCAAAAATCGAAAAAGCAAAGCTAAATTCAGTGGTGCTACCGTCTCCTTCATAACGTATGCGTGGTTTTGTGCTGCCTATTTCTAGTGTTTCAGACATATTTTTTTCTCCATGATGTGGTTTAAAATAAAAAAAACAGCTTTGTTTTTTACAAAGCTGTTTGGCAGATACACTTCGAGCAAGTGATGTTTGGTATTTAACATAAAAAATTGTTTTTGTCAAGGATTTTATTCCTATTTAAATCCGAGCTCTTATTGTTGACTTAGCTAATGAGTGTGTTAGGATGCTTGTCAGAATAAATTTTGCGGAGGGATAAAATGTCTGATAATATTTGTGAAAAATCAAAATTCGGTTGTAAAAAATTATGGGCTTTTGTTATTTTGGCTTTCGGTATTGCTCTGGGTGGTTTTTTCCCTGGATATTACTACTATCAGGCCAAGCTTAAAGATAATTTTGTTACGGTTAAGGGGTTGGCCGAAATGGATGTTAAGGCAGATTTGGGAATCTGGAACATAAAGTTTGTGGCTACAGGAAATGATTTGTTGACCGTGCAAAAAAATATGGCAACAAATTTATCTCTTATTAAAAATTATTTGATTGAAAAAGGTTTTGAAACAGCCGAAATATCTGAAGGCCGGATTGAAACAAATGATTTGATGACCAATCCTTATAGGGACAAGAATTTTGCCGCGCGTTATATTTTGAATCAGACAGTTACATTGCGAAGTGAAAAAGTCGATTTGATTGAACAAACGCTTCGCGCCAGTGGTGAGCTTGTTGCAAAAGGTGTTGTTTTTGACAGCCAAACTTATGGTTCCCCCGTTTCATATATCTTTACACGTCTTAATGATATTAAGCCGCAAATGCTGGAAGAAGCAACGAGAAATGCACGTCAGGCCGCTTTGGAATTTGCTAAAAGTTCGGGTAGCGAAGTTGGCAAAATTCGTCGCGCTTCTCAGGGGGTCTTTTCTATTCAGCCTCTTTTGGCTATAGCCGGAGAATCCGAGAGCTCGCAAATTAATAAAAAGGTGAGAGTGGTGTCTACGATAGAGTTTTGGCTCAACTAAAAAAACTCGTATAATGGGTAACTAGTACAGAAACTGCGGGGTAAAATTTTTAGTCATGTACTTCTGTGTACACTCAAAAAATTTTCCCCTTGTTTCTTATTATTTACCTCATTCTCCAAACTTTTCAAGCTGTTGCCAGCTTGACCGCATCTCTGACTGTGGCGGTAATCTTTGCTGAACCGCGATGCTTCAGGCTGTTGCCAGCTTGACCGCATCACTGGCTGCGGAAGCAATCTTTACTGAACCGCGTTGCTTCCAACGTGCATATCTATCTTACGTGCCCTGTATCTTTACCTCAAAATAACAGAAAAATAAAACTTTCTAACAAATAAAATTCTAATCATCCTACCGACAAAAATAAAATTACTTTCATTTTAAGTTGACACTTCCCCTTTTCTGTTTTATCATACTTCTTAATAGGTGTGTTGTAAAATGACGGTGTTTATGCTGTTTGTGTGAACAGTATATGTTTCATCCGCCATATCTTT
>CASEZG010000015.1 GCA_949292375.1 uncultured Pseudomonadota bacterium | reverse complement strand
TGCTACCATAACTCCAAGCGTCATAAACAGTGCAACAGGCACAATCCTTGTCATCAACCCATTCCTTGTCATCGTAAGTCCCTCTTCTGAGAAAACATACTACCAAAATTCAGTATATCATGTTTTCTCTTCAGATTCAACCAACTCTACCAAAATTTAATTAAAATTTGGTTATCTTTCCTTAGATAAAGAATTGATGTAAACATTACTCTCCACATTTCTTTTCTGGACAACAACGACACCCTCATCACGAATTTTTTGGGCTTCGGATGCTTGAATATATTCATCATTCGCAAGAGCTTTTTTGTATCTTTGGTGCCCCTCTCTAAAAGAAACATTGGCATAGCTTTTCAGCTTGCTTTTGAGCTCATCTGATATATCAACATCTTTGTTCATAAATTTTGCAAAATTAACCGTAACATTTGTATGCGAACCTTTTTTATCCTCAAGCTCAATATTAAAAGAATAACAGTCATTCAATCTGCGCATATATTCTTCATTATGCTTTTTTGCCAGATTCTTAAAGAATGCTTTTTCTTTCAAACGATAGAAGAAAGATTTATCAAACCATTTCTTAGCCATTTTGTAATGTGTTTTTTCATAATAAGTTTGATTTTTTTGCAGCCACCATTCCCGCATACCGTTGACAATAAGCTCAAGTTCGGTGCTTGTAGGAATTTTGGTGCTGTCTGGTTGAAATTTTTTATCTTTAAGCGCCTGAATATAAAAAGGATATTTTCCTCTAAAAACAGAAATATCTTTTGTTTCCAGATATTTTTTGCGCATATCCAAAAGCTGAGATATATTTGCCGAAATTTCATCATGCACACATATTTTGGCAAATTGAAAAAGGCTGATACCAAATCTTTTAAGTCCTTTTTCATCGTTTATCAGATGTGTTACTTCATGGATAATATTTTCTTTTAGGCTTTTTTCACTATTAAAATATTTCGCATTTCGGAGCTCTCTTTGTTTAACATCATCAGGCATTCCCGCCGTATCAACCTTAAAATAATTGAAGCTGATACTTTTTGTTTCTGGAACAAAACCGCCGAAAGTCCGAAAATCTCTTTTCAAATAATTTGTGTCAACAATAACAGTATCCACTTTGTAAGAAACCGCGGCATAATCTTTGGGAAGATTTGAAAGCAAAACAGTTTTTCCCTGATGAGAAGGGGTGATGTTTAAAGAAACTGAATCTAGGGGAAACTTGTCTTTGTGGTCAGATATATCTACACTTTGCGGAGCATTAATAACCGCGGCATAAGATAAAGAAACAACGGAGCCGATAACAACGCCATTAGCAAACCGAGACAGATTCTTCTTACTAAAAATTCTGTTCTTTAATTTTTGCCGTTTATTATCTGCGGTCTTCACAGCCATATCAGCTCTCCAGTTGAACACAGAATAACATATTTTATAAAATTTTCCAATTGATTTAGATTTAATAAAAATTAATTTATAGCTTGTAAGATAAAACAAAGAAAAATGAAAGATAATCTAAATGAAAGTATTGGTGCAAAGAATAAAAAAAGCCTCTGTCGAGGTTGAAGAAAAAATAGTAGCTTCCGTCGGAAGGGGATTGCTTGTATTTTTGGGAGTTGAAAAAGGCGATTCGCAAAAACAAGCGGATTATCTGGCGGTAAAGGTTTCAAATTTGCGAATTTTTGAGGATGAAAACGGTAAGATGAATCTTTCTGTTTCAGACATCAAAGGAGAATTAATTGTCGTTTCTCAGTTTACACTGGCCGGAGATTGTTCAAGAGGAAACCGCCCAGGGTTTGATAATGCCGCACGTCCTGAAGATGCTAAACCTTTGTATGAATATTTTTCAAACTGTCTACGAGATAAGGGGTTGCATGTTGAAAACGGAATTTTTCAGGCAGATATGCAAGTATCTTTAATAAATGATGGACCCGCAACATTTATGTTGGAGAAAAAATAAAATGCCGGATATTCAAAATAATCTTCCACAAACAATACATAATTCAGCGGGAAGTCTTGCGCCGCAAAAACCAAGAGAATTTTTAGGTTTTCTGCGCCTGTTATCCTCAGTAAGCTATGCTGATAAAACTCAGTTAAATTCTTATGAGCGTCAGGTTTATGATTTATTACGTCTATCACCCCAAAATTTGGATGGTTTGGTCGTTTTTATGCATATAGAACTTATGCTTGGCAACCACCAAAAAGCAAAATCTGTTGCTTACCGAATTTGGGAGATTGGTGGCACAATGGAAACCGAAGTGGAAAAAAGTTATATAAATGATTTGCTCAATCTTGGCTTGATAGAAATGGCTTCGATTCTCCTCAAGCCATATTTTGAAAAAATGTCTGATTGCATAAACGAATATAGCCACCTATTTTTAAAATATGCCATAGCGTCAGGGCAAATTCCCGTGATAGAAAAAACGGCTTCGCATTTGGCATCGGAGGCTGCCAAAAAAGCATTAACGGATTTTGCTGCAGTTTACAGAATTTTAAATTACGTAGATACATTTCGGAGTATCCAACGCCGTGTTTTGGATAATGTTAAAAATACACTTTGTTCTTACGAGTTTAATATTTATACCGACCGAGGCTTCACAGATTTAGAGATATTGCTTTATGTGGGTAATGAGACGATAGACTACGAAAAATTACTCAGCACTATTGACTTGCAGACATCAGCGGTTTGTTCGGCAAAAAACGTAAAAAAACTAAACAATCTTAGCTTTGCAGTCCTACCCATAAGCTCATATTCAACACCGGAAATTTAGGATTTTGCCGGAGTTATAATATCAGGCAAAGCTTTGTCTGGACGTCTGCGCCGCTCCGCCTGATCAACTTTGTCTTTAACCTTTTCTCCAGCGGCAGCAAAAAGTTTTTTGAGAAGCCGGAACGCAACCTCTTGTTCGTTCTCATCGCTGTTAAACAACACAAATCTGTTCTGATGTTCTACAATCGAAGCTTTTTCATCAGGAAACTCCGCTTCAACCGAAACAACCATTTGAAGTCGATTCGTGCTGGAATTTATCGGTGTAACTTTTGCGCGTAAAACTTTGCTCTTAATGATATAATCAGCCAAATCTCTTTTATCTGTTACAAAATAATCATCATCATTAACAAACATATCGCGCACAGTTTTTGCATGTACATCCGAAGTCGTTTTGTTAAAAAATTCTGTTGGCTCAACAAAAACCAAGCCTTTTTTATCATCAATAACAGGTTCGGCCACAGGTTGCTGAACAGCTTTTGTTTGTGTTGAATTAGCAATATCGGCATCATCATTTTGCAAAGGCAGCTGATTCGTTTGAGGTAAAGGAGCTTTGTGTTTTTCAATAACTTCCTCTTCAGAAGGGGGGATAACTCCGGTCGGTTTATTCGGCAATTCAGAATAACTAGTATTAACTTCTTTAACAATTTCCGTCATGGTTTCCTGTGGTGCAGGCTGAGTTTCTTCCGCTTGAGGAAGCTCATCAACGGCTTTTAAAATATTATCCAAGCTGACAT
Organism: uncultured Pseudomonadota bacterium; assembly: GCA_949292375.1. GTDB lineage: Bacteria > Pseudomonadota > Alphaproteobacteria > RF32 > CAG-239 > Scatacola_A. The sequence goes on along the minus strand of CASEZG010000015.1, from coordinate 28,900 downwards.
ATCCGCTGACCTCAACACATAATTGTTCGGCATCTTGCTTAGTGGTTTGAACACTCATATCCTCAATAGCATTATCAACCAAGCCATAAACCAAAACATTATAATCATGTTCGTTCAAGTCATCGCTTAAGGTATTAACCTCATCAATCCCGTTTACGGCCAAAAAACTGGCTTTGTCCGTAACGCGCACTCTGACAGTGGATTTTGCTTCATTCTCAGTAAATTTTTCGCAGGCATTCCCTTTAATCTTAATCGCATTGTTGCCACTAATGGGCTGTGGCTCAGCAGCTAAAGCAGAGCCAACCAAAATGCCATAAAACAAAAATATTTGAGAGAACAATAATTTCATTTACCACCAGCTTTTGTCATCATTTTGCAACTGGCGAATAGTCTCCGTCCATTCGTTAATCTTGTTATTGTCTTTGTCATTAAGAACAATTTTATATTCAATAATCGGAGCCTTTGCACCTTCCGGCAAAATCTCTTTAATTTGCGTTTCAAGATAATAATCGGCGTCATTTAAATTATTAACGACGGTATAAGTTCTGGAGCCGTCAATAATTTGTTTTGTTGTGTCTTTCGCATAATATAAACCGTCAGGTAAAGATTTGCTGAGCTTTTTAAATTCCGTAATATAAAGCTTTGGAGCAGGGTCTTTTTCATAAATATCCGAGCTTTGGTCAAGCATCTTATTAACGGAGCGCGTTGCCGCCAAAGCATAAACATCCGGCAACATCATATCATCCATCTGCTCAAAAGCATAGGGACTGTCAACAACAAAAACCGGAGCTTTTTTATCTCCGAAAATGGGGCCTTCACAAGCGGCAAGCCATAGAGCAGAAGACAGAAACAACAATTTTTTCATAAGCAAGATTCCTTAATAAAAGAAACATCTATGCCTAATATAACGTCTTTTTCATATTTTCACATAAGTTTTTTAAGTTATTCACTAATTGCAATTTATAAAATAATTGTTTAGAGTAAAAACATTCTGATTAGATTATAGGAACTAAAATGTTGCGTTTTTTTATCTGCCTTGTTTCTCTGGCTGTTCTAAGTGCTTGTGCCATGCCGACAACAAGACACCCCAATATCCCATCCGTAGACAGTTATGATATGAAAGATGTTCGTCGAGAGCTGCGTCGTTTTTCTTATCAGCTTTCAACCAACCGCCGTCAGCGTTTGGGCGAAATAGCTTACAACCTGCGCAAATCTACGGGGCAAGAAATGTGTGACCGCAAACTTTTGGCAGACATTGGGGTCGATTTTATGCGTATAAACCATCTGAATGTGTGGCGTTGGAGCGCATCTTATGATGCGGCGAAGGAAGAGCATGAAGATGCCAAGGCTTTATATGGCCGAGAAACCGGTGAGATATGGATAGAGGGTGTCTATAAAAACTCTGCGGCAGACAAAGCTGGGATAAAAAAAGGAGATCGCTTGGTTAGCATAAACGGGTTGCTTGTTCCGGATGAAGATAATGCTTTTGAAACAATTTTTAATCAAATGTATAAAAGCGGCAATGGTATTCCGATAGAGTTAGAAATTGAGCGTAATGGAAAAATTAAAAAGTTTTCTTTTCAGCCGGATATGGTTTGTCCCTATTACATAGGCGTAGATGATACGTCGCCAGATATTAATGCTTATGCTACGGGAGATAGCATTATAATGACGGCAAGAATGATGGATTATGCATCGGATGATACGGCTTTGGCCGCGGTTGTGGCTCATGAGCTGGCGCATAATGTGCTGGGGCATCGAGAAGCCAGTGAAAAAAATATGGCAATCGGAGCTTTGATTGGTGCCGCCATCGATATCTCCTTGGGAGGAGATGGTAGCTCAATGGATACGGGAGCGGCAGTGGGTTGGAATGCATATTCGCAAGACTTTGAAATGGAAGCGGACTATGTAGGATTATATCTTCTGGCGCGCGCTGGCTATGATTATAAAAAAGCCGGCGATATGCAAAAACTTTTGGGTGCCTTAAATCCGATGGACATATATGTCTATGAGGCAGACGGGACTCATCCGTCGTCATCAATGCGTTTAGCACTAGCCAGAGAAACGGCAAAAGAAATAGATTTAAAGCTCGCGATGGGATTTAAACGTTCTGAACTTGAGCCGGATTTCAAAAAGAGCAACAGTCACTTAAAGAATAAAACGGATATAACAAAGGAAAGCAGTTTATGGTAATAACTTATTCAGTCATTTTAATCGGTTTGCTGTTTTTGATACGTCCGCTACAAAAGAATAATTTTTATATCTTGCACGCGGCACTGGTCATTTTGAGCGCATATTATATTGAGACGCATTATTTTCGCGCCTCAATTTTTGGCGCAAAAACCTTGCTCTTGTTTGTGGCGTTTCAGTTTGTTTTCATAAATCTGGTAACGATTTTGGCCTATTGGGTAGATAAGCGGGCTGCGATAAGAGGGGCTTGGCGTGTTCCCGAAATTAATCTTCATACTTTGGAGTTTTTAGGTGGTTGGAGCGGGGCTTTGTTGGCCCAAAGACTGTTTCGCCATAAGAATAAAAAACGTAGCTACCAATCTATGTTTTGGTTTATTTTGTTTATGCAGGCTGCTGCGGTATATATTATTTTGAAGTATTTGGGATTGCTTTAGTTTGGACTTGCATAAATAAGGCTTTGTGTTTATGATGAGCCTGGTTTTATAACAAAGAGGAAATAATAATGGCGGAAAAACTCGCAACAGAAGGCAAAGAAATAAAATTCACGGAACATTATAAAAGGATGTGGCCGTTCGTAAAGCCTTATTGGATAAGAGCTTTAATCGGTATTTTGCTATGCATCCCAATCGGCGCATTGGATTCTGTTGTGGCTTTAGCCTTAAAACCTTATATGGATTTGGTCTTGGTCGACAAAACAGACCAATCTCCCGCATATATCCCAATTTTGATTGTGGCCTTTACAACCGTACAAGGCTTTTTAAATTATGCGGCGACCTACCTGAATACTTGGGTTGGAACCCGTATCAATCATGACCTTAAAAGGGCTTTGTTTAAGAAATTAGTTAGCTTAGATATATCTTTTTTTGATAAGAACAACTCAGGTTATGTTGTGCAACGTTTTTCAAGCGACACGGATTTAGCTTGTAGCGGTTTGTTAGATAACCTAAAGCTTTTCATATCCAGAGTGTTTTCCTCAATATCTTTGATTTGTGTGCTGATTTATAACTCATGGCAGCTATCAATCATTGCCATTGTTGTTCTGATTTGTGCATTATTACCTTTGGCGTCAGTTAAACGTCGCATTAAAGCGGTTGTGCTTAAAAGCGTTATTGAGGCATCTCGTATATTCACCAATTACAACGAAACTTATTCGGGTGCAAAAACCATATATTCCTACAATTTACAACAAAAAATATATAACAAATTTGACAATACATTACGCACGATTTTTAAGCTAACAATCAAAATGATTCAAAAAACAGCTTGGATGACACCTTTGATGCACGTTATTGTTTCCGTAGGTATTGGTGGCGTGATAGGTTATGGCAGCTATTTAATTGTCAATGGTACGATTACCAGTGGTAACTTTGTATCTTTCATTACGGCATTAGTTATGCTTTATACGCCGATAAAAGGTATTGCCAAAAACTTTAACAATGTCCAGGTATCATTTTTGGCAATAGAACGTGTATTGGATATTTTAGAAATAACGCCGGAGATTCAAGATAAAAAAGACGCGGACACATTAAAAGAAATCAAAAAATCAATCAGCTTTGATAAAGTTTCGTTTGAATATGTTCCCGATGTTCCCGTTTTGAAGAATATTGATTTAAATGTTAAAGCGGGAACGACGGTTGCCATTGTCGGAAATTCCGGAGGGGGCAAGACAACGTTGGTTAATTTGTTGCCAAGGTTTTATGATGTTAAATCCGGTGCTATTAAGATTGATGGCAAAGACATTCGCAACCTTAGTCTGGAATCTTTAAGAGATAAAATAGCCGTTGTATTCCAAGACAATTTTTTGTTTGATGGAACAATCAGAGACAATATAGTTATGGGCAAAGAAAATGCCTCAGAGGAAGAAATTGAAAAAGCTTTGAAAATGGCATATCTGGATGATTTTGTATCCGGCCTTGAAAATGGCATTGATACAGAAATCGGAGAAAGAGGAGCTTTGCTTTCCGGTGGACAGCGCCAGCGTTTGGCAATAGCGCGTGCTTTCGTGAAAAACGCGCCGATAGTTATTCTGGACGAGGCGACTTCTGCTTTGGACAATAAGGCCGAGGCCGTGGTCCAAAAAGCCATAGACAATCTGATGAAGGACAGAACGGTATTTGTTATTGCGCACCGTTTATCAACGGTTCAAAATGCTGACAAAATTGTAGTGGTAAATGATGGGCAGATTGTCGAAGAAGGTACGCACGAGCAACTTTTGGCTATTGAAAATGGTGCTTATAAGGCTCTGTACTCGGCTCAGTTCAAAAAGAAAGCGGCTTAGCGCAAATATTCTTTGTCCTTATAAAATTTAAGAATAGAGCTTTTTAGTTCGTTGAGCGTTTTTTGCAAGTCTTCTTTGTCATAGTGAAAATATGCGGCGACGGCATCTTCATCACGTTTGGCAAAAAGGCTTTTATCTAGTCTTTTTAATAAGTCGATGGTGCTTTGCGAAATAAAGTTTTCTTTGCTTTGCCTAAACATAAGATTAACTTTGTTTCCGTTTAGGTCGTGCTCGGCGCAAACCCGCATAAAATCATCAAAAACTTGATTGGCTTTTTTATTGGAGGCAAACGTTCCTTTACGGCACAGAACAAAAGTTTGCACACGACCCTGCATATAATCATCATCGGCACGGGCGTTAAATAGGTCTTGTACGCAGTCTGCAATGATGGCTAATTCACTGCCGGAAATTTCAAGACTGTCAGGTTTGATAATTTTATCGCGTAAGGACTTTTTATAAAGGGCAAATTTATCGTCAATAAGGTCAAGGTCGATTTTTTCCAAATACTCCGCGCGTTGTTCAATCAGCTCTTCGGCCAGAGCAGATTTAATAAAGGCATCATGCACTTGCATAATATGAATAATATCAAGGGTGGCTAAATCCGCCAGAGTCAACCCTTTTTCGTGGCAACGTTCTATCAACGTGTGATGCCAGAATTCATGTCGTAAAGCCTTTTCAATTTTTGCAGTATTGTTATATTCATTATCTAACCAAATTTGATAATCAGCGGCTTCGCTCGGTATTTTTGAGGCGTCAGCCTCAAAGATAAAAACTTCAATTTGGCTTGGCAAATTTCCGGAACGCATATAAAACTTTGTTGGCTGAAGGTGTTTTTCCACTAAAACATCATTTGCAAAAAGCGGGACAAAAGAACCTTCAGCGGTTTTTGCGCCGGTAACTTTCACCTTTGTAACGGAAATACCAACTTGAGGAATATTTTTTTCTAAACAGTATTTTGCGGCTATATCATTAAGCCTGATTTCAAGCAATTTTTGCTTAAAATCATCTTTGCCTTCCTTTGTTGTATGATTAACCTTTATACCATAAATAGATGGAGTGTTGTTAATGGAGGGGCTTTTTTTTGTGCCCAGCCCTTGGCCATACAAAGAAGAATCAAGTGCGGGAGCAGGCTTGAGTTTGTTTGAATATAAAGTGTTTCTCTGCGTTTGCGGCAATATTATTCTCCCCTAACTGAATAATTATCCGGCAAAACATCACTTATTATACCATATTTTACGGTCTAAGGCAAGCCGAAGAAAGAAGACGGAAGATTTCCACGCGAGCTAAGAAAAATCTTGCAAAAGCCGAGCAAAAGTCTATATTACGACTTAGCAAAAATTAAACATATAAGGAGAAAACTATGCCTTTAGTAACGATGCGTCAGATTCTTGACCATGCCGCCGAGAACAATTATGGTGTTCCGGCATTTAACATTAACGATATGGAGCAGGTTCTGGCTGTTTTGCAAGCCGCCAAAAAAGTCAATGCCCCGGTTATTTTGCAAACTTCAACCGGCGCACGCAAATTTGCCGGAGACCCGATGATTCGTCATATGGTTGCCGCCGGAATTGAGATGTTCCCGGAACTTCCGATTTGTATCCACCAAGACCACGGTTCTTCAGTTAACATTTGCCAATCAGCCATTGTTAACGGCTATTCTTCCGTAATGATGGACGGTTCTTTGGAAGCAGACGGCAAAACCCCTTCTTCTTATGAATATAATGTTAAAGTAACGCGCGAAGTTGTTGCTCGTGCACATGCTGTTGGTGCTTCAGTTGAAGGTGAGTTGGGCGTTATCGGCTCTTTGGAAACCGGTAAAGGTGACAAGGAAGACGGTCATGGTGCCGAAGGTGTAATTGATAAGAAACGTTTGGTAACCGACCCCGAAGAAGCCAAGAGATTCGTAGAAGACACCCATGTTGATGCTTTGGCTGTTGCCGTTGGTACATCTCATGGTGCTTATAAATTCACCCGTAAGCCTGATGGCGAAATTTTGGCAATTGATGTTATTGAGAAGATTCACAAAGTATTGCCGAATACGCATATGGTTATGCATGGTTCATCTTCCGTTCCGCAAGAACTGCAAGATTTGATTAATGCTTATGGCGGTGCAATTCCGCAGACTTACGGTGTTCCGGTAGAAGAGATTGTCAGGGGCATTAAGTCCGGCGTTCGCAAAGTAAACGTAGATACGGACTGCCGTATGGCTATCACTGGTGCTATCCGCAAGATTTTTGCCGAGAACCCGAAAGAGTTCGATCCGCGCAAATATCTGAAACCTGCAATTGAAGAGATGCAGAAAGTCTGCGAAGCTCGCTACATTGCATTCGGTGCGGCAGGTCATGCTGACGGCATTAAGGTTATGCCGATGTCTGTTATGGCCAAACGCTATGCCGACGGCGAAATCTAAGATTTTATAAGATTTAAAATCAAGAACCTGCAAATCTTTGTGGATTTGCAGGTTCTCTTTTTTTCCCGAACACTCTTTACATTTATTTGGAGTTTAGTCTGGTGTTCAGAGAAATCCCTTCACGAAAATTTGCTTAAGAACTATAGCGTCATAAGAGTGCATGCGAACGCATTATATAATATCCGAACGGAATAATAGAAATCTGTGCTTTTTTGACTAATTTGTCATTACATTGACAAATTTTCCGCAAAATGTCAACCGTAGATTTTTTATATTTGGCTAACCAACGGTAATATAACAATATTTTTTTTGGGGAAATACTTTTTGCTGGTAATTCCCGAATCTCTGGTTTATGATTTAAAAAAACAAGAGAGGAGTAAGGACAATGGTTTTAATCGCCCCAAGTATGCTTTCGGCAGATTTTTCGGCTCTGCGCAAGGATTTGGAAGAGGTAGAACAAGCGGGAGCAGACCTCATCCATTGGGATATTATGGATGGTCATTATGTACCGAATTTAACCTTTGGTGCCGGAGTCGTTAAGCAGCTGCGCCCCTATAGCAAACTCCCCTTTGATGTTCATTTAATGGTAACTAACCCCGACGATATGGTGTCGTGGTTTGCCGAAGCCGGCGCAGATATTATCACGGTTCACGCGGAGGTTTGCCCGCATTTGGACAGAACCTTGGATGTCATTCGTGCCGCAGGTTGTCAGGCAGGAGTTTCGCTCAATCCTTCCACGCCGGAAGATGTTTTGAACTATGTCTTAGATAAAATAGATATCATTTTGGTTATGACGGTTAATCCGGGGTTCGGCGGACAAGTATTTTTGGACAGCCAGTTGGAAAAAATCCGCCGCATTAAGGCGATGATAGAAGATAAAGATATCAAAATAGAGGTGGACGGCGGCATAAACCCAATGACGGCGGCAGAGTGTATTTCTGTTGGCGCGGATATTCTGGTGGCCGGAACATCGGTTTTTGCGGGGCGCAATTTCCGCAAAAACATAGAAGCTTTAAGGTAATTTTAAGACAAAGAGGATAAACTCTCTAGCAAAAGAAGTTTGTTCGTTTGGAGAAAAGTCATGGCATTGGTAATGGTCATAGAAGATGAGGAAGCCTTAGCTCTGCTCTTAAAATATAATCTGGAAAAAGAAGGTTATGAGGTCGTTTGGGAGCCTCGTGGTAATAAAGCTTTGGCAGAGATAGAAAAACATTGCCCCTCAGTCATCTTGTTGGACTGGATGTTGCCGGAGATTTCTGGGGTCGAGATTTGCAAGCTCGTGCGCAGCAAGCCAGATATTAAGAATATTCCGATTATAATGCTCACGGCCAAAGGCGAGGAGGAAGACAAAATCAAAGGTCTTTCCGCCGGCGCAGATGACTATGTAACCAAGCCTTTTTCCGTGCCCGAGCTTATGGCCAGAGTCAAAGCAAACTTACGCCGTGCGCCGGAACTGATTAAGCAAAAAGAGTTTGTCTTTGAAGATATCAGGATGGATTTGGTAGAAAAGAAGGTCTTCCGCGGCGAGAACTATATTCACCTTGGCCCGACAGAGTTTCGTCTGCTCAGGATGTTAATGGAGACCCCTGGAAAGGTTTTTTCGCGTGAGATTTTGCTCAAAACCGTATGGGGAGATAATATTTATGTGGAGTCGCGTACGGTAGATGTTCATATCAGACGCTTGCGCAAGTCCTTAAACCAATATGGTCCGGACTATATCCGCACGGTTCGCGCTACAGGCTATTCCATAGACACCAAGCCCTCCGACGCGGAGGAAGAACCAACGCCGGAAACGGAAGAGGAAGAATAAAAAATAAATCACCACAAAGCGGAGTGCAAAGCTCCGCTTTTTTACGGCTCTTTTTGCGAAAATGGTTGCTTTTTGTCTAAAACAGTGCTAAGACTAAAACAAATCCATATTTTTATCTGAGTGTTCGTGAACCATATTATAAACCCATAAAACTTAAGGTTATGAAAAATTTATTGAAATTTTCAGTAACTTGGAGGCGTGCAGATGATAGGCATCTCATCCTCAAGTTGGTGGAAGCGGATTCAATAGAATCACGCGTGAAGCCGGAAGAGGAAACCCTTGAGGCCTTTGCCGAAGGTCTTGAAACCCTGAGTTTTGTTATTGAAGAGAAAGATACTGAACTTCGCCGCGGCGAAGTTGTTACATTAGAATTTGTCGGAAACGACCTCAAATATATTTATATTAGGGGGGAAGAAGTTTCTGGTAATCCGCTGTAACGAGGTAGAACTCTATCTTTTGAAACCTGTTCAGACGGTTCAAGGTATTGAGCATTTGCCGGAAGTGTTCCAGCATCGCATCAAAATGTTGGCGGAATATGCCGGTCCTGACTTCCTGAGTTGGGACTTGCAGCAGGAAATCCAAGGTTGTGAACTGGCAGCGGCTGTCTACAACCGGATTATTGTCAGTGACCATTTGCTGACGGAAGCTGACTTTGCCAATCTGGGTGGCCTTTTAGGAACAGACTACAAATTTGTCGGCTCAGTGCCTGCAAATTTTGCCTTGGCGATGGCTTTCGCTCTGGAAAGCTGTTCGGCAGATTTGTTGCAGACAAGCGGCAAAGAGCTGGTTAAAAAATTGGCAACTTGCGCCGTAATGTATCTCCCCATCTGTGGCGATACGGCAGGCACGCATTATCGCCCCAACCGAAACGATGTACTTTCTTATGTCAAAACGCAGAGTTTTTAAATAAGAAACAAAAAGGATTGAAGGAAGGCTCGACCCTCAATCTTAGCAATAGAGCATAAAGGTTTGTATGAATGAAAGGAACCGCATGGCTTGTGAAAGTCGTGCGGTTTTGCTTTTTAAATAAAAACTTGATTTTTGTCCATTTTGTGCTAAACCAGAGTCCTTAAAATAAGAATTATGAAAATTAGTGTAAATATAAAAAAACAAATAGTATGGAAGCAACAAAAACAAATTCGGTGATTATTCGGGTAAATGATCATCGCAACAGCTATCGCATTAAAACCAATGATGGCTTAAAGCTGGAACTGAACAAAGCAGAAATCGGAGATTTTGTGCCCCAAAAGGGTATGCATGTAAAACTAAAGCTGTTTAACAGCATAATTTTGCAGGATGTCATATTAGACGGCAAACCCATAATTCGCCGTTCTCCGCAAAAGCTCTTAGAGATTTTAGCCGAACTAACCCCTCAGGTTAGAGAAACATCAGAACTACAAGCTCAAATAGATGTTTTGGAGCGTTCTGACGAGTTTAGAGCTCTGCCATTAGCTTTCCGACATAGGCTAAAATTGTTAAAAACGGTTTTGAAAAATGATTTTTCACCGCAAAAACTATTACGGCAGATATATGTTTGCAAGGTTACAGCATTTTTAGCAACACAGTCGGAAGCATATGTTGCGGCTTTTGATACCAAACAAAGCAAGGGATTGCTGCAAACGGATGGTCTGACAGACAAAGAGCTTTTTGATGCCAAACAATTAGTCTTTGCTTTGAGGTTAGACATAAGCAACAACTTCAAAAATATTATGGATTATAAAAAGTCCGAAACCCTAAATTATAAAGGGTTAAGCCTTTCTTATCCATATAATGCAAAAGATGCCATAGAGCTCTATTTGCAAGAAATCTGGCTGGGATAGCCCGAATTATGTTTTTTCTTGGCGCCTTTTTAGGCGAATGTTTTTATTGGTAATTTGTTTCCCGCTTTTCTCTGTGAAGAGCGAAGCGGGTTTTTTTTTATGAGCTGATTGTTTAATTATTATAAAGAGAAATATGGAAACAAAAAAATTTCAGGGTTTAAAAATAACCTGTGTTAAAGAACGTCTGACGACCTATCGTCTGCAAATGAATGATAACTCAATTCTGGATATTCCGCGGATAGAATTAGGCAGTTTTGTCCCTCAAAAGGGGATGTTTGTTCGGTATCGATTTTATCGCGGGTTGATTTTGCAAAAAGTCGAGTTCGATGGCAAGTTGGTAGTAAACCGTACACCCTTAGACATTATGCGCTTGCTGTTTTTGTTGGACGACAAATTAGAAGAAGATGTCCGCAAAGACAACAGTCAAGAAACAGATCCCGTCTATGCAAAGTTATCAAAATTGATGAAAGCCAGAATCTCAATGCTTCTTGAGCTAAGCAAACATTCATCTCAGGGCGAATTTTCTAATGATGCAATTGACTACGAAGTTGCGCGTTGTTCTCTGGCTGAAGCTTTGGGAAATATTGGACTGCCATATTTGCAAAAATTTCGCACTTTGAGTATCGTTTCTCAAAAATCTATCTTAATGTGCGATATTGATGCTGAGTTCATTGAAGATATTATCATTTTAGCGGAAGCTTATGCAAAAGACGTAGCAGGTCAAACACCTTTAGCCGAGGCAGAAACTTTGAAAGTCTGGAGTTGCATTCTGGACATTTCTAAAGAAGAATTTAATAACTTCAGAAAAAAGTATTTCAAACCCTAAACAAAAAAACACCCCTGTCTTGCAACAAGCAAAACAGGGGATGTTTTTAAGGTCATATTATTTTAGAGCACACTGCATCCATCTTCCCGTTCTAGGGTCATAATATGGTTCACAAGAGCCTATACTTGTGTCTTTGCATGGTTTGGGTTTTTGACAGGATTGTGCCGTTTCCCCACAACCAACATCAATTGTTTCCCATCTATAACATCCGCAGGGAGGATCAATTACTGTACTGTAATCAGGAGTACAAGCTTTTACACAAGAGCTTCCTGATTTACTATATCCTGATTTACAACTCCAAGAACTAATTTTAGATGAACAATCTGAGAAATGGGAGCAACTTGCATTTGTAGGACAAGAAGAAATAACAGCAGTTCTGTTTCTGCAGTTGTCAGAGTAACAAGTTTGACATTTAGAAGAGCAGTCTCCCCAAGAAGATTGGCAACCATAAGAACAACTGGCATCGCTTCTGTTGCGGCAGTTATCTGAATAAGCTACTTCGCATTTTGTCGAACAGTCGCCAAAATAGCTTTGGCATCCATATGGTGTGCTGACAGCGGTCCTGTTGCGGCAGTTATCGGAATATGGCTTTTCACATTTAGAAGAACAGTCATCCCAAACTTTTTCGCAACCGTAAGGTCCAGTATTATCTGAGCGAATATGGCAGTTATCAGAATAAGCTATTTTACAAATGCTATTGCATGGTGCCGGATAATATTCTTCACAACCATAAGGGCCTTCATCAACACCTGTCGGGCATACACATTCAGTATATTTTCCGCCGCATTCATCACCGGTGGTCGATTGCGGATAAGTACAATTGTTGGCATCATATTGATATTCGGGCTTACAAACACAAGATTCATATTTTCCGCCACATTCTGCGCCTTGTCCGTTTTCTTTGGCTGAACAAGTCTTCAAATTCGGGTCGCATTTACAAGAGGCATACATTCCGTTACAACTGTCGCCGACACCAACTTGTCCGGCAGGACAGCTTATCAAACCGGGTTTGCATTTACATCCGCGCCCATAAGCCGAGTTATAAGGACAAACCCCATCAACAGTCTGAACAGAGTTACAGCTTTGAGGTGTAAAACCTTCGTTCAAGCATTGAGATGTCGTATCAAGATCAAAGGATTCATCTCCGCCGCCACTTCCGGTGCTCGGAGTAGAGTCAAAGCCTGCACTCGGGGCACAATCACCGATACCCAAGAAACAAACACCGGCAGTCTTATAAGCCTTATCAAGTTGAGCAAATTCAAATTTTGGCGTCAGTTGAAAATTAATGGAAGATAAGGGGTCCGCAGCGAAGCCCGTTCTCGGCAACATAAGAGCCGTTCCCGAAACTAGAGAGTAAAATAAAATTGATTTCTTCATAATATCACCTCACGACAAAATTAAAACCGAAGCGTACAGCAACGGGTGAGGAAATAATCTGAAAAAATCCTACACGGAAACACATTTCGTTGCATAGTATATATGCACACGAAAACAACACACTAATCCACACCCATTAAAATTAGCATACGATTATTTTGCCCAAATGTCAACACTTCTTCAAGAGAAGCTTCTTAACAAGGCTATCTAGTTTTGTTCAATCGGAAGATAAATTGTAAAAGTTGTGCCGTTATAAGATGTTGAATTTACGGTGAGATTTCCTCTGTGTCGCAAAATAATTTGCTTAGCGATAGAAAGCCCGAGCCCCGTACCCTTAATATTTAAGTCTTTGTGCTCTTGCAAACGATAAAATCTCTCGGTTAAACGAGCCAAATTTTCTGGCGTAATTTTTGGACCTTTATTATTAATGGAAACGGCAACCGCATTTCCTTTAGCCACCTTAAAACTTTTTGAAAGAGGAATTTTTTCGACCATAAAAGCTTTTATGGTAACATCGCTATTGCTCAAGCCGTATTTTATAGCATTATCCGTCAGGTTTTGGATAACTTGTTTGACTTGTCTTCCGTCAGCGACAATCTCTTTAGGAAAGCTTTTATCAATCTCGGTTTTTATTTTAATATCTCTCTCAGAAGCTCTGAGAGACAATGCTTGAGCAACCTCATCAATAAGTTTTTTAACATTTGTTTTTTCATCAGGTTTTTGGTCTTGGCTCAGTTCTATTTTTGACAAGGAAAGCAAGTTTTCAATCAAGGCAGACATATACTCGGCCTGTTCTCGCATAATTTTTAAGAATTTTTCTCTGGCTTCTTCATCATCTTTTGCTGAGGTTTGCAGGGTTTCAATAAAACCGGAGATGATAGACAAAGGTGTTCGGAGCTCGTGGCTGGCATTGGCCACAAAATCTGATTGCATTTTTTCAATTCGCATAGCTTTGGTCATATCGTAAAGCGAGATAACCGCAACGGCGCGGCCTTTAGATAACCACGGCAATTGCTTAATATGAGCATAAAGTTTCTGAGCATCGTTGCTTTTATTATTTGTATGCACATAAAAGATTAAGTTTTCAGAAGTACTTTGTTTTTTCAAAACCTTTGAAACCGCCTCAATAAAGTTATTTGAATTAAAAAGGTTTTCGACATTTTTTTCGGTGATGTCATTTCCCAAAACATTTCTGGCAGACAAGTTCGCGCCGAGAATATTTCCGGCTCTGTCAATCATCAAAATCGGGTCAGGCAGAGAGTCCAAAACAGCGGTGTCAGACATCGTTTGAGCTTCCAACACATCGGTTTTGTGAGCCCAAAACCGATGCATGGCATTAACGGCATCAACAATTTCTTTGGCTTCTTTTTCGGAAAGCGTCATAAGTTTTTCATCAAAATCTTCGCCCCGAGAAAGAGTAGTAATATATTTTTTGAGCTGTTGGAGCTCAAACGTAATCGGAAACAAAAAGACGATATTGAAAAAAATGATTGTTGCGTACGAAATAACCGCCAACATCGGAGTAATAAGCCGGAGTGCTACCAGCATAATAAAAACCAAGGCGGAAGGCAGCGACAAAAACAGCACGCGGTCAACAAACTGTGTGTTTTTTTCAATATTAAAAATCTTATTATGCTTTCCAAACATGACAAAGGTCCCATAAGTTGCAAAAAAAGATAGACGCGTGCCGAAATTAAGCTATTATACTGAAACTAATGCAAAGAGGTTTAAATAGGCTTAAAATTTTAGAAAATGACAGAAAATACGACAACAGCTTTGACGCCGATGATGGCGCAATATCTCGAAATCAAAAACGCACATCAAGACTATCTTTTATTTTATCGTATGGGCGATTTTTACGAGCTTTTTTTTGATGATGCGGTTATAGCTTCAAAGGCTTTGGACATAGCTTTAACCAAACGTGGCAAATTGGATAATCAGGATGTCCCGATGTGTGGCGTACCTTTTCATGCCTATGAGAGTTATTTGTCAAAGCTCATTCGTCAGGGGTTCAAAGTCGCGATATGCGAACAGACGGAGGACCCGAAAGAAGCCAAAAAACGCGGCTCGAAGTCCTGTGTCAAGCGCGAGGTCATTCGTCTGGTAACGGCCGGAACCTTAACTGAAGACAATTTGCTGGATGCCCGCAAGAACAACTATCTTTTAAGCATTGTCAAAAACGGGGAAAGCTTGGGTCTTTCGTGGTTGGATTTGTCTACCGGAGATTTTTATACGCAGGAACAAAACGTTACTCCACAGAATGAGGCCATGCTCTTGGGTTCGTCTTTGGCAAGGTTGATGCCGGTTGAGATAATAGTGTCGGATGCCTTTCTGCAAAAGCAAAATATCTTTTCTTTGCTGAACGAATATCGGGAGAAACTGACGGTTTTGCCTCAGGCTCGGTTTAACGCGGCTAATGCCGAAAAGCGTTTGTTGGATGTTTTTAAGGTAAATACGCTGGATTCCTTCGGCAGTTTCAGCCGTACGGAAGTAACTGCGGCGGGCATTTTGCTCGACTATGTGGAAAACACGCAAAAAGGCAAAGCTCCGCGGATTGAGCGTCCGACTAAGGTTTATATCAATCAGGTTATGGAGATAGACGGTGCCACCAGACGCAATCTGGAACTTTTGGAATCAATGATTGGTGATAAGGGAGCGTCGCTGTTGTCGGTTATTGACCGCACGGTAACCGGAGCCGGAGCCAGATTGCTGGCCAACCGTGTTGCCAACCCCTTGCTTGATATAATAGAGATTAATCAACGTCTGGATGTTATAGAGTTTTTTAATGATAATCCGCGGATTCGGGAGGATTTAAGGGCTCTGCTCAAGTCTTGTCCGGATGTAGAACGTGCCGTATCAAGATTGACCTTGGGTCGCGGCGGCCCAAGAGATTTAGCCAATATCAAAACTACCTTGGCGGCTATCCCGCAAATCAAAAATATTTTATCAGCGGTAGGAACTGAGGCTCTGTTGGAAAAATTACCCGATGCGCTGAAAAATATCGTAGATAAGTTGGGTTATCATGCAAGCCTTGTTGCAACGCTTGACAAAGCTTTGGAAGAAGAGTTGCCTTTGTTGGCAAGAGACGGCGGCTTTGTAAAGAAAGGCTATTATCCTCCCTTAGATGAAATCAAGGAGATTAAGGACGACAGCCACAAGCTGATATTAGAGCTCCAAAACAAATATGCCGAAAGTACGGGCATTGCGAATTTGAAGATAAAATATAACAATGTCATTGGCTATTTTATTGAGGTGCAAAGCAAGTTTGCAACCGAGATGTTGGAGAATAAAGAGTTCATTCATCGTCAGTCGGTCTTAAATGCTTCACGTTTTACTACGGTTGAACTGTCGGATCTGGAAAACAAAATTCGCGGTGCGGCGGATAAGGCTCTGGCGATGGAAGTTGAGATTTTCAACAATTTGGTTGAGGATGTAGCCATTGCCTCGGAAGACATTTCGCGTACGGCAAAAGCCTTGGCTGAGCTGGATGTCGGGGCTGCCTTGTCAGATTTGGCCATTGAGAAGAACTATTGCCGCCCTGTTTTGGACAATTCTTTGGTCTTTGAGGTAGAGGAGGGCAGACATCCCGTTGTAGAGCAGTCCATAGAAAAGGAGAATGCCGGAGCTTTTGTCGGCAATGATTGCTCTTTAAGCGATGATACTTCACTGATTTGGCTCTTAACCGGACCGAATATGGCCGGTAAGTCAACTTTTTTGCGACAAAACGCCATTATTGCGGTTATGGCGCAAATGGGTTCTTTCGTACCTTGTAAGAGTGCAAGGATTGGCGTGATTGACAAGATTTTTTCTCGTGTTGGTGCCTCGGATGACTTAGCGCGCGGTCGCTCTACTTTTATGGTTGAGATGGTAGAAACCGCAAGCATTTTGAATCAGGCAGATGAACGCTCCTTTGTCATCTTGGATGAAATCGGGCGCGGAACAGCCACCTTTGATGGCTTGTCCATTGCTTGGGCAGTGGTAGAACACTTGCATGAGAAGAACAAGTGCCGAGCCTTGTTTGCCACCCACTATCATGAGCTGACCTCTTTGACGGCAAAGCTGAATAAGATGTCCTTGCATTGTATGAAGATTAAGGAGTTCAACGACGAGGTTGTTTTCTTGCATGAGGTTATCCCCGGAGCAGCGGACCGTTCTTATGGTATTCATGTTGCCAAGCTTGCGGGCTTGCCGACAGTGGTCATCAAAAGAGCCGAGCAAGTTTTGGATGCCTTGGAGCATGATAAAAAGAACAAAAAGATGAACGACCTTGCGGATGACTTACCCTTGTTTGCGGCTTTGCAGAAAAAAGTAGCGGAAGAAGAGGTTAAGCATAGTTCAGCGGCGGAAGATGCCTTAAAAGCCCTTAATCCCGATGAGATGACACCGAAGGAAGCCTTAGAAAAGCTTTATGAGCTCAAGGCTCTTGTTTAGATAAACATTGACAAAAAAGAAAATTTGCGCCACTCTCCCGCTCAGAGTGATTAAGTATTCTATTGTATAATTTTAAACCTTATTTTGTATGGAAACGAAGAATAAAATCGTACGCTATTCAGAGCGTTTGTTACAAAACTGTAGTATCCAATGTGTAGAACATTATGATGATGAACATAGACGAGATGGAGTTTATGTTACGCCACAGTTTTATTTACGGACCTGCACTTCATTTACTGAGAAAGTAACATTTGATCAGGCTGTCGAAATCTGCCAAAAACAGAATGGAAAATTTCCCACCGGACGCGAATTGCTATTGTTGTCTATGTTAATCCAAAAGATGAAATATCCATTATCAAAGAGCGGTGTTACTTTCAAGATTCCTCAGAAAGCAATCTTTGGTGAATGTTGGGAAGAAGGTGATGAACCCAAAAACAGCGAAGAGAGAAAATATTTACTGTTATTCGGTTATGATGAAAACAGTCCTCAGCCGGGGCTCCCAAAAATAGAGATGGCCGGAGAAAAGCATGTTTTGATAGACAAAGTTTGCGTTTTAAAAAGAGAAGAAACAATATGGCAAAGTTGTACTTTGCAGCTTTTATTAGGAGATGATGTTTCCAATTTGCTGGTAACCGATGATGATGAGTTGTTTCTGCAAAAAGAGCAGAAGCTCAGCTACATTGGCAAATGTTGCGCAATCGGAAATGATGAAGTCATTGTTTGTAACACAGGCCTTTTCCAGTACATAAATGGAGAAATGCGCTGTTTGTTAAAATTAGACAACAGGCTGGCAGAGTTTAACACCTCAAATTCCGGCTACCTAGAAGCAGTATATCTGTCAGACATAATGCCGGATGGAGAAGTTATCAGTGTATTCAGAACTGATAGCTGGTGCGATGACGGCGAACAAACGCGCGAGGAAGAAGTTGAAAAGCGTTTCCGCAAGGATGAACAAGGTTTATACCAGCCTTGTAAGTAAGAAAAAACTGGTTTTAAGGAAAGCTCCCGAAAATTTTTTTCGCGGAGCTTTTTTTATGAATAATAAAAACCAAGTAAAAACAATAAGTTAAAAAGTGGTATTATAATACCGCTAAATAAATATTTGAAAATTATAAGTTTTTTATTGTTGACAATAGAATTTTATCCTGTATATTCAACACGAATTTAACAACCATCTTTATAAGAGAGATAAATATGAACACTTATGCAACAAAACCGTCTGACATTGAAAGAAAATGGTATGTCGTTGACGCTGAAGGTGTTGTCTTGGGTCGTATGGCAGCTCAGATTGCCAAGATCTTGCAAGGCAAGAACAAACCTTCTTATGTTCCGAACCTGGACTGCGGCGACTATGTTATCGTTATCAATGCCGACAAAGTAAAATTAACCGGCAAGAAATTGACCGCAAAGAAATATTTTAAGCATACCGGTTGGATTGGCGGTATCAAAGAAACGACAGCTGGCAAGTTGTTAGATGGTCGTTTTCCGGAAAGAGTTGTTGAGAAAGCCGTTGAGCGTATGATTTCTCGCAACCCGATGGGCCGTCAGCAGATGACCAAATTGAAAGTTTACGCAGGCAGCGAGCATCCGCATACCGCTCAGAACCCTGAGGTTTTGGACATCGCTTCTTGGAATGAAAAGAACAAAAGGAGCGCATTATAATGGCTGAGAAATTAGAATCTTTGAACGAAATTAAGGCTGCTACAGCTGAAGTTAAAGCTGCCAGAAAGCCCAACCGTGATAAGCAGGGCCGTTCTTATGCAACAGGTAAAAGAAAAGACGCTGTTGCTCGTGTATGGGTAAAACCCGGTAAAGGCAACATCACGATTAATGACAAATCCATTGATCAATATTTTGCTCGTCCGGTATTGAAGATGATTATCAACCAGCCGTTTGAAGTTGCTAACCGCGTTAACGAATTTGACGTAGTTTGCACCGTAAAAGGCGGTGGATTGTCTGGTCAGGCCGGTGCTATCAAACACGGTATTGCCAAAGCCTTGAACGAATACGAGCCGGAGCTCCGCGCCGTATTGAAGAAAGCCGGATTCTTAACCCGTGATGACAGAACGGTTGAACGTAAGAAATACGGTCGTGCGAAAGCTCGTCGTTCTTACCAGTTCTCGAAGCGTTAGTCTTATCAGAGCACGTTACGAAAAAAGAGGAAGTTTTTACTTCCTCTTTTTTGTTGAAATAGGAATAATATCTTGACACCGGGATAAAAATATTATATACCTTTAGTTATCACTTACCATAAGTGTATTTAAAATCCGTTGGGTATTCCGGCGGATTTTTTCATTTTAAAATTACAAAAAGGGAATAAACAATGTATGATTTTTTGAAATTAAAAAAAGAAGTATCGGAGACGACTGCTGATATTGAGCCAGATGATGTGTTGTCGGTTAAAAATAAACTTAAGGACTTTGGCTATTACCAAGAACCTGAATGGGGAATAACTAATTTTACCGATAACCAAATGTTTGATGGAATAAGGCGCTTTCAAGCCGACAATAAACTTCAAGTCGACGGGATTATAAAACCTGCGGGCGAAACTGAAACAAAAATAAATGAAAAAATTAAAAATAGCACTTGGGGAAATAAAACTAAAAAAGTTTTAGATAATTATGTAAAAGATTATAACAACTATCCGGGAAAAACGAATACGGGAATTATGGCTCCTTATAAGGATATGGTTAGAAATTTTGGCGATATGAATAGGTTAGGGTTGGAAGGGGCTGATAAATTCTTTCATTGTAAAGGGAATTATGAAGCAGCAAAAAGAGGAGCTTGGGGTAAAACCGTTGCTACGACCATGAGCTTAGCCAAAGAATTAAAGGATGTGTTTAAATATGGGTTGGATGATAGTTTGTCAGATTGGAGGGCTAATCAAAGGGGATGAGCAAAAAAAGGAAGATCACTTTTGGAAACCTGCCCAACACATCCTCGCCGTTATAAATAAATGTTGTTTTAAATAATGGGTTATTTTAAAATAAAATAAAAAAGGAACATAGCCAAATGAAACCATTAGCCAAAAAAATATCTGTAAATTTTTTCAAAGGAATAATTCTTTTATTTTTATTGTTAATGCTAGTTTTAGAGGCCTTTTTGACTGCTCCTTATCTTAATTATGATATAATAGTTATTTATACTGCTGTTATTACAGCTTTATGCTGTTCACTTATCGGATTGTTTTTTATAACCTGTTCAAAATGGCTCTATACCTTTCTGTTTATTGCATTTTGTGCATTTTTTTATCTTTACTGTTTTGATGTCAGAATATCTTTGGCACATCAGCAAGAACGGTGCATGGATTTAGGGCGGATATGGGATAAGAAACAAAATAATTGTGTCCGGGGTGATTAAGAAAAAGTATCGTAAAATGAATGGTCATTCAAAACATTCATATAAGAATTTTAATAAAATGGCCCATTGATAAAACAATATAAAAACTTAACGCCGGTTCTCGAAGCGTTAACAGTCGGGTAACAGTTTTCAAAAAAAAACGCCGCAACAGCAGAGTTTTTTTGCGTAGGAATTTGCTTACCCGACATCTGTTTTTTATATAATCTGATATATATAGTATAATCTATTGTACATATAATTTATAATGTATAGTAGAGTAGGTAATCAGTGGCTCTTGATGTATAATATATTTTACATCGAAGAGGAAAAAGGCAATGGTGTTACCGAATAAAAATATATTCAGGATTGGTTATAAGATTAAAGCTTTTCGCAAGTAAAGCTTTTCGCAAGGCCAACAACCTGACGCAGGAGCAGCTTGCCGACAAGATGAACTGCAACTTCAAGACCATCGGCAACATTGAAAACGACCGCACTATGCCGGATTTAAAACAAGTCATTAATCTTTGTGATATCTTAAATATCAGTATGGATGAGCTTTTTGCAGAAACCCTAAGCAAAACATCTACTCTCATTGAGCCATCCGAAAAAGAAGATAGCTATCCCAAGCTTGTTAACCGCAATATATCAACTCTTTCCTCCAATCAATTATTGCGTATGGAATCTCTTCTTCTCAAAATCAGAGAAATGAGCGACAAAGAACTCAATATTATGGAATCCGTTGCCGATTCTCTCATAAAAAATCGTTAAAATTCAAATTTTATCCAATTTATTATCCAAATTTAGAACCATAGAGATTCTCTAAGGTTTTGATTTATAGCATATAATACGTTATATATCATAAAAATTGAAATGTACAATCTGTTGCTATTTAAAATTTTACATGTATAATTTGTTATACTTTTGGAATACATCTGAAAGTTTTATTTCCGATTAAACCACTTAAGTTAGGAGAATTTGGTAATGAAAAAAACACTCTTAGCCGGAGCATCATTAGCTGTAATGTTTACAGCTGCTAATGCCTTGGCTGCAGAATATACCGGCGATGTAACAACAGAAGCCGGACAAAGTTTCTATATAGAAGCAGGCTCAACATTAAAGGATGCAAACTTTTCTGTTGAGGCTCAGGGAACGGAGCAGACAGCCAACAGAGTTTCTTTTGGCTCATATGACAAAGATACAACGATAACCGTTCTTGGAAACAACACAATTAAAGATTTTGCAACGGTAGAATTGGGGCAAAATGATGCCAAAACCACATTTACCGGAGCTGGAAATCTTACGGTTGAAGGTTATATGACATCAACCCGTAATGCCAATGCTGATTTTAGTGATGTAAACTTAACATTCAAAAAGGGTGAGGGCGGTAGTGTCGTCGGTGAAAATAGTGCTTTGGTCTTAGATAACGATACAACGGCATTCAAGGTTGGCAACACAACCTTCACGGATGGTAGTCGTATTAGTTTATATAAGGCAGCTGCAGGAGAAAATGGTGAAGAAGCTTCTGGAGATGCCTCCAATTTGGCAATCGCAGCAGGAAAGACTGTTACCTTTGAGGGCAACAACAAAATTGCTCCGAGTAGTGGAGAATATGCAAAATCTCAGTTCAACATTACAGGTGAAGAAGGCAGCAATATTAACGTTAACGGCAATGTGGATGTTGCAATCGACACCTCTATTGACGGTGCAAATGTAAATATTAACACAGACAGTGAAACAGATCCCGCCAGATTAACTCTGCAAGACGGCAAAGAGCTTAACATTTCAAACAGCAATGTTTCTATGGATGGAGCTCCTGCCGGAGCCATGAATGGCATCAATAGCACTGATGGTGGAAGCGGAAAAGTAGCCTTGAACAATTCAAATGTTAATATCACAGGCGGCGCCGGTATTGCTGTCAACGAGGTTGTCATCGGCGAAGGTACGACTGTAAATGCTTCTGGATACATGGATGTCGCAAATCCTGACAATCCTAAATGGCAAAGCGGCTCTATGATTCAAGGTATGTCTTCTGTAGATATTGCAGAAGGTGCAACAGTTAATATTGCTGACGGTGCGCAGATTGTTACCGGTTATCCTGATGGAGAAATCAATGTTGCCGGAACGGTAAATATGAGCGGTGAAAACGCGCTGATTCGCGCATCTTCCAAACAAGACGGAAGCGAAACATCTACGCTCAATGTCAGCGGTATTGTTAATGTCTTGAAAGATGCTTTGGGTATCATCGCGTCTCGTGAGACGAATGTTAAAGAAGGCGGTGCTGTTGTCGTTGCCAGTGACGCAACTTTGAACCTCATTCAGGATATGAATCGTGGCGCAGCCGCAGACCAAGAACCTACAGGTGACAATGCCAAATTTAATGTTGCAGGCTCTTTGGTTAACAATGGTACCATCAATGCTGAAAATACCGACATCACCATCAACGGTGCTGCTTTGGCTGAAGCCGGAGAAGACGGAAGCTATGCCGAACAGACGGCCGGCGGTATCTATGTTTCCAATAATGGTACATTGAACGGCAATTTGACTTTAACAGGAGTTAATTCGCCCGCTTCTGAAGACTCTGCCGAAAAAATTGCAGCGATGTTAAAAGCAGCACCGAGAGCAGAATTTAGCGGCAACAATACGGTTAACGGCAATATCACAAATGATAAAGGTATTATTACGGTCAATAAAGGCGCCGCCGTTAATATGGGTGAAGAAAAAACAGTAACCAACAATGGTTATATTGATTTGGCCGGTGTTCTGAACGGCGAGGTAGACAATACAGGCGGAAATATTACCGTTCTTGATTCCGGCGCGCATATGACCAAGTTCACGGGTGGCGAACTCAACATCAGTGCCGATGTTGCTGCTTCGTCTCTGGTTTCGGAAGAATCCAATGCTGACGAGATCTATGTCAGCGAGGGTGCAAACCTGAACTTGGACAGCGAAGATCTGAAAACCTCACAGTTGACCACTTACGGCACAACCAAGTTGGGCGTAGATTATGCGGCTAATGCTAAAGTCGGCAAAGGTGGTACTTTAGACTTAGCTTCTAAGACCTTAACAGGCGATGTCGCATTGTGGGATAATTCAACTTTGGCCTTCAATGTAGATAATATTGAGGAAGCTAAAGGTGGTAAGGTTGAAGGCTCAATCAAGACCAACTTAACCTCAGAAGGTTCAGCTACCATCAATCCGGTTATCGGTATAGATGCTGGTGAAGGTACCTATACTTTTGCTAATGGTGTTTCGGCTGAGGCAGGCACGGCAGAATTTGGTGAGAATAGCTTGAAACTCTCTCAAAACAATGCATTGTACAATGTTTCATTTGGTGAAGATAAAAATACCTTGAATGTTTCTAAGAAAGATTCCGGAGAGGTTGCTTCTTCCGTTGTCAACGCCGGTGGTACGGCATCAGATGCCAACACCATTAATGCATGGGTTGGCGGCAATGCCGATGCTTCTTCTTTAACAGGAGCTTCTCGTGCTGTTGCAGAACACTTGCATACCTTGGCTCAAACAGACCAAGCTTCAATGGTTAATGCGGCTAAGGCTTTGGCACCAGAAACAGCCGCAATGGTTCAGTCCAATGTAACCGAAACGGCTCATCAGGTATTTTCAGCAGTCGGCACACGCTTGAGCGGTGGCTCAATGTCTACCGGTGGTGAAGGTATGTCCTCTGGCGACAGCATCTTCAAACGTGGTGCTATGTGGATTCAGGGCTTGTTCAATCATGCCGAGGCTGATGATACAAACAGAGCCAAGGGCTTTGATGCTGATAGTGAAGGTATTGCATTCGGTGCCGAAAAATACATCAATGATGATACAAAACTCGGTATCGGTTATGCTTACACCACATCAGACATTGATGGCTTTATGAGAACCACAGATGTTGATACACATACGGCGATTGCTTATGGTGAATACAAACCATCTGATTGGTATGTAAATGCTATCGCAACCTATGGCTGGTCTGATTACAGCGAAGACAAGAACGTTGCCGGCTTGCCTGTAAAAGCAGATTACGATGTAAATAGCATCGGCTTGCAGGCGATGACAGGTTATGATCTTGACCTTTGCGGCACAACGCTCACACCGGAAGCCGGTTTGCGTTATGTCAACATTCGTCAGGACAGCTACACCGATACTGCAGGTCAAAGAGTATCTGAAAACACCTCAGACATCTTGACCGGTGTAATCGGTGCTAAAGTAAAGAAAAACTTTGCTTTGGAAAACGGCATGAACCTCCGTCCGGAAGCTCGTTTGGCCATGACCTACGATATGTTCAACGATGCCAACAACTCTGTCGTAACCTTGGCTAACGGTGCAGCATATACCGTTAACGGGGAAGCCTTGGATCGTCTGGGCTTTGAAGCCGGCGTTGGTTTAACAGCCGATGTTAACGACAATGTTGAATTGTCATTGGGCTATGAAGGCCGATTCCGTGATAACTACGAGGATCATACCGGCTTGATTAACGCTAAATATAAATTCTAATATTATTTAGTATTAAGTAGTTTTCTTCATAAACAAGAACAGGTTTTCAGAAATGAGAGCCTGTTCTTTTATTAGTTGCCTTACAGAAAACCAAGGTGTTGGAACAACACCGCTCCACGCCAACGAGCGTGGTCAAACCGTAAGGTTTGTAGCTGTTATAGAACCCCCAGTTTACTGGGGGATATCTATTGTCTATTTGGACAAAATTTTAATTCTGGACACGCTGCCGAAAATATGTTAATTTAGACCTCATAAATGATGATTATTCTGGCTGATTTCTTATTGTAAAATTTAAAATTAACATATATGAAGGCGAAAAAATTCTGGGTGCTAGTGGTGCTTTGCACATTAACATCCTGTGCTTTGGCACAAACAAAAATGGACAAGTTCTTTGGCAACCTCAACGGAGCTATCCAAATTTATGAGAGTTACGAGGGGCTGAGCAAAAAAATATACCGTATGCGCCCTAAAAAGACGAGTGACTACGGTACAATTGTACATCAACCCTTCGCACGGCCGCTCAAGAGCTTGACCTGGTCAAGTTTGCAGGTTGAGAGGCAAGGTCCATACCTCTATGTTTGGGAGGTAGAAAACGGTAAGTTTGCCCTCCGCGGCAGACATGTTCTCACCGTAAGCCAGAGCAAAAAATATGATTGCTATATCCTTCGCGGTCAAAGATTATGCCACTACAATGTCGTAGTGGTTGTCTTGGCTAAGAAAGGATATGTATACCTCAAGGACGACAATGGTCGCACCCTTGAGAGTTATACTTTCGCAGACAGATAAGAAGGGGGCTTCGGCTCCCTTTTTTGTTTGCTATATTTTAAGATTTATCGGCATATATTAAAAAAATAAAGATAAGGAACAAAACCGATGAAATGTCAGGAATTTGATTTAAACCACGCCCTCGGGGTCAAGATTTTTGAAGAAATCCGTTTAGACGGAATGGTCTTGGAAAAAGGTCATACTCTGGACGAGGAAGACATAATCCAACTCAAGCTCAGTGGCATAGCCACGGTCTATGGCGCAGTTATGGATGAAAGCGACCTGACATTGGAAGCCGCCTTAGGCATCGTTGCCGCCAAGCTCTGCGGTAAAAATACGGCCTATGCGGTCGGAGAGCAGGGAATATGCAAAATCACCGCCGCCGCGGATGGTATCTTCTTGTGTGCGGACGATAGGGTTGCCAAGTTCAACCGCCAATCACATAATCTCATCTTAAATACGGTTCAGCCTTATAGCTTTGTCAAGTCAGGAGAGGTAATTGCCGTGCTTGAGCTCACCACGCCTTTGGCCGAACAAAAAGCCGTGGATGATATTTTGTTCAGCTTATCGGGGAATATAGATTTATTGCAGGTTGCGGAGCAAAAGCCTCGCCGCACAGCACTGATTTATACCAATTTTTATAACGATTCGGTAGAAACCACACATTTTACCAAGGTCGTTCGTAAGTCGGTTGAAAAATTTTCGGTTCTCGAGCTGGATTATGTTTCGGAATATAATGCTCCACATACGGCTGAAGATGTATCAAATGCCATAGAAAGAGCCATTGCGGACAAGAATGAAGTTATTTTCATTTTGGCCGGACAAAAGAGCAATTATAAAGATGATGTTATCCCGACAGCCATCAAAAGTTTTGCTGATGAAATCGTCAATTTGAGCATTCCGCAAATAAGCGTTTCGGATTTAATTATTGCACATAAACGCGGGCAAAAAATCATCAATCTGCCGTTTCATTTTGACAGTGTGGATTCACCTTTAGCCGAACATTATATCAAACTGGCGATAGTCAATGACAAACTGAATGAATATGACTTTGCTCGCCCGCAAAATGTTTTGTTGGATAAAGGCGGAGAATTAAGCGAGAACGAGAAAGAAAAATTAGTTGCCGCGGGTCAAAGCGGCTCAAGGGGCAAAGCCGGTATTGCGGCAATTGTTTTGGCCGCAGGTGTCGGAAGCCGCGCCGGTCGCAACAAATTGCTGGTAGAAGATGCGGATGGCAAACCACTGTTTTTGAAAGCGGTTGAAGCTGCCATCAAATCCAAGGCTAATCCTGTTTTTGTCATAACCGGTAATCAAGCATCGGTAATGGAAGAATTTTTAGAAGATATAGATGTCAATATCTTGTATAATCCGGCGTATCGCTCAGGGGTTAAAACTTCATTGAATTTGGGCCTAAAATCCGTTCCTGCCTTTTGTGATGGCGTGCTAATTTTGCCGGCGGATATGCCCAATATCGATGCCAAATTTATAGACAAGTTAATAGCCTCGTTTAAGAAAGGGCAAGAAAAACAGCTCTGCATCGCCTCGTGGAAAGGTATAAAACACAATCCGATAATCTGGAGTAAAGCCCTTTATGATGTGGCTGATTTGGTGCCGGAAAATGCTGACCTTCGTCCTGTTTTTATGGAACATGAGGATTATACCACTTTGGTAGAAGCTCCTTCGGCAGAAGCCTTATGGGACGTAACTTTTGTCAGCGATATAGAAAAAATAAGTAAGAAATAAAATAAAGCCCCCTGAAGAAGGGGGCTAAATATATTATTAATAAAGACATTTCCTATACGAACCATCAACGGGACAATTTTCCCAATATGTGCATTTAGAGGGTTGATAAGGCGAATTTATTTCCAGATATCCATGGTCAGGGCAAGTAACAGGAGAACAGTTTACACAATATGTTCCACATTGGTCTGTTACATAACCACGACTATATCCAGGAGGACAAGAACCATAATTACAGTAGCTAGACAAATCCTGATAAGGACAAGGCTTACAACAAGTTCTGGTTCCGCCACAGCCATCACTGCAAGACTGCGTACCAAATTTACAATTTACTTGATCAGCATAAGGTCTGCAAGCTTGAATACAAGAATTGCCGGACTGATTATAACCTGAATTACAGCTCCAAGAGCTAATTTTAGATGGGCAATCGAAAAAATATTGACAAGTAGCATTTGCCGGACAAGAAGCTCTATTTCTGCAATTGTCAGAATAACAAGTCTGACATTTAGAAGAGCAGTCACTCCAATAAGTTTGACAACCATATTGGCAAGATTGATTCGTTCTATTATCACAGTTATCAGTTTTGCACTTTTCACATTTGGATTGACAATCAGCAAAAGAAGAAGCACAGCCAAACTGGCAAGTAACCGCCGTACGATTTCTACAATTGTCATTATATGCAGTTTTACATTTTGAGGAACAATCTTCCCAGTTTTCAACACAGCCATAAGGAGTAGAAACACTATCTCTGTTTCGGCAGTTATCTGCATAAGCTATTTTACAAACAGAACTACATGGAGCCGGATAATATTCTTCGCAGCCATACGGCGTGGAAGAAACACCGGTCGGGCAAACACAATTAGTATATTTTCCACTACAATTATCACCGGAAACAGAACGAGGATAAGTACAATTTGACGAAGTATATTGATATTCTGACTTACAAACACAGGACTCATATCTACCGCCGCAACTTGCTCCTTGTCCAACCTCTTTAGAAGAACAAGTCTTCAAATTCGGGTCGCATTTACAAGAGGCATACTTGCCGTCACAACTATCACCGACACCGACTTGCCCTGCCGGACAAGAGATTAAATTAGAAACGCATTTACACCCGCGTCCGTAAGCTGAGTTATAAGGACAAACACCATCAATTGTTTGAACAGAGTTGCAGCTTTGCTTAGAGAAACCTTCATTCAAACATTGATTGCCGGTATTAACGTCATAATCTCCATCATCATCGCCACCGGAAGAAAAACCAACTTCCGGCGCACAGTCTCCGACACCCAAAAAACAAATACCAGCGGTCTTATAAGCATTATCAAGTTGAACAAACTCAAAGGCGGGCTTCGGTTTGGGTGTGTGTGTTAGTGTAGAAATATCGTAGGCAATAGCACCATTCGGCAACATAAGAGCC
>CASEZG010000014.1 GCA_949292375.1 uncultured Pseudomonadota bacterium | reverse complement strand
TCAAAATGAAACTCATTATCCAAGCTGTCATATAAATCTTGAGGAGTTTTCCAATCGTCATTTATTTTCAGGTTACGCTTTTTCATAAATTCTAGAACGTAACCGGATAAGAAAAAAATATACCGGATAATACCATTTTACTGCTGTCATCCATAAGGATTCATTTTTTGATCGTAGGACTCAGCTATTTTGTTTGGTATAGGTTTGCTTAGATTTTTGTAAATCGGCTTGTTACGGGCTGTTTTAGGATCCTTTATGTGAGTGTTTTTATTTAGCTTGGCAGATTTGAAGCATTTGCAGATTGAGTGATCCTCTCCGGTTTTTCGTATTTTATCTTGAAACCTTTTTCCTTCAATAGCTTGATATTGTCTTTATATTCCTTATAAAGCTGCTCGTAGTCATTACGTATTTTTTCTAAAAGAGATTGGGAGATATAAAGACCATTATTGCAACAAGAACCTTTATTAAGAT
This sequence comes from uncultured Pseudomonadota bacterium, assembly GCA_949292375.1. Taxonomy (GTDB): domain Bacteria; phylum Pseudomonadota; class Alphaproteobacteria; order RF32; family CAG-239; genus Scatacola_A. Next base: position 27,210 of record CASEZG010000014.1, on the reverse strand, counting down.
ACCATAACCAACCTTTGGCGCCGGATTTATCGTTGTTATATTTATCTTTAGTCTGTAGCATATTGCGATATTCAGACCCTTTATACTCTTTCTTGCCATTACAAACAGATGTCTTTAATGCGGTTCTTACTTTGTAATCAATATTTTCATTAAATACTTCTCTAATGCCATGTATATGAGTCTCTTTGTCGTTTATATCTTTTCGATTGTTCTTCTTTTTGTTTTCAAGAATAAATGACATCATCGGTTTAGGAGATGATTTAAAGAGATAATCAAGATTACCATATATTTTTTTGATAATAACTGCTTTCAACTTTTTATATGTTAATTTTTTATGTTTATCACGAAACGATTTACTTAAATCTAACGTAAACGGTTTAATATTCTCAAAAGGTTTTATTTCAGACATAAAATAAAAGAAGTATGCCAGTTTTTGTACCAAAGTTATGTCTCGCCATAAAGGTAACCTATAAACGGAAACTTCTTTTTTATCTTCATTCCCATATATATTACTGATATGTGAGATGACATCAAATTTATTTTTGTACCAATTAACCAAGAAAATAAAGCCTTTGTAAGCACGTTGGCTCTGCTTTTTCTTATTTATTTTCTGTTTTTTTCGCATGAACAATTCCTTTCCTTTTTTGATTTAGAATTGTTACTTCATGCGGATTTGATAAAAAAATTTTCCAAAACGAATTTTTTGTGTACGTTTAAGATTTTTCGATGTATATATACATCAAAATATATAATTTAGACTTCTTGTCCTTAAGGGCGGAAGGTTAAAAAAAGAAAGGAGAGACTTTTTACATCTCTCCAATTCCTTACAAATTAAATCATCGGCAAAGTTGTCATCAGACGGGCGACATGTAACGGAGCAAAACATTCTCCGATAACTTCGCGGATTAACCTATCATTATTTGCAGCCCATTCCGGGACCGGATAATCATCGGGAAGTCCGGTTACTCGGAACAATTCCAAAATCGAAAGCGGACGACAATCAGAATAGCACCCGTCAGACAAAGGACGTCCCGGATGAATGTTAATCATGCCGCCGATTGAGCCGCTGTCGGTTGTAATCGTATTGCATGGCTTATTCCAGTCCTTGCGGGAAAAGCTTGATTTAAATTTGGCTCCGCTTTCCGTACCGTCAACATTAACAGGTCTGAATGCCTTTGAGTTTTCCCAAGCTGAATGTGCCGTCGGCGTATGTTTTAAGAAATTAATCTGACAGGCAGGAAGTTCCGGGGCATAATGAAATGGTCTTGTCCGGTCTTTCTCTCCTGGTTCCAGACTTGGCAAATCACCGATAGCCTCAAACAACACTTTTCTGAACTTGTCTTTTTTCGGAAATTTCCAGATTCCCAGTTCTTTTTTTGACGCCAGAATGAGAGAACGCTGACGGTCCTGAGCTGTCCCGTAATCAGCCGCGCTGAAAATTCCGATGTTAACGATATAGCCGAGTTTCTCCAGTTCTTCTTTTATATATTCTCCGACCGTTTTGCCTTTAAGGATATGTTCGGCATTTTTAGGTTTTGCATTCAGAAAATCCGGCACATTTTCAATCAAAATATAGTCGTTATCGGTCTGACGGGCAAATTCCAAAGTCGTTTCAAAAAGAATAGTACGATTGTCGGTGCTTTTACTGGTTGCCGTGTTAGCACGACTAAAGGTTTGGCAGGGTGGCGAGGCCAAAAAAATCTTGCATCCCTTTTCTTTATGAAGACGAACAAGTTTATTAAAAATTTCCTCATCGGTAAAACTGCCTTGTACCATTTCACAATCGGGATAAATCTCTTCATGCCATTTAGCCCGTTCTTCCAAAAGTTCATTTGCTACAGCACATTTAATCCCCATATTGTTAAGATAATAAGTGCCGATACCGACATTTGCAAAAAGAGAGGTGTAATACAAGGGTTCTTTTAAGGTTAAAGTTTTGTGGTCGTCCTCCATAACCGGGATAAAATCTACATTACCCCGCTCTTCTTTATCTTTTTTTCCAAGTTTTGACAAAGCAAGGGATCGGGTCGGGATTTCGTTGTTTTCCAGAGCTTCCTTTATTGCCGCTTCAACGCACTCTTTTGTCAGCTTTTCAATATCCCTGGCTTGTCGCACTGTTAAATTATAGTCTTTGGCGATAATCTCTTTTTTGGATTTGATAAGTTTATTAGCCTTGTTTTTCAAATCAGTACGCATTCCCCGTTGTATTTTTATTCCTTTCAATAAATCGGCTAAACGAAGTTGCGCTTTTAATAATAAAGCAGCGTGTTTTTGTGTCTGAGCCAAAGCAAGCTGATATTTGTTCGGCGTCATTAACAAACCATTCAACAGTTTCGTTTCAGCCTCAACAGCTTTGGTCGCCACGGTAATAAAAGCCGGCAGGGCATTCGGGTCACTCGGAAACGTCGGGAACATATTGTCATTGGCGGCAACAAGTTCTTTTCCTGTGCTTTCAATGGTGTATTCAACATCAACAATATTATTGGAAGGTTTCGGCAGATTAAACTCTTCCGGCGCGCCATAGGTTTTGATTGCATTTCCGTTATCAACTGTTTCTTGTACTAAAATTGCATTGTTCATTTTATATTTCCTTTCAAAATTTTGGTTAAAAATATCCCTGTCCGGAAAAATATGATTTATCCAGCCAAATATTGGGATTAATGATGTTTTGATTATTTAGATTTGAGAATTTTCCAAATTATTTTACGGAAGATTCTTGAAGGTACTTTTTGTTATCATCTTTTGAGCTTCTCCTCGTTGAAATATTTATTTTTCAAAACGTGTATTTCGTTTGACAAGATGATGTTAGAAAAAAATTTTTTTAGAATAAACCTGAAAATGAACAGAAAACTTTTTACGATGCATTTTCAATATATTATATTGACGAAATTAAAAAATATTGCTATTATTTTAGCAATTTTCTTACTATAAAATTTGCAATTCAAAATTAAAGATTAGATAAATGGTACAGATATTAGAAAAAAAAAGAAGAATCGCAGAAAATATTAAACAAGAAAGAATATTTTGGAAAATTTCAAGAAGAGAATTAGCCTTATGGACAGGTGTCACATATAGTTCTCTAAGACATTTTGAAGAAACCGGAGATATATCTTTTGAAGGTTTTATTCGTATTGGTGAATTCCTGGGGTGGGAAACCTTTATTTACATTATGGAAAACAAACGACCTAAATTTCGTAGAAGCCTAAGATATATGCGTGCGAATTATTCCAATAAAAAATTTTATGAAGATTAAGAAATATTAACCTATCGCCTTTAATGACGCTAAGTTTAAATGTAGTGGAGCCTAAAAAAATATTTTTTTATCCCGCGCGTAAAGCCCTTTTTAAAACGGCTCATTAAAATTTTCCCCGGTCCGCCTAGCCGTTGGGCTGGCCGTACTTATACGGGAGCCGCAAGACGGGAAACGGCAACTGGCAGCTCGGATATGGATACTGGGATATGCCGCAGCCGGGAAGCCTCTGGCTTGATAAAGGTTTTCAAGATAGTTCTTTACGCAAAACAAACTGTCATCAAATCTGATTCGTAACAAAAAACATATCCCAGAGGCCCTACTGGACTCCAATCACATTAAACTATTGAAAAATAAAGAAATATAAACAAACGAGTTCGGAAAACTCTCCCAAAATATGATTTTGAAATTTACAACATCCGAACTCGATTAAGTAATTGATTTTTAAAAGAAAAACAGCTCCCGCAATAGGAGCTGTTAACTATGGTGGGCCCTGCCGGACTCGAACCTGCGACCAGACCGTTATGAGCGGCCTGCTCTAACCAACTGAGCTAAGGGCCCTATGACAAAAAAGAAGATATGAAATTCGTTTGCTTAAGTCAAGCATAATTTAAAAAATAATCCTCGCAAAATTCACATTTTGCAAGGATTAAAAAAATAGAGGTAAAGACTACTTCAACTCAAAAATCTCTCCACCACGGTAGAGAAAACGTTCTTCAGGGAAACGTCCGGCTTCTGCTTTCATAACAAATTCACCGCCGTCCTTAATTTCCTCCCATTCAAGCTCTTCTCCCTTACGATGGAGTTTGCAGTTATGCAAAGCCTTGGTTGAAAAAGCTTTTACATAAACAAGTGTATCAACCTTCGTTCCATCCGGCAAAATCCCCTTAAATGGGCAGACAAAGCACGGACAACCAACCAAGTCGTCATCCCCACGCTTCAACCACACTAATTGCAGATGATACCAAGCTTTAGAAGCTTCATCAAAGATATCACCAACCTCAACTTCGGCACCGGTCTTAACTTGTTTTTCTACCAACTCATTATCCACCATATTGGCGGAGAGCATTGATTTCATCAAAGCGAAAGCCTGCTGAGCAGTCTTAACCGCTAAAGTCCTTTTTTCCATAATAACTATCAATTTTTAAATTAAACGGATAAAAACTAACTCCAAAAAATTATTTTGTCAAACATATATACAAAAAAAAGAGCACTGATGGTTTTCTCAAACCCAATGCTCTCCAAAACTAGACACTATCCGGCCAACTCAAAATTTCTGAGTTCTACCGATAAATTATCATCTTTTTGACATGCTTTCAGGAGATATTTCACTGTCTTTTGCTCATCTTCCGTCATCTCTGATTTTTTCAAACCAGACAAATAAGACAATATCTCAATTTCAAAGTCGTAAAAAACTTCATAAAAATCATTTACCACCTCTTGAAACATATTCAACCAGTGCAAAGACCGTTCCTTTTCCTGTTCTGTTTTGGCTTCGTCATATTCTTTACCATATCCCAAATAGATTTGATAAACAATAGAAAAAGCCTCAAGCATTTTTCCAATCGGTAATTCAATATCGCCATTGACGATATCTTTACCCAAACGCAGCGCGGCTACTGAACTTCCTCGCGCTTCTTTTAATAATTCATTTGCATTCATAATATACAACATATAAGATTTACGTTCGGGAATATACGCTTCATAAAACCTTCTGTCAAATACTTCTTATGAAAAAACCCCGCTTTTCGCAGGGTTTTTTATTTTTAGTTATCCAAGAAAGAACGCAACTTTCGCGATCTTGACGGATGTTTAAGTTTACGCAAAGCTTTCGCCTCAATCTGACGAATACGCTCACGCGTAACATTAAACTGTTGACCAACCTCTTCCAATGTGTGATCTGTATTCATACCAATACCAAAACGCATACGCAAAACACGTTCTTCTCTCGGCGTTAAGGATGATAAAATTCTTGTGCATGTTTCTTTAAGGTTAGAATGGATTGCGGAATCAAGCGGCTGCAAAGCACTCTCATCTGCAATAAAATCACCCAAAGAAGAATCTTCTTCATCTCCGACCGGAGCCTCCAAAGAAACCGGCTCTTTGGCAATTTTCATAACCTTACGCACTTTTTCCAAAGGCATAGACAAACGCTCAGCCAATTCCTCCGGCACTGGTTCTCTGCCCATTTCTGACAACATCTGACGAGAAGTTCTGACCAATTTATTGATTGTCTCAATCATATGCACCGGAATACGAATAGTTCTGGCTTGGTCGGCAATAGAACGTGTAATAGCCTGTCTAATCCACCAAGTTGCATAAGTCGAAAACTTATATCCGCGGCGATATTCAAACTTATCAACCGCCTTCATCAAACCGATATTACCTTCCTGAATCAAATCCAAGAACTGTAAACCACGGTTGGTATATTTTTTGGCAATAGAAATAACTAAGCGCAAGTTAGCCTCAATCATCTCCTTCTTTGCTCTTTCTGACTCACGCTCACCTTTTTTAATGGTATCAACCATTCTACGATATTCCGTAATCGGCAAACCGCATTCCTGAGCCATTTTTGCTACATTATCACGCAACTCAACAATTTCTGCGCCATATTTTTCCACAAACATCTTCCAATGTTTGTCTGTTTTGTGAGATATATTTTCAATCCATTTCGGATCGAGTTCAGATTTTTGATACGCAGCCAAAAAGTCCTCACGTTTAATCTTGCAAGACAAAGCATAACGCAGCAACTTGCCTTCAAGTCCCATCAAACGCTTATTCAAATCATTAAGCTGCTCAACCAATTGTTCAATACGAGTTGCATTCAAGTGAATAGAACTCATCAACTCAACCAGTTCTTTTTTCACCTGCAAATATTTTTTCTCAACGCTCGGACTAATATTTTTTCCGGCCAAAACCGCCGCAATACGCTGGCTCTGAATTTTTTTCAAATCATCATAATAGCTTGAGATTTTATTCAAAATTTCCAAAACAGGTTGGAGCAAAGCCTCTTCCATTGCCGAAACCGAAGCAGCAGCTCTTCCTCCGACACCATCCTCATCGTCATCATCATCTGAAGAGGCGGAATCTCCATCACTGTCTTCGCCTAAATCCGAAGCATCATCTTCATCTTCAACCTCATCATCGACGGTATCTTCCAGCTCCATATCATCGTCTAAATCCTCATCGATATCATCTAGGCTTTCTTTTGTTTCCAGTTCCTCAGCAACTTTATCCAAATCAACCGGAGTTTCATCATCTTCATAAGCCAAGGCCTCGGGATCATCGCCATACATCATTTCCAAATCGACGATATCACGAAGCTGCATTCTGCCTTCAACAAGATCATCACGCCAACCGGCAATTGCTTTCAAAGTCATCGGGCTTTCGCACAAACCATCAATCATCACGGTTTTTCCGGCCTCAATACGCTTTGCAATAGCAATTTCACCCTCTCTGGACAAGAGCTCAACCGTACCCATTTCCTTCAAATACATACGTACGGGGTCATCAGAACGCCCTAACTCTTTCTCATCGAAGTTACCGGTTTCATCATAATCTTCCTCTTCTTCAACCACATCCGGCTCAAAATTATCAGCATCAGATTCGGAGATGATACTAATTCCCAAATCCGAAATTTCTGACATAATATCTTCAATCTGCTCGGAAGTTTCTCTTTCAGAAGGCAAAGCCTTATTCAGCTCTTCAACCGTAATATAGCCGCGAACCTTACCCTTATCGATAAGACGCTTTACGGCACTACCCAATGAATCAATCAACGGTGCGTCAGCTGCACCGCCTTCGTAATAGTCTTGATTTTCTGTATCTGACATGTCGTTCCTTAAAAAAATTCTATTTTTTTAAACTCCGGGCTTTAACCAGACAAAAAAGCCCGAAAAACTGCTAGCTGGCACTTTTTTTAATAATTTTAAAGCTTTTTGTCAACACTTGCTTTAACACAAAAAAAGCACCGATTCTCTCATCATCGCTGTCTTGTTTGGTTTCCCGTGGATTACATTATATAAGATTAATTAAAATTTTGTGTATCAAGTAGTGCTTCTTTTTCTTTTTTTAACGATTCGTAGTGTTTATACACATCTTCCGGAAACGACTCGGAAGTTTGAATGATGCGCAAACATTCCCTTATCTCATTTTCGAGCTGTTTGAGCTGAACTTCAATAATCTTAGTATCAATTTCCGAACGTATTTTGGGAAGATAGGGATTCTGTTGTTTAAACATATTAAGCTCCCACAGCTCAGCCAAATCCTTCCCAAAACCTTTTTCTTCCAAACTCTTATACATCTCTGCAAAAGTAACTTGCTCTTTTTCGGAACAAATCTCGCTCATTTGGTCATACATCGCGCGCAAACGCTGATTATTAAAGTCAAAGAAAGACATTTTCTCTTCATATTCAGCCACCAGCTCCGGATAATAAACGAAAGCAGCCAACACAAATTTTAAAACCAGCTCATCCAAACTAGGCTTAGGTCTTGCAACAACAACTTTTTTTACCGCAGATTGAGCCACTTTGTTTTTGCGCCCGTCTTCTTGCTTACGTCCTTTCCAACTACTGCGCCCAAAAGCCTCATAGATACGATTTTTCATATCCTGAATATAATAACCGCGAACTTTTTCATCGGCAATTTTGCCGACTTCTTCCATAATATTCTTTTCTATTAAAGCTTTTTGCTCTGGCGTAGACAAATCCTTACTCTGGATGTTTTTACGCCAAACAAGCTCCGCCAAAGGAACCGTATCTCCGATAATTTTCAAAAACTCATCTCTGCCTTTGGCTTTTAAGAACTCATCAGGGTCCATTTTGTCTGGCAAAAACACATATCTGGTAGAATACCCAGCTTTCAAAATTGGCAAAGCCCGGTCAACCGAACGCACTGCAGCACGAATACCTGCATTATCCCCGTCAAAACACAAAGTCGGCATCGGACAAACTCGCCAAGCCTCCTGAATTTGGTCTTCGGTTAAGGCCGTACCCAAAGGAGCCACAGCATAACCGATGCCAAATTTATCCATAGCTATAACGTCCATATAACCTTCACAAATAATAATATTACGAGCCTCAAAAGCCTTGTCGCGGGCATAATTCAAATTATAAAGCACACGCCTTTTATTAAAGACCGGAGTTTCAGGTGAGTTCAAATATTTGGGCTGCCCATCTCCCATAATCCGTCCGCCGAAAGCAATCACCCTACCCCGCTTATCCATAATTGGAATAATCACGCGGTCGCGGAAAAAATCATGCGAGCGGCGGCTTTTATCTTCAGGAATAGCGATCAAACCAAGCTCGTGCATTTCGGCTTCACTGATACCTTTAGATGCGAGCAAAGCCTTCAACCCGTTGTTATTTGGAGCATAGCCAAGCCTAAACTTAGTAATAATCTCATCACCGAAACCGCGGTTAGCCAAATAATCCATGGCACGCACGCCTTCGGGCATACGCAAACATTTTTCAAAAAACTTCGCCGCCATTTCCATAATATCATATTGCGAAGCTCTTTTTTCAATCTCTTCCTTGTTTTCGTGGCTCATCTGCGGCACTTGCAAACCAGCCTTGTCTGCAAGTTTACGCACGGCATCCATAAAAGGCAGATTATTAGCCTCCATCTCAAATTTTATGATATCGCCATGTGCACCGCAACCGAAGCAATGATAAAATCCCTTGGCCTCATTCACCGTAAAAGAAGGTGTTTTTTCATTATGAAACGGACAACAAGCCTGATATTCTCGGCCTTTTCGGACGAGCTTAACCTTCGCGCCAACTACATCTACAATAGAAATTCTGGCGCGCAACTCGTCCAAAAATTTTTGCAAATCCGCCGAGGCCATTTAAAACAGCAAGCCCTTAGTTCAAGAAATTCTTAATCATTCCGCTGGCTTTTCCGAAATCAAGCTGTCCGGCATATTTAGCCTTCAAGGCTCCCATAACCTTTCCCATATCTTTCATAGAAGCAGCCCCGGTTTCGCTAATAATTGCTTTAATTGCAGCCTCAATCTCTGCATCATTCATTTGTTTGGGCAAAAAGCGCTCAATAACACTGATTTCTTTGCGTTCCTTAGCAGCCAAATCTTCACGATTACCCTCAACGTACATTTTGATTGAATCATTACGTTGCTTAATCATACTCTGCATCATAGACAACAAATCAGCATCACTGGCCTCTTTCAAGCCTCTGCCGCGCGCATCAACATCTTTTTCCTTCATACCGGCAATAATCAAACGAACGGCGCTAACCGTATCCATATCTTTATTCAGCATAGATTCTTTCAAAGCTTTTTGTAGGTCTTCTCTCAACATTTGTTTTCTCCAAAAAAAATTACGATTGCCCTGAGGATAATAGCTTAGAGCCAAAAAATCAACAGCATTTTACGGTTAAAAATAAAACCGCACGGAAGTCATAAATTCATCGATATTATGCCCATAATTGACCTGATACTTATAGTTTAGGGCCAAAGCCGAATTTTTGGTCAAGGTTAGAGCAGCTTCTGCCGAATATTTCATACTATCGGCAAAATGCGAAGTTGCAAAAACCTTTTCCGCTTCGACCAAGAGCCGCCATTTTCCGAAGTCTGCATAAATTCCGCCGGCAACACCTATTCCACCCCACTGATTATGCGGCAAAAAACCACCATAACTTGCATATAGACTATTCATGGAATAAATCCAAATATTATCATTCAAGGCATAAGTAAGACCGCCGCCGACTTTGAAATTAAAGGCATATCCCTCTTTTTGCGTTTCAGGATTATACACTCGTTCAATATCCGCCATAATGGTGTAAGAAGTCGGCAAAAACATTAAATCTGCGGGTGAAAGAGATTTAATCCCAACCAAATCAAGCTTTTGCAACACGGTTTTGTTTTGATTATCATAATGACGCAAAGTCGTATTTAAGAAATTAATCTCTGCGCCACGTAGAAAACCAAAATTATCATCCGTCAAAGAATGATATGCCGGACGATATTGAATCTCCTGAAAAGCCTCGCCGTTCCGATTTCCCACACCAAGAACAGCCCGCATGGAATCATGCCCATCATGAGGTGGCTTACCTTCATCATGCTCGGCAAAATGCGGGACATCATTGATTTTACTTCTGGCCTTAAGGCTCTTAAAACTGCGCTTGCGATATTCTTTTAAGTCCAAATCTTTAGCCACATACTGATACTGAACATATTGATAAGCCGTTTCCAAAACATCGGCTTTTTCATCGTCTTCCAAACCGTCCAATGTCCAATTTTGCTCCAAAACTGCCGCATAAAAAGCTTCTTTTTGTTTATCATCCATCTGCTTAAATCTATAACGAATTTTAGATTGGCGGGAAGGACGATAATTAACACTTTTAACCAAACCTTTGCGACTTTTCACTGCTTTGATTGTATCCAACGGAATTGCCTGCACCGGAAAATCATCTGCCAATTTCAAGGAAGGGCGTACGGCATCTAAAATCTCCATCAGCATATAAGAACAATTTTCCGTAAAAAAGAAATACCGCGTTTGCGTTTGCCCGACCTCCCACAAATGCGCCACAAACATATCCAGTTCCTCAGGTGTCAAATCAAGACTATATTCCCAGATATCCCTGTTTTCAATGTTATTATAGGTATTGATGATATCGTAATAAGGTTTAACCGTAAAACCACCGTAAAAACCGCCCGTCAGCCCCAAAATTGCAAAAAGAGCCGCGTTTTCCTGCCCCGCCGTAAAAGCACCATAGTTCACACCATGCGCCAAAAGTTGCGTTCCCTTACGTGAGGTATCAATTCTGATTAAAGTATGCCCAAACAAAGAGGACGGATTATTCATATAAGCATCGGTAAAAAGAAGTGTCACACCGGAGGGGCGTAAATCTTTCTTAAATTCTTCAAATTCATCACATTTCGGAAAGTTTTTATCGATCAGCCCTTGAGCTTTCAAAAATTTGTAACGCGCCGGAAAAATACAGATTCTATCAATATCTTTATTTTCCTCAAACAACGCAATTGTTGCCTCAAGTTCAGCTTTTGGATTAACTTTTCCATTTTCCGCCAAGAAAAAATTCGGTGTATCAATCGTACTTTCGACGCCGCCAAACAACTGCGGTCGATAATGCCCGAGAGCCAACCATTGAGGATTATCCTCCACACCGGCCGCAACCGGCATAGACCATAACCCAACAAGCATCAAAACCGCAAAAAATTTTTTCATAACACTCAGACAAACATAAAAAAGCCGCCCATCCTTTTGTCTGAGCGGCTCATAAGATATCAATTAAGCATTCATTACTTTAAAAAGATTCAAAGTAACTTCAACGGCATCTACATCATCATTAGGAAAAATAAGAGCAAAATTATCATGAACTTTGGTTGCCAATTCTTGCTTATCAACTTCCATAATACCGGCTAAAGTATCCAAAGTTTCACCCTCACCTCTGGAAGCATCCAAAGCATATTGTTCCATATTATTTTCCAAGAAATTCAAAACCATACGCTGTGTTCCTCCGGTAATTCTACCATTTTGGTCACAACCAGATGTTCCGGAAGAAATACCGAAAGTTTGGTTACCGAAAGACGCATTTGTTGTAACAGCCAATACTTGAGGGGCCGTTCCGCTTTGTCCTCTCCAAGCCAACGAACCCAAACCACAACCAGTGCTGTCAACAGCCATAGCATTGGAAGAAAAAGCCATAACCACAGCCAAAGCCGAAGCAATATAAAGTTTTTTCACTATTTTTCTCCTTTAAAATCAAAGCATTTAGCTTTTTAGTTATAGCACTCCATAAGCTTTTGTACAGAACTTTATACAATCTATCCGAGCAAAAAAAATAAAAAGGCTTGCAGTATTTTATTTCTGTGTTATATTAAGCAGAAATTAATAAAGATGACGGCTGTGATAAATCCAAAGTTTATCGCAGCTTGATTTTTCTAACTTTTTTAAAATGCCGCTCCGCCAAAGTTTTGTCGGGCTGCATTGTTTTTTTGGAATAATGAAGGAGTAAAAAGATGGATAAATTTCCTTTGACAAAAGATGGTTTTGTGGCTTTGGAAGCCGAGCTAAAGCACCTCAAAGGCGTTGACCGCCCAAACATCATTGCAGCCATTGCTGAGGCTCGTTCCCACGGTGATTTGTCCGAAAATGCCGAATATTCCGCAGCTAAGGAAAAACAAAGTTTCATTGAAGGCCGCATTCAGGAGTTGGAAGCCGTAATCAGCCGCGCTCAGGTTATCGATCCTTCTCAAAACAAAGGAAGTGTCATTCGTTTTGGCGCAACAGTTGTAGTTGTTGATGAGGATACGGACGCTGAAAAATCTTACCAAATTGTCGGCGATTATGAAGCCAATATTGAAAAAAACAAAATATCACTCTCTTCACCTTTAGCAAAAGCTTTGATTGGTAAAGAAGTCGGTGATGTTGCCGAATATGTTGCTCCCGGCGGTAAAAAATCTTTTGAGATTTTAGACGTTATTTATAAATAAGATAAAACTCATCAGCAAAAAGCCGACAACTGTCGGCTTTTTCTTTAAAATGAGCAACTTATCAAAGCAAGTTTCAGAAGTTCTTGAAAATAAAAATATCGGTTTTATAGTAAGGAAAATTAAATAACGGAGAATATAAAAAATGGCTGAATATAAATCTAAAATACTCATCATCGGCTCTGGTCCTGCCGGTTACACTGCCGGAATTTATGCTGCCCGCGCCGGCTTAAAACCGATTTTGGTTTCAGGCACACAGGTTGGCGGACAATTAACCATTACGACCGAAGTTGAAAACTTTCCGGGTTTTCCGACCCCAATTCAGGGCGGAGAGTTAATGCAACGCATGCGCGAACAAGCACAAAACCTAGGTGTTCAAATTATTGATGATACAATTACGGAGATAGACTTTGAACATCGTCCTTTTGTTTGTTCTTCGGAAAACGCCAATTCTTACGTAAGCGATTCTTTAATTATAGCCACGGGAGCATCTGCTCGTTGGTTGGGGATTCCGAGCGAAACAAAATTCAGAGGCTTTGGTGTTTCGGCTTGCGCAACTTGCGACGGTTTTTTCTATCGTAACCGCAATGTCGCTGTTGTCGGCGGTGGCAACACCGCTTTGGAAGAGGCTTTATACCTAACCAACTTTGCCAAAAGCGTAACGATCATCCATCGTCGTGATGAGTTTAGAGCAGATAAAACCATGCAAGAACGCGTCAAGCAAAACCCCAAAATCAATGTTGCTTGGAACAGTGTCGTTGCTGAAATTATCGGCACGGACACCCCGCTCGGCGTTACCGGTGTAAAACTCAAAAATGTTAAGACGGATAACATTTCCGATTTAGCTGTTGATGGAGTTTTCATCGCCATCGGGCATCACCCGAACACAGACTTGGTCAAAGGTCATCTTGAATTAGATGAAGAAGGATATATTGCCACCAAACCTGATAGTTGCGAAACCAGCGTTAAAGGCGTGTTTGCCGCCGGAGACATTAAAGACCCGCACCATCGTCAGGCTATTATTGCGGCAGGTAGCGGCTGTATTGCTGCTTTAGAGGCCGAAAAATATCTTAACGAACAAGAAATTGCCAAAAGATAAGATGTCGGAAAACAAAAAAATATTGTTACTGTCATGTTGCGCCCCCTGCTCTTGCGCTGTCATAGCCAAAGCTGCAGAAACAGGGCTCAACCTGACAGTAGCTTTTTATAACCCCAACATCCGCCCTTTGGCTGAATATACAAAGCGTCTGGAAGAAAACAAGCGCGTTTGCGAGATTTATCATATCCCCTTTGTTGAGCTGGAATATGACAATCAGGTTTGGTGTGACGCCACCCTTGGGCTGGAAAATGAGCCGGAAAGAGGTAAAAGGTGTTCTGTTTGTTTTTACCTGCGCCTCAAAAGAGTAATGGAATATGCCAAAGCCAATGGTTTTGATGGTGTTGCTTCGGTTTTAGGTGTTTCCAGATACAAAAATCTGGAACAAGTTAATGAAGCAGCCGCAAAAGCTTCCAAAGAAACAGATATGGAATATGTGCATATTGAAGGGCGCAAACACGGCATGCAGGATTTGCGAGAAAAACTGATAAAAGAACTAGATTTATATTCGCAAAATTACTGCGGTTGCAAACCACGTCTAACGGGAAAGGAGTAATTCAGATAATGAACCTCGGAGCTGAAATTTTAGGATACTTGGCAGGAATTTGTACCGCCGTATGTTTTTTACCTCAAACATTAAAAACCATACAAAGCAAACAAGTCAAAAATTTATCAAAAGCAAGTTACATTATCTACAATTTAGGCATAGCATGTTGGCTAATTTACGGCATTTATCTGCAATCATTGCAAATGATAATATTCAATTTCATAGGGTTAGTTTTTGGTAGTATTGTTTTATATATGATTTTTAAATATCAGAAATAAAAAAGAGCTCCGTAAATGGAGCTCTTTTTTATAAAACTGGCGCGCCCTAGACGATTACTCTGCGCTTTGCTTGAGTTGCACAGGCGCAATTTTTGCTTCAAGCAAAACCGGCGATACCCCCGTATCGCCTATTGCTGGTAGTCAAACGTCTGTCTCAGACGTTCAAATCGTAAGGTCGCTTTTCCAGAAATAAAAAAGAGCTCCGTAAATGGAGCTCTTTTTTATAAAACTGGCGCGCCCTAGACGATTCGAACGTCTGACCCACAGCTTAGAAGGCTGTTGCTCTATCCAGCTGAGCTAAGGGCGCATAGACAACCTAAAATCTGAAACGGAATATAAACTCATCCGTCATTCAAGTCAAGTCAAAATCAATAAAAAATGGTCGGGACAGGCGGATTCGAACCGTCGGCATCTTGCTCCCAAAGCAAGCGCTCTACCAGGCTGAGCTATGTCCCGTTTTTTTAGCTCTGTTATAATAATCCGAGAACTTTCTCTCCCCTCCCAAAGCAAGCGCGTCACCGCTACCGGCGTTCCGGTCAGGCTGAGCTATGTCCCGTTTCTCAAAACCTTCATTACAATAATCAAAAAAAATTATTTTGCAAGTCTTTTATACAAATCCCTCGTTATGAAAACTATAAACACTTGATTTACTGATAATTAAATGATCAAACAAACGGATAGAAACCACCTCACCTGCCTCACGGATTCTCTTGGTTATTTCGATATCCGCTTTAGAAGGAGTAACAATGCCTGAAGGATGATTATGCACCAAAATCATTGCACTAGCACCATGCATCATTGCGGATTTAATTACTTCTCTGGGATGAATGGCTACTTGGTCAACCGTACCGCGTTGCTGAACTTCCTCTGCAATAACATGAAGTTTTGAATCTAAGAAAATGATTCTAAATTCTTCTATTGTCTGATAAGCCATCGCCGAACGACAATAATCCACCATAGCATCAAAAGTATTGATGACCGGAGCATCAGCACTTTTCAGATTCTGCCACGATGTTCTAATAGAACACTCACGCACGATTTTTAAAACCGTTGCCGTATTTTCCTTAACACCGCTAAAATTCATTAACTCTTCCAACGGAGCATTAATAACCTCGGCAAAACTCCCAAACTTTTTAATCATTTCCTTAGCCAAAGGTTTAACATCTCGTCTGGGAAGAGCTATCATCAAAAGAAGCTCTAATAATTCATAATCCGGCATATCCTTGCCGCCGCCAAGCAAAAATCTTTTTCTTAAGCGTTCACGATGTCCGAGATAATCCGGAGCATCATCTGTTGTTTTGTTTTCAGCCATAGTCGTCCAAAAAGTAATTAGTCCAATTTATAGGGCGGTTTATCCAACCCTTTAGGCGAATAAGTAAAGACTTCATAGCCGTCCTTGGTAACAGCCAACGAGTGTTCAAATTGCGCGGAAAGAGATTTATCGCGTGTAACAGATGTCCAACCGTCTTGGAGAATAATACCATCTTTTTTTCCGATATTAATCATCGGCTCAATAGTAAAAATCATTCCTTCTTCCATAACAGGACCTGTTCCCTTACGACCACAATGCATAACATTCGGCGCATCATGAAAAACTTTGCCGACCCCATGTCCGCAGAACATATCTACAACCGAATAACCATACTTATGCGCATATTCCTCAATAACAGCACCGATATCTCCAAAATGTGCACCTGGCTTAACCACATCAATACCGCGCATCATACATTCATATGTAACCTCACACAAACGTGTGGCCTTAAGCTTAGGTTTTCCGGCATAATACATACGGCTTGTATCACCGTACCAACCATCAACAATTGTTGTAACATCAATATTTAAGATATCCCCATCGGCAAGTTTGCGTTCATAGGAAGGGATTCCATGGCAAATAACATGGTTAATTGAGATACAAACCGATTTGGGATAACCATGATACCCCAAACAAGCAGGAATTGCGCCTTTAGCCTTCATAAACTCTCGGCACAAATCATCCAACTCTCCGGTAGATACACCAACTTTAACATAAGGCGTAATATAATCCAAACATTCCGCAGCAATACGACCGGCTTTACGCATCCCCTCAAACTCGGCCGGCTCGTAAATTCTAATACCGTTTTTTCTTTTTTCAGCCAATTTAACCAGCTCCCACTTAATACAAAATCTTCATCTGTTGAGTTATTGATATACTTTTATTATCAATCTTGCAACCATAACAACAAAATTTTAATCCGTTTTTTGCCTCATCATAAATTTTTGCCGCTGCAATAGGGTTAACATCCCAGGTAAATTTAGCATTCAAGCAGTCCATTCTTGTAGTCAAAAGCACCACAACCGTTTCAAACCCCTTATCCCGCAGCCTGCGCATATCATCAAAAAGTTCCATTTCATAAAAATTCAGCATTGTCGGAAAAACAACATTAGGACCTATTTTATTATAAATATTCACCACATAAACATAACATTTTTCACCTTTGTCATTACTCAATTCGTAGTTAATGTTACGTGTCGTAAGTTTTTCATCTACTCTGTCCCAATAGTCATATTTTTCAAACTCAGAAAGAATCCCTGCTTCAAAAGCCTCTTCAAACAAGGCATCGACATGGTTTGGGTTAACCATAATCAAACCACCGCCGCTATTAACAATTTGGCACTCATAACGAAGTCTGCGTCTCTGGTCACGGTTTTTTGTAACCCAAACTTCCGTCCCCGGCACATAAAGCTTACGCATATAATCCAACTCCGGACAAAAGACGGGTACTACATTCCCTTCCCTAAACTTAACATCAATGATAAGGTTTTGATAAGAACCGACAATCTCTCCGCGAATCAATCTATCGCTAAAATCCAAAATTTATCTCCTCAAAAATAAAGCATATTTTATGTTACAAAAATATGCTTTATGAAAACTTAATTTTTTGTTCTCTAATCGGCACGCCCACCGCCAAAATTTTCGAAGGATTTGTTTCGCGCCTTACTCTTAAGCGGATTTTCTTTACGCAGCTTTCCGCTTTTTGTTCTAACCGGTTTTCCCGTAAAGGCATTAATCATAATATTTTCATCTTTTTGCATTTTAGAGGAAAGCTCAGGATGGTTTGCGTAATAATTTTTATCCCCCGGCTTGCTAGAAACATTTTCTGAAAGCATATCAACAAAAATCGGCTTTTCAGATAAGCGAACAAAATTTTCATCAATTTTATAATATTCAAGTCTTCCGCTACGTGGAATGCTGTTATCCGGATTAAGCGGATTAAAATAAACACGTTCTGCACCTATCCACTCCTGCGGCTGCTGCAAATCATCTCGAGCCACGGTAACACCTTTACCCAACTCAATAACATCACTGTTAACAAAGACATGGCAAACGCCCCCTTCGTCGGTGATAACACGCTTTGTGTTTTTGAGCTGTTCCTCACTTCCGTGAATAGATATAAATTCCGCTGCAGGAGCAATTTTGCTTATTTTATGGTAATATTCACGCATTTCGGAGTTTGTAATATGCCCGGAAGCCTGCATCGGAACAACTCTGAAATTTGCCACTTTCTGTGCACTCGGATTCATAACCACCGTCGCCCCTTGATTAGCAAAGAGTTGCAACATCTTTGGACCGGTCTTTCCGTTAATCTCATCAATAATGCGCTGGCTCATCACAAGCAAAACATTACTATTAACTTTAAGATGCGGATGCAAGCCCAAAGCCATTTTGGTTGCCGATGCCATCGGTATTAAAGCCCCGCTGTCTTTTAATTTTTCATATTCTTGCATTCCTTGCGCAAAAGCTCCCGTATCCACCACATATTTCACGGGCACTTTATCATCTTTCAAATATTCATCCATTCCACCCTTATAAATCAGGTTCTCAAATTCTTTATGTCCCGAAAGTAGCATTGCCCGATTCATCTCGACCAACCAATCTCCGTCCAAACAAACTTTTGTATTCAGGGCTTCTGCTGCCTTAAAATGTATACCCGCATTATTAAAGCTGCGTCCGATAACCGGCGCAACAACCACTTTACCTGGGTTTTCCCGAATAACTCCGACCACATTGTTAACATATTCGTCATAAGATAAACGTGGTTTTTCTTGAGCTTTTTCTTGTTCTTTGCTGGCATAAGGAGCCATAGTAGAATCAAGCAAGACATGGGTTATGGGTTTGCGAGAAGCAATATCTTCCAAACTCTTCCACATATCAATCTCACCAAACGGAGTCTCTTGCCCGTCAAAAAAATCCCCATGCGTAACAATACCAGCGTCAGCCTTATCTCCTTTGAATGATAAGAAATGAAAACCCATGGCATCAACAGCACTATGCGTTTCCATAAAGCCTTCCATAACCAAATCCTCGCCGACTTTAATATTTTCACCGGGCTTAACGGCACGAATATCCGGCTCGGGCAAACCTGACTTATTAAACATAATACGCACAAAGTTGCGTGTGAGTTTAGAAGTATAAATAGTTGGTAGCATATAACCCATTTTAGCCAAATGTACCAAAGCTCCGACATGGTCTTCATGCACATGCGTAATCGCAATGGCATCTATCGGCTGTTTGGCTTCCTCAAAACTTCCCGTATCCGGATTAATTCTGTCAAAATATTTACTCACATCGGGAAAAGCGGACTCAAAACCGGTCTCAAAACTCGTAATCACCGCACCTAAATCAACCATAACACGGCTGGTCTTACCTTCATTCTGCGCCTCAATCACATAACTGTTACCGCCGATGCGCTTGGCATTATTACCGCCAACCAACGTAATAAAAGTACCGTCTTTTTTGTCTGCTTGTGGATTGCTCATAGAATTTTCCCCGAAAGATTTTGGATATACTTAATATAAGCACATTTTTCGACAAAATTCAAGCTATTTTTAGACTAAAAAATATTTTTTTGTCTTCAAACTTACTCTTTAAATTCTTTTTCAAAGAATTATATTTAGAATAACAATCAACTACCGGAGAAAACTCATGCAATCTTTCAAAAATCTTCTCATCTCATTTATCAGTGTTTTTGCCATCGGCGCATTAAGCGGATATTTCAGCCGCATGGGCACCCAAGGCTGGTATGCCGAACTTCCGCAAGCCACGCTAACCCCGCCGGCAATCTGGTTTCGCATTGTCTGGAGTATCTTATATGTCTTACAAGCTCTGTCTTTTTGGTTGATTTTAAGAGCTGAAGCCTCTGCCCTTCGCACGCTTTGCATCAAACTCTTTAGCGGACAACTCATCTTGCAGTTGGCTTGGTGCTTCTGCTTTTTCTTCTTAGGTCAAACCGGACTTGGTTTAATACTAATGCTGGCTTTGCTTTGGGTGGTCTGGAATATGCTGAAATCTTTTGCCAAAGTAAGCCAAACGGCAGCTTACTTAAACTACCCGCTTTTTGCTTGGCTGGCCTTTGCAACCTGGCTCAATATTTCTTATGTTTGGATAAACGGCGCGGTCATATAAAATTAAGCCTCAATTTTAGCAAATTTATCTGGACAAATCAGGAAGTTTGCTCTAATTTAGCACGGTTAAAACAAGCTAAATTCATTGGGAAGTAAAAATGACCACAACAGTTAATCAAATCAGAAAAACTTTTTTAAATTACTTTGAGAAGCAGGGACACAAGGTTATCCCCTCATCTTCTTTGGTTCCCGACAATGACCCTACCCTGATGTTCACCAACTCAGGTATGGTTCAGTTCAAAAACATTTTCACCGGTGCGGAAACTGCGCCCTTTAAGCGCGCCACCACTTCCCAAAAATCCGTTCGCGCCGGCGGCAAGCACAATGACTTAGACAGCGTTGGCTATGATGTTCGCCATCACACGTTTTTTGAAATGCTCGGAAACTTCTCTTTCGGAGATTATTTTAAGGAAGAAGCCATTAACTACGCTTGGGAGCTGGTCACCAAAGAGTTCTGTTTACCTAAAGACCGCTTGGCCGTAACCGTTTTCCACACAGACGAAGTCTCACGCAATATCTGGAAAAAAGTTTCCGGCCTGCCTGAAGAGCGCATCATCAATATCGCCACCAAAGACAACTTCTGGCAAATGGGCGATACCGGTCCTTGCGGCTATTGCTCCGAAATCTTTTATGACCACGGACCGGAAGTTTGGGGCGGCCTCCCCGGCACACCGGAGGAAGACGGCGACCGCTGGATTGAAATTTGGAATCTTGTTTTTGATGAATTTGAGGATTTACCGGACGGTTCTCGCATTCCGCTTAAGCAAAAATGTATTGATACCGGCATGGGCTTGGAGCGTATTTCAGCCATTTTGCAAGGCGTACACTCCAATTATGACATCGACTTGTTCCGCAACCTAACCGCAGACATTGCCAAAATAGCCGGCTCCGATCCCAAAGGTCCGTTAGAATCTTCTCACAATGTTATTGCCGACCATTTGCGTTCTATGAGCTTTTTGATTGCCGACGGCGTTCTGCCGAGCAACGAAGGTCGTGGTTATGTTTTGCGCCGCATCATGCGCCGCGCTATGCGCCATGCTTATATGTTAGGCGTTAAGGAACCGATGATTTATAAACTTTTACCTTCTCTGCAAAGAGAAATGGGAGATGCTTATCCTGAGCTTTATCGTGCACAAAACCTCATTTCCGACACCATTAAGACAGAGGAAACCAGATTCTTGCGCACTTTGGATAAAGGCTTGCGTCTGTTAGATGAGGAAACACAAAATCTTAAAGAAGGAGATGAACTTTCCGGTGCTACCGCATTCAAATTGTACGATACTTACGGTTTTCCGCTTGACTTGACACAAGACGCGCTCAAAGCCAAAAACATCAGCGTAGACACCAAAGGCTTTGATGAAGCTATGGAAAAACAACGTGCCGAAGCCCGCAAAAACTGGGCTGGTTCGGGCGATGCCGGAACGGATAAAATCTGGTTTGAACTGCAAGACAAACTCGGCTCTACCGAATTTTTGGGTTATAATACGCTCAAATCCGATGCCGAAATCACTGCCTTGGTTCAAAATGGGCAAGAAGTTGACGAAGTATCAGCCGGCGAGTTTTATCTCTTGGCCAACCAAACACCTTTCTATGGCGAAATGGGTGGTCAGGTCGGCGATATCGGAACCATTGTCAGCGATGACTTTGAAATAGAAGTAACCGACACCAAAAAGAAATTGGATGGCTTATATGTTCACGTTTGCAAACTTTTGCAAGGCAAAGTCAGCAAAGGTCGTTTTGCCAACTTCCGCGTCAATGAGGAAAACCGCCATGCCATTGAGGCCAACCATACGGTAACCCACCTGCTCCACCATGCTTTGCAGGAAAAATTCGGAGCTTCCGTAACTCAAAAAGGTTCAATGGTTGCCGCAGACAAAATGCGTTTTGACATTGCCTATCCAAAACAAATCACCGAGCCCGAAATCAGAGATTTGGAAAATACGGTTAACAAACTCATCAGAGCCAACCTTCCGGTTCACACGAATATTATGAATCAGGAAGATGCCATTAAAGCTGGTGCAATGGCTCTGTTTGGTGAAAAATACGGCGACGAAGTCCGTGTTGTTTGCGTTGGCGACGGCGTATCTATGGAACTTTGCGGTGGTACCCATGTTAAACAAACAGGTAACATTGGTTACTTTAACATTGTCAGCGAAAGCGCAATTGCCGCAGGTGTTCGCCGTCTGGAATGCTTAACCGGTGCCGCAGCAGAGAAATTTGCTCAAGACATTGAAGACAGATTGCATCGTGTCGGAGCTAGCCTGAAAGCAAGTTTCAATGATATTGAGGGACGCGTTGCTCAACTTCTGGAAGAAAAGAAGAAATTAGAAGCCCAAATCTTTGACCTGAAAAAGAAGTTTGTCAGCAACAAAGCGGCAGACAATCAGGATAAATTTGAATCCGTTAACGGACTTAAGTTTGTTGCAAAAGTTATTGAGAATATTCCGCCTAAAGAGCTCAAAGCCTTTATTGATGAGGTTAAAGCTCAAAGCAAAGATGACACTGTTGTTGCTTTCTTCTCACCGGCAGAAGGCAAAGTTTCGGTCGTTATCGGCGTAAGCGACAACTTAAAAGACCGCCTACCCGCAACAAGCCTGATTAAAGTTGTTGCGCCTTTTGTTGGTGCTCAAGGCGGCGGCGGCAGACCGGATATGGCGCAAACCGGCGGTTCTGATGCTTCTCGCTTAAACGAAGCTATAGACGCTTTAAGACAAGCCATATAAAAAATAATTCATATTAAAAAAACTCCGAGTCTACTCGGAGTTTTTTTATATACAAAAAAAATACAGCTTCTGAAAAGAAGCTGTATTTTTAATAAATATTCTTATTGAGCTTCTGATGCCGAGATTGGTTTCCCGTCCAAATCAAAACGCTCAATCTTTGCACCTTTATTCAAAGAAGTAAAGATTTCGGCTATTGCTTGTTGAGTTAACATAGCCTTGAGCTCCGGTTCAACCTGCTTCAACGGCAAGGGCTTAGAATCTCTGATATCAATAACCTCAATAACATGATAACCGAACTTCGTTTTAACCGGCTTTTTAGATGTCTGACCTTTTTTCATAGCAAAAGCGGCATCTCCGAACTCGGGAACCATTTGTTCTTTCACAAAATATCCCAAATCAACGGCTCTGTCCTTAGAATATTGCTTAGCCAAATCATCAAACTTTTTGCCTTTTCCGAGCTGAGCAATTACCTTTTTAGCTGTAGCTTCGTCATCAACCAAAATATGTTTGGCGTGAACTTCCTTCTGGCTTTTAAACTCGGATTTATATTTATTATACAAGTCCTTAACAGCCTTATCCGTAACCTTTTTATCAACTTTTTGTTCCAGATAAACTTTGCGGGCAATTTCTTCCTTAGCCTGATCAACAGCGCGCTTATATTCGGGAGTTTCCAAAACATCAGCGGCAGCCGCGGCCTGATAAAGGAGTTTTCCGTTAACATAAATTTCCAAAGCTTTCTCATAAAAATCATCAAAAGAAACTTTTTCCTTAATTTGACGATTATCTTCATATCCCTGCTTCATTTCGGCAACGGTAATTTCCTCACCGTTTACAATAGCTGCAACACCGTCTTTTCCTGCAGCGGCAGCATCAAACGGCTTCAACATCAACAAAGATAGAGCAACGGTAGCTACATATTTGTTTCGCATTCCCAAAACCTCCAAATAAATTTACAACTTCCATTGTTATATAATAAATTCAAAAATTATTCCAAGTATTTTTTGTAAGAGGTTTATAACTTAAGCTCATCCTATTGACTTTATTCAGATAAAACACTAAATGTAAATAAAATTTGAATTATAATAAGGTATAAATGGAATGTTAAGTAATCTCGCCCGCGCAATTTTTGGCAGCGCCAATGACAGATTCGTCAAAAGACAACTCAAAATCGTTCAACAAATTAATTCTCTTGAACCGGAAATCGAAAAATTAAATGATGAAGAGCTCCGCGCTAAGACAGAAGAATTTCGTAAACGCTTAAAAGAAGGCGAAACTTTAGACGACATTTTGCCTGAAGCCTTCGCCGTCGTACGTGAAGCGGCAAAAAGAACCCTAGGCCAACGCCACTATGACGTTCAGCTCATCGGCGGTATTGTGCTGCATAAAGGTATGATTGCCGAAATGAAAACCGGTGAAGGTAAAACTTTGGTCGCAACTTTGGCTGCTTATCTTAATGCGATTGAGGGCAAAGGTGTCCATATTGTAACGGTTAACGATTATTTGGCCAAGCGTGATGCGGAATGGATGGGACAAGTCTATCGCTTTTTAGGCTTAACCGTAGATTACATCGTCCATGGCAAAAATGATGACGAACGTCGCGCTGCATACAATTCAGACATCATTTACGGCACCAACAACGAATTAGGCTTCGACTACTTGCGCGATAATATGAAATTTTCACGCGAAGATATGGTTCAGCGTGATTTTAATTTTGCCATTGTGGATGAAGTTGACTCTATTTTGATTGATGAAGCTCGTACCCCGTTGATTATTTCGGGTGCAGCAGAAGATTCTTCTGAAAAATACATCAGCGTTAACAAAATCATTCCTTATCTGACCGAAGCCGATTATGAAAAAGACGAAAAACAGCGCACCGTAACCTTAACCGAAGCCGGTATGGAACATGTTGAACAACTACTCAAAGAAGTCGGTTTAATCAAGGACGGCGGCTTATATGACATCGCCAATGTTTCTCTGGTTCACCATGTCAACCAAGCCTTACGCGCTCACAAAATGCACATCAGAGATGTCGACTACATCGTCAAAGACGGCAAAGTTATGATTATTGACGAATTTACGGGACGTATGATGGAAGGTCGTCGCTATTCAGATGGTCTGCATCAAGCCATTGAAGCTAAAGAACATGTCGAGATTCAATCTGAGAACCAAACTCTGGCCTCAATCACCTTCCAAAACTACTTCCGCTTATATCCCAAACTGGCAGGTATGACCGGTACGGCAATGACCGAAGAAGCCGAATTTGGTGACATCTATAATTTAAATTGTGTTGAAATTCCGACAAACAAGCCGGTTTTGCGTGTAGATGAACACGATGTTATTTACCGCACGGAAAAAGAAAAATATAAGGCGATTATTGATGAGATTTTAGCAGCTCATGAGAAAGGACAGCCTGTTTTGGTCGGTACAACTTCTATTGAAAAGTCAGAGCTTGTTGCTGAGCTTCTACGTGCCAAAACCAAAGTTCCTTTTGAAGTCTTAAATGCTCGCCACCACGAGCGCGAAGCCGCAATTGTGGCTCAAGCCGGTGTACCGGGTGCTATCACGATTGCCACCAATATGGCCGGTCGCGGTACGGATATTCAGCTCGGCGGTAACGTTGAGATGAAATTAAAAGAAGTCTTAAAAGGAGATGAAACACCCGAACAGATTGAGGAAATAAAGAACAAGCTCAAAGAAAAGGTCAAAGAAGACAAAGAAAAAGTTTTGGCTGCCGGAGGCTTATATATTATCGGTACGGAACGCCACGAAAGCCGCCGTATTGATAACCAATTACGCGGTCGTTCCGGTCGTCAGGGCGACCCCGGACGTTCAAAATTTTTCTTGTCTTTGGAAGATGACCTGATGCGCATTTTTGGCTCAGAGAGAATGTCTGTCATGTTGGAACGCTTGGGCTTGCCGGAAGGAGAAGCTCTGGTTCACCCATGGATTTCCAAAGCTTTGGAAAAAGCACAGCAAAAAGTAGAAGAGCGCAACTTTGATATTCGTAAAAACTTGCTCAAATATGATAACGTTATGAACGACCAACGCAAAGTTATCTACGAACAACGCAAAGAGCTGATGGCTGCAGATGACGTATCAGAAACAATTATCGATATGCGCCAAGAATATTTATCTGCTACAATTTCAGCCTATATTCCTCATGGCAGTGCCCCGAACGAATGGCCCAAAGAAGAACTCAAACAAGAGCTTTACCGTATCACGGGCTTCATATTGCCAATAACCAATTGGGCAAACGAGCCGGAAATGGATGCTGAAAAAATGCAAGAAAAAATTTTGGCAGACATTGAAAAACGAATTGCCGAAAAGAACGCCAATGTACCGGAAAACATTGTCCGTATGGTAGAAAAAAATATTTTAATGCAGGTTTTAGACCAATTATGGAAAGAACACATCGCTGCTCTTGACTTAATGCGGCATACGATTGTCTTGCGTGCTTATGGGCAGAAAGACCCATTAAATGAATATAAGAAAGAAGCATTTAATATGTTCTCAGACATGTTAGACAACCTGCGCGAAAAAGTAACATTCCTTGTTTGCCGTACGGTCATCCAAACCGGTGATGAAGAATCCCTGCGTGCTCCGGAAAATCGCACACAAAATATGCGAGAGATTCACGAAACTCCGGAAAGCCTTGTTGGTAAGGCAAGCGAGAATAACAACTACGCGGAAGAACAAAAAACAGAACCCTTCCAATATTCTCGAGCCGAATTTAACCCCAAAGACCCAAGCACCTGGGGAAAAGTTGCCCGCAATGACCCCTGCCCCTGCGGCAGCGGCAAGAAATACAAACATTGCCACGGAAAAATATAATAGATATCCCCGGGTAAAACCGGGGATATCTATATAGTAAACTATATTGTAAATATGTTATCTACAGCAATAACCATATCCAGCCCCACTTACTTCCCCGTTTGTAATAGGAACGCATTCGTGAATTCGACTACATCCTGAAGTACTCATACCGCCAGAAATGAGATAACAATTAGAAGGAGGTGTCGGATAACAAGAAGAAGTTATTCCTTTACAGCTATAACAAGTTAATCCTTTGTAACTAACTGTGCTGCATTCATAATATGTTGGTTTATATGAATAGTATCCCCCATCACTGCAGGACACATTCTTTACACAACTATTCCCTGATCTAGTATAGCCAGAGTTACAGCTCCAATTATAACACTTTGAAGAGCAATCAGACCAAGAGGACGAACAATAACCATTAGAAGGAATAGAAACTGCAGTTCTATTATGACAGTTATCAGGATAACAAGTTTGACAACTGGTTGAACAGTCGCTCCAATAAGTCTGACAACCATATTGGCAAGATTGATTTACCCTATTATGACAATTCGTTGAATAAGGCTTTTCACACTTAGAAGAACAATCATCC
>CASEZG010000013.1 GCA_949292375.1 uncultured Pseudomonadota bacterium | reverse complement strand
TTGCCAGACCGTCTCTTACATAATAGCAAAGGAGTTTTTATGCGCAAAGCTATAAGCTCTTTGGAACTACCGGCCTAGCCGGTAGTTTTCTTGTTACAACAAAAAAGGCACCGTTGGGGTGCCTTTTTTTATTATAGGAAGCCTAGACATCAAATCCCCAATGCTTGGCGGGATTTGCTTTGTCCGGCAAGGCTTTTTTGCATTGCCTCAATATCTGTCAGAGTAAAAGGTAAAGTTTGCGGTGTTACTTTACCGTCTTTAATCTTTGCCAAAAGCTGCGCTGATTTTCCTGCCATTTGGGGAAGATTATCTTCCTCACCAATATAGCGGTTGAGCGGCAACAGTAGCTCTGTTTTGGTTACGCAAGATATCATGACATTTGCCATCATAATTGCCGGCGCAAAATATGAGCCATTGTTGATTTTTTTGCTCTCGGCTTGTTGATTGATGCGGGTTATTTGCAAACCGCGCGCCTTGGTCCTTTCCATTGCGGCTGCCAGAAGCTCTTCCGTTACATAATCAATCTGCGGCAAGCTTGCTCTGTGCAAGAACATCGTATCGCAATGATGTCCTAAAACCCAAGCTTTGATGTTTTGAGGTGCAATATATAGCCCCTTCTCTGCCAAAAGCTCACTCATAATCCTGCGGAATCTGGCGGTATCCAAATAACAACCAAGACCATAAATCTCGTTTTGCGGCAATTGCTCGCGCGCGATTTGGGTCATGACATCTACCGGATTGGTGATGATGAAGATTTTGGCTTGCGGGCAGAACTGAGCGACTTCTTGGCAAAATTGCTTCAAAATATCTATATTCTGAACAGCCTGAAGCAAACGGTCATCAATGCCCCTTTGGGCGGCTTCTGCATATTCTTCCGGACGGGGAAATTTGCCCGCGCAGAAAAAAACGAAATCGCAACCTTTCATATCCCGAACATCTGATGTGGCGCGAAAATACCAATCAGAACTTTGCCCTGTCATGGCCTGGGCATCCTGAATATCTTCAATTGCACCTTCCACTCGTTTGGAATTATGCGGTGCATACATCACAACCTCAGCGGCTCCCGCTACTTTGGCGTTTAAGACATAAACCATGGCGTGAACACCTACTTGTCCAGCACCATAAACAAAGACTTTCTTCATAATCTCTCAAAATTTAAATTACTAAAATAATTTTCAAATGCAGTTTTTTGTAGCATAATTTTGTCTAAAAATCAAGTTTTTTGATTAAAGATAAATTAAGACAAATCTGTTATTCTGCAGAAAATGCTATTTTTGAGGACTAATTGAGATGACATCTTTCCAGCTGATTATCGGATTTTTGATATTTTTTTCTATGGTGGTGCGCCCCTTTTTATACAAACCCTGTGTTAAATATTTTCCGGCAGAGTTATCTGCGGCTTTTACAAGTGTTTGGCTGGTGGTCGGCTTGGTGCTTTCTTGGCCTTTTTTTGGACATTTGTTGACAGATGATTTTGAAAGAATTTGCACCTCGCCTTTCTTGTTGCTCAGCATTCTTAAAGGTGTTTTGCTCTGGGGAATGATTAAGTTTCAGCAAGATGTTAACAAGGAAAGCACATCTTCTTCCGTGTTCTTCGGATTTGTGGCTATGGCTTTGGGCTCTTTGGTCAACAACCTCTTCTTCAAAGAAGGATTGCAAAGTTTTCAGCTTATGTGTATTTGCGCTTTGGGCGGTTTGGGGTTGGTTTTTGTATTACGCGGCGATGCCAAACGTTTGTCGGCTCGCGGTAAAATTGATTTTATGCTCATCACGCTTTTGGGTGCGGCATTCAGCGTCTTTGACCATTTGGCCATTCCTCAGGTGGGATGGTATGCGCATTTGCTCTTCTCTTCCGTGGCAATGTTTTTGGCTTGTGTGGTTTTCGGTATCTCTAAGCAAGACTATCATAACATCTTTTGTAACAAAGATGTGGTGCTTGCCGGCGTGGTTTATACGGCCTCTGAATTTTTGATTATTTATTCTTCCATCAACTTGCTGCCGGTTTCCTTTGTGGCGGTCTTTATGCGGATTGCAGCACCGGTGGTGATGATTGTGTCCGCCCTTCGCTACAAAGAGCAAACTTGGAAAAACCAGCTTGCCTTCGGCTTGTTGGCTATGCTTTTTGTTCTGCCTTTGATTGTGATTAAAAATTAAATAATACTTTTATACAAAACCATCTTGATTTTTGTCTAAAAATAAGGTATATTTTAGGCAAACTTTTATATTATGAAGAATAAAACTATTGTGATTGTTGACGCCTATGGGGTGTTCAACTTTGGTCAGGGCATATCCATTCCTGTCCTTAAAGAGTTTCGAAAATGGATGTCGGAGGGAAAGCGCGTTTATATCTTATCCAACACGACAGCGACAAATGTTAATGCCGAAAAAAGTTATGCCAAAAAAGGCGTAATAAAGGGCATTGACTATACGGATATCCTTACATCCGGACAGTATGCTGCGGAAGACATTCAGGCAGGAAAATTGCCGATTGAAGGGAAAAAGTACTTTGTCTTCGGAACGGCGAATTTCAAAAGCACAAACCCAATTCCGGAGCTATTTGAAGGCTCTTCCTACCAATGCGTCGACAGCATTGAGGAAGCTGACTTCATCTACTGCGGAATACCTCAGTTGACTGACGAAAACGGGGAAAAGTACGATAGTGTAGAGCTATCCAGCTTTGCTCCTATGGTTAAAAAGCTAGTTGCTTCCGGAAAAACATTGGTCTGTGCCAACCCAGACAAGTGTGCTAATGAAGGCGGACGCTTTGTAGTTCGTCAAGGCTCTATCGCAGAGCTTTATGAAGAACTCGGCGGAAGGGTTGTCTATTATGGCAAACCAGACCCCAGAATCTTTGAGAGCCTTATTAAACGGTACTGTCCGGAGGTTTCTAAAGACAAGATTGTGATGATTGGGGACACCTGCACAACGGACATTCTTGGCGCACACCGCGCAGGGATTGAAGCCATCCTGACGATTGAGGGTGGAGTTACTGAATATCTGCTAAGGAAAAACCACATGTGGTTTGCAGATTATCTGGAAACTTTGCAGGAGATGGCTCGTCCGGACGAAGTTTGGACAAGGGTCTCTAAAGAGCTGCTGTTTTAACAGCATCTCTTTCCAAACAAAAAAAGGCACCATTGAGGTGCCTTTTTTTGTTTTTTTATCAAATTATTTAATCCACTTCAGAGCGGCTTCATATTCTTCCGGTGTGTTAACATCAGCCGGAGCTTGGTCTACCAGCTTGATATTATCTACAATACGGGCGCGAATGCTCATACCGTTTTCCAAAGCACGGAGTTGCTCCAAAGACTCTCTCTTTTCCAAGATGCCAACCGGAAGGCTGACAAATTTTTGCAAAGAAGAAGCCTTGTAAACATAAATGCCGATATGATGATAGAAATCGTGATTATCGCATTTCTCAGGGTCGCGAATATAAGGTGCGGCGGCGCGGGTGAAATATAAGCAACGTGCCTCCTGCTCTCCTTCTCTTAAACCCATAACGATTTTGACCATTGTCGGGTCGGCAACATCTTTCTCGTTCTTAAAGACCATACCGCAAGTGGCGATATCGCAATCGGTGCGTTCAATCATCTCAATCAAAGAAAGGTTGACTTTCGGGTCAACATTCAAACCATCGCCCTGAAAATTGACGACAATGTCATATTTTGTGCCGCTAGGATCAATCTCTTTTAAGGCGGCGGCGATACGATCCGTTCCACTCGGAAGGCTTGGATCGGTCAAGATGGCTTTTGCACCAAACTTCTCGGCTTCCTCAACCAAAACCTTATCTCCGGCAGCAATAACAATATCTCCGGGGACATCTTTGCGAACATTTTCATAAACTCTTTGTAAAACCGTTTTGCCGTTGACATCCAACAGTGGTTTGTTGGGCAAACGGGTTGAGGCCATACGAACCGGAATCATCGTGATAATTTTAGACATATTAATCCTTTCTTTGTTGTCTGAAACGGCTGTATTGTACAATAAAATTTACCTAAAATAAAGTTGTTTTTATTTTCTCGGCATAACTTGAGTATTGCACAATGGGTTGAATATTTTGTGGCTTTTTTTGACAAGTGGTTTATAGTGGCAGAATCTTGAAGATTATGCGGGACAATGCTAATGGAACAGAAAAAAAGACCAAATGAGATTAGGTTTGAAAAAGAAGCCAAAGCTCTGCAAAAAAATTTGGAAAAACGCAAAAAACAACAATTAGAACGCGAAAAGCTTAAAAAGAAGGACGCTCGGACTGATGGACAAGATTAAGATTAGAGGCGGAAAAAAATTAAACGGCGAGATTTTTATCAGCGGTGCAAAAAATGCCGCCTTACCTTTGATTTGCGCCAGCTTGCTTACGGACGAAACCGTTACTCTGACTAATATGCCTATTTTGTCAGATATTAAATCTATGAACTTGCTCTTGGAACAGCTCGGCACAAAGATTGATGCTTTTGATGATTTTGTTGACGGGCATCCGACCAAAACTTATTCTTATCGCACACAAGAGCTGACCAGCATTGCCGCTCCTTATGACTATGTGCGCAAAATGCGCGCCTCCTACTATGTGCTTGGCCCGCTTTTGGCTCGAGCCGGAAAGGTTGAGCTTTCTTTGCCGGGAGGATGCGCCATCGGTACAAGACCAATGGATATTCATCTGGCCGCTATGGAAGAGATGGGTGCCAAAATTGATATCCGTAACGGTAATGTCTATGGAGAAGTTGATGGAAAACTCAAAGGCGCACATATTGTTTTTCGGAATGTTTCGGTTGGTGCAACTTGTAATGTTCTGATGGCTGCAACTTTGGCTGACGGTATAACTGTTCTGGAAAATGCCGCAAAAGAACCTGAAATAGGCGACTTGATTAACCTCCTGAATGATATGGGGGCAAAAATTTCGGGAATCGGGACTTCTATCTTAACTATTGAGGGTGTTGAAAAGCTGCATGGTGCAAGGCACAAGGTTATCCCCGACCGCATTGAAGCCGGCTCTTATGCCGTTGCGGCAGCCATCACCGGCGGAAAAATTGAGCTGATTAATGCCCAGCCTAACACTCTTAAAACACCTATGCAGATTTTGCAAAAAATGGGCGTGGATGTCAGCCCTACGGAAAGAGGAATTTTGGTTGATGCCTCAAACAAAAAAATCATCGGCGAAGACATTATTACCGAGCCTTTCCCTGGTTTCCCGACGGATTTGCAAGCACAATTTATGGCGTTGCTCACTGTTGCCGAAGGTGCGGGTATGGTTACCGAAACAATTTTTGAAAATAGGTTTATGCATGTACCTGAACTTATGCGTATGGGTGCAAATATTAATGTGCACGGACATGCGTCTGCCATTGTGCGCGGCGTGAAGAAATTATCCGGTGCACAAGTTATGGCTACGGATTTGCGCGCCTCTTTTGCTCTGGTTTTGGCCGGGCTTGTCGCTGAGGGAGAGACTGTTGTTAACCGCGTCTACCACCTAGACCGCGGCTATGAAAAACTGGAAGATAAGCTCAGAGGCGTGGGGGCTGATATTGAGCGCATTAAGGAAGCTGAAGAAGAGTAGATGTTAAATTGTTTTAAATTTTGAAGAAAAAAGTTGTTTTTTCGGCAATTTAATGTTATTGAGGCTTATAATGTTAAAGTAAGGATTTGCATATGCCTGAGTCAATTTTTCTTCCGATTAAAACTGAGCGATTGATTATTGATGAGTTTAAAACTTCTGATTTTCACCGCTTGCAGGAAATCGCTTTTAATATTAATCATAATGCAGACTTGCATGCTGAGGAAGGATATTGTCCTTTTTATACTTTTCAGGTTGATAAAGACACCCCTGACAGAGATAACGTTATCAGAAACAAAGTTTCCGACTTCTTAATCAAAGCCGACCGCGAGCGCAAGCAAGAACCTCGTTCGACCTATCGTATGGCAGTGCGCCTACAGAATGGTTTATTGATTGGTAATGCCACGGTTGATATGCTTCCCTTTGAAGAGAACGGCAAGAAAGTATATGGCGATTTGGGCTATTTTATTGACCCCAAATATGGCGAACACGGATATGCCACCGAAGCCGTGCGTGGTTTGGTTCATCACTTTTTCAAAGTTTATAAAAAATTAGACATTACAGCTCATCCGGCGAATAAGTTCTCGCGTAAGCTGATTGAGCGTATCGGCGGCAAGCAAGTTGGCTATAACGCAGCATCTCATTATGGACACGGGGAGCCGCGCGCCGTATTTGAGGTACATAAAGAAGATTTCTATCGTTCTTCGCCATATTATCAAAAAATGCCTAATCTTTTAACTTTGCTGATTAATCGCCAGAGAGGCAAAAAATAAATGTTTAGTGATGCAAATTTGCCGGAACCTTTAGTTATTTCCGAGGTTGAGAATCCTGTTTCGTTAACGGAAATAAGTGAAGCTGACGGTATTTTTTTCAATCCTAAATTCACAAAAATCAAACTTATCAGAACTTATATTTATAACCTAATAAAAAATGCCCAAAAGCATTTGCCACAGGGGTATCATTTTGTGGTATATGAAGCTTATCGTCCGATGGAAGCACAAATTAAGCTCTGGGACGGCGTGGTTTGTGAACAAAAAAAGAAACACCCCGAGATGGATGTTAATTCGGAAGAATTTATTGCGCTTTGCGATGTTTTTGCCGCCAACCCTTATCGGCAAGGGAGCGGGCATCAATCCGGTGCTTCGGTTGATATTTCTCTCGTTGATGATGCCGGCAAGGAATATGATATGGGCGGAATGGTGCGCGGTTTTGATGAAACGGCGGATTTTGACTGTCCGAACATTAGTGCCGAGGGGCGAAAAAATCGTGAGATTTTGCGAGATGCTTTATCTAAAAGCGGCTTGGTTAACTATCCGTCAGAATGGTGGCATTATTCCTTCGGTGACAGACTTTGGGCGCGCTTAACCGGCTCAAAGCTCGCAATATTTGGCAAACTAGAAAAATAAGGCTCTGAGAATGACGTTAGACGAACTGATTGAAAATTTTGAACTTTTGGAAGATTGGGAGGATAAATATCGGTATCTGATTGACCTCGGAAATAATTTAGCTCCCCTCCCCGCAGAGTTCAAAACAGATGAGTTTAAGGTTATGGGGTGTCAGTCGCAGGTTTGGCTTGTGCCGGAATTTAATAACGGACAACTCTCTTTTAAGGGAGACAGCGATGCCATCATCGTTAAAGGTCTGATTGCCGTTGTTTTGACTATTTTTAAGGATAAAACAGCTTCTGAAATTTTGTCCTTTGACTTAGACAGTGTTTTTGCTAAACTCGGTCTTAAAGAGCACTTAAGCCCAAGCCGCAGAAACGGTCTGCTCTCCATGATTGAAAAAATTCGTTTTTATGCCGAACATTTGCAGGAATAAGCTATGAATATTCATGAGTACCAAGCAAAAAGGATTCTTAGCCAATATGGAATCGTTATTCCGAAGGGAATGATTGCTTATACTCCGACGGAAGCCAAAAAAGCCGCAGCAAAGGTTTCTTTTCGCGGACCTTGGGTGCTCAAAGCGCAAATTCAGTCCGGAGCTCGCAACAAGGGGTATTTTTTGGAGAAAAAGGCCGGTCGCAAAGGTGGAATCCGCCTCATTAAAAGCCGGAAAGATATTGCCGCAGAAGCGGAAAAAATGCTCGGTTCTACCTTGGTCACCGTGCAGACAGGCCCTAAGGGCAAACAGGTCGGGCGCGTTTATGTTGAAGCTTATAACAAGGTCAAAAAGAATTTTTATGCCAGTTTGGTTATTGACCGCACCATTCCCGCTATTACACTTTTGGTGGCTGATACCAATAATGAAGATATTACGTCTTTGGCTATCTCCGCACCTGAAAGAATCTTGCGTTTGACTCTGGACTTGATTACCGGCGCCAGTGCCGAGCAGATTGAAAAGGTTATAGAGTTTTTGCACCTCAACCCCAAAGTCTTTAAAAATATGGAGACTTTTATAAATGGTATGCATCAGGCCTTTGTGGATTACGATGCCGTTATGATTGAGGTTAATCCGGTGGGGGTTGCGGCAACAGGACAAATTATTGCGCTTGATGCCAAGATGAGCTTTGATAACAATGCGCTTTATCGGCACAAAGATATCAGTATGTTGCAAGATGAATATGAGGAAGAAGACCGCGAGCTCAAAGCGGCAAAATATGGATTTCAGTATTCTGAGTTTGACGGAAATATCGGCTGTATCGTTAACGGTGATGGTATTGCTCTGGCCGCTATGGACTTAATCCGCACAAAAGGCAACAACGGAACAGCTTGCTTCTTGAACGTTAAAGGTGGCGTGGATAAGGACAAAATTGCCGCCGGCATCAAAATCATTATGACTAACCCCAGAGTTGAGGGAATTTTAATTAATATTCTCGGTGGTTTTTTACGCTGTAATCTTATTGCGGACGGTATTGTTGCCGCCGCCTCGGAAGTCGGTCTAAACGTACCATTAGTCGTCCGCTTTGAGGGAACGAATAAAGACGAAGCCAAAGATATTTTGGAACATTCTAAACTTCCGATTATTATTGCCGAAGATATGGAAGATTCCGTTGATAAGCTGATTGAAGCCATGGAGGAAAGCGACTGATGTCTATTTTGGTTAACAAAAATTCTAAGGTGCTCATCCAAGGTATTACGGGTACGCAAGCCTCTTTTCACGTCAAACGCTCCATTGATTATGGCACTAATGTTGTTGCCGGTGTCACTCCGGGAAAAGGCGGAATTATGCACCTCGGTGTGCCTGTATTTGATTCTGCCGTTGAGGCGGTTAAGGAAACAGGGGCAAATGCCTCGGTTATGTTTGTGCCGGCAAAGTTTGTTAAAGATGCCGTGCGTGAAGCGGCCGAAGCTGAACTTGATCTTTGCGTTTGTATTGCTGACGGCGTGCCGATTAAGGATATGTTGGAAATAAAAGAAATGCTTCGCGGTGCAAAAACCAAACTTATTGGTCCCAATACGCCGGGGATTATTACCCCCGGTGAAGCTCGTTTGGGAATTTTTCCTGAAAACATCCATCATCCGGGGCGGATTGGTGTTATCTCACGCTCCTCAACCTTGACTTATGAAGCCGTTATTGAAACCACACGTGCCGGCCTTGGTCAGTCTACCGTCATTGGTTTGGGTGATGATATGCTTATCGGTATCGATTTTGTTGAAACTCTTGAAAAATTTATGGCCGACCCTGATACTGATGCCGTTGTTCTCATCGGACAACTCGGCGGAACCTATGAAGAAGAAGTTGCCAAATATTATAAGAACCTCAAGTTTAAGAAACCGGTTATCGGCTTCGTTGCCGGAAATGCCGTTCCTTTCGGACATAAAATGGGATATGCCGGCGAAGTTATAACCAAAGGCCACGTTACAGCTCAAGACAAACAAGACGCTATGCATGACGCAGGAATGATTACGGTTAATAAGATTAATGATATTCATAACGAATTGATGAAGCTCTTCCCGCAAAATGCCTAGTTTTTGGACCAAAATCATTGACCTTTTATTGCCACCGCGCTGTATCTGCTGCGGAAAAATTGTTGGCAATGCCGATGGCCTTTGTGCTGATTGTTTTAACAATATCAATTTTATTACAAAGCCCTATTGCGCCAAGTGCGGACACCCTTTTGATGAAGCTCCGTCTTCTAAGAAAATGCTTTGCGGAACTTGTTTGAGCAAAAAGCAAACCCCTTTTCGGCTCAGCCGCTCGGCAATCCGTTATGACGACGCTTCCAAGAATATGATTTTGGCCTTCAAATTTATGGACAAGACCGAAAACGCGCCTGTCTTTGCAAAATGGCTCAAACTCGCCGGCGCAGATATTTTTGATGAGGGTGTAGA
The DNA here is from genome assembly GCA_949292375.1 of uncultured Pseudomonadota bacterium. Lineage (GTDB taxonomy): Bacteria > Pseudomonadota > Alphaproteobacteria > RF32 > CAG-239 > Scatacola_A. Next base: position 18,700 of record CASEZG010000013.1, on the reverse strand, counting down.
TTTAATCATTCCTATTCCGCTGCATTTCACTCGCTTAATCAAAAGACGTTATAATCAAGCCGCTTTGATTGCAACAGAGCTCGGAAAGCTTACACATATAAAAGTTGACTGCACATCTGTCGTGCGCCACAAACGCACCAAACCACAAGTTCAGTTTAGCGGGCATGCCAGAATCTCTAATGTTAAAGGTGCTTTTAGCGTCAAGCACCCCGAAAAACTTAAAGGCAAGCGCATTGTCCTGATTGATGATGTGATGACCACGGGTTCTACCCTCAAGGAATGTGCCTTGGCCATGAAAAAAGCCGGTGCGAAATCAGTTGATACTCTAACCATCGCACGTGTCTGCTAACAAGCTGTTGCCACAAACTGGAGCCAGTTTGACCGAGGCAATGGCTGCTTTGACAATCATTACTGAATCGCGTTGCTTCCAGAGTGCATATCTTGCGTGAGTGCCTTGTATCTTAAAGCTATTCAGAAATAAGATAAAAGAAGTTATGCCGTGTAGATTTAAAAAAGTTCTATCATGGCGCGGGCATCTTCCGACAAGCGTTCTATTGTCCAAGCCGGTTCCCAAACAATGCGGACTTCTACTTTGCCCGTACCTTCCACCAAAGCCACTGCGTCCGCCACTTGTTGCGGCAAAATCCCCGCCACGGGGCAACCAGGTGCCGTTAGAGTCATTGCGATATAAACATCGCCGTTATCCCTGATTTCTATATGATAAATCAGCCCCATATCGTAGACATTTATCATAATCTCGGGGTCACAAACCGTTTTTAGAGCCTCAATGACATCCGCCTCTGTTGCTGTCTTTTCATCTTGGGGCTTTTCTTGTCCGGCTTTGGCGATAAAATCTTTCATCCGTTCCTGAATATCCAGTGCACGCAGCAAATCCGCTTCCGTTTGGTTTATCTTTGCAATCTGCTCATCCAACTTTTTATCTTCTGCTTCCGACATCTATATTATCCCTTAGAAAAAACTGACTGCTTTATGCAAGGCTTTGATGAAATTGTCAATATCCTCTTTTGTGGTATATAAACCCAAAGAAGCCCGCGCAACCGACTCAAAACCCATACGATGAACCAATGGCTCGGCGCAATGGTGCCCCGTACGCACCGCAACGCCTTCTTTATCCAGAATGAACGCCAAATCCTGCGGATGAATGCCCTCAACATTAAACGAGAACACACCGCCTTTGCCCTTTGCCGTTCCGATAATTTTTAAGCCCTTGACCTCAGCCAAGCGGGTGGTCGTATATTCAACCAACTCTGCCTCATGAGCCTCAATATTCTCTAACCCCAAATCTTGCATATATTGCAAAGCTCTGCCCATGCCGATGGCTTGCACGATTGCCGGCGTTCCCGCTTCAAAACGTGCCGGTGGGACATCAAATGTTGTATGCTCATAACTGACCTTGTCCACCATCTCGCCACCAAACTGATAAGGCGGCATTTTTTCCAAACATTCATAACGCCCATATAAAACACCTATGCCTGAAGGCCCATAAGTCTTATGTCCGGAAAAAGCCATAAAGTCACAGCCAATGTCCTGAACATCTACCTTTTGATGCACAATTAACTGGCAAGCATCTGCCAAGACCAGCGCGCCTTTTTGATGTGCGGCTTTAGTTATCTCTTTTAACGGAAAAACCGTACCCAAAATATTAGACATTCCGGTTACGGCAACCAGCTTGGTTTTATCGCTTAATTGTTTTAAGAACTCTTCATGGATATAACTGCCGTCATCTCCTATCTTAAAAATTTTTAGCGTAAAGCCCAGTTCATCTCTTAAAACTTGCCACGGGACCAAGTTGGCATGATGTTCGGCTTCCGAGATTAAGACCTCATCCCCTGAACGCAGATTTTTTCTTCCCCAGCAAGCGGCAACTAAGTTAATACTTTCCGTGGCGTTTCTGGTAAAAACAATTTCTTTATCTGATTTTGCATTGATGAAATTTGCGACAATCCTTCGAGCTTCTTCATATTCTTCCGTTGATTCTTCGGACAAAAGATATGACCCGCGGTGCACATTGGCATATTGCTTGAAATAAACTTCGTTCATTTTCTCAATAACCTGCCGCGGTTTTTGCGCCGAAGCAGCCGAATCTAAAAAGGTATTGGGCTTGCCGTTTATTTTTTCGCTTAATATCGGAAAATCTTTGCGTATTTCATAAACATTATACATTTGTTTGTTCCGTCTTTATACCTTAATCATCTCTTTGAACCAATCGCGAACTTCAGAATCCGCAATTTTATTAACCGCGTCATCCAGATATGCATCTATCAAAATCTGTTTGGCTTCTTCTCGGCCGATACCACGCGACTGCATATAAAAAAGTGTTTCTTCATCCAACTCGCCGCTGGCTGCACCGTGCGAGCATTTGACATCATCAGCAAAAATCTCAAGCTCCGGCTTAACATCTATCTCTGCCGTATCGGTTAACAGCAAAGCCTTATGCAATTGTGTGCCCTCGGTTTTTACGGCGTGTTTGGCGATATGAATCTTGCCCTGAAAAACGCCTTTGGCATCACCGCCGACCACACCTTTAACCAATTGGTGCGAGATTGTATTTTCTGCCAGATGTTCAATATCGGTCGTCGTATCCAGAGTTGCCCAACCGTGCATAATATATGCGGCATTGACCTCTGCTTCAGCTTGTTCTTCCGTCAAAATGACTTTGGTTTCGTTGCGCCCGATATTAGCCCCGCGCTGCAAACAAAAAGCCTCATATTTGCCGCTTTCTTTTACATTAACCATATTTAAGGCCAAATGGTTGGCTTTGAATGCTTCGTTTTGCAATTTGTAATGTTTGAGTTTGGCTCCTCTAGCAACAAAAATCTCATTAACGATATTGGCAAAGTAACGTGATTTTTCCGCTCCGGCGTATTTGTACCATTCAACTATCTCCGCTTCGGCTCCTGCTTCCAAGACCACAACATTACGCAAGTTATAAAACAGGTTTTGCTCGCCGGTTTCGCTATGGTTTATAATGATAATCGGCTTATCTAACTTGGTGTTTTTATCAAGCCTGATAAACAAACCTTCTTCCATATAAGCCGTATTGAGCGCGGCAAAAGGATAATTTGCCAAGTCCACCAGCTTGCCTAAATAGTTTTTAGCTTCCTGATTGAGGACGGCTTCCATTAAGGTCATAACTTCCGCACCACGTGGCAAAGGCGGATATATCGGCACAAACTGACCATTGTAAAAATGCAGTTGATAAGCCTCAAAAGGCAAGTCCACTAAAACATTTATTTCATCTTGACAATGGCAGCCTTCCTCGTGGCAATGACATTCTGCTTTTTCTTCCGCAAGCTCCAGCAAGAAGTTTGACTCGTTCATGACAAAGTCATCAGCGTTCAAGTCTCTGGGTTTGGTATATTTCCAAGCCTCAGTTTTTGCGGTCGGAACGCCTTGATGTTTAAATGCTTCCAGCCCTTTTTCCCGCAACCCCTGAAACCATGGGATATTCTCGCCGAAAAGCGCAATATTCTGTATCAGCCCCGCCATTTTTATTTCTCTTTCACAAATTCGGCATAGCCTTTTTCTTCCAGCTCCAGAGCCAAAGTTTTATCTCCCGAGCGGACAATATGACCATCAGCAAAAACATGCACGAAGTCCGGCACAATATAGTTCAACAAACGTTGATAGTGGGTAATGACTAACATAGAGCGATGTCCGTCCCGAAGCGCATTGACGCCATCTGCCACAACTTTTAGGGCATCAATATCTAAGCCGGAATCGGCTTCGTCCAAAATGGAGAAATCGGGCTTAAGAATAGACATTTGTAAGGTTTCAAGACGTTTTTTCTCGCCGCCCGAAAAACCGACATTTACGGGACGTTTTATCATCTCATTATCAATGCCTAAAGCCTTACCTTCTTCACGCACCATCTTAACAAAGTTCAGAGTGTCAAGCTCGGGTTCGTTTCTGTGTTTGCGCACGGCATTAACCGCGTGCTTTAAGAAAGTTGTGGTCGGGACACCGGGGATTTCAACCGGATATTGCATACACAAGAAAATACCCTCGCGGGCGCGCTCTTCCGGCGACATTGCCAGCAAATCCTTGCCCTTAAACCAAACTTTGCCCGAAGTTACTTCATATCCCGGTTTGCCGGTTAAAACATAAGACAGCGTGGATTTTCCCGCGCCGTTTGGCCCCATAATGGCGTGAACTTCACCCTCATTTATCGTTAGGTTGAAGTCTTTGATAATCTCTTTTTCGCCAACTCGGGCATATAAATCTTCTATTTCCAATAGCGGTGTGTTTGTCATTATATCTTCTTTCTTATGCTGTCTTTTTATCATAGTCATTCAGCCGTTGCTCTATGAGCTTGAGCTTGTTTTGTTTATATTCCTCTACTTTTTCCGCAATGTCATAATTGGCTTTCAACTGCTCCAACATTATTTCAACATCTGCGGTTTCTTCTATTATGGCATCAACATTGTTTTTCTTGCGGTTGATGTTTTTCAAAATCTCTTTGGTCAGCTCCGACATTTCTTCAATAACCATAAGCATTTGCGCTTCCTCGCCCCATGTGTCTAAAGCTCTTTGGCATATCGGGTTCGTCATTATCCAACACTCCCTTCCAAAGAAATATTTATCAACTTTGCCGCTTCTATGGCAAATTCCATCGGCAGGTGCTGCATTACCTCTTTGCAGAAACCATTGACAATCAGGCTTACGGCCTCTTCTTCGCCAATGCCTCTTTGCAAGCAATAAAACAACTGTTCATCGCTGATTTTGCTGGTGGTGGCCTCATGCTCAATTACCGCCGTTTTGTTTCTGTTCTCTATATAAGGCACGGTATGCGAGCCGCAATTTTCGCCAATCAGCAAGCTATCGCACTGCGAATAATTTCTTGCGCCTTTGGCATTGGGTGCCACACGCACCAGACCACGATAAGTCTGGTTGGAAAAACCGGCTGATATCCCCTTGGAGATAATCTTGGAGCTTGTGTTTTTGCCAATATGAATCATCTTGGTGCCGGTATCTGCCTGTTGATGATTGTTGGTGATGGCAACAGAATAAAACTCGCCGACTGAGTTATCGCCTTGCAACACGCAAGACGGATATTTCCAAGTCACTGCGGAACCGGTTTCAACCTGTGTCCAAGAAATTTTGGAATTTTCGCCGCGACAAGCTGCACGTTTGGTTACAAAATTATAAACGCCGCCCTTACCATCTTTATCTCCGGGGTACCAGTTTTGCACGGTGGAGTATTTGACCTCGGCATTTTTAAGCACAACAATTTCAACAATTGCAGCATGAAGCTGGTTTTCGTCTCTTTGCGGCGCAGTGCAGCCTTCCAGATAAGAAACATAACTATCATCTTCCGCCACAATCAGGGTGCGCTCAAACTGCCCCGTATTTTTGGCATTAATTCGAAAATAGGTGGAAAGCTCCATCGGACAACGAACGCCTTTGGGGATGTAAACAAACGAGCCATCCGTAAACACTGCGGAGTTCAGACTAGCAAAAAAATTGTCCGTATAAGGCACAACCGAGCCTAAGTATTTTTGCACCAAGTCCGGATGCTCCTTAATCGCCTCAGATATAGAACAAAAAATAATGCCCATCTCCGCCAACTTAGCGCGATAAGTGGTCGCGACAGAAACACTGTCAAACACGGCATCTACGGCAACGACACCGGCTAAAGCCTCTTGTTCTTTGAGCGGAATGCCTAATTTTTCATAGGTTTTAAGCAGCTCTTTATCTACTTCATCAAGGCTTTTGGGGGCGACTTTTTGTTTTGGCGCAGAGTAGTAATATAAATCCTGATAATCTATCTTGTCGTACTTGAGCTTTGCCCAAGTCGGCTCTGTCATTGTCTGCCAAAACTCAAAAGCCTTTAACCGCCACTCAAGCAGCCATTGGGGCTCGCCTTTCTTGGCGGAAATCAGGCGAATAATGTCTTCATTAAGGCCTTTGGGCGCAGTATCTGCCGCGATGTCGGTTACAAAGCCGTATTTATACTTATCGCCGCTTTCATCCGCGATTTCCGGTTTTTCTTTTGCCATATTTAAAATTCTCCATAATCCGTTCCTAAAATTAAGGTTTTTTAAGTCAAATTGCAACCTCTATTTAATGAATCTTTACCTTTTATGGATATTATGCAGCTTAGGTTTGGTCTAATTGAGGTCTTATGATGATTTATTTGTCGGTTTTATGCACAATTTTGGTATTTTATGTTGTTTATTTGCATATGGCTTGGCGAAAAACAAAGCGTAGCCTGAAGGAAATGATTGTTGAAAACGAAAGACATACCACGACCAGAAATGAAGCCGAAGGCGGAGATATGTATTTTAAGACAGACCTTGATTTTATCATAACCTATGTTAACGAGGCTGTTCTTCAAAAAACCGGTTTTAAGACCGAAGAACTTATCGGTAAGCCTCTTCCGGGTACTTTGGTGGAAAATAATGACGGACGCATTGCCAAGCTTAAAGAGAATCTGAACCAATTGATAAAAAAACAAGCAACTCTGAATGTTGAAAATCTGATGTGCAAAAAAGACGGTTCGCTGTTTAATGTTCGTTGCCGCAAACGCCCTATTTTGAACGAAGTGCTTAAATGCGTGGGAATCAGCTACCTGTGCGAGGATATTACCGAAACAAAAATCTGGAAACAAAAGCTCAACACCTATGCTAGCCACGACTTTTTGATTGCGGATATCTTGAACGAGGAGGCTCTCATCAAGCGTTTTGAGCATGACTTTAACCGCGCCAAGCGTTATAATCAGCCCTTCTCTCTACTGGTGATTGAACTCAAAGACATCTACGACTTTGCAAACAAAGGCATCAGTTTTGAGACGGGCGATAAGATTTTGAAAAACACCGCAGAGTATTGCGTTAAAGAATTTAGGAATGAGGATACTTATGTCGGACGGTTTGACAAGACAAAAATCGGTGTAGTTTTTAGTCGCGGTGAACGCTCAGATGCGGCAAAAGCTGCAGAAAAGCTCTATAAAGCCGTTATAAAACAAATCCGCAAACTTAATATTGACCAATATAATGCCGAGATGATTGCCGTGTCTTACACAGACCGCAAAAACTTTAATGACACGGCAGACAATATGCTCGGACGTGTCCGCCGCCACATCAGCAACGCTTTACGCAGCCATCGCTACGGCATAAAATCTTCCGACAGCAAAGACTAAAAAAACATATTCACAAAAAATTAAATTATTGCAATTAAACTGAGCCTTGAAGAATCGATTTTTCAGGGTTGTTTATGACCAAAAAAGTTTGGATAATATTGCTGCCTTTGATGCTACTGGTTTCGGGATGTACTTTCCACCAGGGTGGTATTCGATTGCTTAATTTCAGCGAGTTATTCAACACTCATCCTGACTATGTCACCGTTGCAAAAGGTGACACACTTTACAGTATTTCAAGACGTTATAACGTGCCCATCCGCGATGTTATAGAGGCTAACGGGTTGACACCTCCTTATACACTTACAATCGGGCGCGTGCTCAGAATGCCCGGAGCCAGATATCATACCGTTGCCAAAGGCGATACACTTTACAGCATCTCAAAAAAATATGATGTTGACCTACGTTCTCTCAGCAGAGTTAATAAGCTTAGCGAGCCTTATACGCTTTCCATCGGACAAAAGTTGGTTTTGCCCGGCAACCTGAGCAACGCAGAAACAGCTTCTTATCAAGCAACAGCAAAGAAAACAACCCCAAGCCGTTGGAGCTGGAAGAAGAGTTCAAGTTCATCGGTAAAAACTTCTGCCGCAAAGAAAAAAACAACCACAAAAAAAACAACCCCCGTTTCAAAATATCGCAAAACAAAATTCTTGTGGCCGGTTAAAGGTACGGTTATTTCAAACTTCGGCACTATCGGCAAAGGACGTACTAATGACGGCATAAACATCAAAGCACCGCTTGGAACGAATGTTAAGGCCGCCGACAAAGGTGTGGTTGCTTATGCCGGAAACGAGCTGAAAGGTTTCGGAAACCTGATTCTGATTAAGCATGATGATGGTTGGATTACGGCTTATGCCCATAATGACAGACTTTTTGTGAAAAAAGGACAACGTGTGGCTCGCGGCGAAAAAATCGCGACGGTAGGTTCTACCGGCGGCGTAAACACCCCTCAACTGCACTTTGAGGTTCGTTCCGGCAAAAAAGCAATGAATCCACGCTCCTATCTGCCATAGTTTTATAATGGTAAAGCAAAACTTGCATTTTTGTGCTTAAATACCTAAATTATGAAAAAATTTGTGAAATAAATGACTTTAGACTCTTGTTTAAGGCGGAGTTTGGTGTATAGTCAGGAAAGTTTATTAATAAGTAGGAGAAAAAAATGTTTATCAGTGAGGCTTTTGCCCAGGCCGGAGATGCGGCCGCAGCTCAGGGCTCTGTTTACGGAACTTTGATTCAGCTTGGTCTTATTTTTGTGATTTTTTATGTGTTGCTTATTCGTCCGCAACAAAAGAAAATCAGACAACATGAGGCTATGCTCATGGCTATCAAAAAAGGCGACAAAGTCATCACCGGCGGCGGTATTTACGGCAAAGTCGTTAAGGCTGAAGATAATGGTATGGATTTGGTTGTTGAAATTGCCGATGGCTTAAATGTTACCGTTAACCGCGCAACAATCCGCGATGTTATAAACGATGCCGCACCTAAACCGGCAAATTCAAACTCAAAAGAAAAGCACAAGAAATAATAAAGAGGCTTTAGATGTATAAATTATCACGAACCAGAATATTCCTGATTCTTGCTATTTGCGTTATCGGCATCTTCTTTGCCGTGCCAAATATGATGAAGGACACTTCTTCCCTGCCAAAGTGGTGGCAGCCGGTTAACCTCGGACTTGACTTGCAAGGCGGTTCCAACCTCTTGTTGCAGGTTAAGATGGATGATGTTATTAAAGAAAGAATGTCTACGGTAGAAGATGCTGCCAGACAGATTTTGCGCGAAAATAAAATTCGCTATCAGAACTTAAATGCCGGAAACGAATCGGTTAAGGTTAAAATTGATAACACAAATTCTCGCAGCAAAGCACGCAGTCTGTTTGCAAAAATTGACAATGGAATTGTTGTTGAAGACGGCGAAGATGGCGAGCTAATCATTAAATATACCGAGCAAGCTCTTAATGAGCTTCGCCTTAAAGTGGTTGACCAATCTATTGAGATTGTTCGCCGCCGTATTGACGAGCTCGGCACAAAAGAGCCGGTTATTCAGCGACAAGGCAGCGATCGTATTGTGGTTCAGCTGCCCGGTTTGCAAAATCCCGAATATGTTAAGACTTTGCTCGGAAAAACTGCAAAATTGTCTTTCCACATGGTTGACAGCCGTTCAACCGCGGCAGATGCACGCAGAGGTGTTTTAGGAAGTTCTTCTCGTTTGATTAAAGGCGAGGCCGGTGAAACTTATGTCATCAGCCGCAAACCTGTTGTCGGCGGTGAGAATTTGGTTGATGCTCAAGCCGCCTTCCAAGAAGGACAGCCTGTGGTCAGTTTCAAGTTTAACACCATCGGCGGCAAAAAGTTCGGCGAAGCAACAAAAAACAATATCGGTGAAAGATTAGCCATTGTTTTAGATAATGAGGTTATTTCTGCACCGGTTGTACAAAGTGCCATTACTGGCGGAAGCGGCATAATTTCCGGTAACTTTACTTTGGAATCCGCTAACGATTTGGCTTTGCTTTTACGTTCAGGCGCACTTCCTGCTCCTTTGGAGGTTTTGGAAGAGAGAACTGTTGGTGCCGGCTTGGGTTCTGATTCTATCCGCGAAGGCGTTACAGCTTCCGTTATCGGCCTGATTGCCGTTATTGCCTTTATGGTTTTGGCTTATGGTTTGTTTGGTATCTTTACAACTGTTACGGTTTTAATGAACCTGTTTTTGATGCTCGGTGCTTTGAGCTTTATGGGGGCAACCCTAACTTTGCCGGGTATTGCAGGTATTATCTTGACAATCGGTATGGCTGTTGACGCAAACGTGCTTATCTTTGAGCGTATGCGCGAAGAAGTTAAGAACGGTCGCTCCACCAAAGACGCCGCTGAAGCCGGTTTTGAAGAGGCTTGGGGAACAATTGTCGACTCGAACCTGACAACCTTGGTTGCCGCTTTTGTTCTGTTTTACTTCGGAACAGGACCGGTTAGAGGTTTTGCAGTAACCTTGGCTATCGGTATTGCTACATCTATGTTCACATCCGTTACGGTTACAAGATTAATCATTACCAGCTGGCTTACCAGATATAAGCCTAAAAAGTTGCCAATCTAGAACAAGGACAAAGAGATATGATGAAGATTTTTAGTTGGGTAACCAAAGATACATCCATTAATTTTATGGGAGCTCGCAAGCTGACTTATATGCTCTCTATCGGTTTGTTCTTGTTATCTATTGCATGCATTGCCATCAAGGGTTTTAATTATGGCATTGATTTTTCCGGCGGTATTTTAATTGAACTCAAAGCTGATGAGAAAATTAATGTTGAGGCGATGCGTGAACAATTAAGCCATGTTGACCTTGATGACGTTAATATCCAAACGATTGGTGAAATCGGCGATGAGGTTATGATTAGAGCTCAAGCCAAAGGCTTGGATGAGAAAGAGCAGATGGCCGCCGTTAATGAGATTAAGAACACACTCGGTTCGGCTTATGAATATCGCCGTGTCGAGCTGGTCGGTCCACAAGTTGGTGATGAACTTAAAAAAGACGGTCTCATCGCATCAATCATTGCCATTTTGGCTATTACGGCCTATATTTGGGTTCGTTTTGAGTGGCAATTTGCTCTTGGTGCTTGTCTGGGTTTAGTTCACGATATCGTTATTACGGTTGGTCTGTTATCCTTGTTTGATATGGACTTCAGTTTAACAACAGTTGCAGCGATTTTGACCTTAGCCGGTTATTCTGTTAACGATACGGTGGTTACTTACGACCGAATCAGAGAAAACCTGCGCAAATATAAGAAAATGCCGCAATATGACTTGTTGAACAAGAGTATTAATGACATTTTTTCAAGAACTATTTTGACCGGTCTGACAACTCTGCTCGCCTCAACTTCTTTGTTGATTTGGGGTGGAGATGTTTTGAGAAGTTTCTCTTTCACTCTGGTTTGGGGTATTCTTATCGGTACATATTCTTCTATTTATGTATCGGCGGTTCTCCTCAACTTCTTTGATTTGAGAAAGCAACCGGACGAAAGTGTTATTAATCCGTTCGGAAATATCTAAGCAGAATTTGCTCTATTTAATCCCCCTCCTTTGAGGGGGATTTTTGTTAAGAGATTTTTAACCGCTTTGTGCCACCATTTTAGTGTACACATTTTGTCTGCTTGCTCTTGCAAATTAAAAAAAGATGTGTTACACAGTTGTTACGGAATAAAGAAATGGATGTTATGTCATGATTATTGATAGTAACAATAAAAGCCAGAGGTGCATTCTAACCAATAAATGCTTTTACCAAACGACTGCGCGAATTATGCGCGACTTTGAGGAAAAAGGCTATGCCAACGCAGCGGATGAGACTGCAAAAGTTATCGCGGCTTACCATGATCTTGTGAAGAAAAAAACCAAAAATAATTTTAGTGCCGATTATAATGCCGCATTCCAGCGGATTGATAATGCTATTCAAACCTTAGCAAACAAAGTTTTTTATGACTGCGATAAAAAAGCGCAGGACTATGCTTACCACTCCTTTGAAGAATTTGACCACATCAACGCCATAGTTGGGCGTCAACACATTAAAAAAGGTTCACTCTAGCAAACGCTAAGATTGGTGCTTGAACAGATATTTCGTTGTTGAAAAGATATTATAAAAAACTCCCCTCAGTCGAGGGGAGTTTTTGTTCATAAAGCCTTCTTATATTTATGCAACTTTGGCGTCGGTTACTTTGGCATCAAAAGTGATTGATGCACCTTCAATGTCTGCCTCTGTACCTGTGGTGCAACTGTTGCTGACCTTAACCGCCAAGACCTGCTCGGCAACATAGGCCTTATTTTCTTCCAGAGCTTTGCTTAACTCGGCATCATTCGTCGTATAGCAAAGTTCAATACGATCAGAAATATTAAAGTCTTTATCCTTACGCAGGGTCTGAACCAAACGAACAAAGTCGCGCGCCATTCCCTCACGTTTGAGCTCGTCGGTTACGTTCGTATCCAGCGTGACAACCGCCTTGTTATCGGCAAAAGCCTTACCGGCAACGCCGTCTTTCATATCCAGACGGACCTCGAACAAATCCGGCGTCAGGGTTTTGCCGGCAATCGACAAAGTGCCGTCGGCATTCAGTTCCCATTTGCCTTGCTTATAGGCCCCCATAACCGGCCCCATATCTTTGCCCAAAGCTTTGCCGAGCAAAGGTGTATACAAATAAACCGTCTTTGAGGCATAAGCTGCCAAGTTGTTGTCTATCTTAACTTCCTTAACGTTCAGCTCATCTTTGAGAATGTCTTTATACTGCTCATTTAAGAAGCCAAGATTATCTCCAACCACCGTCAAACTTGCCAAAGGCAAACGGTTGCGCAGGTTCTTTTCCTCACGGATAAATTTACCGGCCGAGCACAGGTCTTGCAAGAAGTCCATCTCCTCAACCAGAGTTTTATCCAGCTCAATGTTTTCCAACATCGGATAATCAGTTAAATGAACGCTCTCGCCGTTGGTGAGGTTTTTGTAGACATATTCGCACAAGAAAGGCATTAACGGAGCCATAATCTTGCTCAAGTTTACCAAAACCGTGTACAAGACATCAAAGGCTTGTTTGTCTCCCGCCCAGAAACGATCACGCGTGCGGCGGATGTACCAGTTGTTCAAAATCTCCATAAAAGAAGCTATCTCGTTGCAAGACAAAGCAACATCATAAGTATCAAGACCTTGTTTAACAATCTGGCTTAAGCGTTTGAGCTTAGACAAGATATAATTGTCTATCGCCTCGCTTGAAGAACTGACTTCTTTGGCCTCATAACCTTCGGCATTAGCATAAAGCGTGAAGAAGTAATAAGCGTTCCACATCGGGATTTGTGCGACACGGGCGGCCTTGGAAATCTCCTTACCTTCTTTATCTACGGCCAAATTTCCGCCTTTTAATACCGGAGAAGAAACCAAAAACCAACGCAGAGCATCTGAGCCAATAGAATCCAAAACTTCGTTCGGGTCCGGGTAGTTCTTAAGCCGCTTGGACAATTTCTGTCCGCCTTCGGCCATCAGCAAGCCCGTACAAATGCAATTTTTGAATGCCGGCTTATTATGCAAAGCCGTTGACAAAACCGTCAAGGTATAGAACCAACCGCGGGTTTGGTCCATAGCCTCAACAATGAAGTCTGCCGGGAAATGGTTCTCAAACCATTCCTTATTATCAAAAGGATAATGAACCTGAGCATAAGGCATTGAGCCGGATTCGAACCAGCAGTCAAAGACATCGCTGACACGGCGCATCATACTCTTGCCGGAGGGGTCATCCGGGTTCTTGTAAACAACATCATCAATATAGGGCTTGTGCAAGTTGGTTACTTCTATGCCGGTTTTTTCCTTAATCTCGGCAACGGAACCAAAAACATCAATCCTCGGGAACTGCGGATTGTCAGATTTCCATACGGGAATCGGCGTTCCCCAGAAACGGTTGCGCGAAATTGACCAATCTCTTGCGCCCTCAAGCCATTTGCCGAAACGTCCGTCCTTAATATGTTCCGGAACCCAGTTAATCTGCTGATTGTTTTTAACCATCTCGTCTCTGAAGTCGGTTACCTTAACAAACCAGCTGGACATTGCCTTATAAATCAGCGGGGTATCGGTACGCCAGCAGAAAGGATAAGAGTGTGTATATTGTTCTTTTTTGACCAAGATGCCCTTCTCTTTTAAGAGCTGCATAATCGGCTCATTGGTCTCAAAGACCTGCTTGCCCTGATAATCAGGAACTTCGGAAGTGAACTTACCGGCTTCATCAACCGGACAAACAACAGGGAAATTCTCGTCATAAGCGCGGCAGGCATCAAAGTCGTCCTGACCGAAACCAGGGGCAATGTGAACAATGCCCGTACCATCTTCAGTGGAAACAAACTCGCCGGAGAGAACCTTAAACGCGCCTTTATCCTTGAGGTGTTTGAAGTAAGGGAACATCGGCTCATAACTCAACCCAACAAGCTCGCTTCCCTTCATTGTGCCAACTTGTGCAGCGTGCTCCAACTGTTTTTTATAACGTCCGAGCAAAGCTTGTGCCAAAATATATTTCTGACCGTCTTCTTCCATTACGGCATAATCAATGTCTTTGCCGACGGCCAACATCAGGTTTGAAGGCAAGGTCCAGGGCGTGGTGGTCCAGACCAACATTTTCATCCCGTTTTCGAGCGTGAACATTACGGTTATGGCATTATCGGTTTTGTCCTGATAACCTTGGTTGACCTCAAAGTTTGACAAAGGTGTTTCTGCGGCCCAAGAATATGGCAAGACACGATAATCTTCATAAACCAAACCCTTTTCATAGAGCTGTTTGAAGTTGTTAATCACGCTTTCCATAAAAGGCAAATCCATCGTTTTGTAGTCATGGCTGAAGTCTACCCAACGGCCGATGCGCTTAAACATCTCGACCCAAATACCGGAATACTTCAAGACGTCTGAACGGCAGAAGTCATTAAACTTCTCAACGCCAAACTCCTCAATCTGTTTTCTGCCGGAAACGCCCAACTGTTTTTCAGCAGACATTTCGGCCGGCAAACCATGGCAGTCCCAGCCCAAACGACGCTCTACCTTTTTGCCGTTCATAGTCTGATAGCGGGCAACGACATCCTTAACATAAGACACCATAATATGCCCATAGTGCGGCGTGCCGTTGGCAAACGGAGGGCCGTCATAAAAGACGAACTCTGCCGCGCCATCACGATTGTGCACGGATTTTTCAAAGGTTTTGTCCTCTTCCCAAAACTTGAGGACTTCTTTTTCTATCTCGACAAAGTCGGCTTTTGCCTTAACTTCCTTATAATGTTTAGTCATGTCGTAAACACCTTAATTTTCTTGAATTATTGTAACGCAGATGTGCTTAAAAGCACCTTTTTTTTAATTTAAATGAAATATGTATGAAAAAATGCCATCCCCTAAGGGATAATAATGGAAATTATGGAATGTATTATAAATTTATGCATTTTTTTCTTAAAGAAACTTGTTAAAACTGCAATGAATTTAATACAAGAAAACCGACGAGTCAAACATTAATTATCACTAAAAAGCACAAAAAAAACGCCCCTAATCCTAAAGGAAAAGAGACGTCAAAAAATTTTTTTTAGAATCTTCCGCCGAAAGCAATGTTTAAGCCGGAAGTTCCCGCACCTATGGCATCCTTGGCAACATATTTACCAATACTTCTATTCCAGTTGGTTGTATTGGTAAAGAATGCGGCTTTAACAAACACATGCTCCCCAAGGCTTAGTTTGGCACCGATTTTTAGCCCGACAATGAAACCATTTTCGTGGACTTTTACCAACCTTTCTGAAGGAACATAAATGTTATTATCCCTTTCTTTATATTCCGTGGAATAGGCGGTTATGCCGACATAGGCTCCGGTAAAAACCGTTAAAACACCAAGCTCCAAAAATCCATAATCCATACCTAGCCTAAACGATGGGGCTTTGTATTCAAGATTATTGTATTTTTTGCTTAAAATTCCGGAATAAGCCGTTGCCTCAAAATAGGCTGTAAGCGGATTAATCTCATAGGCGATTTGTCCACCGAAACGCTTTTCCGCATCGTTCAAAAAACCAACAAACGAAAGCTCAAAACCTCGCCTGTCATCATCAATATCGGTTATACTCCGAAAACCTTGAGCATTAAGCACTGCGGCAAAAGTTGTAAACAACGCCGCTAAAACAAATTTTTTCATAAGCTTTTAATTATTTAAATGATACATTCACAAAATTATAGTTATTTTTTGTGAATGTATTACAGCTCAAGCCTAATGTCTAGACAAAAAAATATTTTAGGCAAAATTTTATGGCTCGGAGATTTGGCCGCAAACCATCGGTTCGGCAACACCGGTGGTGGTCGGGAAAGTGGCGGGAAGATGATATAAGCGGCGCGCGGCCAGATAAGCAAAGGCTTGCGCCTCCAAAGCGTTGACATCAAAACCTTCTTCCGCCGCGGTGATAACATTTATATCAGGCAGGCGTTGGCGCAAAAAGCGAACCAGCGTCGGATTTTTGGCACCGCCGCCGCAAACCAGCAGTTTGGCCGGAATTTCAGGCAGATAGAGCAACAAGGAATATGCGATTGCCTCAGCAATAAAAGCTGTTGCCGTGGCTGCGCCGTCTTCTAGGCTCAAACCTTCCAGATGTTCCAATTTTTCATAAAAAATCGTGCGGTCGGCTGCTTTGGGCGGATATTGAGCGAAAAACTTATGGCGCATCATAGAGGCAACAATCTGCTCATTGACCTTGCCCGTGATGGCTAACTTGCCGTTATAGTCCATATGCATTCCGCCGTGTTTTAAAACCCAATCATTGATGGCGGCGTTTCCCGGACCGCAGTCAAAGGCTATCATATCGCCGATGGAGCCAATCCAGGTTATGTTGGAACAACCCCCAATATTTACCACAGCTAACGGCTTGCCCATATCGGCACAGAGAGATTGATAATAAATGGGCACCAAAGGTCCGCCCTGCCCGCCGGCAAGCAAGTCGGCATTCTGGAAATGGTTGACAACTTTGGTTTGAGTGAGTTCGGCAAGGCGTTTGCCATCGCCGATTTGACAGACATAGTGGTTTTTGGGGTCTAACAATATTTTATGTCCCTCAAAACCGATAACATCTATCTTCTCATCTTGTGCGGCAATTATCTCGTTGGCGATTTCGGCATGGAAAGATGTCAGAGCCTCTTCCGCCTCGCGAATGGCGGCCTCATTTTCCGGTGTATCCGGCTTCTTACCAAGAACGGAACGAATTTTTTCTCTCAAGTCATCATCATAGGGCACATTTTGCGACAAGCCGAACTCAAAGACATCTACCCCGTCGGTCTTAATTAAAGCAACATCCACACCATCCAAGGCAGTTCCGCTGCTCATACCCAAAGCGTTAAGTGGTCTGATGATATCCATATTGAAAAAAATTCACCTCCGTTGTTGCACTATTTTATTTATATGCTAATATTCCTTAAAATTACGCTAATGTTTATATTTTAATAATAACAAGGAAAGGGAAAATGAGCAAATTTAAATCCGAATTTTTTAACCTGATGGAGGAACGCGGTTTTTACAACCAATGCACTAATGAGGATGGTTTTGACACCTACCTCTACGAATGCGAAAAAGCCGGAAAACCTGCCGTAGGTTATTTGGGTTCGGATCCGACCGGAGACAGCTTGCATGTCGGGCATATTGTGCCCTTGATGATGATGCGTTGGTTCCAAAAATGCGGACATAAGCCGATTACGTTGGTTGGCGGCGCAACAGCACGCATCGGCGACCCTTCCGGCAAAGACAAACTTCGCCCGTTTTTGGATGAGGAAACTTTGCAAAACAACATCAAAGGTCTGAAAAAATCTTTCAGCAAGTTTTTGAAGTTCGGCGAAGGCAAAAATGACGCGATTATGGTTGATAACTGGGATTGGTTTAAGGACATCAACTACCTTGCCTTTTTGCGTGATATCGGAACTTGTTATTCGGTTAACCGTATGCTGACCATGGATAGCGTTAAAACCCGTTTGGAACGCGAACAGCCGATGTCCTTCCTTGAGTTCAATTATATGTTGCTGCAAGGTTATGACTTCTGCGTGCTTTATAACAAATATGGCTGCCGTGCACAGATTGCCGGTTCTGACCAATGGGGCAACATTACTTCCGGCACCGAACTCGGCCGCCGTCGCTATGATGTGGAGCTTTTTGGTTTCACCAGCCCGATTATCACCGACTCAAACGGCAAGAAAATGGGAAAATCCGAGGGTAATGCGGTTTGGATTAATGAGGAAAAACTGCCCTCTTATGACTATTATCAATATTTCAGAAATATCGGCGATGCTGAAGTCGGAAAATGTTTGCGTATTTATACCGACCTGCCGATGGATGAAATCCGCCGTTTGGAAAGCCTGCAAGACAAAGAAATTAACGAAGCCAAAAAGATTTTGGCCTTTGAGGCAACCAAAATCTGCCGCGGTCTTGAAGAGGCACAAACCGCTCAGGACACCGCTATCAAGACTTTTGAGATGGGGCAAGCCGGCGGCGATTTGCCGAGCATTGAAAAGGCTTCTGTGGATGGGCTCAGCGTTTTGGACGCGTTTTTGCAAATCGGCTTTGTTGCCAGCAAAGGTGAAGCGCGCCGTCTGATTAAGCAAGCTGGTCTGAAAATCAATGACAAAGTTGTCAGTGACGAGAATTATGTTTTGTCGGCCGCTGATGTGGTTGACGGACAAGTCAAGCTCTCTCAAGGCAAGAAAAAACATGGTTTGATTAAGGTGGCTTAAAAATCTTAATCTTTAAGTTTGAAAATCCGAAGGTTCCGAAATCTTCGGATTTTTTCTTTATTGAAAATAAAAAAAGCGTTGATTGTGCAAAAATATCAGTCTAGGTTTAACGAACTCTGGCAGATGAACAGCCTGCAAAAATCCACCCTCTGGTTTGAGAAAAACAGCTAAGCCCCTAAATAAAACATTATACCCCGCCCGAGCAGAAAGAGGATGGCGCAAATTCCGATATATAAATATGGGCGTTTGAGCAAGGGAGAAACGATATCCGGTTTTTTCTCTTTTCTTCCGGGGAAGAACAATAAA
>CASEZG010000012.1 GCA_949292375.1 uncultured Pseudomonadota bacterium | reverse complement strand
TGCTGCACTTTTTTCATTTACTTCAATGCACACATCAGCATAAACGTTAAAGCTAAATAACATTGTTATTATAAATGTCAAAACACCTTTTCTCATTCTTTAAACTCCCAAGGTTAAGATGAATAAAGTATAAATATCAAAATTGAAAATATGGTTAAATAGCAATTGTAACCTGTTGTCATTAAGGTCAAGAAGTTACAAATATTTTGAGGACTACGCTTTTCCAGAATATAAAACTGTCTTTATTATAACGCATATTTAATAACTTAACATTTTTTGTTGAAATTTAGACAAAAATGTTGTATATAGAATAAAGATTGAAATATATTATTATATCCTATTATGCCTTAGGCAAGTATAATGTTATGGATAAACGCCTAAATTATAAAACAATGAAAATATTTAGCTTTAAAAAATTAGTTTCTTTCCAAGATGGAAAAATTGTGGTGGAGGATTTGGCTTACAACCATCCTTACCGAAAAGAAAACGATCAGTTAGTTTCTGAGGGGTATGATAAAGAAACCCGATGGAACTATAAAGTTTTATTCTCTTTGGACGGAGAATTGAAGCTTGTTATCTTAAACAAGCATAACTTCTCCAAGGCATTATTGCCATTCAAAAAGGAATATAATGTTTACGAGGTACAGAAAATAAAGCCAAACGGCGATGTTTTCTCTGTCGTTAGTAAATATCTTACAACCGCCAAAATTGAAAAGAAATTAGTTGCCAAAAGTTTTTTGTTGCAGATTGGCGACAAGGAACAGACTAAAAACTTTGTCTTGGATGACAAAGGATGGCGCTCTGAAGGCAACATCGCCCAAGAGCTTCGCTTAGTATGGTAGTAAAAAAATAAAGACCTTTATCCTGTGTGGTAAAGGTCTTTTTTTATATTTCTCCTCCATTTAAAATTCAACTTGACTATAGAAAACAATCCGTTATGTAGTTTATATAAAATTAATATTGTAAGAAAGACAGATTATGGCTGATATACAAAAATTGCTCAAAGGATTTAAGGATTTTCATAAAAAATATTTTGTAGATAATCCGACTGTTTACCAAGAACTTTCAAGTAAAGGACAATCGCCCAAAACACTTGTGATTTCTTGTAGTGATTCTCGTGTTGACCCTTCTATTCTTCTGGGAACATCCCCGGGAGAGATTTTTGTGATACGAAATGTTGCGAACCTCGTTCCTGATTTTGACTGTGATATGAGCCATTGCCACGGAACTTCCGCTGCTATTGAATATGCCGTCAAACATTTGAAGGTTGAAAATATAATTATTCTCGGTCACAGCCATTGTGGCGGAATTAGAACTCTGGTAGAAGAGCATAATCATCAGCATAATTTTATAGACAGATGGCTGGAAATCGCAGACACACCGAAAGTACAAAATATTTGCAAAAGTCATTCTATTGATGAGGCTTGCCGGCTCTGCGAAAAAGAAAGTATACTTACTTCCGTTGAAAACCTTAAAACCTTTCCGTTTGTGGCTGAGGCCTTGCAGAATAATAGGCTGAAAATTCATGGTTGGTATTTTGACTTGCAACAAGGAAGTTTGGATATCGTTTTTTAAGAAAGCAAACAAAGCCTATATCGCTAAAAGATATAGGCTTTGTTTCAGACTGTAGATTTACCATCCCGGACAGTAAATAATTGTGGGCTTGCCAGAAAGGAGTATCATCTTCAGAACTTTTTCGTAACAAACAAAATCAATAGGCTGGCTCGGACGACGATAATCATTCCTCGTAATCCAGGCTTTTTTACCATAAGCCAAGCGATGTTTATACTCATTTTCCGAAATAGATGTATAGCTATCATCCATCGTCCAATAAATCATGGGGATTTCTATACTCTTTTGTATTTCCGGAGGCAATGAATTGAACATCTCCTCTGACAACAAAATCAAACGAGGATAGTTTTTGCTCATATTGATAAGTTTAGGGATTTGCTCTTTTTTTATGAGGTTATCTAATGTCAACATAAATTGTTTAAGTTGACCAAAACACTCAAGTTGTTCGTTTTCCAACCACCAAGAAATCTCGCAAAAATAATTGAGCAAGCTTTCTATGCTCTTTGCATCTTGTTTTGTTTCGCTTAATGTTGCCATAAAACTCTCTTTTATACGCAACGGATTTGTTTCTCTCATCATAATATCGTAATTATAAATTATTTTGCGAAAGATTATTCTTTTTAGAAAAAATGTCAATAACGGTAATTATGATTTATAAATCTATGATATCCAGGACATGAAAATTATCATCATATATAAAACGTCTTTTTACATATTGACCTGAAATTATCTCAGGTAAAAAATTCTGGTCTGCTTCCCTCATTTGATTGTATGGGATTTTGTCTTCATCTACCCAAAAGACGTTTACTTCATCTTGCTTTTCGTGTATGGTGCCGGTATATTCTGTACTTTTGAAGACATGCACATAAAAATCTTTTGTCGGAAATTCTATATAACCGACTTGGACCGGATTTTCTATTTTTAGGCCGGTTTCTTCATAAGTTTCGCGAATAACACATTCTTCCATTGTTTCACCCGGTTCTCTTTTTCCTCCGGGAAAATTCATACATCCTTCATTAATTCCACGTTGATGCTTAATCATTAAAAACTTGCGATTTTTGACATCTTCAACAATTGATAATGAGGCTTCTTTTTTCATATCGCTACTCCTTATTTTTGTTGTTTAGATTATAACCTTAAAGAAAAATGTCAATTAAATATTCGGCAGTTATGAATGGCGAAATAATTATGCTTGAAAAATTTTTATATACCTATAAACTTATAGTAATTACAAACAATAATGGATGCTGTTTATGTCTGAATATACTATAACCGAGTTATTATTATTCCAAGCTATCTTAATCCTTTTTAATGCAATTTTTGCCTGTGCGGAAATTGCCGTTATCTCCATTAATGATAACAAGCTCAAAAAAATGGCCGAAGATGGAGATAAACGAGCTATGCGTCTGGCTTCTCTTACGGCTCAACCGGCTAAATTTTTAGCAACAATTCAGGTCGGTATTACATTGGCCGGTTTTTTGGGCAGTGCTTTTGCTGCCGATAACTTTTCGGACAGGATTGTAGACTGGCTGGTTTCTTTGGGGGTTACTATTTCTCCTAAAAAATTGGATGTTTTATCTGTTATCGGTATCACGCTCATTCTTTCTTATATTACACTTATCTGGGGAGAGTTGGTTCCCAAAAGAATTGCAATGCAACATGCCGAAAAAATCGGGTTGTTTATGTCATCCTTAATTTATATCATTGCTAAAATATTCTCTCCCATTGTCTGGTTTTTGACTGTTTCAACAAACATATCCCTAAGATTAATCGGAATTAACCCTGATGAAAAAAACGAAAATGTAACGGAAGAAGAAATCAGGATTATGATTGATGTCGGTAGTGAAAACGGCACAATTGACGATGATGAAAAGAAAATGATTCATAATGTGTTTGAGTTTGATGACAAGATCGCTTATGATGTGATGACACACCGCACAAATGTTCAACTCTTAAATATTGATGATGACATAAGTGCCTGGGAAAACATTATGATTGAAACAAGATATTCCGTTTATCCGATTTATCAAGATAACTATGATAATATCTTGGGTATCCTAAATATTAAGGACTATTTCAAATATAAGCCACAAGGAAAATCCGCAATTTTGAATGAAGCAGTTAAACCTGTTCTCTTTATTCCAGAGACCATATATATTGACGACCTGTTTCATAATATGCAAAAAAGCCGTATTCATTTTGCTATTGTGGTTGACGAGTATGGCGGAATTTCCGGTATTGTTACCATGAATGACTTATTGGAAGAAATTGTCGGCGATTTGGAAGATGATGTAAACGCTCCTCCGGCAATACCTAACATTAAACCGATTAATAAAAACTCATGGCTTATTCAGGGATGTACACCTATTGAAGAAGTTGAAAAAATTTTGGGAATGAAACTCTCAGAAATTGACTGTGATACTTTTGCCGGTTTTGTTTTGTCTTTGATGAGCGAAATATCCAGTGATAAAAAGAATATTAGGCTTACTTATAAAAACCTGCGTATTCGGTTGGTTAAGACAAATGGTCACAGAATAGAACAAGCTGTTCTGCAAAAAAACTAAAACTCAATAAAAAAGAAAACACCTGTACGGATGTGCAGGTGTTTTTGTTATAGCAAAAAAGCTATCTATGCCGAATAACAGACGCGGGAATATTTCCGTGTGACATAATGTCTCTCTGCGGTGTATCCGGAACAGCATCTGGATGATGGATAATTGATGCTGATTGGCTTGATGCACAAGAAAATAACACCAAGCATAGCCCCAAAATGCATAGGCATTTGATAAAAACGGATAACCAGCTGTTTGTTTCTCCAGCAAAAATTTGAATAAAATAATGTTTCATAGCATAATAGTTTTAGTACATAATTTTTATAAAATTTGGTCGACATTATTAGATTTCATAAAAAAAATCAATATAAAAAATCGAATTTATTGACAAAACCAATAAAATATGATATTTTTGTCTATAAACTTAAACTATTCTATATTTTATTATGCAAAAAATAAAAATTTTTGCTGCCATTTTCGGGATGATGATGGTCGCAATGTCTTGCAGTAGCAACAAGACAGAGGAAAATATTGCTACAGCCGAGAACGATACAGTTATTGTCATCAAAACAATTACCAGAATGTATCTTTCGCCACAAACACGCGGAAGAGTTCAAGCGTATTTTAAGTTTGATGACGGTACAAACCTCAGAATTAAGAAAGGAAACGGCTATGTTCTTTGTGCCGTTGGCGATAAAATGATATTTAAGGATGGCAAAGCCATACCTTATTTTATCTCTCAACGACAGGGGACAAAACTTGACAACGCGATTGTTATTGACCGTTGTTGGAACGGAAATGACAGAAAACTTGTCTATGCCAAAGAAGGAAAAGACTTTGTCCTTTACCGCTTCGACAAGGCTGCTTCCGTGGAAGATGTGCTCTTGGCTCAGCCTGGAGATACTATTTTCTACCAAAAGGCCAAAAACAAAAACGGCGCAATATTCGCGGAGGCGGTGCGCGTCGGATTTAAAAATTAAAAAAAAATGAAAAATGCAATTAAAGATATCTGTGAAAATGGCGCAAGATATCTTAACTTAGGTTTATATGACCTCAAAAAAAATTGGTCAAAGAACTTAAGATTTGCCATAAAAGACCTGATGCTGAACGGCAGAAGGTATTTTAAAATAGGAATAGATGATATTCCTAAGGATGCAAAAAAAAGCCTTTCGGAATTATTTAACTAAAAGGCTTTCTCTATACCAAAGACCTTGGAAAATCCAAGGTCTTTTTTTGTTTTTATATTTTTTTGACATAATTGTTGACAAATTGTTGAAAAATGATATATTTGTGTCTATCGTTATTTGGAGATATGGGAAAATGTATTTAGAAAATACAACATTAAAAATGATTTTTGATGCGCAAAGAGGTGTTGAGTCCAGCCATGGCAACTACTCTTATGCTAAGCAATGTGTTCTTGATCAGACTTATGACACCCTAAAAGATGTGCTTTCCGGTGCCACAGAGCTCAAAGCGGAAGATATGGACACGATTGAAGCTTTGGCATACAGCTATATTAAGTCTGTTCACGGAGATGCAAAAAAAGAAGCTATTGCTTTGGCCGAAAAGATTGTACCTCTTTTACATCATCGAAAAGAAAATTTGAAAAAATTAGCTGATTTTGATTATGTCGCTTATGTTCTTAATAACAAAAAGCGTGCTGTTCAGCTCTCTCCTCAAGAGTTGATGGCGGCCAAAAGCACCGTTGCAAATGCGCCGAAAGACATGGGCAGACTTAAACAAAGACTTGCACAACAATTGCAGAGTTATGCTTTATTAAAATATGCAGCATTAGATAAAA
The DNA here is from genome assembly GCA_949292375.1 of uncultured Pseudomonadota bacterium. Classification (GTDB taxonomy): domain Bacteria; phylum Pseudomonadota; class Alphaproteobacteria; order RF32; family CAG-239; genus Scatacola_A. The sequence continues at coordinate 24,550 of CASEZG010000012.1, read as the reverse complement.
AAGATATTAAGCAAAGCGATATTTGCAAAGAATTTATTCAGGTATTCGGCTTATCCCATGCAAAACGCAACACTGTACATAAGCCTAAAACAGTTATTGTCGATAAAAAAGACAATAAAGCCATCTTGCCCAAAGCTCAATCCCCTAAAGTCTCCCTATTCTCCAATTTTAAGGCTTTGGGCAAGAAAATCCGTTCAAAATTTGGTGAAATGGGTAAAAAAGTTAGAGACTTTTATCATAAGCATGAATATAAATTTATCGGATTTTCTCTCGCATTGCTCGGTTTTGCAACTTATAAAGACTGTGGCAAAAGCGACCAAAATTTAATGTCTCAGCAACAAAAAGAATATGCTAAAACATATGAACAAAATGCTGTTGCTTCGGTGGATACAACAAAAACCGCAGATTTTGTTAAAGAACAAAAGAAAATTAAACAACGTGAGGCTCAGAAAACCATTGTCGGTGAGAGTTATTATGACACGGCTTTGCTTATTCACCTTAAAACGAAATCTGCCGTGCAAGGTTTGTATGATAAGATTGATTCCTTACACAAGGCCGGCAAGATTAGCTTTGAAAACGGCTTAGATACCAAGCGTTATGCACATTCTTTTACAATGTATAATCTCATCCGCCCAAATTCTAAAGAAAACAAAGCTATCCAAAACCTTTTGAATGGTGGGCAAGAAAACTCCGATTATATTAAAAATCTGGTTGAAAAAGCCGGCGAAAAAGGTACGGGAGTAAAACCCGACAATAACTCAATTAAAACCAGTAACTTTGATAAGGCAAGTTCTCAATTGCAGCAGATGCATTTGGAAAACCTCAAAAACAAAGCAAGAAACTAGCCCGCTTGCATTTGTTTCATCCCTCCGTCACTTAAAAGTCGGAGGGATTTTTTTTGTTTTTTTTATAACTATAATTTTAATTGCGTAAAGCTAAAACTTCAGATAAGCTTGAGAAAAAATTAACTTGCGGGAGTATGATAAAATGAAAATTGTGGTTATTGGCGGCGGTGCGGGCGGCGCAAGTTTTGCAGCCAGGATGAGACGGCTTGACAACAAGGCTGAAATTACCATCTTAGAAAAAACAGACGAGACATCCATTGCCAGTTGCGGCTTGCCTTATTTTATCGGCAACATTATTGAAGACAGAAGTAATATGCAAGTTGCAAGTCCTGCCTTTTTGAAACAACTTTTTGATATTGATGTGGTGCTTAATGCCGAAGTTTGCCTCATTAACCCACAAGAAAAATTTGTACAAACAACCGACGGACGGAATTTTGCTTATGACAAACTTATTTTAGCAACGGGGACAAAACCCTTTATTCCGCCATTGGAAGGTTTGGACAATATGCCGCATTTTACGGTCAAATCTTTGGCTGATGCCGACAAAATCAAAGCCTATATTGCCCAAAACAAGCCCCAAAGAGCAACGGTTGTCGGCGGCGGTTTTATTGGTGTTGAGGTTGCGGAAAACCTTTGCCATCTCGGAATTAAAACAGCTCTGGTAGAAATGGCTGACCAAGTTTTGCTCCCGCTTGATACGGATTTGGCGGTACAAGTTCATAAAGAGATGACAAAAAACGGTATGGAACTTTACCTCAAAGATGGCTTAAAGCAAGTTGAAAAAAACAAACTACTTCTTACCTCGGGCAAAGAGATTGCCTCTGATATGCTGATTTTGGCGGCAGGTGTTCGTCCTGAAACAAGTTTGGCCGAAAAAGCAGGAATTAAACTAACCGATAAGGGGTTGATTATTACCAACGCTTATATGCAGACAAATTTTTCCGATATTTATGCTTGCGGCGACAATGTGGCGGTCAAAGATTTTGTTTCCGGACAGCCTAGTATGATTGCTTTAGCCGGACCGGCCAACAGGCAAGGACGTTTGATTGCCGACCATATTGCCAACAACCACTCCTACCCTTATACGGGGTCGCAAGGAACAGGTATTGTTAAAGTTTTTGGCTTGACCGTTGCATTCACGGGGAATAATGAAAAACAACTACAGCGCAACAATATTCCTTATGAAAAAATGATTATTTTAGCCAACTCTCATGCCGGATATTATCCGGGGGCTGAAAGTATGACGCTCAAGGTTCTTTATTCTCACGAGGGTAAAATTTTGGGTGCGCAGGCTGTTGGCAAAGATGGTGTCGACAAACGTATTGATGTAATTGCAACAATTATGCGCTTGAACGGCACGACGGCAGACCTGCGCGATGCCGAACTTTGCTATGCGCCGCCCTATTCCGGCGCGAAGGATCCGGTTAACCTTATCGGAATGGCGATTGAAAATGCCAGACAAGGTTTGGTTAAGCCTTATTTCGGAACAACTTTTGATGATATGGTTGTGCTTGATGTGCGGCCGCCACAGATTTATGCCAAAGAGCATATCGAAGGCGCAATTAATATTCCCGCCGGACAAATTCGCTCCCGCTTAAACGAGCTTTCCAAAGACAAAACTATTATGGTTCATTGTTTTAAGGGATATACCAGCTATGTTGTGGCAAGAATTTTGTTGCAAAACGGCTTTGATAAAATTTTAAGCTATGCCGGCGGATGGAATTTTTATAAAAGCCTGACAGATTAAAATAATTTAAGTGTTTTTTTACAAACCTCCTATAAGATAGCAATAATTTTATGGGAGGTTTTTGTATGACAAACACAAACATTACGGTTTTTGGCTTAGGTACGCCCAACAGAGGCGAGTTAAACCAAGTTTATGGTGCTTTTGCAGCTTTGGCTGAGTTGACCGGCAATAGCTATGATTTTGAACAGATGTTTTTGCTGCCGCTCGGTATTAATTCCGTGGCCGAAATGAAAGATGCAATCAGGCCTTCCGATTATAAAAATTACAACCAATTTAAGGCTGCTGCGTTTGAAATGCTTGATGCTTTTTTTGCTAAGGCACAGGCAACGCCTCGTGTGTTTGTCACGGCTTATGTTCAGGCTCAAAATCAGTTTGCCGGAAGCAATGTGGATGGCATTTGCCGCGCGGTTAAAGATTATTATAAAGAACATAATCTCGGCAATGTTTTTACGGCTGTTTTAACCAGTCGTTTGCATAATTATAAATATGTTGACCTGATTAATGTACCCAAACACCTGATGACTTTTACTTCTCGTATCAGGCTTTTGCAAAACGCAAAAATGCGCAAAAAAACTTTGGTTACCATCGGCACAATTAATAACTTCAGCCAGAAAAATGTTAAAACAAAACACAAGGAACTGATGAAAAAATTGGCAAGCTTGAAAAACGATGCAGAGCTTAAAGACATAATTCAGAAGTTTGAAAAATTTGTGGCAATGCCTAAGAAAGTTGTGGTTTGTCTCGGTGGACGCGTTGAGGGACCTGAAGTTAATTTCGGCTTACCCTTTGGCAAAAAGATTTTTAATGACGCACAAACTTTGGCCAAATGCGGCTATGGCGTGGTTATTATTAATGGTCCGAGAACACCGAATGATGTTACGGATTATTTATATGAGCAAGCACTAAAAACACCTGACGTTATCTTTCACAACTGCAAAAATATTGCTCAATCCGATGAAGACAGAGCTCCTAATAGATGGCGAATTTATTCCGGTCCGCATGAAGAGGAGTTTAAGGTTTTGCAAAAGCTCGGTAATATTTATCCGGGAGTTTTGGGTTTTGATAACCTGTTGGTCGCACACACAATGGACTCTTACTCCAGCTGTGAAACAGCCAGCGCAGCCATAAATACCGCCATTTGCCGCAAAGGCTTATATGTTGACCCCGATTTGCGCGCAGACTGCCATAATCTGGTGCAATTGCTTTGCCCGAAATATGCTATTGATTGGGATGAGTTTGTTTATTTTAGCCAGAATATGAAAGTTGAACCCAAAGACCTTAAACCCAAGGTCTTGTCCAACCCGCTCCGTGTGTTTGCCGAAACGGTTCTCAGCAAAATTTCATAGGCTAATTTATCCAAGCGGCGACAAGCTGCATAATGGCACGCACAAGGCTTTTGGCATCTATTTTTTGCGGTTTATCGTTGAGGGTTATTTTAACAGTAACCGAGCTTTCTATTTTGGCCAGAGATATGGTCTTTAGAACCGCGGCAAGCACCAAAGCGTCAAAAGCATTATCTACGTCAAACTCTTTGGCGGGGGCTGAGCCTGCTTTGTAAGACAAGGTCATAATGTTGTTACCGTAGTTATGCGTAATCTCTAAGCCAAGATAACCTAAGTCTGCTAGGTTTCGGTAAATTGATTCCGGTGTATCATCAACCAAGCGCAAGACGTATTTGATAGCTATGGTTATGGCCAGATAAGGTTTATAGGCCTCGCGTGCGGCTTCCAAATCAGAAACTTTGAAAACCACATAGTCCAGCTTACTTGGGGTTAAAACAGATTCAGCAAAAAGAGCGACCGAAAATTTGTTGATGGAAAAATCAGCATCGTTAACGCTGATGATGACCGCCTCTTCCTTTGCGTGCGCTTTGATGAAATCTGCCGCCAGATGCTGATAGTTGGACCAGGAAGCTGCGTTTGTTTGGTTGAGGCGGACAAGCGGAAATTCCTTGCCGCAAAAAGTGTTGCCGGAGTTGGCATCTAAAACAATATCTATCATCTTTGGTCCTCTTTTTTTGGGGTATATGATACAAACAAAAGGTAAGTTTTTGGTTAAATTGATTAAAAAAAAAGGAACACTGCCCAATATTTGGTGCAGTGTCCTTCGTTTTTTTTGAGATTATTTGAAGAGTTTGGTGAAAACCTCTGCCACCTCAAGGCTAAAGGCTTCCTTATCGTCCTTATCTTCAAAACCGCAGCAACGGACTGGATATCCTTGCTTTTGGTAGGCGGCCTCAATCTGATCCCATCTCTCTACACCGGCCTTGTTGTAGAGGATGATTTGCGGCTTTTCTGGGAACATGGTGAGCATTTCCCATGAATGTGTTCCAGCGATGCCCACACAACCCTTCACCTTAGAGAGAAGGTTGATGTACATCTCGTGGGAAATACCACGAAGACCTAAGAGGTCTGGGTTCTCTGTTACACCGGGAGCGTAGCTCGGGTGTTCTTTGAGCAGCTTGTCTACCGCCGGCTTGTCCGTCACCTTGTTATAGTGTTGGAACATTACCTTTTCTTCCTCCTCCATAAACCAGAAGAACTCTGGAAAGAGGCTTTGCTGTTCCGCGGTAACACCACACAACCCGTTGGTTACCAATTTCTGCGGCACCCAGATGATGGCATCTGAGGAAACAGAAAATTGGATTTCATTTCCTCTGGTCGGTGTCAGCTTGTGGCTGGCAAATTCATCCCAATATGCTTGGTCAAATTTGCCGGCACGAAGATCCGCTACCCAATCCTGACCGGCTTCTTCATATCTTTCGCGCTCTTCAAACGCTGGGATGATGAAGTTTTCTGCGGCATAGAAGAAAGACATGAAATATAAAATTTCGTAGGCTTTCTTATAATACTCAGCTGCAGTTGCTGCTTTCGGCAGGATGATGATTTTTCTCTTTGTACGGGCTGCTTCGTTACAGATTGCCACTTCGTGGCCGTTTCTGTCTCTCATAATTAAAAAAAGTTTCATAATTTTTTTCCGGTTTGTTTATAGAGGCTGGTGTCCTGTAAGCACCTCCGGTTTCCTCTTTTAAGTTTTGTATAATAGTTTTTTTATGCCCATTATTAAAAGAGGTAAACAGCGGAAAAAATCCATGTTACAGCTCACAATAATAGACACAATTTAATTTTATGTCTATATTTATAGCATATTTTTGTCAAAGCGTCAACTATTATTTTGAAGCTTTTTTTATTTGTCCTAAAAACGATATTGCAAGCCTAAATTTATCTCCCAAGGAATCTGCACCCTGCTGCCAGGTTGGGTGGAAATTTCCAAGTATCCGCTGCCTTGCTCATTCCAGTTGGCGTTGATACCGACACCTATCTGATAACGCACCGATGACATATCTTCCGTAAAGGCGTAGTCTGCAACAGTAATTGTGTTTTTTCCATCCATATCATGAATAATCGCAATGCGTCCGTAGATATCTAAGTAATTGCCACTATCAAAGGTAAAGGTCTTTCCGGCAACAAGATCTGCTCTCAGGCTCAAATAATTTTCGTCATCAGACTCAACCAAAGTGTTGAAGTTCGTACGATAGCTTATGCCTTTGATACGCATATAGTTAATTCCGGCGGATGGCTCTATAAACCAGCTTTCTTCAAACTTTAGACGTTTACCCACATTGGCTGAAACCTGCCAGCTATTGGTATTATATTTGCCGTTTACCGACTCGCCAGCCGGCGTATGGCTTGTTATTTTTTGGGTATGCCAAAAATAGCTGCCTACGAAATCTGCAAACCAATCATCATCCGTGTTTAATACCGAATACAGGCCCACAACCTTTGTATCAGCTTCACCTCTTCCCATTCTGTCATATCTTTGCCGAGATGATGTAAAGCCTCCATACATACCTAAACTCAAATATTTTCCGCCGCCACGCCAGATTTCTCTATCATATCCTATCTCACTACCGTAAATTTCTATCTCACTACGACTTTTATCTTTATAATCAAACTTTAGCTTCTGCCCTAAACCTTTTATCCATAATCCGTTGTCTGTCGCTGCGTGATTGCGACGGCTACGGATGTGGTTATATACCGGCGATAAATGTGTGTAAAATAAAGAAGATAATGATGAATATGTATCTTTAGCAATAACCGAGCTGTCGGTTACGTTGTCTGTTCTGGCCAAATACCAATCATTACCATTCTTAACCAAATTATACTCAAAAGCACCTACATCTACTGCGCCTCCTATTAAATAGAAATCATCCGTTGCGCCGGTTTCCGTAATAACCTTAAATCTGTTTGGGGCATCTCCGCTCGGGCTATAATCATTGATAACCAAACCAAAATTGCCGCTTCCGGAATTGATGCTTAATGTATCCGACAAGTCTTCAGACAAGCTGCTGCTCATATTTATCGTGCCACTTCCTGACAAATTATCAAAGGCAACTGATGAATAATCATATGAAGATGTTATATTTATATTGCTGTTTGTGGCTACCATGGATGGTATTTGTATGCTTCCGCCAATATTTACAGTGCTGTCTGTCAGCGTGGTGGTGCCGCTTAGTTTTCCGCCATCTCTGACTGATAATATGCCGCCGTTTTTAACTTGGGTGTTTATGGCTTCTCCGCCGGAATAGATATTTTGTGTGCCGCCGTTTATAATACTTCCCGTGGCTGTACCATACACATTTTCTCGACCTGAATTGATTATGCTGTTTGTGGAGTTGCCGCCGCTGTTTATCTCTAAAGTTCCGCCGTTTATTTGCGTATTTTCAGCCAAACCTCCCGAATAAACCGTTGTCCTAGCTCCAGAGTTTATCGTATTGTTCAAAATTGTTCCGTAAACCTTTTGTCGGCCACTGCCTGATATGGTGGCATTACTACTTTGAGCTCCGGCATCTACTTGCTGCGTGCCTCCGGTTATATTTGCTCCGCTTGAGCTGCCGCCGCTTAAAATCTCCTGCGTACCACCGCTTATTGTCGCATTCTCATCCGTGCCCGAAACATTATACACACCGCCTTTTTGGATGGTTCCACTCGCTGTTGCACCGTTTGCAACTGTCAACACGCCACCATTTATTATTGTATCTTGAGCAACTCCTCCGGATTTAACACTTATACTGCCTCGGTTTGATAAGGTAGAAGAATAGGCTGTGCCGCTAACGCTCTGTACTGCCGAACTTTGGACATAAGTATTGTATGATGCGCCACCGGCCTCTACAATTTGCTGATTATAAACCGTGCTGTTGTAGCTCTTGCCACCGGACATAATATCCTGCACGCCGGAGACCGTCATATTCCTTGTCGTACCATACACAAGCTGAGTTACAATAGAGTTTACATCGCCCCCGTTAACCTCTTCTCCAGCTGCAACAGTTTGTGTAATGGCATATGCTTTGGGTGAAAAAGCCAACGCCAATGATAAAATAATATATTTTTTCATCTCTTATGTCCTCATTCTGTTTATATTATTTATGTCACAAACTATATATGTTTTAAACAAAAAAATAAAACTCTTCCCAACATCTTTTTTTGTTCATATTCCTTTATATTTTTATATTGCAGCTTATATATTTCTAAAAAAATATGTAAGGAGTTGTGATGTCTAAGTTTTTGGTTGTTTTGCTGGGATGTTTGGCCTTTTCATTTAACGGCTATTCTCAAGATGAAAATATTGATTATATTTTGCTTAATAAGCAATTGGATAATATTACTCAACAACTTGATGAGCAAAAATTAGGTGCTGATAAGATTGATGATATTCTAAAACTAATTAACAACAAACAAGACCTGCTTAACCAAACTTTGCCACCATATAATACCGAACTTGAAAGTATACAGAAAAAGATTGACGCTCTCGGAGATGTTTCGGAAAGCTCTGAAGAAATTGCCAAGCAGATGAAACTTCTTACGCAACAGTCTGATGAGATTAAAACATTTCTCGCGCAAATTAAGCTTGCCAAGACCAAAATCGATGATATCAGTGCGCTGATTTTGAAACAACGCAACCAAGACCTGTTTGACAGAATCTTTGTTAAGCAAAGCTCCATTTTTCATCCCCGCGAATTTTTTGTTTCGCTCACGAGTTTTTTCAAATTCTCCCTAGATTTGCTGCATTCGCCTTTTGTGTGGTATCAAAAACTTTCTGCTGATGAGAAAATCGTTGCCGATAACAACATTATTTATGCTTTTTTTTATATTATTATGGCAATTCTCATCGCGGCTTATCTCCAACATTTTATTAAGACCAAATTCGGCTGTAAAGAAGATATTTGCAATCCTGATTATTCGCAAAAACTTCGCGCCGCGTTATGGATGTTTTTGGCACGAGGCTTGTTTCCGGCGGCAACAATCGGCAGTTTTATGTTCTGGATTAAAAGTGCCGATATGGTTAATAAAAGTGACTTCGGCATTATGCTTTTTACTTTGTCCTTATATCTGCTCTATTTCTTTTTAATTCGGGCTTTGGTCAAAAGTTTGTTTACACCGGATAATATTAAATGGCGGATTATTGAGGTTTGTGACAAGCGCGCCGAGCTCGGAAGCCGAGCTCTGATTTTTTCGACGGCCTTGATTTGTATGGTCAGCTTTTTTCAGTCTTTGGCTATCGCCTTAAATATTGAGCCAGAAACGCTTTATTCTCTCAAAATTTTTACCAATGCGGTGAAGGCTTTCTGTGTGATTTGGGTGTCTAACAAATTTTTGTTTGACTGCGACAACAATACCTTTGATGAGGAAGATTTTAAAGAGCCAAGTACAGAAGCAAAGCTTAGTTTGATTATTATGCTGGTGATGAGCTTGTCTTTCGGCTTGTCTTTGTTCGGGTATATTCGGTTTTCGGAATTTGTGATTAATCATTTTATATTATCTTTCGTTGTTATTGCCGCTGCTTATATTTTGGACAGATTATTGCGCGCTATCTTTCGGCAGATTATGAAGCTTAAATTCTGGAGCAAAAATCTGCATATCAGCCCCCGAAAATTAGTAAAAGCAAATTTTTGGTTTGCCCTTATTCTTTCGCCTTTGCTCGGAATTGCTACAATCCTGGCTTTGTTGGCTTTATGGGGTGTTTCGGTTGATATTATGCTCAATAAAACCAGCAACTTTTTAACCGGATTTAATATCGGCGGGCTTTATATATCCATATCTTCCATTATGCTCGGCATAATCTGCTTTCTGGTTTCTTCCTTTTTGTTTAAGCTGTTGGCGAGAAGTTTACAGAATGGTTCTTTAAGCCAGATTGAATGGCGACCTGGGGTTAAAAACTCCGTTGTTTCCGCCGTTGGTTTCTTCGGCGTGCTCATCTCCCTTGTGGTCGGTTTTGCCGTTATGGGCGGAAGCATTAAAAGTTTGGCCATCATTGCTGGTGCGCTTTCCTTGGGTGCCGGTCTCGGCTTGCAAAATATGGTCAGCAACTTGGTGGCCGGCTTAACTATCTTATTTGAACGGCAAATCAAGGTCGGAGATTGGGTGATTATTGACGGACAGGAAGGTATTGTAAAAAAAATTAATATGCGTTCTACTGAGCTTGAAACTTGGAATAAGTCCAACGTGATTGTGCCTAATGCCTTAATATTGTCGCAAAGTTTTGTAAACAACACTTTAAGCGATAGAATGGGACGTGTGGAAATTAGAGTTGCGGTTGACTTTGATACGGATATTCCTCTGGTGAAAAATCTACTCTTAAATATTGCCGAAAATGACCCAGATGTCCTAAAATCACCACCGCCGTCCCTTTTATTTACGGACTTGACAGACAACAGCCTTGTCTTTCAGCTTAACTGCTATACGGCTAATGTTTATAATAGTTCCGCCATTTCTTTCCGCATACGAAAACAAATTGTAGAGGCGTTCAGGGAAAATAATATTACAAACCCTCAAACCGTTGTTCAATCAATTATTGTTCCTCAAAACTCATAAAATTGTTGTTTCATAAATATTTTTTATTATATTGGTATTGTATTTTTTATAGGAGAAGAAAATGAAAAAATTTTTACTTTTAGCCATACTTGCCGTGGTCGCCGCTTGCCATTTTGTTCGCGATGATACCCATGACAGCCATTATTTTCACACCGGAACCTTTGAAGACGGCAGACAAAGATAATTTTAATTATGCGGTATAGAATATTTGCTTTAGTTCTTTTATTTTTTACCTCTTGTTCTACAATTAATATTCCGAAAAACTTTGTTTATACGGAAATTAAGACGAAGACTTTTATGCTTGCCTCATGGCAAAAGATTACGCGGCCACAAGGGGTTTATAAAATTTATATTGAAGGCGACGGCTATGCCTTTAATGCCTATGGAAGACCTTCTCAAGACCCGACGCCTCGAGGAACTTTGCTCAGAGAAATTGCTTTTAACGACCCCTCGCCTAATGTCATTTATCTGGCTCGTCCATGCCAGTTTGTAAAATCGTCGATATGTTCCCAACGCCATTGGACAACCGCTCGCTTTGCTCCTGAGGTTGTTAATGCAGAATATGAGGCCGTAAAGCAGATTACAGGTACGCATGAAGTTATCTTAATCGGATTTTCAGGCGGGGCGCAGATTGCCGGACTTATCAGTGCTGCAAAACCCGGCCTCAAGGTCAAAAAACTTATAACCATTGCCGGTAATTTGGACCATTTGGCTTGGACACAATATCATAAGCTGCCAGAGCTAAACGAATCTCTTAATCTGGAAAGTTATCAGCAGCAATATCTCAAAATTCCGCAAATTCATTTTGTCGGAACCGATGACACAAATATCGTTCCTAATCTTACGGAAAACTTTGTTGATGGCAAGTGGCCGATTGTTAAAGTTGAAGGCGCAACGCATTCTTCCGGTTGGGAGAAAATTTATCCGCTGATTTGGAATGAAAAATAAATTTACTTTTTGAAAAAAAGGTTATAAAAATACTGCAGTGACAACTTATAACGGGGTTAGATATGAATAAAATTAAAAGTTATATTCTTAACGGTCAAGGCTTGGGCATCAAATATTTAGCCGCTTTGGCCATTTTGGCTTCATTAGTATTTGCAATCTTTGTTAGGGTTGAAGGCGCAAGTTATATTCCCTATGCTCAGGAGGTGGCTGAGCAAATGCTGCCGATTAAGATTGTGGATGGTAAAATTGTTGAACCGCTCAACACCTTCAAAATGGCTCAAATTCGTGTTGAAGGAAAATCCTCCCCGTTGGCTTTGCCTTTGGTGTTGGATACCAGAGTGAGCAACCTTGATGCCAACCTGTTGCCGGAAGGCGTTTATGTGACACGCACAAACATTTATACCGTTACTAAAAATCAGATTAAAGTTATCAAATTTGAGGGGGACAACTATCTCCCCAAAGGTGATTATACCGAAGTATTTAAAAGCTGGCTGAACTGGTCTGCTTTTATCTTAGGGGTTTGCGGCATTGTTTTATTGTTTGTTTTATACTTCATTTTGACAATGTTTTATGCTCTTTGCGCTCAGCTTATTGCCAAAATCGCGCGCAGAGATATGAACTTTGAATGCAGAATGCGCTTGTGTGCTCTGGTTCTGGTGGCCGCTTATATTATCTTTTTACCTTTGAGTTTTATCGGCATTAACAGTACTCTGCTTTTCTTTGCTGCAGTTATCTGTGCTTTGGCTTGGTTTATTATCAAATGTGCACCTTGCAAAGTTTGCGCTCAGGCTGAAGCCAAAATTGAAGTTGTTGAAAAGAAAGCTCAACCTACCGCAAAGAAACCTGCTCCGCACAAAGCAAAAACTGCGGTAAAAAAAGAAGAAGTTAAGGCTGATGTCAAAGATGTTGTTGCCGAGAAAAAAGAAGAGCCTAAAGCTCACACTCCGGCAAAGAAAAAACCGGGCAGAAAGCCTGCCGCTAAAAAGGTTGTGAAAAAAGCAACGCAGGCTTCTAAAACTGCCAAGACAAAAGCTGAAAACAAATAAGATTAAAGCCCTCTGTTCAGAGGGCTTTCTTGTTACAAAAAAAATCCGAAGAACTTAATCTTCGGATTTTTTTATTTTACCCATTTTTTATCTTAATTTGCTGAAACCTTGGGCGATTTGGGCGGAAAGCTCGGCTAAAAGTTTGCTTTGCGCATTTACATATTCATCGTAACTATCGCCCATTGATGTGGATATTGAAACTCTTTTTTGTACCAGAGTTTCGCCCAAAGGATTGGTAATAGACCACCAACCTTCCAAGGTAGCTGTTTTATCCCATGCGCCTTCAAACTTACCGATTTCTACCTGCACCAAATATTTAAACTCTTCTCTCGCAGACACACGCGGCTTAACCACCGCATTGGGCAAATTGTAGCTTAAATCATTCGCAACAACCCTCTGCATCATACTTGCAAGAGATTCACTCCAACGGTTTAGCTCTGATATATTCAGCTCTACTCCACCTGATTTTAGGGTGACGATTTGCGGCTTATCCAGATAGTTCGGGATATTTACCTCTCTTACACCGATTGTCGCTTTGATATTTTTATTGACATATCCGGTTGTGTTTTCTGCCTGAAGGTAATAAAATTTTGAGTTCTGTGTTGTGCCGATGCATGCACTTAAAAACAAGAACGGAACGAATAACCAAATTTTTCTCATTTCTTTCCTTTCAACAGTGATTCAGGGTGGCGTTCCAAATAGTCTGCAAAATTGCGCAAGGCTTTTGCCGCCTGGCTGACGTTTATGGCTGCCTCATTAAAATTATCTATTGTTTCTGACGTTGCTGCCGCATTGCCACTAATGACTTTGTTCATTGAATGGACAACTTTTCTGATATTGGGCATTTCTTCATTCAAGGATGCAAAAAACTTATTAAACTGCTCTACCGAAGCCTTGAGCGGCACGTTTTGAATTCCTTTAGAGATTACACCCAACGGAGATAATACCGTCGGTATCTCCAAAAAGTTTTTATTTTGCCGCATACTATGAAGTATTACAGGTGTGTCCGGCAACATTTCTAATTCTATCATCAATTGTCCGGTTAAATAACTTTGGGTGGTTAAGCGAGCCCTTAGTCCTTTTTTAATCAACGCATTCAAAATGTTTTCCTTGGCTCCATATGTTGCTGAATAATTAATGCTTTGTCTGGAATCCATTTTAACATATACGGGAATGCTGAAACTCAAGTCATCCGGATTGGCTATGAGCTCTGTACGAACGACTTTGCCAATTTGCACACCCTTAAAAACAACTGGGGCACCTACGTTTAAGCCGTTTATTGACTCCTCAAAATACATGACCAGCGTTTTGCTATCACCATCATAAAATTTTGATTTCAGAAATGTTCCAAAGATGATGGTCAGAACACTGATGCCAATAATCATGAACAGGCCGATTAGCCTTTTGTTGGGTTCGTTACGCATTTTTCTTCTCTGCTCCACGTGTTAAAAATTTGTATATTTCCTCATTGGGCGGATTTTTTAAAAGGTCTTTCGGATCTCCTCTGCCCAATATGTTTTTTGTGTTGGCGTCTAAGAAAATTGAGTTGTTGCCGATGGCAAAGATTGATGCCAACTCATGAGTTACAACCACAATCGTTGTTCCCAAACTCTGATTGATGTCTAAAATCAAATCATCAAGCATTTTGGAGCTGATGGGGTCTAAACCAGCCGAAGGCTCATCAAAATATACTATCTCAGGGTCTAGTGCCAATGCCCTTGCCAAGCCTGCACGTTTTTTCATTCCACCGCTGATTTCGGAGGGATAAAAATCCTCAAAACCGGTTAGACCTACTAACGAGAGTTTAAGCGACACCAGTTCCGATATAAGCTTGTCTGAATAGTTTGTATATTGCTTGAGCGGCATGGCAATATTTTCGGCCAAAGTCATAGAGCTGAACAAAGCTCCGCCTTGGTATAGTATACCGCATTTTTGCATCCAGGTATTGCGCTCTTGCTCCGAGGCGGAGGTAAAATCAACCCCATCTATGACAACTTTTCCGCTTGCTGCAGGAACAAGCCCTGTTAGAACTCGCAATAAAGAACTCTTACCGCAACCACTGGCTCCCATAATGATAAAGACATCGCCTTTGTTTATGTCAAAATCTATCTTATTAAACAAAACAAAGTCGCCGTAAGCAACGGTTAAGTCTCTGACAGATATTTGTGTTTGCCTCTTCATCATATACCTAAAACCTCAAATATCAATGTTATGATGCCGGTCATAACAATCATCCAAACAATAGCAGAGACAACGGCTTGCGTGGTTGCCTTACCGACACTGTCAGCATTACGCCCACAGTTAACCCCGAAATAACAGCCGCAAAGAGATATGACTACACCAAAGACCAAACCATGGAATAAACCAACCAAAAAGTTAGTTATATCCAGAGCTTCCTTGGTATAGCGATAATATTCCTGATAGGGGATATCCAACATCAGCACCCCGACAAAACCACCACCCAAGATGCCCATAAAGTCTGCTAAGATAACCAAAAACGGAATCGCCAATGTTAAGGCTATAATACGCGGCAGGACCAAAAAATCCGTTATGGGAATACCCATCGTTTTAAGAGCATCGACTTCTTCATTTACCTGCATTGTACCAATGGTGGCGGCGTAGGAGGCTCCCGTACGACCCGCCATAATGATGCCGACCATAATTGCCCCCATAATACGTGTCATTCCTATGGCAACCAGGCTTGCAACATAAACCTGCGCACCAAAGGTCTTAAGTTGGACAGCACCAACGAATGCCAGAATCAGTCCCACCATAAAACTAACCAGCGAGACAATACCGACTGCTTTATAGGAGCAGTCCTGCAAGGCAAACAAAAAATCAACCTTACGCATAATGGCTTTGGCGGCAAAGCAACGACCTATTGAACTCAGGCTATCTGAGATAAAATCTAGACCTTTATTTACACTCCGCCATAAAGATATCCCGAAATTGCCTACGCCTTCCAAAAACGGGAGCGAATCTTCCTCAGACTTTGAGGGTTTGCGGTCGACCATAAAAGCAAGCTCTATTAAACGGGATAAATTGGTAGGTATATTTTGATAAGTTATGGAAATTTTTTTGCGGCGGCACTCTTTTTCCAGCTCATAGAGCACAACAACAAGTGTAGAATCCCATTTTTCCAATCCGTCAGCATTTACGCTGAGAGACTGCAACTTATGTTTTTGCAGACTCTCAAGCAACCTTGATTTTACGGCTTCGTCGTCAAAGTTTTCTATATTGCCACTTATGCATAAGCTTAAGTGTTGTTGCTGTCTTGTAAACTCTAATGCCATCTGTCTTTACCTAAATATTGTGCTTTTTAAATTATTATCTAATTAACTTTTGTCAAGTTTATTTAGCTTGACTTTTACGGTAATCTGCTCTGATATACTTTTGGATACTTTAAAGGGGCAGTAAAAAAATTATGATGAAAAAATTACCTATAACCTTGGTTACAGCAGTTGTTCTTTGCGGAATAGCTACGGCAGGATATAAATTTTGGCAACAAAAAATGGTTGAGGAAACCGTTTCTGAATTGCAGGCTCCGGTTAATGAGGCTTTTAACCAAGATACTTTAATCGCAAAAGCTTATAAACTTGCCAGAAAAGACTTTGAACAACCGACAAACATTTTATCACAAGAACTTAAAGATTTGGATTATGACAAACACCGCGATATTCGGTTTGTGCGCGAGAATGGTCCTTGGTATGGTAAAAGACTTCCTTTTGAAGTACAGTTTTTTCATCTTGGTTCTCTTTTCCAAATCTCGGTCCCTATTAACGAGGTTGTTAACGGAAAAGCAGCTAGAATCAAATATTCTTCCAAATTTTTTGATTATGGACGCAACAAATTATCAAAAACAGATTTTGAAAAACTTGGCTATGCCGGTTTCAGACTGCATTATCCTTTAAATAGCCCTGCTTATTATGATGAGCTTATCTCTTTTTTGGGTGCAAGCTATTTCCGCGCTTTGGGTAAAGGACAAAAATATGGGTTGTCAGCCAGAGGTTTGGCTATTGATACGGCTATGGATACGGGTGAAGAATTTCCGATTTTTAAAGAATTTTGGATTGAAAGACCAAAAAGAGGTCAGAAAAACATTAAAGTTTATGCTTTGCTTGATAGCCCTAGCGTTGCCGGTGCTTATACATTCAATATTATCCCAGGCAAAACGACAACAATGGATGTTGATGCCGTGCTTTTTCCGCGCAAGAGTATTAAAAAAATCGGAATAGCTCCTTTAACCTCAATGTTTTTATTTGGTGAAAACACTAAAAACCGTTTTGATGACCACCGCCCGGAAGTACATGATAGCGACGGATTGTTGATTGCAAACGGTAATGATGAGGTTTTGTGGCGTCCATTAGATAATTCAAAATATCTTAGAATAAGCTCCTTTGTTGACAACAATCCCAAAGGTTTTGGTTTGATGCAACGCGACCGTGATGCGGAGCACTATCTTGACTTTGAAGCAAACTACGAACAACGCCCGAGTGTTTGGGTTGAACCGTTGGAAGACTGGGGAAAAGGAATGGTTCAATTGGTGGAGATTCCCACCATCCAAGAAATCCATGATAATGTTGTAGCCTATTGGGTTCCTGAAAAACCGGTGGAAGTGATGAAAGAATATCGCTTCAAATATCGCTTGCATTGGTGCAATGAAGTTCCTTCTTCCAAGAATTTGGCAAAGGTTGTTGCCACACGCACAGGTATCGGCGGGGTTTCCGGAATGTTGGAAACAAATAAACGAAAGTTTGTGGTCGACTTCAAAGGTCCGAAGATGAAAAAAGATATTGAGGCAGGTAAAATTATTGCCGAAGTTTCCGCCTCAGAAGGACGTATTGTCGGAAAACACCTAATTTATAATCCCTTAATTAAAGGGGCAACGGTTTATATGGATTTTGAGCCGAATAACAAGACGTCCGAGCTTAGAATCGTCTTGAAAAAAGATGGTGAAAATATTTCTGAAGTTTGGAGTTATCAATGGTTACCATAAAAATTCAGAGCCAGAGCGATGTTATCAGAGCCTATCTTGAAACTTTGGGTTTTAATTCGGATAAGGCACAAAAATCTGCTTTAAAACTGGAGCAACTCTTTGATAACACCATAAAAAACGGCGAAGAAATTATTGCTGAATTGGACAAGCGTCTGCTAGGTGCCGCGCGTAAGGTTTGGCCTCTTTCAGAATATGAATCGGAGCAACTTGTCGCTTTATTTAAACTCATTTATCTGATAAATGAAGGGGCCCAGAGATGGGGCGATGTTGTTTTTTATGATGAAGATGTTTCTGAGGATTTACGCAAAGCTATGATTTCGCATAGTATTAGTCAGGCTCCAAATTATTCCTTTGTGCAAATGCAACCGCAAAAAATTGAGCCTGTTTCACCCAAAAATTGGCTAAAACGTTTGTTGCATTTTTCTTCTAAGAAGGCTTCCTAAAAATGAGTACAGAACCTATTGTCTTAAATCCCAAACGCATTAGAAATCGCCGGATAAAAGTTTTTGGCTTAATGATTTTTACGACGCTGATTGCTACAATTAAGTGGATGTACGTTATCCCGACAGATTCAAATTGGCTGACAAAATTTTTGATGATTGCCCTATTCGTCTTAACTTTTGCTTGGATTGCTTTATTTTTCTGGTCCAGCATTTTCGGTTTTGTTGAACTCTTGTTCAAGCGCGGGGTTCCGGGGATTAAGTGGCCTGATGAAAAAACAAGGCTCAAGACCAAAACCGCCGTTTTGATGCCTGTTTATAACGAATGCTCCAAAGATGTTTTTGCCAACTTGCTTGCCATGGCTGATGATCTTGAAGCAACAGGGCAAGGCAAAGCATTTGATATCTTTGTTTTAAGCGATACTACCAACCCTAAGCTTTGGGTCGAAGAAGAACGTTGCTGGTTGGAAGCAAAAAAACTTATGCCCGAAAGCATTAATCTCTTTTATCGTCGTCGTGCTAAAAATATTGCTCGAAAAAGCGGGAATATTGAAGATTTTTGCATCAAATGGGGTGCTTATTATGACTTTATGATTGTTCTGGACGCTGACAGCCTGATGAACGGCAAAACAATGCTTCGTATGGCGCAGTTAATGGAAGCAAACGCAGAAACAGGTATTATTCAGGCTCCACCGATGACTGTTGGCGGACACACCCTGTTTGCGCGTATGCAACAATTTGCCGGAAAAGTTTACGGACCTATTGTTTCCGCCGGATTAGCTTATTGGCAAGTCGGCGACAGCAATTATTGGGGACATAATGCCATTATTCGGGTTAAGGCTTTTATGGAATGTTGCAGTCTGCCCGTATTGGAGGGTAAAGCTCCGTTCGGCGGACATATTCTGAGCCACGATTTTGTTGAGGCGGCTCTTATCCGTCGTGGCGGTTGGGCTGCTTGGCTTTTGCCGGAACTTAAAGGCAGCTATGAAGGTCCGCCTCCGACTATGATTGACTTTGCCGGCAGAGACAGGCGTTGGTGTCAGGGAAATATGCAGCATATTAAAATTTTGCTTTCTAAGCATTTGCATCCCATCAGCCGTATACATTTCACCATCGGTATCATGTCTTATCTTTCTTCACCGATTTGGTTGTGCTTTTTGTTGGTTGGTTTGGCTATTGCCTTAGGGCGCGTTATCTTTCCGCCGGTTTATTTTCCGGAAGTGCACACCCTCTTTCCGACTTGGCCGATTTTTGATAAAATCGGGACAATCGCTTTGTTTGTCTTGTCTATGTTTATGCTTATCTTTCCCAAAATTTTGGGCTTGATTATTTATTACATTAACGAGAAAAAAACTAAAGGCGCATTTAAGAGTATGTTAGCAGAAATTGTTATGAGCGCGCTTTCTGCTCCAATTATGATGATGTTTCAGAGCAAGTTTGTCTTAGAGATTTTTACGGGACATTCTGTCGGCTGGAACACTCAAAACCGCGGTGATAGAGGAACATCTTTTAAAGAAGCCTTGCAACGGCACATCTGGCATACAATTTTGGGTATTATTACAACAATCGTGGTTGCCCTATATGCCAAACAGCTTTTTTGGTGGATGTTGCC
Organism: uncultured Pseudomonadota bacterium; assembly: GCA_949292375.1. Classification (GTDB taxonomy): domain Bacteria; phylum Pseudomonadota; class Alphaproteobacteria; order RF32; family CAG-239; genus Scatacola_A. The sequence continues at coordinate 5,045 of CASEZG010000012.1, read as the reverse complement.
GATTACTATCGGCTTGATGTTCTCTATTCCGATTTCTATGTTTACATCAAAAGTCAGCACGGGGCTTTGGGCGCAGAAGCACAAGTTTTTCGTTATTCCTGAAGAGATTGATATTCCGCTGATTATACAAAAATCTCTCTCTTATGGCGCAAAACTTGAGCTGACTTCCGTGCCTGACCAAGGAGTTGCTTTGCTGCTTAAGGAAAACAAAATGCTTAATCTGCATATCTTTATGTTGCCGATTAATGGTCCGGCTCCGGAATTTTCACGCGAGATAATGGATAAAGCCAGAATGAAGTTGGAAAACTGGCTCAACTATCATGTAGAGCTAGATTTGAGCAAAGATGAGGAATTGTCCTTGCTTTATATGCCTGAGATATTGAAAAAAGCGGCCGTTGCGCTTATGTTGCGTTAAAAATTTTACGCTTTAAGAGCTCGGCAACAATAGGTTTGTCTGCCGGCGCAAAGTCATAATTTGCCAGCTCCTGCGGCGACACCCATTTATATTGCTCATGCGCATCCAATTTTTTTATTTCGGCCTGAGGTGCGGATACAAAATATGCGTGCAGCACAATGGAGCCTGTTTCGTAATCATAGGGCGAAGTCATAATAAAATCACCGATTTTTGTTTCCAGCCCAAACTCTTCTTTAAGTTCGCGATACAAACATTCGGGCATTGTTTCGCCCTCTTCTTGTTTGCCGCCGGGGAACTCCCATAACAGTTCCTGCGGTTTGCCGCGTTTGCGTTGTCCGATTAAGATTTTGCCTTCATGCAGTATGATACCTGTGCTGACCTGCTTTGCCATTTTCCTTATCCTTTTTTAATCAAGTTGATAATATTTATATTCCAATCTCCTTAAAAATAAAGATTTTTTTAGCAATCTTGCTTTATAATAATTTTTGATTAACAAGGCAGGATGCTTATGGAAATTTTGAAATCTTTTTGGACAACGCTTAAGGCTGTGGTTTCACCATTGTCCGCTTTTTTAACAGGAACGGCTTTGGTTTGCTGCGGATATGCTTCACTTAACTCCACATTCGGGTTACGCCTCAACCTCAGCAATACGCCGATGTTTTTGTCAGGCTTCATTCTCTCTTGCTATTATTTGGGGAGTATTACTGCTTCCATAAGTGCTTATAAGTTCATCAACAAGGTCGGAAATATCCGAGCTTTTTCGGCTTTCACATCTTTGCTTTCTGCTTTTGTTTTGTTCCATATTTTCAGCGAAAATCCGTTTTTGCTGGTTTTGCTCCGCTTTGCTGAAGGCTACTGCATCGGCACAATCAACTTATGTATGGAAAGTTGGCTTAATACGCGTGCGACCAACAAAAACCGCGGGCTTATTATGTCCTTATATATGGTTACGACCTATCTCGGCTCCGGTATCGGACAACTTTCATTAAACATCCCCGATGAGAACGGCGTGTTGGTTTATGTTTTAATTTCTGTCATTTTCTCGGTTGCGCTTATTCCTATCTCTCTGACTGCCCTGCCCGCACCTAATATTCAGATTTTTAAGTCATCTTCTATTAAAGAAGCTTTTAGACTTTCTCCGGTCGGTTTTGTTTGTTGTGTTGTCAGCGGGGTATTGGTCGGTAGTTTTTATCTGCTCGGCACAATTTATGCCTCCAGTATCGGAATGAGCATTAAAGATGTTTCTTTGTTTATGTCTTTTGGCGTTTTTGGCGGGCTGATTACTCAAATTCCGCTCGGACGGCTCTCTGACCTGACAGATAGGCGGCATGTTTTATTTTATATCTGCTGTGCTTTAGGTTTTATCGTTCCGGCTGCTGATTTTCTGATTGTCAAAGGCGGATGGTACTTGATTATTCTTACAATGCTACTCGGAGCTTGCACCTTTACGCTTTATCCGATTTCGGTTTCGCATGTTAATGATTTGGTTTCAAACGAGCAACGTATACATATCAGCGGTATGCTCATTTTGGCGCAAAGTATCGGCCTGATTTCCGGCCCGATTATTGTTTCTGCCGGAATGAGCCTGTTCGGACCGGATTTCTTTATGGTGGCTTATTTTCTTTTCCCGACATTCTTTATTATCTTTACCTTAAACAGAATCTGGAAAAAACCGGATATAAACTATGTCAGCGTTACCCCGACTCACCCTATGCCTACTGCACCAACTCATGCTTTTGCGGATTTAGCAACGCATAATAGCTTTTTGGACAAGGCGAAGGAAATCTTTTCAGAGAAAAAACACTAACACAAGCTGGCTGCTTGGGTGACCTTTGTTGAACTTGCGATGCTTCAAGCGTGCATATCTCTCTTTCGCACCTTTTATCCTTTTATTCTTCGTCATTTTTCATCTCGGAATGACGAAGAAATGATACTATTTTCCTGACAAAAATAACATTCAGCTCAACTCTTATTGACTCTTTCTTAAAATTACGTTATTCTGAAATGTAGATATGGGTTTCAATATTTGAATGATGGGAGAGTAGCCATGAGAAACTTGCTTTTATCAACTGTAACTTTAGTTGCTGTTCCTGTGGCTTCTTTTGCCTCTTCTAATTTTTTTGCAGATAACCTCACCACACCTATTGAATTAAAATCCATATCTCAATTAAACAAGGCCTACAAAACCGCCGGTGTGTGTTTTTTGACAGATAGTGATTGTCATCCAGTCGGCGGTTTTTCTTTTTCTTCAAACAGTGATGGTACTAATGAAACATTTGACTTAGATACTATAGCACAGTGTTTGAATGAAGGTTTTAGTAAACTTAATTGTAATTCGGTTCAAGAAGCTGAAGGTGTTTGTCCTTATAACTCTGCTTACGGGCGGGGATGTAAATGTAGTCCGGGATTGATTAGTTGTTCGGCGGGGCAAGTCGGTGTGGGTGAAAGTTGCGATGGAAAATATGCTTCTTGTAAATGCGATCCGAATTTGAAGGCTTGTTCATCTAAAGAAGTTGGGCAAGGCGCAAGTTGCGGCGGTAGATATGAATCTTGTGTTTGTAAGTCAGAATATCAATATACTTCGTCAAATTGTACTTATCCTCGTTCTGTTTCCGGTGATGAATGTAGCGGAAAATACACAAATTGTGTTTGCCCGACCGGTGTTTCTTCCACGCCGTATGGCTGCGAAGAATATTATCCGGCTCCATGTAGTTCTGTTTGTAAAATAGCATACCCTGATAATTGCCATAAAAGGACAGACAATACATCTACTTATGGCTGTATGAAATATTGGGACGATTGCAAGTCTAAATGCGAAACTCCATATAAAGATAATTGCCGCAATCACACTGCTGTTACTTGTCAGTATGGCTGTGCCTCTTATTTTGCCGATTGTCAATCTAAGTGTGAAAAATGCAAAACTGATAACTAGAACGAATCAATCTTGCCAATATGGTTGTCAAACTTATTGGAGTGACTGCTCTTCTAAATGTCAGACTTGTTATTCTGACAATTGCAGAAATAGAACCGCTGTTATAGCTTCTTGTCCGGCAAACGCAACCTGCCAGTATTATTCCGATTGTTCGTCAAAAATCAGTTCTTGGAGCTGTAATTCGGGGTATGTGAAGTCGGGTAGTTCTTGTATTGTTGAAACCTGTGAGAATAAGTTTGGTAGTTATGCTTTGAATGGACAATGTCCTAGTGGAACTGTTCAGAGTGATTATGTTACAGGAACGCTGTCTGATGGAAGAATTTGTTATGTTTGTATGGATAAGCCATGCTCTTCAGGTTATTCTAAATACATTAACAGTTGTAATAGTCCTTATAGACTTTGTACAGATCCTAATAATTCTAAATGTCATGTATGTAGGTTTAATTGTTAGAAAGATAATGAGGAAATTTATTTAATGTATTGAAAAAAGTTAATTGTTTTACGGATGCTTGCTTGTTAAGTCTTTGAATATGCTAAAATTTAATTAAAAATGTTATAAAAAAGCCCCTCAAAGAAGAGGGGCTTGTTTTTATAATCCGAGTTCGGTTTTGACTTTGGCGGCTATATCCAGATAAGCCTTTGTATGCGGACTGTCCGGCTTAGCAACTACAATCGGCGTACCATTATCCGCATTGGTTCTGATATCAATATGCAAAGGAATCTCTCCCAAAAACGGAACACCCATATTTTCCGCTGTTTTACGTGCGCCTTCGTGTCCGAAAATATCTACTCTTGTGCCGCATTTTTCGCATATATAATAGCTCATATTCTCAACAATACCTAGAATCGGAACATTGACACGTTTGAACATATTAACGCCCTTAACCGCATCTATCAGAGCAATATCTTGCGGGGTGGAAACAATTACCGCGCCGTCCATATCAATCTTTTGTGACAAGGTAATCTGAATATCTCCGGTTCCCGGGGGCATATCAATAACCATAACATCAATCTCGCCCCAATTAACTTCGGTTAAAAGCTGTTCTATGGCACCGCAGGCCTTTGCTCCGCGCCAAATGAGCGGAACATCCTTATCAATCAATGTGCCGATGGACATTGATGCAATATCTTGATACCCAAAAGGCTCAAAGGTTTTGCCATCATAAGAAACAGCCCCAACCCCTTCATACCCCAACATTGTCGGAATGGATGGACCATAAATATCGGCATCAAACAAAGCTGTTTTCAGCCCCAACTTAGCCAAAGCCAAAGCTAAATTAACCGCCGTGGTAGATTTGCCGACACCGCCTTTGCCAGAAGCAACGCCGATTATCTTTTTTACACCTTTAATCTCCCATTTGGGGTTTTCAGGCTTTAAGCTAACATTGCTTTTGACTGCCGTATAAACTATGGAAACTTTTTCTACCCCCTCAACAGCCTCTATTGCCGCTTTAAGACGTTCCGTAATTTCTTTATCCTCGGCTACATTCTGCAAAGTTATAATGACACGCTTGCCAAAAACCTTTACACTCTCAATCTGTTCTTGTGCAAAAAGCGCGCCGACTAATTCCTTTATCTTTTCTTCCATAATGACTTTACGCCCCTGTTGATATAGTTTTATCAATAATTGTTTTTAGAAATCATATATATTATATATTGAACTAATACAACAAAATAAACTTATAAAAGGATAAATAT
>CASEZG010000011.1 GCA_949292375.1 uncultured Pseudomonadota bacterium | reverse complement strand
TCCGTGGAAGCACCACCATAAGCCTCACTAAAATCGTTGTCAGATAGAGTTGTATTGGACTTCTGGAGGGGATCTTGGGTGCTCGCCTCCTCACGTACGACTATGTACGCTGCGTGGGAGGCATCTTCATATTCAGCAATATCTTCTTCCAAAACAGGCGTAAAACATTCCAAGGCTCTTTGCAGATAGTCCTGTACCGAAGGGCCGTCAAGTTGTTCTTGCCAGCCAAGCAGATTTGTTCCGTCATATTCTATGGTAATTTTGTAGCGCATTTTGTCCTGTTTAAAAAGTTTAAGGGGCTTGTTTGCCCCCTAAACTAATCTATTTTGTTTTATTTTGCAATGCTTATGCTGCTGCCGCCGTAGTAGTGGCGGAAGCGTTAAAAAAACCGAGTTTTTCCTGAATCTTCCAGATAACACGGAGAGCATCCAAAGCATTTTGTCCCGTAATGCGGGGTTTTGCTTCGCCTCTGACACAGCTTAAGAAGTGGCTGAGTTCGGCAGAAAGCGGTTGGTTTGTCGGAATAAACAACTGTTCAACACTGCCTTTCAAACCATAGTTCATCCATTCAGGAATGCTTTCAGGATTAACATAAGGCATACGGCCTTGTGAATGTACGTTAATACTTTGGTTGATGAAGTCCATATCAATGTAGTTGGTGTCGGTTGTAACCGTTAGGGTACGAACGCGAGCTTGGGTGATGCGGCTGGCGGTGATGTTTGCGGTTGCGCCGTTTTCAAATTCCAACAAAGCCGTGATATAGTCTTTACCCATCGGGCTTTCTTTGGTTTTGACCGAAGCTGCTTGAATGTTAACAACAGGAGATTTTACCAAAGACTGAATAACCTCAACATCATGAATCATTAAGTCCATAGAAACATCAACGTCAGTAATACGGCCGCTGGCGGCAGACATTCTTTGTGCCGTTAATGAACGAATCTTAGAGGTATCTGATAAAAGTTTGCCCATTTGCTCAACAGCAGGGTTAAAGCGTTCAATGTGGCCAACCAATAAAACAACATTGTTCTTTTCAGCGGCGTTAATCAGACGTTGGCATTCCTCTTCCGTGCAGGCAAGCGGTTTTTCCATCATGCAATGGATGCCTTTGTTTAAGAAAAATTCACCAACATCGGCGTGAGTTACAGATGTGGTAACAACGCTAACGGCATCAACATTTTTGGCAACTTCTTCCATAGAAGAAAAGGCTTTTATGCCGAAAGTTTCGGCCGCAGCTTTGGCGGCTTCCGGGAAAATATCGTAAACACCGACCAATTCAACGCCGTTTAAACCTTTGTAGGTTTTCATATGGTTTTTACCCATCATGCCTGCACCGATGACGGCTACTTTGATGTTTTTAGTCATGGTTTTTTACCTCTAAAATTAAAATGCTGCTTAAATTTAGTTTACTTATAGCAAAAATATTGGTAAAAAGCTTTTAACAAGTTGTTACATTTTGTTACAGAATATTATTTGCTTGAAAATTGTTGGATTCCGCGGGGTTTGCCTATGAATAAGTTTGTAAATGTTACTTGTATGTTGTCTGTTTTGGCTTTGATTGCAGGTTGCGCTTCTTCCGAAAAGAAGGAAACAAACAGAAAAATTGAGGTCGAAGAACTGGTTTTTGCCAGAGAACCCGAGCCAATACGCGGAAAACTCGACGTATACGGTTCTATGGCTCGCGGTGTGAAGTATAATGTCGATGTGGCGGCAAAAGAAACAAGTAAAAAATTATTCGAATCCAAGCAGGGAATGTCTCCCCAAAATATTATCCAAAATATGATGAATGTTAAAAGTGCGCGGAATAATCCGTTGTATGACAGTTTGCGCGCTTTGGATTATGCCGTGTTTTATGCTTTGGTAAACTTGAGCGGAGACAGAGGGTTTATTGATGCAAATGTTTTTGCCAAAACTTCACAAAATTTGGCTTTAGCTTCCATTAAGGCTCATAAAAACGCGCTCTTTGGCGAAAAACAGCTTAAAGAGATTAAGCGTCTTATGGATAAAGAGCAAAAAAAACTTAATGATATCAAAGCAAAAGAGGAAAGAACAGGTAGACTTACCGAAGCAGAACTTTCGTATAAAAAAGGTTTGGAAGTGGCTTTGTTAAAGCTGAAGGAAATGTATGAAACACAGGCTTTGGCTGTGGCGGAATATGCCCATTTGATAAGGGCTGAAGAAAAAGATTTGAAGCTTGAGGGGCGGACTTTTTATGAATTGGAGGATTTGGATAAAAAGCTGACCGTTCAGATGTTCCAACGCTCGGCCTTCCATAATCGTGCAGAGTTTAATATTGCCAAAGAATTGGCGCGCACATACAGATTCAAGGAGGTTGAATATAATCTTTTGAAGCGTTATCCGGAAGTGGAAAGGCTGAATATTAACGGCTATGATGTGGAAGATGAAGTTTATGCCGAAAATTTGGAAAAAAGAGCTTATACGCAAGCTCTGAAATTGGTCGAAAAAACAGAGGCCTATAAGGCAGCCAAAGAAGCTGATAAAAATAGTTTGCGCGTGCAGGCTTTTGACGAGATGGGAATAGCCGTGTTTACGCAGATAGAGGTAGCGTATAATTTGGTGCGGTTGAGTGAGATTGATTATGCTCTGATTTCTAAACAGGTTGCTGATTTGAAAAAAAATGTTAAACAAAGAGAATATCGCAGGCTTGGTTATGAAGACGCGCTTAATTTGCTTAACGATAAAATTAAGCTCTTAAATTTGGAAAACGAGCAGAGCCAAATTTTGGCGGAGAAGGCTTTGTCTTTGAGAGCTTTGTATTTTTATGCCGGATTTTCTCCTTTTACGAAAGCTTTGCTCAAAAACAGCGATAAGGATATTGTGATAGATTTGCGTGCGGCTTTTAATAAAGATATGGTCGAGATGTTGGCGGGGATTCCCGAAGAAGAGGCCTATGAAGAGAAAATCAGCAACAACTGGGCTAAAAAAGAAAACTGGTTAGAAGAGCTGATGGAAAATAAGCCGGCAAGCAAAACCGTTTCCTCGCCGAAAAATGTATCTGTTGCGGTAGATGATGATATTTTTGCGCCTTATACGAATCCGCTTTATGATAAAAAGAAGGTTATGCAGCTTGGGTCTTATGTAGAACGCAAAAATGCTGATATGGAATGGAAGATGCTGCAGGAGCTCTACCCTGAGTTCAAACAAAAAACACCGGAAGTTATTCGGGCAAGAGTTGATGGTCAGGTGTTTTATCGGTTGGTCTTGCATTCCGAAAACGGAGGCTTTATGGCTATCTGCAATAAACTCCGTGCAGATAGGGTGCAGTGCTTGTTGCGATAAAATGTTTGTCAATTTGGGAAAATTAGGCTATTATCACACAGAAGTGGACTTGATTTGTTGGATTGCAGATGACAAAGAGCAAGAAAGATTTTGAAATTAATGCTTTGAAGGATAAAGCCAGAGCTTATAAAGAACAAAGAGCTCATCAGGTCTCTGCGGACAAAGAAGATAGTGATTGTTCTTGGAGTGCTGTTTCTACTCTTGATAAGGATTCCGTTAAAATTGACGGGTTAGATAATTTTCTTTCTTTTAAAATTGATTTTGTCGGCAAAAATTTGGAAGGCGGGCATTTTTCTAACGAAAATTTGGAAAATGCCAATTTTTCGGTTGCGAATCTGAAAGGCGTGGATTTTTCGGGGGCAAACCTAAGCGGTGTGGATTTTTCGGGTGCGGATTTAACCGGAGCTAATTTGCGCGGCGCGGATTTAACCGGTGCGGTTTTGTCCGGCGCACAGCTTATCGGGGCGGATTTGACCGGCGCAAAGCTTAATAAGGTTAAGCTTACGGATGTTGATATTGAAAATGCTATTTTGCTTGATATTGAGATTGATGAAATGGCTTTGCAAGATTTGCAAGAGCTGGTTGAATATTTGGCAAAATATTATCCGCATAAGCTTAATCTGAGCAAGCTTAATTTGATGTTGTTAGATTTGACCAAAATTGATTTGAAAAATTTGGATTTGCGCGGGGTAGATTTTACCGGTATAGATTTTACCGGCATTAATATTATGGAACTTGATTTAAGCGAATGTATCATTACACCGCAGCAGATTGCTCAGGCCTTGGGACGTGTGCCGACGCCGGAAGAGATGAAAATGCTCTTGGCTCCCAAGCAGAAAAAAGGCGAAAAGGGTAAGGTCGGTATTGATATGATGTCGTTGCTTCGAGATGACGGGCGAGAGTTTGGTACTTGGGATGCTTTGCATCAGGAAGGTATTACGATTAAACAAATTTTGGATGTCGGGAAGAAGATTTTCAGACGCGATGCCAAAAGGCCGCAGGTTAAGGACAGCAAAATTTTGGAAGAGGTTAAGTCCACTCAACAGAAAGCCGCAGATGAAAATAAAGCCGCTTTAAGACGGCAGATTGAGGAGCATAAAAGGCAGGAACTTGAAAACAGACGTAACAAAAAACAAGAAGTGGCTCAAGAGGTTAAGCGAGAAACATCTGCCAAAGAAGAAAGACGTGAAGATAAGAAACAGATAGACGTTAGAATTATGTCTCGAGGCGGCAATGGGCGATGAGCAACAAAATGTTGGAGCGGATATTACGCTTCGTGTTTGGGTTAAAGGCTTTTTGTGGCTGTTGATGGCTTGTGTTTTTTTGTTTGTATGCGGTGCGGCTTTTTTGTCTGCCGCATATTTTGTACAATATGGCGTTAATGAAAAAACGCTTGAGAATATAAGTAAATTTCTTTTGCATTTAAGAAAAGATCCGTCTTTTTTAATTGAGGCCTACGCACAATGGTGGAATGTTTTTGTTTTGGCTTTTAGCTACGGACAGTTGAAGGTTGCATCTTTTGTGCCTTTATTGGCACCGATTTTGTTTTTGGTTTTGACTATTGGGGTTTTTGTAAAAAGTCCTTATTCTTTCAGCTTATGGTACAAGCTTTATAACCGTTTTGCCAAGGAAGAAGATATTGAGCAAATGGGGTTATTTAATGAAGGGGTCGGTGTTTTCGGACGTTTTGGCGGAAGAATTTTGCATCCGCAAAAGTTTTTGTCGGTGTTCGGTTGGGGGTCTCCGGGGCTTGGAAAAACATCGACAGTTGCTATCCCAAGTATTTTGCAAAGTGATAATGTCAGCATTGTGGCTGTGGACAGCAAGGGCTCTTTACCAAAATATACCAGCGGGTATCGCTCTAAACTCGGCGAGGTATATTATTTTAACTGGAATATGTCTGACAGGCCGGACAAGGGAGAGTATTGGCCAAGATGGAATCCTTTTTCAGAGGGAAATTTGCCACCTAAGGGTTTGGAAAGAGATCATTATTTGCTTTGGATTGCCAAATATGTTGTTGGTGAAAAAGACGATAATTATTGGATTAAGTTAGCCGGAATTGCATTGGAAGGTTTGTTGCAATTTTATGTTTCAAAAATAGAGCAAGCATCGGCAAATGATTATTTTTTGAGCGAGATTTTGGAACATGGAAGGCTGAAAAGCGAAGATAAAGATATTTTGCTCAGTTATTATGCTCTTATGCCCAAGGCTTATGCCGAGGAAGCGATTCAGAATCTGCAAAATAATACATTAACCGTAGATAATTATTTGCCAATTGGAAGTTGGGATAATATTCCGCCACTTTGGCAAGGAAAAGAGTTTTGTTTTGCGATGATGGTGGACTGCCTGATTGAAAGATATTATACAATCAGGCAAGAGGCTGCCGGAAAGACTTATGGTCGTTGGAAAGTTATGCTGAATAACTTTATTAAGGAGGCGGAGTTCTTTGGTTATCATCCGCGAGCAAATCAGGTTATGCAGCATTTATATTATTTGACCAAAAAACAGCGTAAAAAGATTTTTGCCATGATGTTGGAGCCTTTGATGGTCTTTCGCAAAAATTCCGTCAGAGAAAGGACTTCTTCCAGCGATATTGTTTTGTCTGAACTTCGGGATACTTCCGAAATAAAAACTATTTATATGGTTGCTGATAATAAGTCTTCGGCGTTTATGACAAGGTTCTTGGTGGATATGATTCTTAAAACTTGTCTTTCGGAGACTGATAAAGAAGAAAAATCTCCTTTGATGTTTGTGTTTGATGATTTTGAAATTCTGCCAAAATTCAGTTTGTTGCACGAAGGCTTAGAACATGGAGAAAACCTTGGTTTGTCCTTTATGCTATTAACGGATAACCTGAAAAATGTTCATGATAATTATGGACGAGAGGGACTTGAGGATATTGTTGCCAATACGGCGTATAAACTTTTGTTTGCCGAAAACAACAAGAGTTTGAGTAATCATTTTAATCGCTTGGCGGTATATGGCACGAAGTCTGTTCAGGTGCCGGCGGTTGTAAACGGGGCTTTCCCGACGGTTAAACAAGGTTTCTCCGATGCCGGATATTATCATAGAATCGCGAATGATTTATTGAAGAAAAGCAAGGTTAACGTGGTGCGGAAGGGGCAGCATTTATTGTTGGCGCAAGGATATTATCATTTGCCGGTGAAAATTGATTCTTGGTATTTTTTGCGTGATGAAATGCTAAAAGAAAAAGCATTAAAAGAAACGGCTTATTTCTTGCCTCAACGTATTGTTAAGAACAGAAATATACAAGATGCTGAAGTTCCGCAGTTGTTGGATATTTTGAAAAATGCGGGTATCACGGTTGAGAGAGAAGAGGATATTGATGCTTATTTGAATGACCAGATTGATTTGGTGGCTGAAGATGTTATGAAAGCTCCGCAGGATAAGCAAAGTGCTTTGGCAGAAGATATTTCGGAAAGATGGAGTAAAGAAGGAAGTTTCGACGAGCTTAGGGAAAACAAGGAGCCTAAGACCGACACGGAAGATTGGTGGATGGATGAAGATTCTTTTTCTTTGAGTCGAGATGTTAGTCAAAATCCGTTTGAAAAACATTAGTTTTTTTGTTTTTTGTGTACTTGAGTTTGTTGAAAATTCTGCTATAACTAACCTAAATTTTTAATTTAGCGAATCGAAAAAATATGGAAGATACCCTTTTTTCAACACAGGTTAAAAGACCTTTGGCAGATAAGTTGCGCCCGCAAACTTTGGCAGAAGTTGTGGGACAAGACCATGTCGTGGGTGATGATGCTCCTTTGGGGCGGATGGTGAAGACAGGGAAGATTACGTCTTTTATTCTTTGGGGGCCTCCGGGGTGTGGTAAAACGACCATAGCACGTTTGATTGCCGAAAATACAAATTTGTATTTTGAGCAGATTTCGGCGGTGTTCTCCGGCGTGGCAGATTTGAAACGGGTGTTTCAATATGCTCAGGATAGGCGGGCAACGCAAGGCAAAGGAACTTTGCTGTTTGTGGATGAAATTCATCGTTTTAACAAATCGCAGCAAGACGGGTTTTTGCCTTATGTGGAAGACGGCACGATTATTTTGGTCGGTGCAACAACGGAAAATCCGTCCTTTGAGCTTAATGCCGCTTTGCTCTCCAGATGTCAGGTCTTTGTCTTAAATAGGCTTGATGAAGATGCTTTTGAGGTGCTTTTGCAACGTGCGGAGAAGGAAGTCGGACGAAAGTTGCCGGTTGATGAAGAAGCCAGAACTTTTATGAAAGAGATTGCCGACGGTGACGGACGTTATATTTTAAACTTATGCGAAAGTGTGTTTGCTTATGCCAAAGAAGGCGAAGTTTTTGACAAAGACAGCATCTTAAAAATCGTGCGGTCCCGCGCACCGATTTATGATAAAGGACGGGACGGACATTATAACTTAATTTCGGCCGTGCATAAGTCCTTGCGTGGCTCGGATGTGGACGCAGCACTTTATTGGGCGGCTCGAATGATTGAGGCCGGAGAAGACCCGAAATATTTGCTCAGGCGTTTGACGCGTTTTGCCGTGGAAGATGTTTCTTTGGCTGAGCCGAAAGCCGTTGTGCAAGCAATTGCTTGTTGGGACACTTATGATCGTTTGGGTTCACCGGAAGGTGATTTGGCAATTATGCAATTGGTAGCATATTTGGCTACGGCTCCGAAGTCTGTCGGTGTATATAAAGCCATGCATAAGGCGCGTGAACTGGCGCGGAAAACAGGCTCGTTAATGCCGCCGAAAAATATTTTGAATGCACCGACCAAGTTGATGAAACAGCTTGGATATAGCGACGGCTATGAATATGACCCTGACTGTGAAGACGGTTTTTCGGGCGCAAATTATTTTCCGGACGGAATGAGCCGTGTTAAGCTCTATTTTCCGGTGGACAGGGGTTTTGAACGCGAAATTAAAAAACGGGTGGATTATTTTGATAATCTGCGTCGTGAAAAACAAAAGGCTAAACAAGCCGCTAAATAAAAAGAGGAAGAGAAATGAATGTGATTGCAGCGATTTTTATCGGTGGTGGTATGGGTTCGGTTTTAAGACATTTGTTGTCATCTAAAATCGGCAGCCATTGGGGAATTATGCTGGTTAATATTTTGGGGGCGATGCTTATCGGTATGGCTTATGCTTATTTTGCCGAGAGAGCAAATTTGCGACCAGAAGTTAGAGCTTTTATCATTACCGGATTGTTAGGCGGTTTTACGACCTTTTCTACTTATATGTTGGATTTTAATTTGTTGGTTAATTCGCAAAGAGTTTATGAAGGGTTGGCTTATCTTTTAGGCTCAATCATTGTGGGTATTTTGTTCTTGGCATGTGGAATTAAGCTGGCTAAAATCTGTTTTTAGCAAAAAAGTTTTTTATTAAATTATGTCGTATTATTAAAAATTTTTGACTATGGGAAAAAGAAATGTCTTGTTTGCTTATTGTGGACTTCAGAAGTCAGCATCGCTGAAAGAATTTGCTAAGGCTCTGGTCGAAATGACGGATGTGGAAATACAAGAGCTGGCAAAAATCATGAAAGAAGAATATGGTTTGGAAGTTAACACCATTGTTCTTGAAGCTCAGCGCAAGTTGCCTGATGTCAGGTTGCAAAATGTGGTGCTTAAAAAACGTAAAAATGAGCGACCCTATGTTCCCAAAAAAATCGGAAAGGTTTGTAAAAAACCCGGAAGATGATTCTCAGGTTAAAGAAAACTGTTGCGGATGTGAAAATCCCAACAGTTTTTTTTATTCTAAATTAAGAAGTTTTGATTTATACTGAGCCAAATTTTTGAGAGGAAACGGGAATGGCCGGTGTAAGTATTGTCAAAGTAAAACGAGCAGATGACGGAATGCGCTTAAACCGTTGGTTTTTGAAGTATTATCCGGGGTTGTCCTTGGGGCGATTTCAGAAGCTTTTGCGCACGAAACAGATTAAAGTTGATGGCAAAAAAGCCGAAGCGAATCTGAAACTTGTTGCCGGACAGGAGATAAGAATCCCTCCGTTGGATGAAGAAAAAGCCGTGCCGAATTTTGAAAATAAAGTGTCGGCGAAAGATGCTGCTTTTATACAGGCGATGGTTATTTATAAAGATGAAAATATCATTGTTCTAAACAAACCATCCGGTTTGGCTGTGCAAGGGGGGAGCAACACGACCAGACATATTGACGGTATGTTGGAAGCCTTGAAGTTTGGGTTGGAAGAGAAGCCAAAACTGGTACATAGAATCGACAAAGATACAAGCGGGCTTTTGGTGTTGGCCAGAAACAGAAAATATGCCGATTTGCTGACTAAAGCTTTTCGGGAGCATAAGCTGCCCAAAACGTATCTGGCTTTGGTTGTCGGTTGCCCCAAAAATGAAGAGGGTGTGATTAAGGCAGCTTTGGAAAAAGTTGGTGAAAAAAGTATGGTCTTGGACGACGGCAAACCGGCAGTTACCGAGTATAAGGTTTTGGATAATGCCGGAGATAAGTTCGCACTGATTGAGGCCAGACCACTAACGGGGCGAACACACCAAATCAGAGCGCATTTGGAATATTTGGGTGTGCCGATTGTGGGTGATGATAAGTATTTTGGCGGAGAATCTCGTAAGAAATTTGGCGAGATTACGGATAAGTTGCATTTGCATGCTTATAAAATTGACCTCTCGGTCATATATAATAAAAAGATGGTATTAAAAGCTCCAATATCTGCTTATTTTAAGGCAGATTTGGAGGCTTTGGGAATTAGTTTTAAGGAGTAAGCTTCAATGAAAAGACTGGTTAAGATTTTGGCATCAATAATTTTCAGCCTTATTATCATTATGGCTATCGGCGGATATTTGTTTGTGCGCAATTTTGATTTGAATCATTATAAGTCTTATGTGGAAGATATTGCGGACAAGCAGCTGGGACGTAAGCTGACGATTAATGGTAATGCTTATCTTGGACTTTCGCTTATTCCGACTTTGATTGTTGAAGATGTTGAGCTGGCAAATGCGGCTTGGGCGTCTCAACCACAGATGGCTAAAGTAGAACGTTTGGAAATTAGGTTATCTTTGTTGCCTTTGCTTCATAAGCAGTTGGTTATTGATAATATCGCGGTTGTAAAACCGGAAGTTTATTTGGAAACATCGGCAGAGGGCAAAAATAACTGGGATTTTGGTGCAAAACCGGTTAAATCTGTTCCGGTTAGGTCTGTTTCTACATTCAGTTTAATCAGTGAAGCACAGGCTTTGGAGGTTGAAAAGGCTGCCGGTGCTGAAGCTAATCCTGTTTTGCCGTTTTTAGAAGGATTTGCCGCAAAAAATGTTTCGGTGTCAAGCGGTTTGGTGCAATATGCAAATGCTAAGACCGGAAAGGTTATGAATGTTATTATTAATAGTTTTAATCTTTCTGCCGAGAGTATGGATGATAATATTACAACCAGTTTTGATATTGATGTCGATGGTCAGGCGGTCAAGGGGTCGGCCGTGTTGGGTTCGGTTAATGCGCTTTTGAGCGGCAAGGAGGCTTATCCGTTTGATGTCGATGTTAGTGCTTATGGTGTTGATTTAGCTGCTGTCGGTTCAGCAAGGGATTTGTTTGCCGATGTGGCATATGCGGCTAATATTAATCTGTATAATCCGGCCGGAAATATGCAATTGCCTGAAACAACCCTGAAAGCTCAGGTAGAGGGAACAACACAAGAAGTTGCGGCTCAGATTGAAATGTTAAATATTGTTAATAATCTGATTGTCGGTGATGTTAAGGCTAATATTTCGGGGCAAGTTCCGGCTGTTGAAGCAAATCTTCAGAGTGATAAAATTAATTTGGAGAGTTTTAGTCAACAGAGTAATTTTGCTTTCAAAATGCCTTCTTTAATTGCAACCGCAGAAGCAAGCCCATTGGTGCCGGATACGGCTGTGCCTTATGATGCATTGAAGGCGGTTAATGCAAAATTGGATTTGAAGGTTGGGCAGTTGATTATTAACTCAGGTATGAGTGCGCAAAATGTGGAGCTCAAGGTTGATTTGCAAAACGGTTTGCTGAAAGTTAACCCTTTAAAACTTAATTTCGGCGGTGGCGAGATTGACGGACAAGCTGAGATTAATGCCAATACAAAAACAATTCAGTTAGAGGTTTTGAGCTCAAATGTTTTGTTGCAAAATTTGCATAAGGAATTTCAGGTTCTTGGCGCAAATGATTTTGGTATAGTTTCCGGCGGAAATACGGACATTAAGATGACTTTAACGGCTGCCGGAAAAACTTATCGGCAGTTGGTACAATCTCTTAACGGTCAGGTTATTGCCATCGTTAACAAGTCAGAAGTTCAGACCGGAAATATCTCTTTCTTTACGGGAAGTTTTGTATCGCAGTTGCTCAGCGTTTTGCCTGTTGAGAAAAAAGCACAGCAAAAATTGAAATTGGAATGCGCTGTTGTTCGCGCTGATTTGGGTGCCGGACAAGCTGTTTTTCCGAAGGGCATTGCCATGCAGTCTGATTTGCTTAATTTGGCAAGCAGCGGAAATATTAATTTGATTAATGATAAAATTGATTTTGATGTGCGTCCGTCTTCAGGAAAGCTGATTAATACGAATGCTTTGCAAGCATTGTCTTCTTTTGTTAAGATTAAAGGAACGCTAGAAAGCCCAAAAATTTCCATTGATGATAAGGCTGCGTTAAAATCGGCTGTCGGCGTGGCTTTGAGCGGACCTGCTTATTTAGGAACGAAGCTGGTTGATATTGATCCGGCACCTTGTTATACAGCCTTAAAAGGCACGGCATATCAGGATAAATTCCCTGCGCCGTCAGCAACAGAACAAGCTGTAAGTGATGTATATAATGATACAAATGCCGCTGTGGATGATAGTATGAAAGCTGTAAAACAAACGGTTGAAGGTACGGCAAAAGATATTAAAAATACAGCAAAGCAGTTGGAAAATACGGCAAAAGATATTTTGAATATGTTTAACAATAGGAAATAGAGATGTTGGGGGATTTGGAAAAAGCTCGTGCGGAAATTGCTAAAAATCGTTCTGAAGTTATTGAGCGGTTGGTGCAATTTTCTCTGACGGACTTGCTGCTTTTTTGGGGACAAGAGAAAGATTTGATGGCGCGGCAGACCAAAATTTGGGGCCCGATTTTGGTCTGGGCAGAGGAAAAAATGCAGGCGAAGTTTGTTACAACGCAAGGTCTGGATGTCCCTCAAGAAAATCAAACATCAGGATATCGGCTGAAATTGTTTTTGGAAAGCCTTTCGGATAAGGAGTTGACAGCTTTTTATGCGGCTGCTTTACAGATGCGTTCGGTTTTGTTGGCGGCGGCGTTGGTCAAAGGAAAGATTAATGCCGAAGAGGCTTTTCAGGCTGCATTCTTAGATGAACTTTGGCAGGCAGAAAACTGGGGTTCTGATGAAGAGGCCGAAAAACGCCGCCAGACAATAAAGTCAGAAATCATTGAAATTGAGCGTTTTCTTCATGAGCCGGATAAAAAATAGATGCAAAAAGAAGTTTATCTAAAGATTGATGGCAGAGTACAGGGCATTGGTTTTCGTGCTTGGGCGGTGCGTACAGCCAAAGAGTTGAATGTTTCCGGCTGGGTTAGGAACGTTGATGACGGCACGGTTGAAATTCGAATGAAAGGCGAGGAAGAGCAAATTGATGAGATGATTAAGCGTGCGTATCAAGGACCTATGTTGGCGCGTGTCGATGAGGTGAAATTTTTGCCCAAACCGCCAAGTTATTTTTTGCCAGAAGTAACGGATGGCGCATTCTTTCGTATTTGAAGAAAAAAGTTGATTTTTGTCTAAAAACAGCTTATCTTATAGGTTCAAAATTAATTAAATTTTTTAGCATATGGATATTATTTTTGTAGAAAATCCACTGCTTCGAAATATTTTATATTCGACATTGGATTATTTTTTGTTTTTGATGCTGTTGGCTGCAGTCGGAGCATTGTTTGTCGGACGCCGAACATTAATGTATTGGTTTGTGATGATGACCGGAATAGGCGCCTTTGTAGCAATTTTGAGCCTGAGCCTATTGATGGGGGATTGGTTCTTGTTTATTTGTGCTTTGCTTTTTGCGGGACTTTTGCCAGTTTCGTATTTTCGGCAGAAAAAAATTATATCTCTTGAAGAAGCTGAAAAAGGCAGGCTTTATAAGCTGGAAAAGCGTATGAAAGAAAAACAGATTGCAGAGAAGGCGATGGAAAAAATCAGCAGAGAAGATCCGACACGATTTATGCCAAAATCGGCAGAATGAAAAATAGGGGATTGTTTTACAATAACAATCCCCTATTTGCTTATTAGTTGCCTTACAGAAAACCCCGAGTTTACTCGGGGCTGAATGCCAAGGTGTTGAGGTGTTGGAACAACACCGCTCCACGCCAACGAGCGTGGTCAAACCGTAAGGTTTGTAGCTGTTATAGAACCCCCAGTTTACTGGGGGATATCTATTTGTGGTTAATTAATTGATTATACTCATCTTTTTTGTGTTTGAGCTTTTGCTCGTCATCGGTGTTCAGAACCGCAGGTTTGCGCGCAATGACATATTGCGGCAGGAGCTTTTTGACTTCAGTAACGGGCAAGCCGAAAGCTTGAGCTTTGATGCGGATTTTTTTGCCTTGACCGGCTGAGACGCGTGGCGTTATTTCACCGCTGTTAGCATCTTCAAATTCGGTTAAAGTCAGGCGCAGGTTGTCTAAACTTCCGGGGAGCAGAAATTCTATAAATTCGCCGGAGTTGATATAATTGCGAACTTCAAAAATAGCATCGTCACCCTGCCACTCAACAATAGAGCCGGCAAAGAGCCAATCGCCGAGTGTGCGTGTATATTCGTAATTTTGTGAGATGTTGGTTAAGGCTCCGTCATGGAACCCCAAGCAATAGCCTCGGTTTTGCAGAGTGTTTAAATCCGGCATATATTTTTCGTAATTCCAATTTTTAGAATCTTTATACCAGTCATCAATGGCTTGGCGATAGGCGCGTGCGACAACTGCAGCGTAATATTCGGTTTTGTTGCGTCCTTCAACCTTGAGAGAGTTCATGCCGATGCCAAGCAAATCCGGCAGGCGAGGCATCAGGCACATATCTTTGGAGTTGAGCATATAACCACCGTGTTCGTCCTCAACAACTTCATAATATTCTCCGGGACGGAAATCTTCTTCCAGTAAAAACTCAAAGGCGTTTTTATTCTCGGGTGTAATTTCAACTTCTTTAATATTGCCGTCTTTCAGCCGCAAGTGCAATTTATAATGCCAGCGGCAACAATGAGCGCATTTGCCTTGGTTGGCACTGCGGTCCGCCAAATAATTGGAGATGAGGCAGCGTCCGGAATAAGACATACACATTGCGCCGTGCATAAAACACTCCAACAAAATGTCGGGGCATTGTTCACGGATTTCTTTCATTTCGGCAAAGGTAACTTCTCGACCTAAAACGCAAAGTTTGGCTCCTTGTGCTTGCCAGAACTTAACAGCTTGTGCCGAACAGATGTTGGCTTGCGTGGAAACAAACAGGTTTAGCTCCGGCGCGTGTTCTTTGACATACATAAAAACGCCAGGGTCGGCAATAAGCACACCGTCGGGTTGAAGCCGGCGTAAGGTTTCAACAAATTGCGGAAGTTTTTCAACATCGCGGTTATGCATAAATAAATTTAGCGTCAGATAGATTTTTTTGCCGTGTTGATGTACAAATTCAATGCCTTCTTGCAATTCTTCCATCGAGAATTTTGATTGTGCACGGAGACACATATCCGGTGTGCCGGCATAGACGGCATCTGCACCGTATAAAATGGCGGTTTTGAGTTTGACCAGCGAGCCGGCAGGTAATAAAAGTTCGGATTTTGTCATATCTTTAATCCTTTACGGTAACGTTTTGTGTTAAGACCTGAAGACGCCCAAGCGGTGTTGATTCTATCTCGATTTTGGCAATGAACGGAAGTTTTTTGCTCTCTTCTTCCATTATCCAAAAATAAATAGGTTCATCTTGTGTGATGTCCCAAAGTAAGTCATCTCCTGAAGAACCAAGGCTATCAATATACATTGAGCATTTAACGGCTTCACCTTTATAGGGGAGTTGTTCTTCTGTGAGGTGCTCTTTGCCTTCGTCCTTAAAAATAACATCATAGCGGCGTTTGCCATCAAAAACTTCCATACGGGAATCGCAAAATTTCATGTTATTATATTGGCGCGCCAGCTCGGCAAAGACGGTTTGCAGGTCGGTTGTGTCTTTGTTTTTGGCATCGGGCAAAATATCAACCTTTTTTTCTTTGCCATTTTTGGAGCTCAGACGGTACAAAGGGACCCCGTTTTTATTATAAACCAGTTCGCGGCTGCGGCTTGAAAAACGAGACTTTGATTTATATTTATAACTCGTGGTTTCGAGCTCATCGCCGTTAATGCGGCCGGTGGTGGCATAGTCGGCACGGAAGGGGTATAAAGTATCAAACAAGCCATTGGTTTTGACGACGGATTCAACCCGATATTCGGTCGGAGTGAGGGCATATTCAAAATTGGTGCGGCTGGCAGCAAACGGACCAATTTGTACGCTGAAGTCATGTTCGACGGTGAATGCTTGTGCCGGTGCTGTTTTGAGCAGAACGATTATTGATAAAAACAGGTAGATTTTCTTCATTTATTTTAGTCTTTCTTAAATAATTTTGCTTATTATTATCACAAAAATTGTTTTAATAAAGGGCAAAATTAAAATGGCAAAAAAAGTTTTGGTCTTGGCCGGTGGCTTTTCGGCTGAGAGAGAGGTTTCCTTAGTTACAGGGAAATGTGTTTGCGAGGCATTGAAAAAGGCAGGCTATGAGGTGATTTTTTATGACTGGCGGAATGGTTTTGATCTGGTTGAAGTTTTGAAAAAAGAAAGACCCGATGTTGTTTTTAATGCTTTGCACGGCAATTGGGGCGAAGATGGCGAAATTCAGGGCTTTTTGGATGTTTTGCAAATTCCTTATACGCATTCGGGATTGCGCGCTTCAGTCTTGGGTATGGATAAATTTTTAACTAAAGAATTGGCTCAGCTTAATAATATTAAAGTTCCGCAAGGGGAGAAAAAGACTTTTGCCGAATTTAAGCTTTATGGAACGCAAGTGCCGATGCCTTATGTGCTTAAACCGGTGAGCGATGGCTCTTCCGTCGGAGTTTATATTATTCGTAAAACTCAGGATTTGGCGCAAGTTTCTTATGAAGATGACCGCGAAATCTTGGTGGAAAAGTTTATTGACGGGCAGGAGCTTACTTGTATGGTTTTGGAAGGCAAAGCCTATGTGGTGACAGAACTTCGCGCGTCTGATGATTTTTATGATTATCACGCAAAATATACCGATGGCGTCACAAAGCATATTTTACCGGCAGAAATTCCTGCTGAAGTTGCGGATTGTTGTAAAAACTATGCCGAGAAGTTGCACCGCGTTTTGGGATGTTCTGGTGTTTCGCGTTGTGATTTTCGTTATAATCCTAAAGACGGTGTTGTTTTGCTTGAAATTAATACCGCGCCGGGGATGACGAATCTTTCCTTAGTCCCAGAGCAGGCCAAATACATCGGAACAAGCTATGAGCAGTTATGTGCTGGGTTGGTGGAAGCGGCAACTTGCAGAAAAATTGTATAATGTTTTTCTAAAGCACTTTGCTACAGGTTCGGAAAATTCATGTACTATGTGTACACTAAAATTTTCCTCACTTTGCAAAGCACTTTATAAAATACATTCTCCAATTTTTCTAAGAAGATAAGGAAGGTGTTTTTCTAAAGCACTTTGTTACAGGTTCGGAAAATTCATGTACTATGTGTACACTAAATTTTTCCTCACGTTGCAAAGCACTTTATAAAATACATTCTCCAATTTTTCTAAGAAGATAAGGAAGATGTTTTTCTAAAGCACTTTGCTATAGGTTCGGAAAATTCATGACCTAAGCTCTTTGATAAGAGGTGATTATGGAAGCTCGAAAAGTTATTGTTATTGCCGGACCGACGGCTTCGGGAAAATCAAAGTTAGCCGTTGATGTGGCAAAAGCCGTAAATGGGATTGTGGTTAATGCGGATTCAATGCAGATTTATCCGGATACGCCAATTTTGTCTGCCATACCGACAAAAGAGGAACAAGAGGGTATAGAGCATCGCCTTTATGGTGTTTTTCCAAGTTCTAAAAATGGAACGGTTGTGGAATGGTTGGTTTTGGCGGCAGATGAAATCAGACGAGCATGGAAAAAGGGAAAAGTTCCGATTGTTTGTGGCGGAACGGGATATTATATTGACAATCTTATTAACGGAACGACCCCTATTCCCGAGGCCGATGCCGATGTTAGGCAAAAAGTTGCCGAAGCTGCTTCGGCAGAAGGAATACCGGCATTGTATGAAAAACTCAAACAATTGGACGCTAAGGCGGCTGAAAAGCTGAGCCCAAATGATAGTACGCGCGTTCGGCGTGCTTTGGAGGTTTTTTATCAAACAGGTGTTCCTATCTCTGTTTGGCATCAAAAGCCGATGGTGCAGAAACTGCCCGAGGCAAGCTTTCTTTCACTTAAGATTTTGCCATCCATGGCGGAGCTTGATGAACGTTGTGCTTTGCGCTTTGATAAAATGATGACAGAAGGAGCTTTGGAAGAAGTGCAAAATCTTAAAGCGCAAAATTTGGCTCCTAATTTGCCGGCAATGAAGGCTCTTGGTGTGCCGGAGCTTTCAGATTATTTGGATAAAAAGCTCTCTTTGGCGGAGGCTGTTTCTTTGGCTAAGCAACATACGCGTCAATATGCCAAAAGACAAAGAACTTGGTTTAAAAATAAGCTTGATGCAGATGTGGTTTGCGAGGCTTGTTATAAAGGGGGTGAAAATATAATTTTTGATGTTAAAAAACGATTATAGCTATTGCACAAAAAACAATAAGGTTATAAAAAACAAGATAATACTAAATTCTAAATAAACGCGGAGAAACTTAAAAATGATTTCAAAATTGATGGGCTGGCTGTCAGCCGATATGGCTATGGACTTGGGTACGGCAAATACCTTGGTCTATGTTAAAGGTAAGGGAATTGTGCTGAACGAGCCATCTGTTGTTGCGATAGAGGAATATCGCGGCAAAAAACAAGTTTTGGCTGTCGGTAATGAGGCTAAGCAAATGTTGGGACGTACGCCGGGGAATATCCATGCTATTCGTCCGCTGCGAGACGGCGTTATTGCCGATTTTGAAATCGCCGAAGAAATGATTAAGTATTTTATCCGCAAAGTTCATAATCGTCGTACATTTGCTTCTCCGATGATTATTGTTTGTGTACCATCCGGCTCTACAGCGGTTGAAAGAAGAGCTATTCAGGAATCTGCTGAAGCAGCAGGTGCGCGCAAAGTTTGGTTGATTGAAGAGCCTATGGCTGCCGCTATCGGTGCTGATTTGCCAGTTACTGAACCTACAGGCAGTATGGTGGTTGATATTGGCGGTGGTACGACAGAGGTTGCCGTATTGTCTTTGGGCGGTATCGTCTATGCGCGTTCTGTTCGTGTTGGTGGTGATAAAATGGATAGTGCCATCATTTCTTATATCCGCCGCAATCACAACTTGTTGGTTGGTGAAGGTAGTGCCGAAAAAATTAAGAAAGAAATCGGTTCGGCTTGTCCTCCTGAAAAAGGTGAGGGGCGTACGGTTGAGATTAAGGGTCGCGATTTGATGAATGGCGTGCCTAAGGAAATTGTTATTACGGAACGCCAGGTTGCTGAAAGTTTGGCTGAGCCTGTTTCTCAGATTGTTGAGGCGGTTAAGGTTGCTTTGGAAAATACGGCTCCTGAATTGGCTGCCGATATTGTAGACAAAGGTATTGTATTGACCGGTGGTGGTGCTTTACTTTCCAATCTGGATCAGGTTTTGCGTAATGCAACAGGTTTGCCGGTTTCTATTGCTGAGAACCCGTTGGCTTGCGTTGTAAAAGGTACAGGTAAGGCTCTGGATGAAATCAGAAAGTTGAAGGGTATCCTTTCTACAATGTATTAATCTAGATATATGAAAGGGCTTCGGCGTTGTGTTCTTTTTGTGGAATAGCAATGTTGCCGTAAGCCCTTTTGTTATTTCGGCTCGTTTTTTATGAAGTTTTGAAGATGAAGCGTCGTAAGGTCTTATTTATACAGTTTAGTCAGCTCAGACTTTTGGCAAAGAAGTTTGCCATTGTTATTTTGTTTCTTTCCGCGTTTGTATTGATGCTGATTAATAAGACAGATACGATGATTATTGAAAAAACGTCATCCGTTGCGACAGATGTTGTTAGCCCGTTGATTGATGTCTTGGTGGCACCGGCAAGAGCTTTGGGCGGTGTGGCGGATTATTTTCGGGATTTGGCTCATATCTACAGAGATAACAAAAAACTTCGGGCTGAGAATAAGCGTTTGCAAATTGTGAGTGATAAGTCGCGCGCATTAGAGATTGAAAATAAGTTGCTTTCAAAGCTTTTGAACTATACCCCTCCGCCGGAGGCAAAGTTTGTGACGGCAAGAGTTATTGCGGAAGAAGGAGATGCTTTTTCTCATTCAATTATTGCTTATACGGGAGGGGAAGGCAATGTTAAAAAAGGGCAAGTTGTTATGAGCGACAGCGGGGTTATTGGTCGCGTGGATAAGCCCGGAAAGATGTATGCAAAAATTATTTTGATTACGGATATTAACTCTAAAATTCCGGTTATGGTTGAAAGAACTAGAGTGCGCGGGATTTTGTCGGGAGATAATACTTCTGTTCCGAAGATGATTTTTATTCCGCTGTCAGCTAAGTTATCCGTGGGGGATAGGATTATTACCTCCGGTGTGGCGGGGGTCTTTCCTCCGGGGTTGCCGATTGGTAAGGTTAGTTCTATTGAAAAAAATAATGTAAAAATTAAGACTTTTGGAAATCTTGACCGTTTGGAATATGTTAAGATTATTGACTATGGTTTAGATGAAACTTCTGCTCCTTCAAAGGAAGAGCTGTCGGTTCAGGAAGGTGCAAGCAATGAATGAGGAATGGAGTGAGAATCTGGCCTCATATTTTCAGCGTATGTTGCCATTGCTGTGTTCCTTAATTATGCTGTTTTTTTCTTATATCCCTCTGAGTTTGCCGACCTCGGATAGTGTTCGTCCGGCGGTTGGAATGATTTGCGCCTATTTTTGGTTGTTGCATCGCCCTGATGTCTTTAATTTGCTGTCGGTTTATATCTTGGGGCTTGTGGAAGATATTATTTCTTCCGTCCCGATGGGTACGAATATCTTTGCTTTGTTGGTTATGTATTTGTTGGTTACAAATCTGTCTCGTTTTTTTAATGCAAAACCTTTTGTCATTATTTGGTATGGTTTTATACTGTTTTCTTTTGTTACGTTTTTGAGCAAATGGTTGTTGGTTTCCGTTTATTATAGCCATTTTTTGCCTTTAATGTCTGTTATGTTTAGTTTTTTGATAACAGCTGCAGTTTATCCGATTTTGAGCGTGATAAATGTTTTTGTGCAAAATCGTTTAATGACTGATGAGGACTGATATGAATAGAGATAACGATAAAGGAAAGGTTCTTATCAGACGTTCGTTGATTATGGCAACGATGAAGTTCTTGTTGCTGATGGTTATTATTGCAAGACTATACTATTTGCAAGTTTATCAGGCAGATAAATATAAAACATTGTCTGATGAGAACAGAATTTCGACACGTTTGCTTGTGCCTCCACGGGGGATTATTTATGATAGGAACGGGACGGTTATAGCCAGTAATCAACAGA
The DNA here is from genome assembly GCA_949292375.1 of uncultured Pseudomonadota bacterium. Lineage (GTDB taxonomy): Bacteria > Pseudomonadota > Alphaproteobacteria > RF32 > CAG-239 > Scatacola_A. The sequence continues at coordinate 26,800 of CASEZG010000011.1, read as the reverse complement.
ACTTTCAAGCAATGATTGTTGCCGAGCAAGCACCAAATGTGCAAGAAACTCTTGATGCGTTTAAAAAAATTATGCCTTTAAGCGAAACGGAAGAAGAGAAGATAAAAAAAGACCTTAAGCGGAATCGTAGTTTTGTTCCGATTAAGATTAAGGATAATCTGACTTGGGAAGAGGTATCCAGAATTCAGCTAAATGCGCCGGATTTGCCTGGAATTTTTATTGATGAGGGTTTGACCAGATATTATCCTTTTGGCGAAAGTATGGCTCATTTTTTGGGATATGTTTCTTCTGTTTCGGATAAAGATGTTAAGGATGATCCATTATTGGAAGTTCCGGGATTTAAAATCGGAAAATCAGGTATAGAAAAATATTTTGAAAAAGATTTGCGCGGAGAAAGCGGCAACCTTAAGCAAGAAGTGAATGCTTATGGGCGGATTATGAAAGAGATTGAGCGCGTGGATGGAACTCCGGGTAAAGATATTCACTTGACTATAGATGCGCGTTTGCAACAGAAGGCTTTTGATGCATTTGGCGAAGAAAGCGGTGCTGCAATTTTATTGGATGTACATACGGGAGAGATTTTAGCCTTTGTCTCTGCGCCGTCTTTTGATCCTAATATGATGACACAAGGTTTGAGCCAAGATGAATGGAATGCGCTGTTGCATAATGAGCGGAATCCTTTAACAAACAAGGCCATTTCAGGGCAATATTCGCCGGGGTCAACATTTAAAATGATTGTGGCTATGGCGGCTTTGGAAGCCGGTGTTATTAAACCGGAAACCAGAAGTTATTGTTCCGGCAAGATGTCTTTGGGCAACCATTTGTTCCATTGTTGGAAAAAACAAGGACACGGACATTTGAATGTGGTTGAAGCTCTGCAACACTCTTGTGATATTTTCTTTTATGAAACCGCGCAGAAGCTTGGAATCGAAAAAATTGCAAATATGGCTCGTCGTTTCGGGTTAGGCTCTAAAATTGACATTGGTCTAGAAAATGAAAAAGCGGGTTTGATTCCGGATAAAGAGTGGAAACTAAGGCGTTTCGGAGAGCCCTGGCAACAAGGTGAAAGTTTGATTTCTGGTATCGGGCAAGGGTATATTTTGACAACACCTCTGCAATTGGCAACAATGACGGCGCGCTTGGTTAACGGCGGGTATGAAGTTAAACCTACTTTCCAAAAAGTTTCGGCTACGGATAAAAATAAAATAAAGAAAATAGATGTTTCTCAAGCGAATTTGGAGCTGATGAAAGAAGGTATGTATGCGGTTGTGAATAAGCCCGGCGGAACAGCTTTTATGTCTCAGTTTAATTATCATGGCGAAAGGATGGGAGGAAAAACCGGAACAACTCAGGTTCGACGCATTACCCTTAAAGAACGTCGTGAAGGTATAAAAAAAGAAAGCGAACTTCCGTGGCGACTGAGAAATCATGCTTTGTTTGTAGGTTATGCGCCGCAAGATAATCCGAAATATGCCGTGGCTGTTTTGGTTGAGCATGGTGGTGGTGGTTCTTCGGTGGCGGCTCCTTTGGCCGGAAAAATTCTTAAAGAAGCCGTAATGCTTGATCCAACCAGAGAAAAAGTTCATTAATGCTAAGGTGCTGAAATGTATAAACCTTATGAAACAACATTTAGAAACCAAAATATGACCATTCGAGAGAAACTGTTTAATATCAGTTTTTCTTATGTATTGTTTATTGTAATGCTTGCCGCAATTGGTGTCGTTATGCTCTATTCTGCAGCAAACGGAAATTGGAGTCCGTGGGCTATTAATCATCTTATTCGGTTTGGAATGGGCTTTGCCGTTATGATAATTTTGGCTTTAATTGATATTAAATTTTTGCTGCGTTACGCATATCTGTTTTATTTTGCAACATTATTTTTATTGATTGTGGTAGAGGTCGCCGGTCATACCGGGATGGGTGCGACAAGGTGGATTAATTTGGGTTTCATAAAGTTACAACCTTCTGAATTTATGAAAATTGCTATGGTTTTGGTTTTGGCCAGATATTTTCATACTTCGTCTTTGCAAAGTATTGAGAGTATTCGCGGTATTATTCCGCCATTGTTGATGGCGGTTGTTCCGGCGGCATTAATTATTTTGCAACCGGATCTTGGTACGGCTTTGATGTTGTTGTTTACGACAGGTGCAATTTTCTTTGTTGTTGGTGTGCAGATATGGAAGTTTGTCGCCGTGTTTATCGGGGGTGTGATAACAATACCCTTTGCATGGCATTTTTTGCATGAATATCAGCAAAACCGAGTTTTGACATTTTTGAATCCTGAAAGAGACCCTTTAGGGGCGGGGTATCATATTATTCAGTCAAAAATTGCTTTAGGTTCCGGCGGTGTGTTTGGTAAAGGTTTTTTGAATGGTTCGCAAAGTCATCTAAACTTTTTGCCGGAAAAGCACACAGACTTTATATTTACGATGCTTTCAGAAGAATTTGGAATGGTTGGAGCTGTATGTGTAGTTGTTTTGAATATTTTGATTTTGGCGTATAGCTATTCTTTTGCACTTAAGAGTACAAGCTATTTCGGAAAACTTTTAGCTATTGGTTTAGCGGCAAACTATTTTATGTATGTGTTTATCAATATCTCAATGGTTTTAGGATTGTTGCCGGTTGTTGGTATTCCGTTGCCGTTAATTTCGTATGGTGGAACGGTTATGCTTTCTGTTATGGCTTCTTTCGGCATAATCCTATGTGTACATATTAATCGGAATGTTCCGCTTGGTAAAGATTAAACCTCGTATAATGGTCATCTAGTACAGAAATTTCAGGTCAAAAGCGTCCTCACGTACTTCTATGTACGCTGCGGTACTTTTGCCTTTATTCCTTTTCTTTTGAGGAAATACGAGCCGGAAGAGCTAAAGGTTTCTGCGGTTTTTTTTCTGTATTTTCCGGATGCTTTTTCTTTCTTAAAATTTCTTTTAATTCTTCCGCTGTTTTTTCCGGTTTTAAGTCGCCGTTATAAACCCCTAATTTGTATTTAACGTTGCTTGGTAGGTCTTTGAGATAGGCGGCGTTAATGTTAATATTTTTGGGGGCTCCCTTAAGTTTCATGTCATATTCAAGTGCGGCGGCTAACAATTTGTCGCGGAATTCTTCGGTTTTGATGTCTTTGAAAATAATGGTTTTAATGCCGTTTTTGCGGTTAGCTTCCATTACCATGCGAAAGTATTCGTAATCTAAGGCTTTGCCACTCTTTGAACCCATATTTATATCAACATTGCCTTTTTTATCGATTTGTCTGAAACTGTAGCGAGCACCTTCATCATTGGGATGTTGCTTCATTTGTTTTGCTGAAGGAACAACATCAATAATAACGGAATGTTTGTCTGCTTTAACCAAATTAACATTACGTTTTGGTTTGCCTTCGCTGTCTAAATCTTTTTGGCAATGTTCTTGAATCGGTTTGAGCCATTTGTCGGCAAAAGAGTGTTCAACAACGGCAGGTAAGGTTGTTTTTTCATCAGTTGAGATAAAGGTGTCACTTATGCTTGCTTGATTATAGGATGTTTGTTGTTTTTTGCGAATCAGTTTAGCGAAGTCTTCAGGGCCGACAAAACCATTGTTGGCAACAAATATTCTTGCCAGAGCACCGACATCAGTGATTTCATAACCTTTATCAAACAAACTTTGGCGATATTTTTCGAAAGCAATTTGTGCTGATTCACCTTTTTTTTCGGTCTTTTTGTTTTCTTTGGGTTGGGGTGGAGTGATGTTTTTATTTTTTTCAGGTTTTTTCTTGCTTTCTTCTCTCTTATTTTCTTTCTTTTTTTCTTTTTTAGGGAAAATAACAAATTCAGAAATTTGTTTGTAGTCTAATCTTCCACGAATAGTACGAAAAGTTTCCCAAAGCCCATCCTTGTTTTTGATGATAATGCCTTTTTTTTCCAAATTAGATATATAGTTATCAAAGCGTTCTCTTTGAGTTAACCTTTTTTTGGGTTCTGTATTTTCCGGTTTTTTAGGCGTAGGGATAGAAACTTTCTTTTCTTCTTGCTTCGTTTTTGTTGATATTGTTGGTGACTTTGGGGTTTCTTCTTTTTCTTCTTTTTCTTCACTTAAGAGGCTATCTTTCAGAGTACTTAAAGAGTCCAGACTTTTTAAGGGTTGAGGCTTTTCTTTCTTTTCAGGTTTTTTTTCTTCCTTTGTTGTTTGTTGAGCGTTTTCTTTTGGCAAAAGCTCTTCTTTTTGTTGGGGGTGAGGTATATTTTCATCTACACAAGTTTTATATATTCTTTCAGGGATTTTTTCGCGGTAAATTTTGTAAGCCATCTTCAAGGCTTTTTCGTTTTTTATTGTGGCTCCGAGCGAAACAAGAGTGTTGCAATATTCTTCAAAGGCTTCTTCCCATTTTTCTTTAATTTCAGGCATTGCAAAATCTCCTAAAAGATTATTTTATTTATTTATAGCACAAAATAGCATTTTTGTCTATTTTTTTTATTATTGTCCAAGTAGGCTCTCAAACTCTCTTAAACTTTGGGCTTTGAGATAGGGGTTGCATTGCTTTTCAATTCCTAAACTGATGGGCCCGACAGGTAAACCACGATTTAGTTTTTGTTGTGTGTGTTGAATATAATTTTGAAGCTCCGGGTTATTGGGCATATAATGCAAAGCAAAGGGAATGCCATGTATGGTATATTCATGGCCGGGATAAAATAAGGTATCATCCGGAAGATTTTTGATTTTGTTTAAAGATGCGAACATATCGTTGCTTGTTCCTTCAAAGAGGCCGCCGATGCATAAGTTAAACAAAGTGTCTCCGGTAAAGAGGGCTTTATCTTCGGGAAAATACCACAGAATATGTCCGATGGTGTGTCCGTCAACGCGGATAATCTCTGCTTTGCTTTTTCCTAAAAACCAAGTTGCGCCGTCTTTGACACTTTCATCTAGCCCAGGAATTCGCTTTGCATCATATTCAGAACCGACAACTTTAGCCTGATAATATTTTTTTATTTCGATATTGGCATCTGTATGGTCATAATGGTGATGTGTGTTTAAAATGTATGATGGTTTGCAGCCAAGTTCGTCGCAACGCTTAATTATGGGAGTTGTTTCCGAGGGGTCAATTATGGCAGAGGTGCCTGTTTCCTCGTCGGTTAGAAGATAGGAATAGTTATCCATTCTTCCTGCGCGACAAAGGATTGTTTCAATTCTTAAGCTCATGGAACCTTCCTTATTCTTAGAGATAATCATCAGGATTGATTTCGTCGATTTGTTGCGGAGAGATGTATTGTTCCGCATAGTCCTGATATATTTTTCCGGTTATGAATACTTTATATAAATCAGGGTCAATGTGACCGGTGTTTTTCATTTCTTGCATAATGCGCAAGACTTCGGATAATTTTTTGGGTTCTTTGTAGGGACGGTCGTTAGCGGTTAAGGCTTCAAAAATATCAGCAATAGCCATAATCTTTGCCGGGATGGACATTTCGTCTCCGGTCAAGCCATTGGGGTAGCCTTTGCCGTCAATTCGTTCGTGGTGGGCTCCTGCATATTCTACGACTTTTGACAGTTCTTTGGGGAAGGGAAGAGCTTTAAGCATATCTATGGTGACAACGATATGTTCGTTTATTTTTTCGCGCTCTTCTTTGTTGATTGTTCCTTGTCTGACTTCCAGATTGTATAATTCGCCGCGGTTGTATTGTCCGAAAATGTGGTCTTCGCGGTTTTGAAGTAGGTTTTCCCAGCTTGGATGTTCGTAAATTTCGGGGTTCTTTATATTGTCTCTTTCAGCCCAAGATAGACCCAACATCCGATTGAAATAACGGATGAATTTTATTTTGGATATTTGTTCAAGATGGTGAATATCTTCGTCTGACAGGGGCGTGTCGCCAATATTACAGTTGGCAACAAAAGCAAAAGTTTCCTCAAGTTGTTTAACTTTGCTGACAAATTCGGCTTGTAGGTTTTCTTGTGTGTCGGTGTTTTTTAGCCGTTTTTTTAGATATTCTATGTGTGCATCGCGCCGTAAAATTTCAAATCTGTTGCGAATTTCGTGGATGCGATTATAAATTGTTTCAAGTTTTGTTGCTTTATCGACAATATATTCAGGGGTGGTTACTTTACCGCAGTCATGTAGCCAAGAGGCAATATGCAGCGTATACCAATCTTCCGGACTCATTTCAAAGTTACGCAGAGGGCCGCTTTCTTCCTGAACGGCAGCTGTTGCCAGCATTCTGGCTATTACGGGAACGCGTTGGCAGTGGGCTCCCGTATAGGGGGATTTCGCATCAATTGCACGAGCTAGAACTTCAATGAAAGATTCAAGGAGTTGTCCATAGGCTTCGTTTAGGCGTCTGTTTTCCAGTATGAGCCCGGCTAAAGATAATACGGACTGTAAATTTTTTTGTGTCTCAGCCGTAAAGACGATGATTTTGCCGTTGTAGTCTTGTGGGTTAACAAATTGGGCTATGCCGACAATGTTTCCTTTTCTGCTGATGATGGGAAGAGTTAAAACCGAAATTGTTCGATAGTTGTTGGCTTCATCGTAAGAGATGAAAAAAGAATTATCCAAGTCGGCAGAGCCATATAAATTTGCAGTGTTAATTATTTCATTGTTAAAATAGCAGAGCTCCGTGAGCGATTTGGGGTTTTTGTTCTTCTTTTCCGGAAGATATATTGTTTGAAAAAAAGGTAAGTTGTCTGATCCGCGGAGAGCCAAACGTTGGGATTTGTTAAAGCTATAATCCAGACTTAAAAAGTTATCATCGTTTAAGGTATAGAAAAAACCACAATCGGCATTGCAGATATTGGCAGCCGTATCCATAATATTTTCGATAACGACACTATAATCTTTCTCTTCTATGAGAAGGTTGTTTAGTTTTATTATATCCGGCAGAATGTCTGCGTTTGTAGCCAAAGTTTTGTTCCTTATTGTTACTTTGGTCTATTATATAAACAGGGTTAAGTCAGAATCAAGGAATTTTGCAAGACGTGCACATTTTGGTCAGTAAAAATTAGCTGATGCGCGAAATGAGATAATTTATGTCTTCGTCACTTAGTTCTTCACCGGCATTTCCGAAGGTTAAAATACGCTCAATTACCTTGTGAATAAAGGAACGTCTGTCTGAACGTCGACAGTCAAAGCGGATGTCTTTGATGACGTTTAGGGCACTGAAAACAGCCGGAAACATACTTTTAGGAATAAACGCTTTGCGCAAAAGATTGCGAATCATAAAATCTAATTGTGTGTTATATAGAATTTTGCGAACTTCAGTTATCGGTGTGTTGGAAAGGTAAACTAAAGCATATTCGAAAAACTTTAAATCACCCATGCAAACAGCCCGGACAACCAAGGTAGGAGTCAATCTATTGGCGGCATAAAGCTGATGAACAAGCTCTTCAATTTGTTTGTCGGAACTATATTCTTCCGAAATTTTAAGAGTGGCTTTTTCTTTAACTTGTTCAATGATATCCGTTGCTACGTCATTAGGTAAGTTATGCGAAACAATTAGATATTTTTGCAGTTCTTCCGAAAGGGAGTTAATTATTTTTTCAATTACGGAAACCGGAAGTTCGGCACGATATACCAGACGTTTTTTGATGTTGTCGCTTTTAGAATATTTTTGAACAATGCTGTCATATGTGCTTTCTAATATCTTGGCCGAATCATTTGAAATTAATGTTCCAACAACATCTTCCGGACATTTGTCGACAATGTATTGTGAGATGTCTTCTGAAAGGTTGGGGCGTTCGGCAACAGCTTTTTGTTTGTCGATGTTTTGCATCTCAAGAATGCTGATTAAATCTTCTTTGGTTAAGTTTGCATAGTGTTTGATGAAAGGAACTGCTACACTGTTTTTGTCATTAATCAGTTTATATGCGATATCTCGCGGAATGTTTTTACAATTTTTTAAGCTGTCTGATAAAATTTCACGAACCTTTATCTCAATATCTTCAACCATAATACGGAAGATATCTTCAGCAAGGCGTAATCCTCTTTCGGTAATTTGGTTGCCGTCATAATAAGCCGTAACCTTACGCACCGTATTGCTTTTGTTTTCTACGGAAGGGTTCTGGGATAGAAGTTTTATGTCGTTTATCGTTAAGACGTTCTTATCCATGGCGCAACCTATATGTTGGTTTATCATATTTTTATGATAATGTATTATTGTACAAAAAGCTCATTAATTTTTTGTTACAATCTATGCATATAATATACTTTTGCATTGTTTAGTCAAATTTTTTTTATTTTTTTTGTCTTCTCGTCGGGAATTTTTACAAAGCCAAGCTCGGCTTCGTCGAAGTTTATTAATTCGTAAAAGGTAATAGTATAATCCAGAAGACCGGCAAAATTTTTAAGGTTGGAGCCAAATTGCAGTGTATGAGCTAAAGAACGCCCAAAAACCGGTTTTTCTCGGTAATTTATGGCTTCTCGATAGAGCCACATTTGTTCGTAGTTGACGTTGCTGTTGAGGCGCAGAGCGTAGGATTTCATAGATTCATACAGGCTTGGAAAAACTTTGTATCGATAGGAATTGTCTTTAGTATCGTCTTTGGGTTTTAGGCCTTCATCAGTGTACCAATCAAGCTCTTTGTACAGAGAATTTGCTTCATGGGCTATTCTGTTCGTGCCCCAATCGCTTTCGATGGCGGCGGCAGCCATTAATATGGACGGAGGAACAACATCTGCTTTAAGAGTTAGCTTTTTTAATAAGATGTCGTATCTGCGTCGTCCTTTCATGCGGGAGAAGATGTCATATTTGGTTGCTTTTTCTTCAATGAACTTTTCTTGTTCGGGGGTTAAATCCGCACCATTGAGAAAATTTTCTCTCAACTCAAAGATTTGCAGGCGTTCTTCTTTTTGCTCTTCTGCCAGTTTCAGAGCCAAAGGCCCGACAATTTGCAGGAATAATTTATTTCGTTTGTTGGAATCTTTGATTTGATTAAAGTCTGTCGGCAGATTGGTCAAAAAAATCGGCGGATAGGTCCAGTCTGGCATATAAATGTAATCATTATATTCGTAGTCATTATAAAATTTTTCCAGTTGCGCAACAGCAACGTCTGTCAGATAAAGTCCGTCCGGGCGCAAGTCTATTTCTGTTTTAGCGCAGCTTTTTTCTGCACAAAACAAAAAGATGAAGAAGGAAATCAGCGTTACGAGTTTTTTCATTTATATTTCTTAGGCATATTTCTCAACAGATTTTACTTCAGGAATGTAGGTTTTAAGAATTTTCTCAACACCTTCTTTTAAGGTTACTAAAGCGTAGGGACAACCTTTGCAGTTGCCTTGCAGTTCGACGTAAACAACCCCGTTTTCAAAGGCCTTAAATTCGATATCGCCACCGTCTTGTTTGATGGCCGAGCGGATTCTGGCATTTATCAGGCTTGTGATTTCCTTAATAATTTCTTCATTGCTCCGTTCGGCAGTGCTTTCAACGACAGCTTGTTCACCTGTGGCAAAAAAGTCCATAATCTCTGCTAAAATTTGCGGTTTTAAATCATCCCAAGAGGCGTTGCTTTCTTTGGTGACGGAAATCATATCAGAAGTCAGAAAGACGGATTTTATTCCGCCCAGGTCAAAAATGGCTTCGGCCAAAGGTGATTTTCGCAAAGATTTTGCATCAACAAATTCGGCAGAGCCTGCGCGCATGACTTTTTCTTCAGGAAAAAAGTTTATTACGTCGGAATCTGGAGTGTTTTGTGTCTCAATAAGCATATTTTTATTCCTTTGTTTGAGGTGCTTGAGATAATTTTGAGTTTATTTTGTTTATAAAAGTTTGGGCTTTCAGGATATAAAATCCTAAGGAGGACAAATGATTGGGTGCCGTTAAACTATCCGGCTCTCCGTTGCGAACAATGCTTGGCTCAATTTGAGAGGCTTGCTCCATTGCTTTGAGCATTGATGTCCAGTCTGCATAAGCGTTATGTTTGACAATGATATCTTTATAGTCTTGTCCCAGAGCTTTGAACAAAAGGTAATAGGCGTAGATTTTGCCTTGACTATAGTAGAAAATATTGTCGGCATTGTTGTCAATAATGTCTTGGCTGTTTTCTCTGATGCTTTGCTCTAATTTTTGAATGGTGTTTTTCCATAAATCTGTTTGAGCGCGTTTTAAAAACAGAGATAAATCTTGTGTGTTTTTGTACCATATTTTGCTGCCTTCAGTCAGAGCTGCGTTATATTTTATCAGGTGTTTACGTGCTTTGCGGTATTGAGTATTTGCCGAAGGTGCCGGTAATAATTTATTGGTGGGTGAAAACATCCAAACTGTTCCGGGATATTCTAAAAGTTCGGAGGCTTTGGAAAGATGTTGCGGTGCTTCTCCGTCAATGATTTTTTCGGAGGCAACCAACGATAAGATTTTAGCAAACTTGGCAACAGAATCAAACATGCCGAGCTGGAAGTTTGGCATATTGTCTAAAAAATAAGATGGAAAGAAAAATGGCAGGTTGGGGGTCCACATCTTTTCGTTAATTTCACGATTGATGATGAAGGTCATCATATCAATTGTTGCTGATTGCTCATTTGGATTGTCGTTTATCTCATAAGATGTGTCTCTATCAATATCTTCAACAAGAATTCCACCAAGAGGATAATAAAGGAAAATGAGTGCAATAAGCGCAACTAAAATAAGGTGCCACCAAGAGCTGATGAACAGAACAAGATAGTCAGGAAAACGTATGAGCTTTGGCCAAATTGCGGTTTGGCAAAGGGTTTTAAGGTTGTTTAAGAGGTCTTTAATTTGAGGTTTTAGCATTGTTGTTCCTTTTGAAGCTCCTTAAAATGACACTAATGTCCAGAACTTTGGTTAGTTTGGCAAAAAGCAGAAAACTTATTAAACCTAAGCATCCTAAACAGCCTAATAGGCAGAATTTTGGAAAGATTTTCAGATTAAGCCAGTTTCCGAGCCATAGGTTGAGGCTTTTTTCCGCTAGGAGCATTATAATGCCCATTAAAACCGATGACAAGGCTATCAATAGGATTTTTTTTGTAAGTTCTTTTGAAAAGTTCCAGTATGCGCGTTTTTTTAGTCCGCGGATATATTGCCCCAAGGAGATGACTGCGGCCAAGGTTGTGGCCGTGGCGATGCCAACATGTCCGAAGGGTTTGAGTAGAGCCAGAGAAAATAAAATATTTGCAATAAGAACGACTACGGCATATTTGACCGGTGTTTTGGTATCCCCACGGGCAAAAAAGTTTGGTGCAAGAGCCTTAACAACAACATAAAGAGGCAGACCAACAGCATAGGCTATTAAGGCATTGGCTGTCATTGTAGAGTCTTGGGCTCCGAATTTACCATGCTGAAATAAGACATTGATAATCGGCTCGGCTAAAATAATCAGCATAACAGCGGCCGGAAGAGAAAGCAGAATGCCATATTCGACGGCTTTGTCTTGTGTGTGGCGAGCTTCTTCAAGATTATTTGTTTTTAATTGTTTGGAAAGAATGGGGAGTAAAGCAACACCGATGGCGGCACCGACAACACCTAAGGGGAGTTGTTGCAGGCGGTTGGCATAATAGAGCCAGGAGATTGCACCGGTACCAACCAAGGAAACCAGAACAGTGTCAACAAACATATTGATTTGATATACACCGGCACCGACCATACCCGGAGCTATGCGGCGGAACAAGGTTTTTATCTCGGGGTCTTTGATATTTTGTGAGATGTTTAATTGCGGGCGGATGAAGACTCCCTCACGGCGTAAGAAATATGCCAGCCATAAAACTTCAAGAAAACCAGCAACTGTAACACCAATGGCGATGCCGTAAGCCGGTGTAATGCCGAAAGGCGCAAACATAAACGCGGAAGCGGCCATCATCAAATTTAAGATTATTGGAGAAGATGCCGGTGCGGCAAAACGCCCGAAAGAATTTAAAATTCCTGATTGGAAAGAAACAATGGAAACAAATAATAAAAAAGGAAAAGTTATGCGCGAAAGGTCAACCGCAAGTGCTACTTTGCCGCCGCTTTCGGCGAATCCCGGAGCCAGAGCAATAACAACCGCAGGCATAAAAACTTCCATTAAGATAATGAATAAAACCAGAAAAAAGACCAGAACAGAAATAGCTTTAGCTGCGAATCTCAGACCATTTTGTTTTTCGCCGACAGCAAGTTTTTGTGAGAGCATTGGGACAAAAGCCGTGGTGAAAGCTCCTTCTCCGAAAAGGCTGCGGAAAAAGTTCGGCAGCTTGAAGGCGACAAAAAAAGCATCCGAAATAACACCGGCTCCCAAAACATTGGCAAGCACAACATCGCGCAAGAATCCGGTGATGCGGCTGATAAGAGTGAAGCCTCCGAAAGTGGCTATGGATTTAAAAAGAGACATATTTTTCCGTCGATTTTTTTCTAAAAACTGTTATTTGTTAAGATTATTTTATTGATTTGGCGATAGTATATTGTATAAATAGCTAATAATCTATTTATATTATGCAGTTTCTGACAAGTTTATTGTTGACAAAACGGGATTATATTGCGATAATAGACAAAAAGAAGAGATGTTAGGAGAAGATTTATGTCTGAAATAAAAAAACAAGCCGAAAAGGCAAGAGAGAAGGTTTATAGAAAACGTTTTATCTCTAAAATGGTAGAACATGTCGGAACAACTGTGTTGCAAGAAGACGGCAAGGCTGTCGGCAAAAAGGCTGAGCTTGGAGAATATTATATTGCTCGCGTTAACAAAGTATGGGGAAATGTTATGGGCAGATTTCCTGCCGGAAGTGATAGCCCGTATAATGATGAAAAGAGTAAAGCTCCGATTGATAATTTGAGAGTTGTCAAAAATTTGGAGCCTGCCGAAATTGATAAAATGGCTGAGCATGATAAGCGTAAAGCTAAAGATTTGACATATGGAGCAGCAAGGGAAGCTGAAAGCCGCTAATTGTTTTTATTGACAAATCTTCTTCAAGAAAAAAATGATGACCCGCAAAATACGGGTCTTATTTTTTTGTCAAAAAAAGCCCCGCGGAAAGCAGGGCTTTTTAATTTTAGGCGATATCCGGTTTGGCGCGTTTGCGGGCAATCGGATCCAAAATTCGTTTGCGCAGACGAATTGTCTTCGGTGTTACTTCCAAAAGTTCATCAGCTTGAATGTAGGACAAACCTTGTTCCAAAGACAGCTTGCGTGGCGGAACCAAATCAATAGCTTCATCCTTGCCTGCCGCACGGATGTTGGTTAATTGCTTGGCCTTTGTCGGGTTAACTTCCAAGTCGTTGGATTTGGTGTGTTCGCCGATAATCATACCAACATAAACCGGAACACCGGCATCAATAAACATCGGACCACGGTCTTGCAATTTCCACAAAGAATAAGCAATCGCGGTGCCGTCCTCGCTGGAGATGAGCACCCCGTTGCGGCGGGTATCAATGTCTCCTTTGTAGGGTTCATAAGCATAGAAAATGCGGTTCATTACGCCTGTGCCGCGGGTGTCGGTCAGAAATTCTGAGTGATAACCAATCAAACCGCGTGAAGGCGCATGGAAAATAAGGCGGACTTTGTTGCCGATTTGAGAGGGAATCATCTCAATGAGTTCGGCGCGTTTTTGACCTAATTTTTCAACGACAACACCTGAAAACTCTTCATCAACGTCGACAACAACTTCTTCAACAGGTTCCAAAAGCTGACCGTTCTCATCTTTTTTCATCAAAACGCGCGGACGAGAGATGGAAAGCTCGAAGCCTTCGCGACGCATGGTTTCAATCAAAACGCCGAGTTGGAGCTCACCACGACCAGCAACCTCAAAGGAATCCGTGGAATCTGTTTTGGAGATGCGAAGCGCAATGTTACCTTCGGCTTCTTTGCAGAGGCGATCCCAAATCATACGGGAGGTTACTTTATCACCTTCGCGTCCGGCCAAAGGAGAATCGTTAACCGAGAAGGTCATTGCCAAGGTCGGTGGGTCAATCGGTTGGGCATGAATTGCTTCGCTTACTTCGGGTGCGCAGATGGTGTCGGCAACCGTACCTTTGACAATACCGGCAACGGCGACAATGTCTCCGGCATGAGCCTCATCTTTGCTGACGCGGTTGAGCCCCTCATAAGCCAAAATCTTAGTGATTCTGGTACGTTCAACTTCTCCTTGCTCATTGATTACTTTGACGGCATCATTGACTTTAAGGCTGCCGGAGTGGATTTTTCCGGTTAAAATACGTCCGATGAATTTGTCGGCTTCCAAAGTGGTGGCAAGCATGGAGAATGGTTTGTCCGGTTCGCAAATCGGTTCTGGAACATAAGACAAAATCAGCTCAAATAACGGAGTTAAGTCTTTTTTCTCATCGTTCATATCCTTAACGGCCCAGCCGTTGCGACCAGACGCATAAAGTACAGGGAAGTCCAACTGCTCATCAGAAGCATTGAGGCTGACGAAAAGGTCAAAGACTTCATTTAAGACCTCATCAACACGTGCGTCAGCTTTGTCTGCTTTGTTGATGACAACAATTGGTTTTAAGCCGACTTTTAAGGCTTTGCCCAAAACAAATTTGGTTTGAGGCATTGGGCCTTCGGAGGAGTCTACCAGCAAGACAACACCGTCAACCATAGACATAATACGTTCAACTTCGCCACCAAAATCTGCGTGGCCTGGGGTGTCTACAATGTTAATATGCGTATCTTTCCATTGAACGGAGGTGCATTTTGACAAGATGGTGATGCCGCGTTCTCTTTCCAAGTCGTTGCTGTCCATAACGCAGGTTTCAACCTTTTGGTTTTCGCGGAAGGTTCCGCTTTGCTTTAGAAGACCATCAACTAACGTGGTTTTGCCGTGGTCAACGTGGGCAATGATGGCAATGTTTCTTCTTTTCATATTTTTTTCCTAAAACTATGCCTGCTTAAAGGCTTGTTATACACATTATGCTTAGCTCATTTGCTGAGATGAGCTCTTAAAAAGATGTGTATATAAATGGTGTTATTTGTAAAATTCGCCCTACAATACCGCTTTAAAATTAAATTTCAAGATTTTAGTGTGAAAAAATTCTGATGTTTTGAGAAAGCCCTCTCTGCTGAGAGGGCTTTCATCTTAAGCTCTTTTGCCATATTGGCGCAGGCGGTTGCGGACAAATCCGCGGAGCGATACTTCCGGTCTGGCTCCATAATGGCTGATAATCTCAGCCGCACAGATACCGCCAATCATCGCGCAAGTTCCTAAGCTGCGATCTTGGGTAATGCCATATAAGAATCCGGCGGCATATAAATCTCCGGCACCGGTAGAATCTACAACGTCATCAACCTTTTCGGCTTCGACAAATATTTTTACTCTTCCGTTTACAACAACAGAACCCTTAGCATTGCGCGTAATTGCGGCAATCTCTACCAAGGGTTTGACTAAGTCCAGAGCTTTGTAAAAATCTTCTTCAGCGAAAAGAGCTTTGAGCTCTTCTTCGTTGCCAAATAAGATGTCTACATGTTCTTTAATCAGATTTACAATCTCTTCTCTGTTGCGCAAGAGGCAGGATTTGTCTGACAAACTGAAAGCAACTTTGCGGTCGTGTTTGTGAGCCAGTTCGCAGGCTTTGATTACGGCTTCTTTGGCCGAACCTTCATCCCATAAATAGCCTTCCATGTAGGTTATTTTAGCTGCGCGTATGGTTTCTTCATCAATATCATCTGCCGTTAAGTGTTTGGAGGCACCCAAGTAGGTAAACATAGAACGTTCGGCGTCGGGAGTTACCAAAACAATGCTGCGTCCGGTTGCCGGTCCTTTATTTAAGGGTTTTGTGAAAAAATCAATTCCGGCTGCGCCAATGCTGCGTTGAAATTCTTGTCCTAGCTCATCATCGTGGACTTTGCCGATGAAGGCGCAATCTGCACCTAAGGATGCCAGACCAGACACTGTGTTGGCGGCAGAACCACCGGAAACTTCGCGCTCGGGGATGAGGTCGGCATAAATTTTGCCGGCATTAGCCGCTTCCACTAAGGTCATTCCACCTTTGGGAAGATCTCTTTCTGTTAAAAAACCGTCGCCGACTTTGGCTAAAACATCAACAATAGCGTTACCTATGCCGACAACATCATAGAGAATAGAATCTTTGTTAACCATTTGTGTTCCTTATTTTGCGGAGATAAAAAAAGACCTTTCGAAAAGGCCTTTTTTTAACAAATTTTCCGATAAAACAGATTATTCGTTAGCGTTCGGCCAATTGGCTGCATTATCAGCGTTGAACTTAACCCATTTCTCATCAGCTTCATCATCTGAGGAAATTGCTTCTTGCGGACATTCGGAAATGCATACGCCGCAGCTGATGCATGTATCAGGATCAATAACCAATTGTGTTTCGCCTTCGTGGAAAGCATCTACCGGGCAAACGTCTACGCAAGATTTGCATTTAACGCAAGCATCACTAACTACAGAAACCATATTATAACTCCTCGTTAATTTTTAAACATCGGTCTAAATGTAGCAATTTTATCCTGAAATGCAAGCAAAAAACACAAAGGAGGATTTTTTTGTCGGCCTGAGGTTGCGAAATTGAGCCTGACTTCCCATATATAGGATAAAATGAATGATTTGAGAGGTTGGAAATATGAGTGATAAAATGAATTTTCAGGCAGATGTCAGCAAAATGCTTGATATCGTGGTGAACTCGCTTTATTCGGAAAAGCAGATTTTTTTGCGTGAGTTAATCTCTAATGCCAGCGATGCATGTGATAAGCTCAAGTATATGGCTTTAACGCATCCTGATATGGCAAAAGAATCGGGCGAGATGAAAATTTGGATTACGCCGGATGCTGAGAAAAATACCTTAACCATTGCCGATAATGGTATTGGTATGAATAAGGAAGACCTGATTAATCATCTGGGGACGATTGCCAAATCTGGTACGGCAGATTTTGTGAAAAATGCTTCTGAAAACGGCTCCGCTGTCGACTTAATCGGGCAGTTCGGCGTGGGCTTTTATTCTGCCTTTATGGTGGCGGAAAAAGTTGAGATTTTAACCAAACGTGCCGGAGAAGACAAGGCGTGGTCTTGGGTCTCAAACGGGGTGGATGGTTTTGAAATTAAAGAAGCAGAGAAGAAAACCAATGGTACGGAAATTAAGCTCTTTTTGAAGCAAGATGAGAAGAATTATACTGATAGTATCTATTTGCGTCAGATTATCAGAACTTATTCCGATCATATTAATTATCCGATTGTTTTGTGTTTGGGTAAAGCCGGTGAAGAAACCGTGAACTCGGCTTCGGCTTTATGGACGCGCAATAAAGCAGAGATTACGTCCGAGCAATATAAAGAATTTTACCATCATGTTTCCAAAAATTTTGATGACCCGTGGATGACTCTGCATTTTAAGGCAGAAGGCAGTATTGAATATACCGGTTTGCTCTATATTCCTTCTTCCGCACCGTATGATTTGTTTCAGCCGGACCGCAAGCAGGGTTTGAAGCTTTATGTCAACCGCGTGTTTATCTCCGAAAAAGTTGAGGAACTCTTGCCTTCTTACTTGCGCTTTGTTCGCGGTATTATTGATTCCTCTGACTTGCCTCTGAATATCTCTCGTGAGATGTTGCAACAATCTCCCTTGATTGCCAAAATCAGGCAAGGTACGGTTTCCAGAATCCTCAAAGAGCTTAAAAAACGCAGCCAAGATTATGAAGATTATAAGAAGTTTTGGGATGCGTTCGGTATTGCTTTCAAGGAAGGTATTTATGAAGACTTTGCCAACCGTGAAGAGATTGCCGAATTATCACGCTTTGTTTCAACCAATGATACCGAAAAACTTACATCTTTGGATGAATATATCAGCCGTGCGCAGAGCGAGCAGAAAACCATTTATTATATTACCGGCGACGATGTTCAGACCTTGGTTAATAATCCGCAGTTGGAGGCCTTTAAGGAAAAAGGTTTGGAAGTTTTGCTCTTAACCGACCCGATTGACGAGTTTTGGACACAGACGCTCGGAAGCTATAAGAACTTTGCGATTAAGCATATTTCGCAGGCTGATGTTGATTTGTCGTTCAAACGCGAAGGTAAAAAAGCCGAAGAAGGCGACCTTAAAAAACTGACGGATTTGATGAGCGATATGTTCAAAAAAGAAGTCGGCAAAGTTACAACCACCGAAAAATTAACCAGATCTCCGGTTAGTTTGACAGTTGAAAACGGACAGATGAGTATCCATTTGGAGCGTTTGATGCGGAATCATCAACAGCAAACGGCTTTTGCCAGCACGCGAATCCTTGAGCTTAACCCTTATCATCCGCTGATTATTAAACTTGCGGAGGCAATGGGCGATGAGGCTTTGAAACCCAAAGTTCAGGAAGTGGCGCGGATTTTATTAGACCAAGCCAAAATTGCCGAAGGGGAGGCTATCACCGACTCTTCTTACTATGGCGAAAAGGTCAGCGAATATATCCTTAAAGCTTTTTAGCAAAAAAGTTAGGCTCCTCTGAAAAGAGGGGCTTATTTTCTTACTTATTAAATTGATTTTAAGGTTTTGGTTTTACAACTTTGCATTATAACATTTTTTAGAAAGATTTATGATGATTTATGCTTTTTACGGTTTTGTTTTTGGACTCTTAATCCCTTATTTGGCGCGTCGGTTTGCCAAATTTATGCCGGCAACGCCTGCTTATGCCATCTATCGGATATTGCGTCCGGTTAAGGTAGTTTCTTTTGCCAAACGCTCGGCTAACCCTGTTTATGGCAAGCTGATGAATAAATATCGTATGCGAAGCATCGGCTGGGGAATCGTTACGGCATCTATCAGTTATTTGGCGGCGGAACGTTTCAGCGATATTTATATTGTTTGGTATTTGGGCTTGATTTTGACGCTTTTGCTCTTGACCGAAATTGATAATCGTATGTTCTTGCTTCCCGACATTTTAACCGTACCGTTGCTGATTGCGGGTTTTGCTTATTCTGTCTTTGTCAGCCAATGGGTTATTCCGGTCGAAAGTGTTATCGGTGCCGTAGTGGGTTATGTCTTGCCTGTTTTGGCCAGTGCGTTTTTGGTTTGGAAAAACAAAGATGCTTTCGGCGGCGGAGATATCAAGCTCTTGGCTGCTTTGGGGGCTTGGCTCGGGGCTGAATTGGTTATTTATACCATTATATTGGCTTGTGCTTTGTTTGGCTCTTATGCAATGTTGCGCAAAATGAGAGTCGGGGCTTTCGGACCGGCAATTACGATTGCTGCAATAATGATTGCTTTTTACTTTTTCTAGGATAAAATGTCATCAACCGAATTTTAAAGGAAGTTGAACCATGAAGATTAGTGCCGTTGAAGCTGACAGACGTAAGGTTAAAAAACTGGTTGAGGGTAAAAACTTTGACCTTTTGATTATGTCTTTGATTTGTATGGATGCCATTATTCTGGGGTTGATGACCTCAGATTATATTAATCTGTTTTTTGAAGGCGGCTTATTTATTTTGGACCGCTTGTTTATGGCTATCTTCATTATTGAGATGCTGATGAAAATTTTTGCTTTCGGTAAAAAGTTTTTCAAATCAGGCTGGAATGTTTTTGATTTTGTGGTCGTTGCGGTTTCTTCAGTGCCCTCTGCCAGCTATTTTATTGTTTTGCGAACCTTCCGTTTGTTTAGACTGCTGAAATATGTCAATAAATTTACACGCCTCAAACAGATGATTAATACCTTTATTGCATTGTTGCCTAATTTTTTGGCTATGCTCTTGGTCTCTTTCGTCTTTATGTATGTCTTTGCTATTATTGCCGTATGTTTGTTCGGCGATGTCTTTATTGAGTTTGCAGATCTCGGTTCGGCTCTGTTTGCTCTTTTGCAGGTGGTTACGCTGGATGGTTGGGCTTCAAATATTGCTCGCCCCGTTATGTCTGTTTTTCCGCATGCATGGGTTTTCTTTGTATCTTATGTCTTCATCTTTTTCCTCATCGCGGTTTCATTCCTTATGAGTGTTGTTGCAGAGGTTGTGAAGAGGGCGTTTAATCTTAAATCCCGCCTTTAAAAGTTTGTATAGCGGACATTTAGTACAGAAATTTCAGGTCAAAAGTGTCCTCACGTACTTCAATGTACGCTGCGGGACTTTTGCCTTTATTTCTTACTATATGCCTCGCTCTCCAAACTTTTGTGTAATTGTATAGTGGGTAACTAATACAGAAACAGCAGGGTAAAAAATAAAAAACACCTCCGGCTTAAAAGCGGGAGGTGTCTTTCTTGTTTTTGGGAGGTTTACATTACGGCGCGTCCTTCTTTGTACTCGTCCAGAAGCATATCTATTGTCGCTTCGGTTTGAGGGTCGTATTTCATTTTTGAACTCAAAACAAGCAATGTCATGCAGCGACGCATAAAAACTTGCACGCGTTTGTTGGTCTGAATATCCGGCAATGGGATGTCTTCCAAAATGTGATTTATGAGAATGTTTTCCTTCTGCTTGATGATTTTGTCAAAGCAGTCATAGCCATACTCATATTGTCCCATCAAGGCACTTGAATAATCTTTAAGTGCTCTATCTTCCGTTTTTTCATGAATAACTTTCGCAAAGGCATATACGAGTGTTTTATATGTGCCTGTGCTTAGTTTACTGTGGAGATGACTCTTGAATATTAATTCTCTAATCAAGATGTTGTCTTTGAGTATTTTGGTTAAAAACTTTTTGTATGAGCGACGATATCTTATTTGCTCATTACAAAAAATTTTCTGTACGTCGGCGGTATAATGTAAGTCGCCGAGATTTTCAAATACCCGCTTGCGGAGATTGATTTTTTCTTCCATAATTAAATTTTTTTATTAAATATATCATAATAGTTTAAGATACTCAGCAAGAGCTTCGTATCCATTACATATTCCGGAAACAGACATACGACGGTCAAGTACCGTTTGAAAAAAGGCTTGGTCTCGTCGTTAAGATAAAGTTGAATAAGCCGGCAAAGCACGTCATGTTCTGCTTCAGCCAACTCATTAATCTTGTCAATATCTGGACACATTAATTCAGCTTCTTTGTGGAGAAGTGAAAAATAGTGTTTTAAGTACTCATCGGTTTCTTCCTTTTGGATTTTGTCCAACAGCACTAAAGGCGGTTGTTCGGAAGCAATAGGGCCGATGACTTTCAGCAATCGGTTTTGTAAATCTTGTGCTTTCATAATTGTAGTATTTTGAAATGAATAATAGTCTTAATATCTTAAAATTGCTCTATTATATAAAATATTTGGCTTTTTTTGTCAAAAACAAAATGCAGATTTAGCTGATTTTTTTTTATCAATGCTTGACAACGGGCGCGCCAAACACTAACTAACATAATAGAAATTTGAAAATAACTATCTTAAGGAGCATAAAAACTATGAAAATCAAACCTTTACACGATAGGGTTGTGGTCAAAAGACTAGATGAACTGACAAAGACCGCCGGCGGTATTATTATTCCGGATACGGCAAAAGAAAAACCGAGCGAAGGTATTGTTGAAGCCGTTGGTGACGGCGCACGCACCGAAGACGGAAAGATTATTCCGATGTGTGTTAAGGTTGGTGACAAGGTTTTGTTTGCCAAATGGGGTGGCACCGAGGTTAAGCTCAACGGTGAAGACCGCGTGATAATGAAAGAGTCAGATATTCTGGCTGTTGTTGAAGAATAATTGTTTAAGAAAAGGATATAAGCAATGGCTGCTAAAGATATTAAGTTTGGAACAGATGCTCGCGCAAAAATGCTCAAAGGCGTTGAGATTTTGGCCAAAACCGTAAAAGTTACTTTGGGTCCGAAAGGCCGCAATGTGGTTTTGGATAAATCCTATGGCGCACCGAAAATCACGAAAGACGGCGTTTCTGTTGCGAAAGAAGTTGAACTGGCTGATAAGTTTGAAAATATGGGTGCTCAGTTGATTAAGGAAGTTGCTCAGAAAACTGCAGACAAGGCCGGTGATGGTACGACTACCGCAACCGTATTGGCTGAAGCTATTATTAAAGAAGGTACAAAAGCTGTTGCCGCCGGTATGAACCCGATGGATTTGAAACGCGGTATTGATATGGCTGTTGAGGCTGTTGTCGCTGATGTTAAATCTCGTTCTAAAGATATTAAGACCTCTGAAGAAATTGCTCAGGTCGGCACAATCTCTGCCAACGGCGACCGCACAATCGGTGAGTATTTGGCTCGTGCGATGGAAAAGGTTGGCAACGAAGGCGTAATCACGGTTGAAGATGCCAAAGGTTTGGAAACAGAATTGGAAGTTGTTGAAGGTATGCAGTTTGACCGCGGCTATCTTTCTCCTTACTTCATTACCAATCCGGAAAAAATGAATGTGGAATTTGAAAATCCATTTATTTTGCTGTATGACCAAAAGATTTCTAATTTGCAACCGTTGATTCCAGTCTTGGAAGCAATTGTTCAGTCCGGCAGAGCTTTGCTCATTGTAGCTGAGGATATTGAAGGTGAGGCTTTGGCTACTTTGGTTGTTAACCGTATTCGCGGTGGTTTGAAAGTTTGTGCTGTTAAGGCTCCGGGCTTCGGTGATCGTCGCAAGGCTATGTTGCAAGATATTGCTATCCTGACAGGCGGACAGGTTATCTCTGATGAATTGGGTATGAAGATTGAAAATGTTACTTTGGATATGCTCGGCACAGCTAAACGTGTTGAAATTACCAAAGAAGACACCACAATCATTGACGGTGCCGGCGAGAAGGATTTGATTGCCGCTCGTGCTGCTCAGATTCGTAAAGAGATTGATGAAACAACATCTGATTATGATCGTGAAAAACTTCAGGAAAGATTAGCTAAGATTTCCGGCGGTGTTGCGGTTATTAAAGTCGGTGGTGCTTCAGAAGTTGAAGTTAAAGAAAAGAAAGACCGTATTGATGATGCTTTGCATGCAACTCGCGCAGCCGTTAAGGAAGGTGTTGTTGCCGGCGGCGGTGTTGCTTTGCTTTATGCCGGAAAAGCTTTGGATGCTTTGAACCCTGCAAACCAAGACCAGAAAGTAGGTATTGAGATTATTCGTAAGGCAACTCAGGCTCCTATTCGCCAGATTGCAGAAAATGCCGGTATTGATGGTGCGGTTGTTGCCGGAAAACTTTTGGAAAGCACAGATACAAACTTTGGTTATAATGCTCAGACCGGTGAATATACCGATATGGTTAAGGCCGGTATTATTGACCCGACTAAGGTTGTTCGTACGGCTTTGCAAGATGCTGCTTCTGTTGGTGGTTTGTTGATTACAACCGAGGCTATGGTTACGGAAATTCCGCAAAAAGAATGTCATTGCGGCGAGGGTGCTCCTGCAGGAATGCCCGGCGGTATGGGTTTCTAACCATAAAAAAGCTAATGATGAAAAAAGAGTCTCTTCGGAGGCTCTTTTTTTTGTAGAATATTAATTTCTATTTTGTAAGATATTTCAGAGAGGTACAAAAGTATGGATTTCGAGAATCTGGATGAATTAAAAACCTTGAAAGCACGGGGGGTTTTGAGTGAGGCGCAGTTCGAACAATATAAGAATTTGGCAGCGCGAAAAATTTTACGTGACAGAAAAGAAGAAGTGCGCAGTAAAAATGCTTTTGTTTATATGACCTTAGCTTATTTTACAGGAACACTCGGTTTGCATAATTTTTATATTGGGCGTTATAAGCGTGGTTTTATTCAGCTTTTCTTGTCTTTAATCTCTTTTTATATGCTTTATTTGCCGTTGTTGTTTGTGGCTGTTTGGGCTTTGTTTGAGTTTTTATTTGTAGGACATAGTGCAAATGGAATGCCTTTGAAGGGTAATAGGGCGATAGTTTGGCTGTATCGATTGGCCGGAGTGCTATTTTTGGTTTTTCAGGCACAGAAATATGGCTTGATTTTGGGGTAAAATATGCGACTGTGCAAAAAAAATAAAAAAAAGTGAAATTAGGGCTTGCATTTTTTTTAAGATATGATATTTAATTACTCGTTCTGCACGATGCGGGTATAGCTCAGGGGTAGAGCGCAACCTTGCCAAGGTTGATGTCGTGGGTCCGAATCCCATTGCCCGCTCCAATTTTTTAAGAAACCTTGTTATTGTTAACAAGGTTTTTTTGTTATGCGGGCAAAGGGATTGCATCCCATTCTTGCTTCGTAGATTTCGCCGTTGGCTCAACAACTTCGCTTCGGGCACCGGAAATTTAATGCCTGCGCGCTGCACTGTCGTTTGTGCGCTGCTGTAAGGTTATCGGCAAAAATTGTAAATATTTCTTATCAGATTTTATTTTTCTGTTATAAATGAGGATTATAATTTTTGAAAAATGAGTTTGGTTATGACGGATAATTTGTTTGATAAGATTTTGCAACCCATTCGCCTCAGAAAGTCTGAAATTGGCGGGCGTGTGGCTTTGGAAGAGTTTTTTAGCGATAAGTCGCGGATTATTTATTCTTCTTCTTTTCGACGTTTGCAACAAAAAGCGCAGGTGTTTTCTTTGGAGCTTAATTCCAGTGTGCGCTCACGCTTGACGCATTCTTTGGAAGTGGCGGATATCGGCAAAATATTGGCGAGCAAGATTGCCAGAGAGCTTTGTAAAAAGCAAAAAATCAGTGTTGAAAATGCGGTTGAGATTCCGGCTGTGGTGGAAAATGCTTGCCTGATGCATGATATCGGGAATCCGCCTTTTGGACATTTTGGTGAGGCTGCCTTGATTAAGTGGGCGAAAGAACGTTTGCCGGAATATGCGCAAAAAGCCAATATCAATAGTGAAAAAATAAAACCTTTATTGGCTGATTTTTATGAGTTTGACGGGAATCCGCAAGGTATCAGAATAATTAGTCGGTTGCATTGTGAAAAAGATGAGTTTGCATTGAATTTGACTATTCCGTCTTTGTTGGCAGCTGTGAAATATGCTCGTGCAGCCGGAGAGGCGAGTGAAGGAAAGAAAATTAAGAAAAAAGCAGGTTATTTTCAAACTGAAGCACCGCTAATTGAAAAGGCCTATGCACTCATTGGCTGGGAAAAAGGACGACGTTATCCTTTGACTTATATTATGGAAGCGGCGGATGATATCTCTTATTGCTTGAGTGATGTTTCAGATGCCGTAAAAAAGAAAATTATTTCACCGGAAGAATTTTTGTCTTCATTCCAGCAGATTTGGCGGGAGCTTTACGGAGATGAGAAAATTCCGGTTGAGGGTTTGAATGAAAAAACTTTTGCCGATGATTTCGGAGCAAGTGTTTGTATCGATATCAGCCATAAGGCGGTGGAAGCCGCAGCTGCGGAGTTTGTATCACGGTATGAGGAATTTTGCAGTGGTACGGCAGAAGAACTGATTACCAAAAAGATGCCTATCGGGCGGGTTTTGGATGTGATTAAGACTTTTTCGGTAAAATATATTTATCAATCTGAAGAGGCTGAGAGTATTGAGCTCTCCGGTTTCTCAGTTATTTATGGCTTGCTTAATAAGTATTTTTCGCGGTTGTTAGAGCTTTCTCAGAGCGACTTTTCGGCATTTGTTGTAGGCAAAAAAGTTGATGGGTTGGCTTATGAAAAGCATTTGTTTAACCGTTTGTCAAAGAGATGTGTTCGAAGCTATCAGAATCAGCTTAAAGAATGGTTGAATAATCAGCAGGCTCTTGAGACTTATGGCAGAGATGTTTTGGAGTGGTGGCTCAGAGTACATCTGATTGTTGACCATATCGGCGGTATGACGGATAATTTTGCTTTGTTTGAATACCAAATGCTTGAGGGTATCAGAATTAATAACTAAAGGAGATGTTTTATGAAATATACCATGCAGTCTAACTATATTTCATTTAACAAGATGAAAAACAGTGAAAGATATGTTGAAGTAAGATTGTTCGACAAGAAACGTCAACAGCTTAAAATCGGTGATATGATTGAGTTTGTTAATTCTATGACGCAGGAAAAATTGTTGACCCAACTTCGCGGTATTGCCATATTTGAAAATTTTGAAGATATGGTAGATTATCTGACGCCTGAGCTCTTGGGTTATGACAGCAAAGATGAATTGATGCTGAGGTTTGAGCGTTTGTATCCGGCAGAGATGGTCAGCAAGTTTAATCTGGTAGGTTTGTTTGTTAAAAATATGTCTTCCGAATTGCTTGAAAAGATGCGGGAAGAGAAATATTTATCTTTGTAAAGATTAATTTTGGGAGGGCGAGATGAAAGACGGATTTTGGCAATTGGCGGAAAAACGCCGCTCAATTTATGCTTTGGGACAAGAAAAAGTTTTGACGGAAGATGAGGTTATCAGCTTGGTGCAGAATATGGTTAAGCAATGTCCGACAGCGTTTAATTCTCAGTCTGGTCGTGTGGTCGTTTTGTTTGGTGGGCAGAATCAGCGTTTGTGGAATATGGTTAAGGATTGCTTGCGTGAAAAAGTTCCGGCGGAGGCTTTTGCCAAGACCGAAGAAAAGATAAACTCTTTTGCTGCTGGTTTTGCGACGGTTTTGTATTTTATTGATGATGAAGTAACCAAAGATTTGCAAAAGAAATATCCGTTGTATGCCGAGAATTTTCCAATTTGGGCAGAGCAGGCTAACGGGATGTTGCAATATATGGTCTGGACGGCTTTGGCGGAGCAAAATGTCGGAGCCAGTTTGCAACATTATAATCCGCTGATTGATGAAAAACTGCGCGAAATTTGGAATTTGCCAAAGAGCTGGAGACTAAGAGCGCAAATGCCTATGGGAAGTATTGAAACAGCGGCTGGCGAAAAAACTTATTTGCCTTTGGAAAAACGAGTTTTAATTTTCAAATAAAAGGTTCCTTTTTGTAAAATTTGGCTTGCAAAATATCTGATTTGCTTTTATTAAGGTGTAGTCAGCTGTGGAGAGATGGCAGAGTGGTCGAATGCGGTTGACTCGAAATCAATTGTGCGCCTATCGGTGTACCTAGGGTTCGAATCCCTATCTCTCCGCCATTAAGCTAAAGCCCCGCCTTGTGCGGGGTTTTTGGTTAATGATGAGGAGGGTTGGGATTTGAACCCTAGGGAGAGGGGTT
>CASEZG010000010.1 GCA_949292375.1 uncultured Pseudomonadota bacterium | reverse complement strand
TTTGAGCGGCTTTTTTAATGGTGCTCGGGGACGGGATCGAACCGCCGACACGAGGATTTTCAGTCCTCTGCTCTACCAACTGAGCTACCCGAGCATCAATCAACGAGAAGGTTTATAATTCATATTTTTTAGCTTGTCCAGCAGAAATTTTATTTTTTTACACTTTTTTTATCAGTTATTGCAAAAACGTTGTTGTTTCAGAGCCTGCATCAACATTTGCTGTCTTGAAAGATGAGCTTTTCTAAAAGCCCTAAACCTTTTATAAACGCTCTCTTCCTCCCGCCTTGCAAGCAAGACTTCATTTTTGAGTTTTACCACATCATCAAGATATTGCTGATTCTCATGGAGAGCCTCAACATCATCAAACAAACCGCGGTCAAAATCCCCCTCATCCAAAACCTTATTATGTGTCTTAACAACTCTATCAGAATATCTTCTTACAATAGCTTCGATATATTTTTGCTCATCCTTTGAAAATTTCTGAAAATTCTCAATACCAGATAAAACCTTTTGCGTTTCATCTGCCTTAGGAGTCTTGTCATCATAAATAGGGACAATTTGCGTCAGGACCACACCACGATTAATGTCATAAGCCCAATTTTCAATTTTCTCATCCGTAAATTTCGGAAAAATCTCCTTTCCCCAGCGCAATTCATCCAACAAAACGGTATAATCATCTTTATGATAAATTAAAAAATCCTCCGCGGCATAATCTTCCTCTTGTCTTTTGTTTTCAAGAGCATCTTTTTCCGTCACGGACAATCCCTTATAAAACAGCTTAAGCAAATTTCGTTTTTCCAAACTTTGCGGCAAAGACAAAATCTCATTAACGGCTTCAACTCTAGGCGTTTTAGAAGATAAAATTCTTCCCTGATTCTCAGACAAGCTGGCATCAAAAGCATTAAACAACATATTTAACGAACTATAAGTAAAATCGTCCCAATAGCCGTCAGCCTTAAACTCACGAACAACATTTCTATCCACGGGCGTGTCATTAAGCTCAATACCATAGTAACTCTTAACTACCGCAGCCACATCTAAAACATCTCCAGCAAAGGACAAAACCCTGCTTTTAAGGTCAAAATCATCTACATTTGAAGAATGTTTTTCCAATCCCGAAAAATGCTCATCATCTTCATCGTCATAAGCATCAGAACTTGCTTCCAAATCTCGCAAATCTGTAACCACATCAAGCAAATCATCATCCAAGGCAAAAACCAATTGTGATATCACATTTTCTACATCGACCTTAAGGTCACCCTGAACATTTTCTGCCTCTTCATAAGCCTCCCAAAAAGCATCCTCAGACCCGACCTTAAACGGAGGAACAATAGTCTCAAACCCATCCAAATCATAATGTTCATCAAAAATCTTGTTTTCTTGATATCGATTCGGAAGAGAAATTTCTCCACTTTCCAGCCCCAATTGTTGATTCATTCTTTTCTGACGTTCTAACTGAAAATAAGCATCTTCAGTCATCACATTATAAAAATCGTCTCTAACCTGAGCCGCAACGTCAAGATTACGATTATAATAGAAATATTTTTCTCTGTTTTCCGAAACAATCTGAGTAAAAGGCTTCACAAAATCTCCCACAATTTCTCCGACAGCTTCGTTTTTGCTATCCCAATTACAATCTTCATGAAATTGTTTTAACAATTCTGACTTCACTTTTTTTTCGCTAACAAAACCAGAATTTGACGAGACCTTTTGAGCGATTTTACTCAAAACATTCCGAATATCTTCAATTTTTGTATTTACGATTCCTGCTTGTAATGCTACGGCAGAGCCAATTTTTTCAGCCAAATGCTTTTCCAAAAAAGCATTTAACATATCCGAATATGCAATATCTCTCATTTCTCGAGCAAAAGAAACCGCCAACAACACATTTTTGTTCAGCCAATAACGATCAAGCTCATTTCCTTTGTGAGCTACCCAATCCGCTAAATCATCCGCTTTTTGTTCAAACTTTTTACCATTGGGGTTAAACAAAATCTTTGCTTGAGAAAAACTCTCATTATTTTTTGCTTGTTCCAAAATATCAGAATAAAGACGATAAAAATCTTCCGCTTTTTCAAAAGCTCCGCGAGAACTTCCGGCAGGAATATTCAAATTAAACCCCCATTTCCGATTAAGTTCCATTGCCGCCAATTGAAGAGAGGGATAAAGTTCAGCCACATCCTTTGCTACGCGCCAAAAACGCATATCACGAGCTTCTTCAATCTCCAAACCTTGCATCATAATTCTGGAAGTATTGACAAAAGTCTTAATAAAACTGAGCCTGATTAAATCATTATCCATAAGAAAACACCCTCTGCAATATTGTTGTCAAAATATATACAAAAGGGTGTTTTTTGTCAAATACTATTAATTACGATTTTAAATTAACAGCCGTCTGCGTCATCTCATTAGCCGTGGTAAAAGCCGTACCATTAAGATTATAAGCTCTTTGTACCACAATCAAATTAGAAAATTCTTTTGACGGATCAACATTAGAATTTTCCAAAGATTCAGAGCGAAAAGCCGTATTGTCGTTTGTTGTAGAATCTACGACAAAATAACTTTCTCCCGCATCATTAGATGCCTCAAACAAAGTACCATTAATGGGGATCAGATTTTCGGGAGAAGAAAAACCAACCAATGCCAATTTTCCGCTGGCTATAGTTTCTCCGTTCGTATACTTAGATTGTATCACCCCGCCGCTATCAATATAAGTATACTGATAATCACCGCCGATACGACCATCTTGCGATACATTAACAATCTCAGAACTTCCCGCATATTGCGTCATCGGAGAAATATCCATCGCCACAGTACCGGTACTTCCATCCGGCCAAGTAACATTAACATTAAATGTCTTGGGAGAAAGCAGCCCGCCTTTTTCATCAAATACCACCTCTAAAGGTTCTGCCGTCGTAACGGTTCCCCCATCCATATTAAAGGTAACATTCCATGTATTATTTAATCCTTCAACCTTCTGAAACAACATATTTACGGTTTTTTCTTGATTATTCGGGCCATAAAAAGTCAAACCATAGCTACTGTTGTCCACATCAGCCGGAACATTAGCCGAAATCTCCATCTGAGTCGTTTCAACAGCCGGAATGCTGTCCGGATATTTAATTGTCAAATCAGAAAGAGAAGAACTAAACGTCCCGTCTTCATTTGCCGGAAACCCCTGAACATAATAGCCACTTGAGTTAACCAAATAAATTGTTCCGTTCTCGCTTCTCGTTGAAAAATCGCCTGCACGAGAATAATAAATTTGGTTCAAGGAATTTTTAACAGCAAAGAAAGCATTATTACCGGCCTCAATCGCCACATCAAACGGATTACCCGTAGAAGATATGGTTCCTCCGACAGTAATACTTGTTCTGTCATAAAAACCAACACCATTAACATCCACACGAGATGAAGATAATCCACTTGAATTTTCC
The DNA here is from genome assembly GCA_949292375.1 of uncultured Pseudomonadota bacterium. Classification (GTDB taxonomy): domain Bacteria; phylum Pseudomonadota; class Alphaproteobacteria; order RF32; family CAG-239; genus Scatacola_A. Next base: position 39,805 of record CASEZG010000010.1, on the reverse strand, counting down.
CGAACCAAAGGCTGATTTCCAAGCATAGTATAAAACAAAGTTTCAGCAGATTTATAACCTGTTGTTGAAACATTTGCCAAGTTCATACTTACCGTTTCCAATGCATGTGATTGTGCATTAAGTCCGGAAACCGAAGGGGAAAAAATATTTAAAGCCATTTCACTTACCTCAAAGTTTACCTCTCAGAATTATATGCAATTTTTATGCCATTTTATCCAAGGGCAACCATAATTATTCCAACCGTAATCAAACCAATACCGGAAGCTGAGAGCAAAGAAACACTCTCCCCCAAAAAGAGTACGGCAATAACGGCAGCAATAACCACGCTAAGTTTATCTACGGGAGCCACCTGCGAAACCTTACCATATTTTAAAGCCACAAAATAAAACAACCAAGATAACGCTCCGGCCACACCGCTTAACACAATAAAAGTAATTGCCTTGCGATTTGACAAGATTTCCGTAATATGACTAAAGTTTCTTTGCACAACCATCACCGCAACCAAAAACAAAGCCATAATAACAGCTCTGATAACCGTTGCCGTATTAGCATCCAGTCCTTGTAAACCTATTTTACCGAAAACACTCACAAATGCCGCCATCACAGCAGATAACACTGCATAAATTAACCATAAATATTCAGTCATTTTTCCTCTCTATTTTTTTACAACATTTTCTACGATGCAAAAAACATACCAATCCGATTTTATATTTTTAGTAGAAATTTTAAACCAAAAAACAACCGGATTTGACAATTTGCTCAAAACTGTGCAAAAAAATGTGAAAAAAAGCAATTTTTGTGCAAAAAAACGTCTTTTTTGGGGTCAAATTTGAATATTTTTGTTGTTTTTATCTAAAATCAGGGGTATGAGTCAGAAGTAATTTTTGAATTTAACAAACAAGTGAGAAAATAAATTATGTCAAATCCGTTGGATACAAAAGTAATCAGCAAATTGGCTGAAATTTTAGATAAAAGCAACCTGACCGAACTTGAATATGAAGACGAAGGTTGCCGTATCTGCCTAACCAGAGATTTCTCCGGTCGCGTTGCCGCTCCGGTTGTTCAACCAATGCCTGCACCGATGGCTCCCGTTCCGCCTGCACCTGTAGCAGCTCCGGCAATTGCCGCTCCGGCAGCTTCTACTGCTTCTTCTGACGAAGATTATGCAAAACTCCCGGGCTGCGTAAAATCTCCGATGGTCGGCGTTGTTTATCTTTCCGCTGACCCCAACTCCCCTGATTATGTAAAAGTTGGCTCCAGCGTAGCTGAAGGTGATACGGTTTGCTTGATTGAGGCTATGAAAACCTTTAACCCGGTCAAAGCTCACAAGAGTGGTAAGGTTACCAAAATTTTGGTTTCCGGCGGTGATCCTGTTGAATATGGCGAACCGTTAATCATTATTGAATAACAACATTAGGATTCTCGTATGTTTGAAAAAGTATTGATAGCCAACCGCGGCGAGGTCGCTCTTCGTATTCATCGTGCTTGTCGCGAAATGGGCATCAGAACCGTTGCCGTGCATTCGGAAGCAGATGCCGATGCCATGCACGTTCGCTTGGCTGATGAAGCCGTATGTATCGGACCTGCCCGCTCCAGCGATTCTTATTTAAATAAGCCGGCAATTATTTCCGCAGCACTCATCACCGGAGCAGATGCCATTCACCCCGGATTCGGTTTTCTTTCGGAGAATGCCGACTTTGCCGAAATGGTTGAGCGCCACGGCATAACCTTCATTGGTCCCACCGCAGAACAAATGCGCTTAATGGGTGATAAAATTACGGCACGCAAAGTTGCTCAAGAAGCAGGAATTCCGGTAACCCCCGGCTCTCCGGCCTTGGAAAGCGTTGATATGGCAATTGAGTGGGCTCATAAAATCGGCTATCCCGTAATTGTTAAAGCCACAGCCGGCGGCGGCGGTAAAGGTATGAAAATTGCCTTCAACGATGAAGAAATGAAAGAAGCCTACACCATGGCTCGTGCCGAAGCAAAAGCGGCCTTCACCAGCGATGTGGTCTATATGGAAAAATATCTCCAAAAACCACGCCACATTGAAATGCAAATTTTGGCAGATAAATACGGACATGTTGTTCACTTGGGCGAACGCGATTGTTCTATCCAACGCAACAATCAAAAAGTCATTGAAGAAAGTCCGTCCCCTGCCTTAAATGAACAGCAACGCAAAGAGATTGGCGAAATTGTTCGCAAGGCTATTGAAAAAATCGGCTACACCAATGCAGGAACCTTGGAGTTCTTATATGAAGACGGTCGTTTCTACTTTATGGAAATGAACACCCGTCTGCAAGTAGAACATCCCGTAACCGAAGCAGTTACAGGCATCGACATCGTCCGTGAACAGATTCGCATTGCCAGCGGTGCTGCTTTAGGATACACACAGGATGACATTTCCTTTGCCGGTCATGCTATTGAATGCCGCATCAATGCCGAAGATCCGGAAACTTTTGTTCCTTGCCCGGGCAAGATCACCGAATGGCACGCTCCAGGCGGCTTAGGAATTCGTGTAGATTCGGAAATTTATTCTGGTTACACTATTCCACCATTTTATGATAGTATGATTGCCAAATTGATTGTTCACGGCAAGACGCGTAATGCAGCCTTAATGCGCTTACGTCGTGCTTTGGAGGAGTTTGTTATTGAAGGCGTCAAAACAACAATTCCGCTTCATCAGGAAATCATTTCTCAAGCGGAATATATTGACGGCCAATATAACATCCACTGGTTGGAACAGTTTATGGATAAACTGAAACAAAATAAAAAATAAATACTATCAACAGCCCCTTAAACTTGGGGCTGTTTTTTTTATTATTTTCCCTCTATGATAAACCAAACAATCGGAGGAACAAAATGGAAATTAAACTATCCATAAAAGACATATTACAAGAAAGTTTTCTTTTCTTTCGCAACGCTCCCCTACTCGCACTAAGTTTCTTTTTGCTTGCATATGGAGCCGTCTATTTTGCTCAAGCCTTAAACATTTCGACCAATTTGCCGATTGTCTTTGCCTATCTGGTTTATACTTATTTCTTTTATTACTTTTTTGTTTGTTTATATTTCAAACAAAAAATTTTGCTAAACAAGCGTCGCTTTGCCAATGCTCTCATCCGGATGGTTGCAATTCTTTTGCTGGCTTTTGCCGCCGTTCTTCTGCTCAAAATAGGCTTCAAAATTTTGTTTTTCCTTGCCGGAACCCTAAGAGCCTTTCCTGAGCTCTACGAGCAACTACGCAACTTATACCTAAGCACGCTTATCTCCCCCTACTTCACCTGGTTTTTATCAGCATTCATCTTCGTTATTCTAAGTTTTACATTTTTCATTCCGGCCTTTGCCTGGATTTCGGCCGTCATCGGGCGAGATTCATCCATAACCAGAACCTTTGCCCGCACCAAAGGCAATTACCTCCGTTTAATATTTATGTTTTTGCTCATCTACGGTATTTTACCGCTGACAATTCTCTTATTTCGCAGTTTTTCCGGCGGTATTGTTGCGGCAGTTTCTGCAGCCATGAGCTTAATCCAAATAATTATTTACCTAAAGATTTATGAAAAATTTTACTCTTCCAATTAACCAAACAAAAAAACTCCGCAATAATTGCGGAGTTTTTTCTTTAGCTTAACAAGAACTATGCTGCTTTAGAGTTTTTTTTAGCAGCAAAAGCGTTCATTGTTTCAATGATATAATCCTGAGTTTCCTTATCCAAATACGGATGCATCGGAATACTCAAAACAGTCTTAGCCAACTTCTCGCAAACAGGCAAAGAACGTGTATTCCATTTAGCATAAGCAGTCTGCGTATTAACCGGACGCGGATAATAAGCACCGCAAGGAATACCGTTTTCTTTCAAATAAGCCATCAACTCATCACGATCTTCACAGGTAATAGTATAAAGAGCATAAGCAGATTTGCAGTTATCCAAAACCTTTTGTTTGCCAAAATAAGCATCCAAACCGTCATCATAGCGTTTTGCAATTGTATAGCGGTCTTTAAGCTCTTGCTCAAATACTTTCAATTTTTGTAAAACAACGGCAGCCTGGAAAGAGTTCATACGACCGGTCATACCCAAACGAACATTATCATAGTGGTCTTCAGGGCTCATACCATGAACACGGCAAGACTTAACCAAATCATTTTCTGCAGCATTATTTGTAAATACAGCACCACCGTCACCATATGCAGCCAAAGGCTTTGTCGGATAGAAACTTGTAGCTGTCATATCAGCAATATTACCGGCACGTTTGCCATGATATTCAGAACCATAGCTCTGAGCCGCATCAGACAAAACTTTCATACCGTTAGAGTGAGCAATCTTCATAATCTCATCATAGTTGCAGGGGTTACCGAAGATATCAACGGCAATAACGGCCTTAAGATTAAGTTTGCCTTCTTTCTTAACATTAGCAATAGCTTTTTCCAAATCTTTCGGATCCATATCAAAAGTATTAGGATCAGAATCAACAAAAATCGGCGTAGCACCGACGATTGCAACACATTCTGCAGAAGCAACGAATGTGAAAGAAGAAACGAATACGGCATCACCTTGCTTAACATCCCAAGCCATCAAAGCAAGGGTCAAAGCATCTGTACCAGAACCGCAAGTAGAGCAATATTGCGCATTAGAATAAGCCGCCAATTTTTCATCCAACTCACGGCACTCAGGACCCTGAGCATAACCACCATGGTTCAAAATTGTTTCAAAAGCTTTCAAGAAGTTTTCCTGACCGATTACTTTCTGAGAAGCCTGAACATCAAACAAATTAATCGGTTTAGAAGGTTTATTAGTCATTATAAAATTCCTTTTGCTGTAAGTTTTAACTGAGAGAGATAGTAGGTCAGAAAAACACGAAATGCAAAACACAAAAAATTTCCGCTTTGTAACAATAAAAACATTCCCATTCATCCCCAAACAAACAAATATATTGATTTACATAAAATTATTGCTATATTTAAAAAGATTTTTGCAAAAACCCAGAATAAGGAATTATCCCGTGCGTAGAACATATAGAATTTTTGCAGCTTGTTCCTTCATAGCGCTAACAGCTGCAGCCTGCGCCAACCCCAATAACCGAACATCATCGATGCCTGCTGAAGAACACCCTACGCTTGAGGCATATAATCGCAGCATGTTCGAGTTTAACTATCAGATTGATAAATACATTTTGAAGCCGACAGCCAAAGGCTATCGCGCCATCACAACACCATACATTCGCAAGCGTGTTAACAATGCCTTGGCCAACATAAAAGAGCCTATTTCGGCATTCAACCATCTTTTGCAAGGCGAATTTAAGGAAAGCGGCATCAACTTGTCTCGTTTAGTCATTAACTCCACGCTTGGATTAGCCGGCATGTACGACGTAGCCAACGGCTGGGGCTTAAAACCCTCCAAAGCAGGTTTTGATGAAACCTTAGCCAAATGGTGTATTAAAGATGGTCCCTTCATCGTTTTACCGCTACTTGGTCCGGCAACACCTCGCTCCACAGTCGGCATGGCTGTAGACAGTCTAACCAATCCTGTTTATCTCGCAACACTCAATGCGCCAGCAAATGTTAAAGATAAAATATATTACGGATATTCGGCTGTTTCAGTCATAGCTTTACGCGAGTCTGCTCTGGATTTACTAGATGATTTGGAAAGAAATTCGGTTGATTATTACACCACCATGCGCTCTGCATTCTTACAAAACCGTCAAAATCAAAACTGCATAAACGGAGATGAAAACGTCTCCTATGACTTTGACTTTGGCTTTGAGGAAGAAGATCAGATTTTTGATGATATGGAAAACTAACGAACTGGAGAATACAAAAATATGAAAAAGAACTTATTTGTGGCAATTTTCGCCTCAATCTTTATGTTTTCAGCTTCAGCTAATGCTGCCGTTGATGCGGCAAAAGCAGAAGAATTCGTACAAAAGGTTACCAAAGAAGGCATCGAAGAAATTATTAATGCCAATGTTTCACAAACCGTTAAAGACGAACGCTTTGAAAAACTTTTTAACAATGCTCTGGATTTAAACTTCATCGGTCAATTTGTGCTGGGACGTTATTGGAGAACAGCCACCGCCGAACAGAAAAAAGAGTTTATCAGTGCCTATCGTGAGTTAAATATCAAAACCTGGTCACAGCGTTTTGATGAGTTCAAAGGCAAAAACTTTATTTTCAAAGGAACTACTCCTTCCAACTCAGCTAATCAAGTTTTTGTAAACTCTGTAGTGCCGATGGAGCAAGGAGAACCTGCAAAAGTTGTTTGGCGCGTTAAACAAACCGGCAACAACTTTAAAATTGTTGACATTATCATCGAGAACGTCAGCTTAGCCATCACTGCTCGCAACGAATATACGGCTTATATAAAAACAGCCCCCGGCGGCATTGATGACTTGATTAAAGACTTGCAAAACAAAACCAAGAAAGCATAATTAAAAAGCCCCGCCAATGCGGGGCTTTTTATTACTGTTGCTGTCCCATTGTTTCTTCCTGAACCTCAACCACACCAACAACTTCAGGAGCATTCTTTTCTGCATTCCATGCTTCATAAGCCGTAAAACCGCCCCAACTGACAACAACTAACAAAGCAATATAAAAAATATATTTTAAAACCATTCCCATTTCTGTCTCCTAACAAAAAGATTCTTACGCCAATACACATAATCACCTTTTAACAACTTTCAAGTCTGAACACAAAAAAAGCCTCTTGGCTAAAAAGCTAAGAGACTTTTGATGGTTTGTTTGAAACTAACTAGCAAAGCCACCACTGACTCGGCCTGTTGTTCCAAGTGAAACCCAAATAAAATCCGGCCGCAATTAAGCTAATGCCGAACAAATACCATTTCTCCGGTATCTCTGACATAATGATAACAAAAACACCGAAAAAAACGCAATAAAGAGCAGCGAAAAGGCTACTGAAAAATTTAATTTTTTTCATAAGAAAAATTTTTAGTTAAACATAATAGATATATCTAATCACTTAAAACAGAACAAAACATAGCACAATCTTACTAATGCGCCAACGATTTTTGTCAAATTTATGTCAACAAAAAAAGACCCTGTTTTCACAGAGCCTTTTAATTTCAATTATCTGATACGCTATGCACCCTCGCCTTCTGCCGGAGCCGCATCACCAACCGGTGCGCTACCCGGAACATTCAAAGTGCCGATAGCCTTTTTGCGCTTAAGCTTATTCACAAACTTAATGGAGCGTTGCGCATCCCATTTTTTCTTACCTTCTTCGCGTTGGAAAATCTGCTTATAAACCTCTATTGCTTGGTCAAACTCCGACAACTTGGTCAAGCAACTTGCTAAACCATCATACAACTTATGATGATAACGATTATTAATCATCATTTGCGCTTTTTTATAGCACTTCAGCGCATCATTAAATTTCAGCATTTTTTGATAAACGAAACCGATACTAATCCAAGCCTGAATTTCATGGCTGTCAATATTCAGAATCTTAGTAAAACATTTCAAAGCGGAGTTATTGTCACCCATCAACTGATAAGTAACACCGACACCGTTCCAAGCCTTAATATTGGTTTTGTCGTTAGATAAAACTTTTTTGAAGAAAGAAATAGCACGTTCGTACTGTTTCAGTTTTTGTAACGTAACGGCAATGCTCAACAAGGTCTGAGTATGCTTGTTGTCAATTTTCATTGCCTGCTCCAAAACATCCAGAGCTTCTTTGTAAGAGAACATATGTTGAAGCGCAATGGCTTTGCCGTTCAGAGCCTCTAAGGAAGTCTGATCAATAGCCACAGCTTCATCAAAGCATGCAATCGCGTCTTTATACAAGCCGCGCATACTTAATGTAACGCCCTTATTATTCAGCACCTCAACTGATTGCGGATTAATCTGCAATGCCTTATCAAAACACTCGACGGCATCAGTATACCTACTCATTTTTTGATAAGCGAAGCCTTTGCTGTTAAGAGCCTTCCACGATTTAGGTTGTTCATTGATTGCAATATCAAACTGCTCAATCGCTTCTTTATACAACCCTTGGTCAAGCAATTCTTGCCCTCTTTTATATGCACTATTTTCGTTTGATTTAACCATATTTTTTCTCTTTTCAAATTATAGTTACAAAATAATTTAGTTTAAGACATAGCACTTTTGCCTCAAACTGTCAAGATTCCCCGCTCAAAAAAGCCGCTATCGGTGCATTAAAACTTTATAAAAAGGCCCTTCGTCGGTACGCACCGGAATATACCTGCAAGCAAACTTACGGCAAAAATCACGCAAAGCTTGGCGTTTGGCGGCAAAATACGCATGATAAGTATTGCGAAACCCCTTAGACTTTGTCTCAAAAACCACACGTTCCTTGCCTTCTGCCGCCATATATTCTCCGGCTTTGGGCGCATTATCTTCCAAAACATCATAAACATTAACACAATAGACTTGTGCTTTTTTGCTCAATGTTGCCAAGGCTTTTTTATCCGCCTCGTCAAAACCGTAAAAATCGCTGATAACAAAAACCGCCGCCCGACTCTTCAATCCAGCTTGCAAAACCTGCAAAGGCTTTGCCAAACGCCCATCATTGCTTTGTTTCAAAACGGCTGTGCTGACTTCCGAGATTTTTTTCAACACCGCCATCATTCCGGCGCGGCTGTTTTGCGGCTTAAAGACATAAGTTTCCTTGCCGTCATAAATCAGGCAGCCGAATCTGTCCTTGTTTTCCAAACTCAACCACCCGAACAACGCCGCAATTTTTGCTGCCGCTACTGATTTTAACTCAACTTTTGTGCCAAAAACCATTGAGGCGGATAAATCCAACAAAACATAAATCTCTCGGTCTTTTTCTTCGGCAAAAAGCTTAGTATAAGGCTTTTGCTTGCGCGCTGTCACCCGCCAGTCAATATCGCGGACATCATCGCCGAAAGCATAGCTCCGAATCTCCTCAAACTCCATTCCTCGCCCCTTAAAAGCCGACTTCACATCTCCGGCTCGGGCCGATACCACATTGCTGAACTGATAGTTTTTTAGATAAGGCACAAAGCGGCGTTGCTCCATCAACTCTTCCAAAGAAGCATACAAACCATTGCCCAAAGGCTTAACATCTTTCGGCTTAAAAAGTTTTTCGGTTAATTTCTTGAGCTTTCCCATACGGACTCGCTTTCTTAAAATTTTCTAACCTTAAGGCAGTGGAACAGTCCGAAGCAAAGTTGCAATGATATCATCGGTCGTAACCCCTTCAGCCTGCGCCTCAAAGGTCAGAATAATACGATGCCGCAACACATCATAAACCACGGCATGAATATCTTCCGGCGTAACAAAATCCCGATTATTCAGCCAAGCATTAATTTTGGCGCATTTATCCAAGGCGATTGTTGCACGCGGACTGGCACCGAACTGAACAAATCCGGCCAGCTTGGCATCATATTTATCCGGCTGTCTGGTAGCCATAATCAACTGCACCAGATATTCCTCAATAGCCTCACTCATATGCACTTGCAAAACTTCTTTCCGAGCGGCCAAAATATCAGCCACTTCCAAAGCTGCAAAAGCTTTTGCTTGCTCAGCTCCGTCATTTGCACAACCGTCTTCGCCGCGAACCAAGCGCAGAATTTTTTTCTCGGCGGCCGCATCCGGTTGATTAATTTTAACATACATCAAAAAGCGGTCCAACTGAGCTTCCGGCAAATTATATGTTCCTTCATGTTCAATCGGGTTTTGCGTTGCCATAACCATAAACAGTTCGGGAAGAGCATAGCGTTTGCCGCCCATACTGACTTGCCTCTCGGCCATTGCCTCCAACAAAGCGGATTGAACTTTTGCCGGCGCACGGTTAATTTCATCTGCCAAAACCAGATTTGCAAAAATCGGACCTTTCCGAAACTCAAAATTTCCGGTTGCCGCCACATATATCTCACTTCCCGTAATATCAGACGGCAACAAATCCGGTGTAAACTGAATACGATTATATTGGGCTTTAACGCAACCAGCCAAAGTCTTAATAGCTTTTGTCTTAGCTAACCCCGGTGCTCCTTCCACCAATGCATGGCCATCCGCCAAGAGCGTAATCAGAAGTTTTTTGACCAAATCCTCTTGGCCGATAATTTTTGTTTCCATAAAATTTTTAAGCGAAATCAGCTTTTCTCTGAGTTCAGACATTTACTTTCATCCCTTCCGTTAATTAGCCATAATCCGATTCAAAAAATTATAATACTCGTCCAAAACTGCTTTTTTCATATCTTCGTTGCCCAAGAAATCAAACAGCTCAATAGAGCGTTTATAATGGGCTCGTGCACGGTCAAAGTCGCCTTGTTCACGGTCATAAGCCTCAACCCTTGCCAAATAAAGCAACGATTCCGCCTCAGCAAAATGGTGTGAAACTTTTCCATACAAATAAACCGATTTCATCAACGCCTTGCGCGCATTGGCAATATCTCTGATAATATAGCGCAAGCAACCGATTGCAGACAATGCGCTTGCTTCACCGAGCAAGTCGCCGTTTTCACGATAAAGATTACGACATTTTTCCAACAAATCATGCGCCACATCATAGTTCTTATTTTTCATTTCGATTCTTGCAATCGCACGCAAAGTTGAAGCCTCCTTGAGCGAATTACGATCTTGCTCAAACAAATCAGCTGCTTTTCTATAAGCTTGCAAAGCATCATTTTCACGATTAAGCATCAAATAAATATAAGCCTCGTGGTCATAAGCATCGCCGAGCAAATCGCGGTTATCAATCGCGCTCAACACCTCTTGCGCCCGCCGAATTGTTGCTATAGCTTCCACAGTATTACCATCTGCGGCCTGCACTTTAGAAAGTTTGATAAGCGCATCACCATAAGTATTTTGCCCATCAATAAAATTCTTAACCAATTCTATGGATGCATTCAGAGCTTTAGCCGAAGCCTCATAATTTTCAAGACTAAGCTCCAATTCACCGAGTCTGGACAAAGCAAAAGCCTCGCCTTCGACATCATTTTTTTCCTCATAAAGACCGGCAGATTTTTCATAACAGGAGCGTGCTTCGTCATATTTGCCGGCATGCCAGAAATTATCCCCTTCTTGAAAGACCTTAGACGCTTGAGTAACATATTTTCCCTGACTTGTTCTCGGCATAATAAAAACTCCTTTTAATTCATTTAATATTATTATATATATTTCGTAATAAGCAAAAAAACAAGAAGTAATAAAAATGGATAATATATTTGACTTAGACGAAACCACGGCTTCCAATGCCTCTCAAGCCCCCATATATAACAACACGCAAGCCCTGATGCCGGGCTATGCTTGGCTTGAACAGCTGAACCCCGAACAAAAACAGGCAGTAACCACAACGGAAGGTCCGCTTTTGGTCTTATCCGGAGCCGGCACGGGAAAGACAAAAGTTTTAACCACGCGTCTGGCCTATATTTTAGCTATGGGCAAAGCCCAACCGTGGAACTGTCTGGTCGTAACCTTCACCAACCGCGCCGCCCGTGAGATGAAAGAACGCGTTGAAAAAATGATTGGCGAAGTTGCCAACTCTGTCTGGCTCGGCACATTTCACAGCATCTGCGTCAAAATTTTGCGCAACCATGCGGAGCTTGTCGGCTTACACTCAAACTTCACGATTCTCTCGGAAGATGACCAAAAACGCGTCATCAAACAGATTTTGGAAGCTGAAGGCATTGATGACAAAAAATATCCGCCGCAATCAGTGTTGGATAAAATCAGCCGTTGGAAAGATAAAGGGCTGACCATTGATAAAATCCAAAACGAGTTTAAAGAAAATATTGTAACACATTTATATAAGAAATATCAGGAACGCCTGCTTGAGCTAAACTGCGTAGACTTTGGCGATATTTTGCTTTATGCCCTGAATATTTTGCTTTCCAACCCCGATATTTTGGAAAAATACCAAGCCAAGTTCAAATATATAATGGTTGATGAGTATCAAGACACCAACGTAACACAATATCTTTTGCTGCGTCTGCTCAGCCAAAAAAGCCGTAACTTGTGCTGTGTAGGTGATGATGACCAATCCATTTATTCATGGCGCGGTGCCGAAATTGAAAATATTTTAAGATTCGAAAAAGACTTTACGGACGCAAAAACGATTCGTCTGGAGCGCAATTATCGCTCAACCGCCAATATCTTGGCCGCAGCATCTTGCCTCATCAGCCACAATGACGGCAGATTAGGCAAAACCTTAAAGGTTGCGGAAAATTCCCCTGCCAAATATTGCGATAACACCAAAATAAAAGTTGTCAGCAATTATAACGGCGAAGATGAGGCTCGCTATGTCATTGATCAAATAGATTATCACTTGCGCCAAGGCGCACAATATTCTGATATGGCGGTTTTAGTTCGTACCGCCTTTCAAACCCGCGAGTTTGAAGAAAAATTCATTGCTGAATCTATCCCCTATCAAGTCATCGGCGGCCCGAAGTTTTATGAGCGAGCCGAGATACGCGACGCTTTAGCTTATTTCAGAGTCATTTTGCAACCCCATGATGATTTGGCTTTTGAACGTATTATCAATAAGCCCGCTCGCGGCATTGGAGCCAAAAGCATTGAAAAAATTCAGCAGGAAGCCCGCTTCAATCAAATATCCATGTATATGGCTGTTGAAAAAATGCTTGCTGAAAATCAATTCAGCGGCAAAGCAAAATCTGCACTTGCCGATTTGATTGCAAACTTTGAACAATGGCGCAAAACAATGAACGCCGTCACTCCAGACGAACTTGCTTCTCAAGTATTGGAAGATTCTGGTTATTTTGAGATGCTGAAAAACGACAAATCTGCCGAAGCTCCCGGACGTATAGAAAACTTAAAAGAATTAATTTCCGTTATGTCCGACACGGAAAAATATCCAACCTTATCAGAATTTTTGGAACACGTCAGCCTGGTAATGGATAATGATGATGCGCTAGACACCAACAAAGTTATGCTCATCACGCTTCACTCTGCCAAAGGCTTGGAGTTTGACATTGTTTTCCTCCCCGGCTGGGAAGAAGGTCTTTTTCCACACCAAAGAGCTTTGGACGAAGGCGGCACGGAGGCTTTGGAGGAAGAACGTCGTCTGGCCTATGTTGCCATCACCCGCGCCCGCAAACAATTATATATCATGACGGCACTCAACCGCCGTGTATATGGGCAATGGCAAAACAATATTCCCTCAAGGTTTATTAATGAACTTCCACCCGAGAATATTGAAATTTGCAACAATGCCGCTAAATTTTATGGTGGCGGTTATAATGACTATGCAACGACACGCCAGCAAAACAGCAACGGCAACTATCAATCATATAACAACAATTATTATAAAAAGAACTCTTATAACTCATGGAACACCAACAAAACAAAGAAAGGAAACGACTATGGCTTTTCTGATTATAGCAGTACCGGCAGCGATTCTTATGGTATATATGATGACCGGCGGTTAATCGGCACCAGAGTATATCACCAAACTTTCGGTTACGGTAAAATCACCGCAGCCGAAGAAAACTGCATGGAAGTAAACTTTGACAAATACGGCCGCAAAAAGATTATGAGCTCCTACCTCGAAAAGGTAGATTAATCTGTTATCTCAAGCGGCCAAAATTTTACCCAACAGATAATATCTGAAAGGTTTATTATTCTCTTAAACAAGGAAAAAAAATGAAAAAGCTATCATATTTTTTAGCTCTGGCAGCATTATTTATAACCACATCATGTGACAATACACCCAAAGAACTAACCGAGATTGTTCCCAACAAGGCTTATTTGTTTTATTCGGATGTGTGTCCACACTGCCACGAAGCCCAAAAATTTTTAAATAAAAAATACCCTGATTTAAACATCATAAAACTAGATGTCGCCACTCCTCAAGGAGAGCAATTACTCAGACAATGCGCAAAAAAATTCAAGATCAAACAAAGTTTAGGTATTCCGCTGTTTTGCTTAGGTGATAATTATATTATGGGCTGGGGACCGGCCTATGAGCAAAAATTCCAAAACTACATTAAACCATTTTTGAAATAACCCAAGCCCCTTCAGGGGCTTCTTTTTTCAAAGTAGATTACAAAAAAAAACACTCAAAAGAGTGGTTTTTTTATTGGTAGCCAGCGGCGGATTCCCCGAGTTTGCTTTGTAACATTTGCTTCGTTGCGCTGCCGCTTCTCGCAAATCAACAAAGCTGCACCGTTCGCAACGAAAAGCTCCACCGGAGCTTTTCTATCGGCTCACGCCGTCTCCGGTTCGAATCCCTGTCTTTATTACCAATAAAAAAAACCACTCAAAAGAGTGGTTTTTTTATTGGTAGCGAGGGGCGGATTCGAACCGTCGACACGCGGATTATGATTCCGCTGCTCTAACCAACTGAGCTACCCCGCCATTGGAAAGTCGAATATTTAATAAACTTTCTACCGCTTCTTGTCAACAATTATTTTATAACTTTTCCGCACAAAAGAAATATTACTATTTTTTCAATTCATTAGCATCAACAACTTCAAATTCCGCATCAATAATTTTAGAAGCCCGTCCCTCTTCCATTATCATGTCATCTACATTTTCAACAAAGCTGCGAAGATTCTCAAACTGCTTTCTGATTTTATATTGCCGATACCACCCTATGGCAAACAACACGGCAAACATCATCAAGACAAAAGGCAACAATAAAGCCGCTGTATAAAACAACAAAATCACCGCAGCCACACCAAAAGCCAAAGTCCCGATTCTCATAAAAATAGTCATAAGCCCGTTCATTATTTCTTTTCCTTCCCAAGTTTTTCTGCAGCAATCAACGCGGCACCAATCATTGCCGCATTATTCTCAAATTTTGCGCGCCTGAGTTTAATCGGTCTGGCCAAAATATCTTTATTAAGCATTTTCTCCAACTTATCATAATTCATAAATTCCGTTAAAGAACCGAAAAGTAAAACAATCTCAGGATCAAAAATATTAACTAAACCGATAATCCCATTAACCACATCTTGTTCCCACTCATTGAAAACCTTTATGGCCAACGGATTATTCTCCTTCATTCCTTTAATAACAACGTGGCTTGTAACTGTATCATCTTTATAAGCTTCTTTTGCATCGATTCCCAAAGCCGTACCCGAAGCATAAATTTCATAACAGTCATATGCACCGCAACCGCAACGACGCTTATTTCCTCTTGCCACCTTAAAATGAGCTTCTCCTGCTGCTCCGGATTTTCCTTTAAGCAATTGCCCATTCACAATAAAACTGATGCCAACTCCCGTACCTATCGCCACCAACATTGCATCTTGCATTCCTTCGGCCGCACCGAGTTTATATTCAGCCCACATCGCAGCATTAGCATCATTTTCTACCACCACAGGCTTAACAGAAAGCTCTGCAAAAGGCGTGTCCATATAATTTTTCGGCATATTCCCGACAGAAGCTATAATTCTGTCATTATCTTTACTAACCTCACCGGCTGTTGCCACAGCCACAGCCTCTATCTGGTCCTCAAAGCCGGAAACAACGCGTTTTAACGTAGAAAAAATTTCGGCACTATCACGTGGCGTACTGATTTTTGTAACCTCGCTGCAAATCTTGCCTTTTTCATCAACCAAAGCATAAGCAATTTTTGTTCCACCGATATCAAATGCCAAAATTTTTTTACTGTCAGTCATAAATTTTTCCTCAACTTTTTCCAATACTGTTATATAAATATATAGTTTATATTCCACAAAAGCAAACATCAAAACCGATTTTTTTACAGCTTTAAAAAGGTTCTTGCCAAATAACCTTTTTTCTTCTAGCCTCAAAAAAAGCAACACCAGCAAAGGAGAAAATCATGAATAAAAAACTGCTTAGCTTATCTATTTTAACATCAGCATTAATATTGAGCTCCAACACTTTTGCCAAACCGCAAAGTGGTGGATTTTATGGGCCGACAGCCCCTTCAGCTTCCGTAACCGTTGCCGAAGTACAAAACTTAAAAGATGAAAGTTTTGTCGTATTAAAAGGAAGCATTAAACAAATGGTCGGCAAAGAAAAATATTTGTTTGAAGACAAAACCGGCAATATCATAATTGAAATTGATGATGATGATTGGAACGGACTAAGCGTCAGCCCCGAAGACATTGTTGAAATCCGCGGTGAAGTAGATAAACATTGGCGCAAACCCACAGACATTGAAGTTGAAAGCATTAGCTACATTTCAAGTAAAAACTAGTTATAAAAAAACCGCTGATAAAGCGTTTTTTTTATAAGCATCAACACCTTATCATTAACGCTAAATTAAATGATTTAATTTATAAAAAATAAAAAAAATTGATTCATTTTGAGGAAAAATTTCAATGGAAAAAAGTACAACTTACGGAATGTTGTTGGGTTTATTCGCCGTTGGCTATGGCATGTACCTAAAAGGTGCAGACCCGCACGCCCTAATCAACCCTGCCGCATTTCTAATCATCTTTGCCGGAACTTTTGCCGCTTTATTAAACGCTTTTCCGATGAAAGACATCAAACGCTTCGGAAAACTTTTAAAAATCATCTTCAAAGGCAACAAAATCACCTCCAAACAAGAAATCTTAGAATTATTTGTAAATTTGGCTAGAGCCGCCAAAAACGAAGGTGTTATGGCTATCGAAAAAAAAGCAAACGAACAGGAAGACCCTTTTCTTAAATCTACCTTAATTTTGGTTGCTGACGGTTTTCCTGCAGACTTTATTGCCGAAACCGTAGAAGGAGAGATAAAACAAATGGAAGAACGCCATCGCTCAGGCGCAGCCATTTTTGCCCAAGGCGGAATGTATGCCCCAACCCTTGGTGTGTTAGGTGCGGTTATTGGTCTTATTGCTGCTTTAGGAAACTTATCCGATATTGAAATGCTTGGCCACTCCATCGCAGCCGCTTTCGTTGCCACCCTGCTCGGTATTTTTACCGGATATGTAATGTGGCACCCCTTTGCCAACAAGCTCAAACGCATCTCTGCTGAAGAAGTTGAGGTCAAAAAAATGATACTAGAAGGAGCTTTAGCCTTGCAAAGCGGAGCATCCTCCATTGCTATGGAAGCAAAATTACAATCTTTCATTCCGCTGAGTGAACGTAAATCATTAAGAAACGGGGAATAATATGTCCAGAAAAAAACAACATTCCGAACCCCATGAAGAACATGCCGACGAAACATGGTTAATCCCCTATTCTGACTTATTAACCTTGCTTTTAGCCTTGTTTATCGTGCTTTTTGCATCATCAAGTTTGGACAAAGAAAAAGCAGCACAAATGGAATATGCCATGGCTGCTGCATTCAACAGCATTCCGACAGAACAACTGAACGGAACCATATTAAGCTTTATGGATGATGCCAGAGAAATGGACTTAGGCGAAGGCGTCGGATTAGGCTCAGATTCTAAAGGAGCAGTATTAGACATTGCCGACATCAATCTTTTTGAGCAAGGAGAAGCCAACATAACTCCTGAGGGTGTAAAAACCATCAAACGTATCGCTCCGCTTTTAAGCAACAATCGTTACAAACGTTTCCGCGTAATTGTTGAAGGTCATACGGATGATATGCCCATTGTCAGCAAAACCTTTATCTCGAGTTGGGAACTTTCTGCCGCAAGAGCTGCCGCAGTTGTTCGTGAATTTATCAAAGCCGGACTAAAACCTGACCGCTTTCAGGCTGTCGGCATGGCAGACATTGCACCAAAATATCCTAATAGAGATTTAAATGGTTCTCCGATTCCCGAAAACAGGATAAAGAACCGTCGTATCTCTATCCATGTTGAGATATAATTATTCAAGAGGTTTGTCTTTAAAACCGATTCTTCCGATTAAAGGAAGCTTCAATGCGGGGCGGTAAAAATCCGCCCCAAAGTTTAAACCAAGCAAATTAAATTCTATTCCTTCTGCCGCACCGAACGAAATTCCCAATACGCCATATAAAGATAACAAATATCCCTGCCCGCTTTCTGCTTTTTCAATAAAATTCGGCGTCCAATCTTTGCCGATTGCATGAGGCGGAAGCTCAACCGTCAGTTCAGGTACATTCCGAATAATATAAGAAATGAAGGTATTACTGTTTGGCCCCGGCCATGCGCGATATGTTTTGCCATAGGGATAATTTTGAGCAAGCCTTTTTATTTGAGGAATAGCCTTCTCGGCTTTTTTCCCGCGTAGTTCCTGAATAAGCTCAGGCATTGCGCCATACCATTTGCGGTCAGGAACATCTTTCTTGATATCAACGGCAGTTCCCCTATAGCGTAACTGCCATCCCATAACCTGATAAGTTGTATAAAAAGGCGCATTTTTTTCTTTGGTCGCAATCCAAGTATGCACGGCAAAATATCCGCGCCAACTAAATGTTCTGGCAGCATAGACTTGCACAACCGCCTCCGAAACATCTTTTGGCAACGGAGCCAAACCAGAACTTTCGCGACTGGCTGTCCGCCAATCGCCTCCGCTAAAAGCCATAAAGAGAATGAGGCCGCACCCTCCGACCAAGAAGGCAAATTTCTTAACCTGCAAACTCATTAAAGAAGATAAATATGCTTTCATTTTCCAATCCGCCATTTCAAACCCCACATTTAAGGATACCAGAAAAATAAGTTCAAGAAAACCTAAAAATTATCATTGACGTAAGCCGCCACATAACATACCCTCACGGATGAATGAAACTAATTTTTTTAAAATAAGGAATTATATTCTGCTATGGAAAGATTACATGAAATTTTTACCAACCACTTTATTATGCCGACCTATATGATGTGGATTATCTTCGGCGTAATAGTTTGTGTACTTTTGTTTTTGGACTTATGCGTTTTTCATAAAAAAGACGAAGAACCCACAATTGCGGAAACATTCAAACTCAGTGCCTTTTATATAATCATTGCGCTTATATTCGGCATATTCATTATCTATGAGCATGGCACACAAGATGGTATGTTATATTACACCGGCTATCTGGTAGAAAAGAGCCTTTCCATGGATAATATTTTTGTTATCTCGCTGATTTTCTCAAGCCTGAATATTCCGACAAAATATCAGCATCGCGTTTTGTTCTGGGGTATTTTAGGAGCCATTGTTATGCGTGCCCTGATGATTGGTATCGGCGCACAACTGGTCAGTCGTTTCCATTGGATACTATATATTTTCTCACTTTTCTTACTTTATACTGGTATCAAAATGGTGGCCCAAAAAGAAGATGATACCCCCTTAACGGAAACCAAACTTTACCAGTTCATTCGCCGTAAATTTAACGTAACAAAACGCATTCATAATGAACATTTCTTCATTCACCGTCAGGGAAAATATTTCATTACGCCGCTGTTCTTTGCCTTGCTGGTTATTGAAACGATGGATGTTATTTTTGCGGTAGACAGTATCCCTGCAATTTTCTTGATTACCCAAGATGTCTTTATTGTTTATACAAGTAACATTTTTGCCATTTTGGGCTTAAGATCTTTGTACTTTTTGTTGGCAGCCGCCGTCAACCGCTTTGTTTACTTAAAACCGGCCTTAGCTGTTATTCTGATATTCATCGGTACAAAAATCTTTCTACCGCATATTGGCATAAATATTGAGGCGGTTCATTCCTTGAGCATCACCTTTGGTATTTTGTTTATAGGTATCATTGCCTCACTGATAAAGACCAAACAACCTCAGGTAAAATAAAGCAAAGCCCTCTTTTAAGGAGGGCTTTTTTTTCATTCTTCCGTCATTTTCCGAAGAATCCATAAGACCACAAGGCATATACGCAAGATATGCACTTTAGAAAGCAACGCGATTCAGTAAAGACTGTAGCCACAGCCACTGCCGCGGTCAAGCTGGCTACAGCTTGAGTTTTTTCAGGTACCAGTCTACAGTCTTAACAATACCCGTATCAAAGTTTTCATCAGCTTTCCAACCAAGTTCTGTGGTAAGCTTAGTTGCATCAATAGCATAACGACGATCATGTCCCGGACGATCTGCAACAAAAACAATCAAATCTTTATAAGACCCACCGTCCTTCTTCGGACACTTGCTATCCAAAATAGAACAAATTGCATCAACAATTTGCAGATTATTGCGTTCATTATGTCCGCCGATATTATAAGTTTCACCGGACTTACCGTTATGGAAAATCAGGTCAATAGCTTTGCAGTGATCCAAAACATAAAGCCAATCGCGAACATTTTTACCATCGCCGTAAATCGGAATATTTTTGCCGCTTAGAGCATTGGAAATAATTTTGGGAATAAGCTTTTCGGGATGCTGTTTCGGACCATAGTTGTTAGAACAGTTAGAAACCGTAACATTCATACCATAAGTGCGATGATATGCACGCACCAACATATCCGAACTTGCTTTGGAAGCAGAATATGGAGAGCTTGGGTCATACGGTGTTGTTTCTTTAAAGAAACCTGTTTCACCCAATGCTCCATAAACCTCATCTGTAGAGATATGGTGGAAGCGACAATCTTCATAACCAGCTTTAATCTTGTGAGGAGCTTCCATCCAAGCATTGCGAGCAACATCAAGCAAAGTAAACGTACCGACAATATTTGTCTCAATAAAAGCCTTCGGACCGGTAATAGAGTTATCTACATGGCTTTCTGCCGCGAAGTGAATAACTCCTCTGATATCATTTTCGGCAAAGAGTTTTTCAATCAAGGCTCTATCACAAATATCACCCTGCACAAACTGATAATTTGCACAATCAACACAATCGGAAAGATTATCCAAATTTCCGGCATAGGTTAACTTATCCAAATTAATAACCCTATATTCCGGATATTTCTTGGCAAAATAAGGTACGAAATTCGCCCCGATAAAGCCGGCACCGCCGGTAACTAAAATAGACTTCATATTATTCTCCATAAAGTTCACTATATTTCAAAAGACGGTCAAAATATCTTTCCACCGCTTCATCCACCATAATATCCGGCTTATATTCGGCAACCAGCCGGTCAAGTTCCTGCCGTTTATTATATTTGTTATGAGCAAATACATTTTTGGCAAAAGTTTTATCAAAATAAGGTTTCAAAGCATTTCCAAAAGAATCTCTAATGAGCAATACGGTTTTCTTCACCGGAGCTTTCGGGTTTTCATAAACTTCAAAAAAACCATTATCTTCATTAACCAAAATTTTTCCATCTTTGCCGGACAAATAATCAATTTTATACTTAATATCATCATTTTTGCCCAAAGCATTAAGGTCTGAAAGATAATAACCATTCTCGCTGAGCATATCTTTTCTCAAAGGCTTAACCGGTATATTTGATACCCCGTTTTTACGCATCAGCTTGGCCAGCTCGACAAAAGACAAATAAGCTCCTGCCTCATTCCAGTGAGAATCTCTCGGATAATAAAGATTAATCCCAAACTTATCTTTAGACCGAGCTAAAACATCTCGAAAATTAATGATATTAACCTTTGTATGTTTCTGCAGGTATTCCAGAGCCAAATCAGCACGAGATTTTTCAGAAACGCGGTCTCTTTGCAAATAATCAGGCATATATTCTGAATATAAACCTTCTTTATTTGGCGCAATAATCAAATAATACTCAATTCCTCTTTTTTTATAATAAGCTTTTGCTTTTTCTAACCCTTCCGCCATTTTTCTCAATTCAGCATCCGAGAAACGCATCCGCCCGAAATAATCGACCAAAGTATAGCCATCAGGAATTTTTCCGGAATCATAGAAGAGCCACCCCTCTTTTCCGCTAATGGAAAAACCACTGTCCATTCCCAACTTAAACTTATACAAACTAAGTTTTTTAATATAATTTTTTCTTCCGGCAAAAGTATCATTATAATAAGCTTCAAAATCTTTTGAAAAATCTCTGGTAAACTTTGTCGGTTTTTCATTAAGCGGCCGATTATCCAACAACTCCGTATTACTGAAAAACATATTCTCAATAAAAGGCACAAACACCCAATAAAGAAGAATTATTGCTGGTAGAAAAACATATATTCGAAATAACTTATTCATGCTTAGAACCTAAAATAAATAAACGGATTATACGTATTGCTGGCCAATAACAAAATACTGCAATATGCAATCACCGCACAAAATGCCGGATTAATAAACTTAAGCAGCATATTTCCCCAATTCTCACGACGCAAACAAGCAAATACTTTTTGATAAAACATTGCGCCAAAACCACAAGAAACAAAAGCCAACAAAGCCACATAAACAAACTCGTTTGACAAATATTTACTATATGTATCCATATCATAAGGAACAAACATTCTGTTCAAATAAGCCCAAGCTCCGCTTAATGTCTCTGCACGGAAAAAGACCCAAGCCACAACCACAATCAACAACGTATAGACACTCTGTAAGAGACGGAATCTTAAAAACTTTTCAATCGGGAAAATACGTTCCAAGACCAAAAACGTACCATGAAACAAGCCCCAAATTACAAAATTCCAACTTGCGCCATGCCACAAACCGGTCAGGAAAAACACAATCATCAAATTCCGATAAGTCTTCAGCGTACCTTCTCTGTTACCGCCCAACGGAATATACAAATATTCTTTAAACCACGTTGAAAGAGAAATATGCCATCTACGCCAAAAATCTTTAATAGATGTTGCCAAATATGGATAATTAAAGTTCTCATGAATATGAAAACCAAACATCTTACCCAAACCGATAGCCATATCCGAATAACCGGAAAAATCAAAATAGATTTGGAACGTATAAGCAATAATACCAATCCATGCCGCCGGCGTACTTAAATCATCAATTCCCAAAGCAAAAATTTCATCGGCAGTCTTCGCCATCACATTGGCAATAATAACCTTTTTTGCCAAACCCTGCAAAAACCGAACAGCCCCTTCATTAAACAAAGGCAACGTAACCTGACGTTTGTCAATTTGGCTGGCAATATCATAATATTTCAAAATCGGACCGGCAATCAACTGCGGAAAGAAGGAAATAAACAACCCCATTTTGACAATATTTTTTTGCGGTTCACAAACTTTGCGATAAATATCCACCAAATAAGAAATAGATTGGAACGTGTAAAAAGAAATACCAATCGGCAAAGGCAAATGCTTAACTTCAACCTGCAAACCAAAAATTGCATTCACATTTTCCGTAAAGAAACCGGTATATTTAAATACCCCCAGCAAAGCCAAGTTTACAAACACACACCAGAACAAAGCCCTCTTACGTTTGCTTTCTTCAGCAGCTCCGATTTTCAAACCACAAAAATAGTTTATGATAATTGATAAAATCATCACAAAAACATAAACCGGCTCGCCCCAAGCATAAAAGAACAAACTCGCAACCAACAAAATCACATTGCGATATTGCTCTTTAGCAAGAAAATATAACGTAAAAACAACAGGCAAAAACAGCCATAAAAATATTAAGGAACTAAAGACCACTGTTCAACTTCTCCACGCAATCTTTCAAACTTTCCGACCAATGCTTAATTTCTAAACCAAAATCCTCTTTGACTTTTCCTTTGTTTAAAACCGAATAGAAAGGACGTTTTGCCGGGGTTGGATAATCCTTACTCTCGATTGGCTTAACTCTACACCCCAATCCGGACAAACGCATAATCTCAATGGCAAAGTCATACCACGAACACACACCCTCATTAGAGAAATGATAAATTTCTTTCGCTCCTGCCTTGAGTTTTGGCAACATTGCCACAATCGCTTCCGCTAAATCTCGAGCATAAGTCGGCGTTCCAACCTGATCAAAAACAACATTCAGATTTTCACGCTCAGCCCCCAAGCGACGCATTGTTTTCACAAAATTATTGCCGAATGTAGAATAAAGCCATGCCGTACGTACCACAAAACAGCCGCTGGCTTTTTCCAAAACAGCTTTTTCTCCCGCCAATTTTGTAGCTCCATACACAGATTGCGGATGAGTTTCATCATCTTCCTTATAAGGTCTATGCCCTAATCCATCAAAAACATAATCTGTCGAAACCTGAATCAAAGGAACACCTGTCTCCGCCAAATTTTTGGGACCATCGACATTAATTTTTTCAGCCAGCTGAGCATCACTTTCCGCTTTGTCAACAGCAGTATAAGCTGCACAATTAATAACCGCGCTGTATTTCTCCGGCTTAACAAAATTCTTCACCGCACCGGCATCCGTAATATCCAACAACTCTCTATCTACATACTCAGCAGCATCACCCAAAATAAGGCGTAGCTCATTCCCGAGTTGCCCATTAGCTCCCACAACTAAAAACATGTAACATCCTTCAAAAATGGTGCATTTTTATCTTTTTCTGACAATATAGCCTCTTCCGGCTTAATCTTCCAATCCACATGAATATCTGGATCATCAAAACGAATACCGCCTTCAGATTCTTTATTATAAACATTATCACATTTATAAGTGAATACCGCCGTTTCAGACAATACGGAAAAACCATGACCAAAACCACGCGGAATCATAAGCTGACGTTTATTTTCTGCCGAAAGCTCAACCGCGACATATTTTCCGAAAGTCTTAGAACCTTTGCGCAAATCAACAGCCACATCCAAAACCGTTCCTTCCAAGACACGTACCAATTTTGCCTGAGCAAATTCGCCCTTCTGGAAATGAATACCGCGAATAGTACCATATTTCGACATCGATTGGTTATCTTGAATAAAGTTATATTTCAAACCGGCTTCATCCATTTTTTGTTTATTATAGCTTTCAAAAAAATAACCACGGTTATCTTCAAAAACTTGAGGCTCAATAACATAAACCCCTTCAATGGCCGTATTAATAATCTTCATGGCTGTCCTCATATACACGTTTCAAATAACTCTTATAATCTACACCGTCTTTCAAAGCATCAATAAGCTTGAGCATCTGCGCATCATCAATAAAACCACGCTTATAAGCAATCTCTTCAATACAAGCTATTTTCAAATCCTGTCTTTTTTCAATGATGCCGATAAAATTAGACGCATCCAACAAAGATTGCGGTGTTCCGGCATCAAGCCAAGCATTACCACGCTTCATCGTAACAACATTTAAGCGTCCTTCTTCCAAATATTCACGGTTCAAATCCGTAATCTCGAGTTCTCCTCTGGCAGAAGGCTTCAATTTACGAGCCTTTTCAACCACATCTGACTTGTAAAAATACAAACCGACAACAGCATAGTTAGATTTTGGCTGTTTAGGCTTTTCCTCAATAGAAATAGCTTTATGATTTTTATCAAATTCGACCACGCCGAAACGCTCCGGATCTGAAACATGATATCCAAAAACCGTACCGCCGACATTTTTGGCAATCTCTTCACGAAAGAGCTTCAATTGCTCACCCATATAGAAGATATTATCACCCAAAATCAAGCAAACATCATCATTACCAATAAAATCGGCACCAATAGTAAACGCTTGAGCAATACCTTTCGGCTCATCTTGAACCTTATAACAAATATCCAAACCAAGATGCTTACCATCACCAAACAACTTTTCAATATTTGGAGTATCTTGCGGTGTCGAGATAATTAAAATTTCTCTGACACCAAACAACATCAAGGTTGACAAAGGATAATAAATCATCGGTTTGTCATAAACCGGCAAAAGCTGTTTACTGGTTGTCTTTGTCAGCGGATAAAGTCTGGACCCGCTACCTCCGGCTAAAATGATACCTTTCATAAAAAAATCCTCTCTAGTTACACAAATAGAATGAGCGTATTTTATACCACCTTTTCCGCAAAGCAATCTTTTTCCCTATCATATTCACAAAAAACCCCGCCAATCAGCGGGGTTTTAAGACTTTTAGAACATCAATTATATTCTAAAAACAAAAATACATTAGCGATTGCCACGCTTAAAAGCATCACGGGGATAGACCAAATCAAAAAGCCTAAGAACTTAATCGGATGTCCTTCTCGCATAGCCATACCGGCCACCACCACATTTGCGGATGCTCCGATAAGCGTTCCGTTTCCGCCAAAGCATGCACCCAAAGACAACGCCCACCAGACAGGCATCATCACCTCTCTGCCGCCGACAGATTCTTCCATAGATTTAATCATCGGAATCATTGTCGCCACAAAGGGAATATTATCAATTACGCTGGAAAGAATTGCCGAACTCCACAAAACCAAATAAGTCATAGCCGTCAAGCTTCCACCAGTCAATTCTAAGAACCAATGTCCGAGCGCCTCTAAAACACCGGTTTCTTCCAAGCCATAAACAATAACAAACAAACCGGTAAAGAAGAAAATCGTTGTCCAGTCAACCAAGCCAAAAACTTCTTGAACTTTGGCATCTCTGTCCTCGCCTTTAAACCTCCAACTGTAAAGCAATAACAAGACTGCAGAACCTACCAACGCTATTGTACCATTGTCAAGATTCAATTGCTTTGCCGACACAAAAGCGGCAATAACACAAGCCAATACAAACAAAGACTTATATAACAACCCCTTATCAACAATACAATCAACTTCATTCATGGACATCACGGCTGCTTTGCAATCATCGCTGGTTGTCATGCGTCTTCCCCAAATAAGGTCAAACATAATGAGCAAAACAACCATTGTAGCCACAACAACCGGCGTCAAATTAACCACAAAGTCCATAAAAGACAAACCGACTGACGAACCGATTAAGATATTTGGAGGATCGCCGATAAGTGTTGCCGTACCACCAATATTTGAAGAAAAGATTTCCAATATCAAATAAGGATAGGGATTAATCTTCAAAGTACGAGTAATTTGGAACGTAACCGGAGCAATCAGCAAAACCGTCGTAACATTATCCAAAAATGCCGAGAACACCGCCGTAACCACCGGCAACACAATCAGCAAACCTCGCGGAGAGGCCTTAACACGTTTTGCGCCCCAAACAGCCACGAACTGAAACATTCCGGACTTCTCAGCAATTCCAACAATTATCATCATACCGGTGAGCAAAGCTAAAGTATTAAAATCTATACCTTTCAAAGCTGTCTGCTGTGTCAAAATACCAGACACAATCATTACACCGGCACCTAACAAGACAATAATCGCTCTGTTTATTTTCTCACTAAAAATAATCAGATAACAAATTGACATAATCACAATTGCCAACAACTGCGGATGCATCCCCCAAATCAGAGAAAAATCATTTAGCTTGTCCATATTCATCCTCCGAACAAAATTCGATAACTTCCACTACGAAACAGCAAATTCATCGGAATAAAAAGAAATTTTTCCAAGTTATACGCCGTTTTTTTTACTTCGTAACTTCCCAGCTCTTAGAAAAGTCCTCATCTTTAAATAATGTTGCCAATCCCGTAATTTGCTTCAAACGCAACAACTCATCGGCAGACATACCGATATTTCGGCATATCCAAGCATCACTTTTTCCCATCTCCAAAAGTTCTGCGACAATATTGCTCATCAAATCCACAACATGGCTACCGCGTGCACGGTTATGTCTGATGGTTGAAGCCATACGCTCACCGAGTTCTTTGTCAATAACCACCACGGGCATTTTACCTTTTTCTCGGTTTCGGATTCTCTCGCTGGTAAGCATCGTCGTAAAACGGTGAAAACCATCTACAACAATATATTCATCATGAGCTTTGTCATAATAACAAACGATTGGCTGCGTAAAACCATCTTCCCAAATAGAGATTTCCAAAAGTTTCATTTCCGGTGGCGCAACCTTGTTCGGGTTATAATCATTCGCCCTAATCTTCTCCAAAGGGATAGCCTTTACATTATAAACAGGACTAACAAAATCACTCATCTAACCACCTCACAATTTTTTATATTTTTCCATTAATTCTTGCTGTCTTATATTCTGCTTTTGTGTTTGAGAAAACCCCATATATTTGCACAAATGATCATTCTTCAAAATACAAACCGCCATTCTTTTCCATGACGGAATATCAAGCGTAGACTTAATATCATCAGTATGATCCGGCGTTCCGAGAAATATAATTTTTTCCTTAGTGCTCTTATAATTGCTTTTTCCGTTATGTCGAATAGGATAATTACAAGCCTCTAACTCCTTAATGGCCTCATCAGCAACCACACCGCCTTTCTTCCACCAAAAACGAATTGATGTCTTAAACTTCTCAATATAATTTTGCCGCATAGATTCCGGCAATGTTGCCAACAAAAACTTTACATAACTTCGCCAAGTATGCCCTTCCGGCAATTCAATTTTTCTGGACCCCAAAGCATGTGAATTTCCATAAATAGCACCAAAATTAGCCCCCTGTACTCTAGAAACCACCCTCACCCAAGTTGATGGCTCCAAAACCCTATAGAGATTAAGGCTTTCTTTCGCGCTTTCATGATAAGGGCTGGCAACTCTCATCTGATGAATAGATAATCCCGCCCGCCAAAATAAATCATAAATCTTATTATAGTCATAATCAAACTTGCCGTTTGCAATCCACACATCTTTCGTCGTCCAATCATAAAGAGGATATGCATTCCACCAATTTTTTCCCATTTTAGAGGTCCATTGGCTACCTTTCATCATCGTTTTTCTAACATTAGCATAAGCTCTGTATCGATTAAGAGATTCATCCGCCCTAATTCCTAACAAACAGATTGTCTTGCCTTTTTTCTGACGAGAATACCAATCACCAAACTCTGCATACATATCCTCTTGAACCATCTTGTACTTATAAAAATCAAACGGATTATTATCCAGGTTAATGATATAAGGCAATTTAGGCATTGGCCGAACCCATAACTTTTCTTGATCTGGGTCCCAGGGATACCAATACATTTGATAGTTACTCACCGCACAACGTGACCCCATCGGCAAACAAACCCAATAAGGCTCTATATCCTCTAAATTATTTTCAAACATTCTGGTCACAAAATCCGTTGTCGTTTGATATTGAGCCTCAAAATCTTGATGAAAAACCCCTATTTTTCTATCAATATTATGCTGACGTTTATAACTCAACACCAAGTTTAACAACAAACCGCTATCTTTTCCGCCGGAAAAAGAGACATAGATATTGTCAAAATTATCAAAAATAAACTTTAACCTATCCTGCAATGCATCATAAACATTTTTCTCCAAATATTTTTTCATAACGACATAGCCTCCTCTTTCGAAATCATACGACAAACATTGGAGAGAACATTTCTCTTTCGGTTCAAATTTTGCCGAATAAGTTTATCTAACCCCGTATTAATCCACAAGTTATAAATGTTAACATCATTCCCATTATAGGACTGATACACATTACGCATACATTGCAACTTACATTTATAATCAAAAGTCTGCGAAAAATAAATAATATTATTACAATTGCACAAATTCAACCCTCTTCCATCAACACCATAAGTCGCAAACATCACATTAATCCTTTGTCCGAAAAACTTTATGGCTCTTTTCTTATTCGTTCTTCCCGAAAGAACCACATATTTGCCCCTTTTCAATAATCCGCTTTCTTCAAAAAATCGAATTTCGTCAAAATACTTGGTATAAATAACGACCTTTTCACCCCGAGCCAATATTTCTTCTATCAGCTTAAATAAACCATCGACCTTGTTTTTGGCAATTGTATATATATGCTGAAACCGTTGTACAACCTCCATAAACACAGCTTGTTTTTTTCCTTGTAAAAAAGCATCTTTTTCTTCTTGATAACATTTTTCCTCTTGTTCCGTTAAATCAAAACAAAAATCAAAATAATTCAAATTATATTTTTCTTTCAAATCACACTTAAAGATAAAGGGTCTCATCTGCTCAATCAAAATTTTCTCATTTTCCGGCTTTGACCATTTTCTAAGCGTTCCGTCATCATATGGTGACAAATACTTATTTACAAATTGTGTCTCTGACATATTCAAAATTGACGGATGCATAAATTCAATTTGCGAATATAAATCAACTAAGCCTTGCGTTAAAGGCAAACTACTCAAAATAAGACGATATACAAACATATTACGCAAAGACAACAACCGCTTGGTTCGCCCTGCCTCACTGTTCTTAATCGTAATACTCTCATCTACGACACAAAAAACTCTGGATCTCTCAGCCAAAGAATAAAGCTGAAGATAATGCACATCGGAACAAGAAATATTTTCAATAGAAAAAAAACAAATTTCTTTATACAAACCAGCTAAGTTTTCATCAATTATCTTAGTATAAGTATCCCACCCCAAAAAAGATGACGGAGCAATCCATACCACAACATCAAATTCATCTTGCTTATCTTTAACCAAATCCATTGCCAACTTTATTTTCTGAGTTCCGCATCTCATAAACAAAGCACCCGCCTTTAATTTTGATAATTTGGCTCTGGTGGCTTCAAAACTATATTCTACGTCCATCATCCCGTTCAAAATATATTTGGCACCCCACCGATTGTCACTATACACTAAAAATGCCCAATTAACACAGACAGTTTAATTTTGTTAACAATTAACTGACATCAGGAAACAAAACATTTTCATAAAAAAAACTAGATTTTTATAATAAAATCAATTATATATAGAAATAACATCATCATGAGTTGCAAAAAAGACTTCATCAGGAGGATTGAGCCAAATGACTGAAAATACAATTACTTGCACTGATTTTTATTCTTTGGAAGAAAACATAATCCACAATTTTACATCAAATCAACGACCCGATATTCTGGCACACACCCTAAAAGTAAAAGACAATGCCTTAATTCTGGCTCAAAGATTTGTTGTTGATTATGAACAAGCCAAAACCGCGGCTCTCTTACACGATATAAGCACACTTATACCTATCGAACATTATGTTTCCATGTCAGAAGACTTTGGATTAGAAATCTTTCCCGTAGAGCGAGAAAATCCTTATCTCCTTCATCAACGAATATCTCGTATTATCGCCGTTGAAACGTTTAATATTGTTGATAAAGAAGTCCTTAATGCCATCAACTGTCATACCACACTCCGTAAAGATGCATCTAACCTTGATAAACTACTGTTTCTGGCCGACAAATTAAGTTGGGACAGCAAAGATACTCCGGCATATATGCCTTTGGTCAAAAAAGCAGCCGAGGTTTCCTTAGATAATGCCATCAAATGTTACTTCGAAAACTTAATGTTAAACAAAGAAAAAATTAAGACACCCCATCCATGGCTTTTGGAAGCTTGGGACGAAATCCATAACAACTGACATAAGGAACACTCTCAAATTCAGCGTTTTCAAATTTCTGATAACACCCAAATTTCCCATTCTCCTTTTTTTGAAAATCCCGATTAATGCGGAAAGTTGTAGGAGTTTAGGATTTTGAAAATTTTAGCGTAGTATGACCTACGTGGTAGTATGACCTACGTGAATTTTCAAAACTCCGACAACGACACCCAAATTTCCCATTCTCTTTTTTTGAAAATCCCGATTAATGTGGAAAGTTGTAGGAATTTAGGATTTTGAAAATTTTAGCGTAGTATGACCTACGTGAATTTTCAAAACTCCGACAACGACGCCCAAATTTCCCATTAAGCGGGATTTTCCTAGAAGCGGAAATAAATAAACGGATTATACGTTGACGATGCAAGAGATATGGTAGACCAATAAAAAAGGATAAAAATCCAGATATTAATGATACTGCGCAAAACTTTACGCTCATATTTTACATAAAGCATATTTTTAAATATTGGCGCAGAACAAATAATACCCAATACCAACATCAAAATAAATTTGTTATTGATACCAAAATCAACCTCTGTTACAGCTTCTGGCTGATTCAACATAAACATCTGCTGCAAATAATCCCAAGCATAATCTATATTAATTGAACGGAAAATAACCAAACCCAATAAAAACACGAGCATAGCATAAACATGCCTTAAACCGGATGCCAACCTATGCTCATCTATTTTGGGCTTATGCCAGCCGACAAATTTTTCAAAGCAAATAAAGATACCGTTCCAAACGCCCCACAATACGAATGTCCAACTAGCTCCGTGCCAAACACCCGTAACCAAAAAAACAACAAATAAATTTATATAGGTGCGCATCGGCGAAACTCTGTTACCTCCGAGCGGAATATACAAATACTGCTTAAACCATGTAGCCAAAGAGATATGCCATCTTTGCCAAAACTCGGAAATTGACTTGGAAATATACGGATAATTAAAGTTCTCCAAAAACCGAAAACCGAACATCCGCCCCAAACCGATAGCCATATCCGAATATCCCGAAAAATCAAAATACAGCTGTATCAGATAAGCTACAATACCAAGCCATGCATAACCAAAGCCCAAAGTTTCCGGCTGCTGCATAAAAATTCTATCAACAACCACCGCCAAAGTATTAGCTATCAAAACTTTTTTAGCCAAACCGATGATAAAACGCTTTAAGCCCAAAGAAACATCAGAAAAAGAAACTTTTCTGTCATCGATTTGTTCACAAACATCATGATATTTAACAATCGGCCCCGCCACCAATTGCGGAAACAACACAATATAAAGAGCTAATTTATTGATGTCCTCCTGCGCCTCAACTTCCCGACGATAAACGTCTATCAAATAAGATATGGACTGAAAGGTATAAAAAGAGATACCAATCGGCATAACAACATCAATAAAGTTGAGATTAAGCTGCAAAACCGCATTAACGTTATCAACAATAAAATTAAAATACTTAAAATAAATCAGAAAACCCAAATCGACCAAAATAGTAGCAGCCAAAGCCAATTTGCGTTTTTTATCATCCATACATTTATCAACTATCCTTGCACCTATGTAAGTCACAACGATAGTCATAATCATAATCGCCAAATATCTTGGCTCACCCCAAGCATAAAAGATAATACTCGCCGCCAACAAGACATAGTTTCTGATGTCTTTTTTGGAGAGCAAATAAATGCTCATAACAATAGGCATAAACACAAACAAAAATGTCATAGAACTAAAAAGCATTTATTTTTTCCTTTATTCTTCTGGAGCTTCAAGTTTCATCAAACGGTTAAGGAATCTTTCACCTGTTGCAATAACCAGCATATCCGGAGCAAAATTTTCAATATCTTCGGCCATATACGGGATATCAAAATCGCGTCCGTATCCGACATAAATATGCTGCATTTCCTTGAAACTTTCAGCCACATACCAATTCATCCGCAAGAACTGGCTGTCGGCATAAAAAATTGCTCTTAACTTATTTCGAGGATTACTGCTCACAAAATCAAAAGTTTCGATACGCAGCTCTTTATTAACAAATTCATGCTTAACCGTTGTTGTCTGATTTTTGAGCTCAAACACGTCATAAGTCATATCTTCTTTCGGAAAAGTGGATTTTGCATCAATACCCAAAGCATTAGCAATATCTTCATCTGCACTAAACTGTGGCTTAATGTTAAAATCAGCCTCACTCAAAATTTTAAGTGTCGGAAAATCTTTTTTAAGCATTTTCATCATTTCAAGATATGCGGCATATGCTCCGCGGTGATTCCAATGCGTACCGGTCTTATAATAAACCAAATATTTCTGCTTAGCCTTCTCCAAAGCCTTAATCGGATAGACCACCGGAATATCCGTTTCGTTTTTCAAAAATTCGTAGGCTTGTTCAATTTTAGCTTGCTCATTAAGTTTGACATAGCCATCAGGATAAAATTCTCCATAAACACGTTCCTTATCCGGCACCAACATCAAATAAAGCTTAATATTTTGCTTAGCCAACCAAGACTGCAAATTTTCCAAACGAAACTTAATTTTAGCAAGTTCCTCATCATCAAACAAATACTTGTTACGGAACATATCTTCAGAATTCCACCTTTTGGTGAACAACCAATTTTCTTTGCCGGCCATAGCATCAAAATTCTTCAGCTCATTATTAATAAGCATATCAATAGTTTTGCTGTTTTTAATAAATTGGCGACGCCCAAAGAAGCGATCATTGAACCAATTTTCAAAATCTTTACCGAAATTATAGTTAATCAGTCCTGTTTCATCATCAATAAGGGGAACATATTTAGCCAAAGACCGATTCTCTTGCACTGAAATTTCATCACGATTAATATGCAAAACCGGCACAAACATAAAAGCAACCACGCAAACCACAAAAACAATGTCTATGCGGGAATTATTCTCAACAATCTTAAACCGCGCCAAATACTGCACCAACTTATAACAAATCATATAAGAGAGTGTGATAATGATGATAAAAAGTTTATAGTCAAAACCAACATCGGTCAGATAAAGCCGATGCCCCCATGATGTGAGCAATAGGGTCAGTATAATACTTATAATTAAACGTCGCATTCAAAAATTCCACAAGTTAACTTTGTTCTTCAAGGTAGATAGAAACCCATCTCTTGTCAACCACACATTCCATCAGATGTGAACAATACACCTAGATATCACGCAAATAAGCCTTTATTTCTTGATAAACGGCTTCATTAAGCTGAGGTCCGAAATGCCCTCTCCCCGGCACAATAACAAGTTTTGATTTCGGAAGCTTTTTGTGTAGATTATAAGCCGATTGTATCGGACAAACCATATCCAAACGATTATGAATCATCAGCATCGGAATATGGGCAATTTTTTGAGCATTTTTTGCAATCTGATTCTCTGCTAGGAAATAGTGTTTGCTCAAATAAGTCAAAGATATCCTGATTTCAGCCAAATCTTCCGGAGCCAATTCCTTATAACCGAGCTTTGGATTAACCGCCCCCAAACAACGTTCATAACTTCCGGCCAAATTAGCGGCTTTAACTTGTTTCAAGACATCATCCGAATTAATCAAATCAGCATAATATTCCAACACCGGCTCACCGTTTTTAACTTCCTTTTCAATTTTTTCCCAAATATCAGGATAAAACAAGCGGCTGGTTTCCACATTCCACTTTTGCCCGATTTCATCAGCCAAATAGATTTGCGAAACCAAAATTTTTGCCACCTTATCAGGATATTTTTCAGCAAAAAGCAAAGCCAGAGTAGATCCCCAAGAAGCACCGCGAAGAATAACCTTATCATCAATATTCAAATAATCTAAAAGTCTTATGGCATCATCAATCAAAGCTTCGGTATTATTATTTTTCATTTCGCCCAAAGGAAGAGATTTTCCGCAACCTCTTTGGTCAAACAAAATCACTCTGTATTTTTTTCGGTCAAAAGGAAGAGCATAGCGCAAATTCATTCCGCCGCCGGGTCCACCGTGAAAAACGAGCACAGGTGTTCCGTTAGGATTTCCCATCTCCACAAAATATATCTGATGCCCGTCAAACTCCGGCAAATATCCCTGATTAAAAACTTTCGGAGCCCACACTCTGCGCCATACATTTTTTAATTTCATATTCACCTCATAAAAAATCTGATTCTTTTATTGTTCTTTCAATAGCTTCTTCTACAGAAAATTTCGGAGAATAGCCTAAATACTTTTTAGCTTTAGATATATTAGCCACTTTCCTTTTAATACGAGAAGTTTTAGAAGCCAGAAATTCAACATCAATTTTCCGCCCTAAAAATTTCTCGACTAATTTCACCAATTTTTCAATTCTTAAAGCCTTACCACTCGCCAAATTAAAAATATCATATTGAGTTGAACATTTCCATGCTTTTTCAATACCATCAACAATATCATCAATATAAACAAAATCTCTTTTATCTCTAATATCAAAAGGCAATCGAATCTTTTCATTACTTTTCACTGAATTTAACAATTTTCCAACGATTGAATTCTCAGAGGGGTTTGGACCTAAGAGATTAAAGAAGCGCAAACAAATCGCAGAAAGATCAAACGACTTTGCATAAGAATAAATTAATATTTCACACGAGGATTTAATAGCTCCGTCCAACGTCAAAGGTTTTGAAATATTCTGCTTTTCATTCAAAAACCAGCCATTAACTTTACCATAATCAGCTACAAATGAACCAAAGACTAACTTTCTTACCCTAAATTTTCTCATATTCTCTAAAACATTAAAAATACCATCAAAATCAGCCTTCACTCTATCTACATCTGAGGTAAATTCATTTTCATTCCCAAAATAAAAAACAACATTGGGTTTATTTTCTTCAAAAACCCTTTCTAACAATTTTCCATCACAGGCATCACCTTGATAAAACTTATAATTTTCATTATTACAATTCCGAGCAACATTTTGTTTTTTCAATTTAACATCACAACATTCTCTAAAATCATCAATAACTATAACTTTAGAATCTATTTGCAACATTCTATCCGCAACCGCTGAACCTATAAAACTAGCTCCCCCAACAATCAAAACTTTCGGATTATGCGGATAGACATCAAAATCAGATAAAGAAAGACGAGTATTTTTTATAAAAAATTTATCAAGATTAAACCCATTTTTCCAAAGTACATATGTAAAGCTCAATTGATCTCTCTTACTAAAATCTCTAATAAAGCTCCACCACATATCCATAACTTTAATAATCTCTGGAAGTTTATGTTTACGATAAAGAATATTTGTTTCCGCCAAGCCCCAATTTTTAGGAAATCCATCATTTTCTACCAATCGTTTCTGCTTTTCAATAACATCCTTCGCATCATATCCAAGTTTTTCCACTTCAAAAAATTCATCATAAATACAATTTCTACAAAAATGTATTGGAACTAAAAAATCAGCTTTTCTTTCCTCAATTTGTTTAAAAATATATGGGCTACAAATACCAATATTACTATCACACCAAATACTTTGCTCATATTCTGGAAATAACTTATGCGGATTAATTTTATGGAACCTACTATTTCTGGTATTATCTTTCCCTGAAAATACCAACGGCCTTATTTCCCAAACACCAACCTTTTTTTGAGCTATTAATTTTTCATTATCTGTAAAACAAACATAATCCCAATCTTTATCAATATATCTATGCTCTCTGAGCACATCATAATTACCTGTTAAACAAGTATAAACTACCCCTTGCTTTTTCATATGCAATATTCCCAAAATTAAATTTGTTAAACTTTATACAACACTATTTCATTAGTCAACCTACATTAGAAATTAATCAATCCGCACTAAAGAAAAACAAAAAAAATTCAACAGATTTTGTTTGCCGAATTTTTACCTTTAAGGCATAATATGGTTACAATTAATTAAATTTGATTGTTGAGAGAATTCATGAATTCGGAAATTTGTCTGCACAATGCCACTATCCTGACCGGCTACTCGGTAATGAAGAATTGCGCGGTTTTAATCAAAAGTTACAAAATCATAGATGTATTTAACGAAGCGCGCTTCGCCGCAAAAAAATTTAAGGATGATGTCAAATTCATAGACCTAAAAGGTGCATATATCGCCCCTGGTTATATCGACACGCATATCCACGGCATTGAAGGACACGGCACAGACGATCAATCAACCGATTCTATTTTGAAAATGTCGGAATCTTTAACCAAATATGGCGTCACGTCCTTCATCCCGACCTTATATTCCTCCCCGAGAGAAAAAATGCTAAAAGACATTAAGGCGATTACCGCCGCCATGGGCAAAGAAAAAGGCGCAAAGATTCTCGGTCTGCATCTGGAAGGACCCTTTATTTCGCCGGAGCGTTTAGGTGTCCAAACTCCCGATTCGATTAGCCCCGTAGACCTAGAGCTTATGGAAGAACTCTGGAAAGCCTCAAAAGGCAAAATCGTCAATATGACTGTCGCACCGGAACTCAAAGGCATGAGAGAACTTTCATTATACTGCATCGGCAAAGGCATTGTCCTGCAAGCCGGCCATACCAATGCTAATTATAATCAAATGGTCGAGGGCATGCAGGTACGCATTTTGCACGTAACCCATTTGTTTAATGCGATGAGCCGCATGCATCACCGAGACCCGAACGCTGTCGGTGCTGTCTTTATACATCCTGAAATCTCCTGTGAAATTATTGCGGACGGCATTCATATCAACCCGAACCTGATTAAATTTTTACTCAGATGCAAACCGATAGACAAACTTGTTTTGGTAACGGATTCGCTCAAGCCCACCAAACAAAAAGAACTGCCATTAATGGCAAACGGCGAAGAAGTATACCTTGATGGCTGTTTTTACCGTAAATCAGACAATGTCATTGCTGGCTCAGCTCTGACCATGAGCGATGGTGTCAAAAATCTGGTTTCTTTCGGAATTAACTTAGACCAAGCCATCCAAATGGCTTCCACCAATCCGGCAAACATTATGAGACAAGAACATTTAGGGCTCATCGCCCCCGGCTATGATGCCGATTTGGTTGTTTTAGACCAAGACCTCAACCCGCAATATACCATCGTCAAAGGCGAATTTTTCAAAGAAGGAGAAAAGCTATGCGCGTTATAATCAGACCAGACTACGACAAATGCTCCGTTTGGGCAGCAAATTATATTGCTTACAAAATAAACGGCTTTCGCCCAACGGCCGACAAACCTTTTGTTCTTGGCTTACCAACCGGCTCAACTCCGCTCGGAACCTATAAAGAACTGATAAAGCTCCACAAAGCCGGCAAACTCTCTTTTGAAAATGTTATTACATTTAATATGGATGAATATATTGGCTTAGATGAGAACCACCCGCAAAGCTATCATTATTTTATGTGGGAAAACTTTTTTAAGCATATCAACATCAAAAAAGAAAATGTTAACATGCTAAACGGCATGACCAAAGACTACGCCAAAGAATGTCGCGAATATGAAGAAAAAATAAAAGCCTGCGGCGGTATTAAATTATTCTTGGGCGGCGTAGGTTCTGACGGCCACATAGCCTTCAATGAACCAGGGTCTTCACTAACATCTCGCACAAGAGTCAAAACCCTAACCACAGAGACCATTCAGGCAAACTCTCGCTTCTTTGACAACGACATCAATCAAGTACCGAGAACTGCCTTAACCGTTGGAGTCGGTACAATTTGTGATGCCGAAGAAGTTATGATTCTGGCAACCGGAACCAACAAAGCCAGAGCTTTGCACCATGCCATTGAAGGAAGTATTAATCATATGTGGACCATCAGCATTTTACAAATGCATCAGCACGCTATCATCGTTTGCGATGATGAAGCCACAAAAGAACTCAAGGCAGACACTGTAAAATATTTCAAAGATATTGAACAAAGTAACTTCGTCAACGTGAAATAAACAAAGCAAAAGCCTCCATAATACGGAGGCTTTTGCTTACCAAAAACTGCCAATTTTGACCTTACATATGATATATCATATTATTTACAATTCTGACCTTGAACATAAACGCTCGTACTACCAGTTTTTGGACATTCCGAAATACAAGCATAGTAACAAACCGTCCCTTGTCTATACCTGTTGGCACAGCTTGATGGACAGAACGCAACACACGTACCACGGGAAGCGGAATAACCAGTATTACAACTCCACCCACTAATTTTAGATGGGCAATCAGAATAATAACTACAGGTTGCATTATTTGGACAATAAGAAAGAACCGCAGTTCTATCTGCACAAGGATCATTACTGACGCAGCTATTGCCAGATTTTTTATATCCAGACTTACAGCTCCAAGATTTAATTTTAGAAGAGCACTCTGAGTAATAAGTACAAATAGCGTTAGACGGACAGTAAGAAATAACCGCAGTTACGGTATCACAAGGAGTAAGACAGCTATTGCCAGATTTTTTATATCCAGACATACAACTCCAATCAACACATTTATCACATGCAGGCAAATATAGAGAACAGGTTGCATTAGTCGGAACAGTCACAGCCGTAACGGTCGAACAGGGTACACAACCTCCTCCCACCCCCGTATATCCCGGCGCGCAAGTCCAAGAACTTACTTTAGAAGGACAATCATCAAAATATTGACAATCAAATCCGGTATAACATTCCGGCAATACAGCGG
This sequence comes from uncultured Pseudomonadota bacterium, assembly GCA_949292375.1. Taxonomy (GTDB): domain Bacteria; phylum Pseudomonadota; class Alphaproteobacteria; order RF32; family CAG-239; genus Scatacola_A. Next base: position 215 of record CASEZG010000010.1, on the reverse strand, counting down.
TTCTGTTGCGGCAGTTATCAGAATAAGCTATTTTACAAATGCTATCACAAGGATAGGGATAATATTCTTCACAACCAAACTCGCCTTCATCAACACCTTCAGGGCAAATACATTCAGTATATTTTCCGCCGCATTCGTCACCTGATGTTGATTGCGGATAAGTACAGTTATAAGCATCATACTGGTATTCTGCTTTACAAGCGCAAGACTCATAT
>CASEZG010000009.1 GCA_949292375.1 uncultured Pseudomonadota bacterium | reverse complement strand
TGTTGTAGTCAGAGTGATTTCAGGGGCGAAAAAAATTTTAGCGTACAAAGAAGTACGTGAATTTTTTGAGACCACGCAAAATTGCTCTGAATACGCGCCAGACAAGATTTTAAAGGAGAGATACGAATGAAAGTAGGAATAATAGGTGCAGGTTCGGTTGGTGCTGCAACGGCTTTTGCATTGATTATGAGAGGCGTTGCCCGTAAGGTTGTTTTAATCGACGCTAATGAAAAAAAAGCTCAAGCAGAAGCTATGGATATTGCACACGCAGCACCTTTTGCTTATGCCAACAAAGTTAAAGCAGGAACTTATGCTGATTTGGAAGGAGCCGAAGTTGTTATTGTTACGGCCGGAGCCAACCAAAAACCCGGAGAAACCCGTATTGATTTATTGGGACGCAATGCCAAAATTTTTGAAAGCATCATTCCACAAGTTGCCCAACATGCACCAAACTGCATTTTAATTATTACATCTAACCCGGCAGATATTATGACTGAAGTCGCCATTAAGCTTTCTGGCTTCCCGCGCGAACGAGTTATCGGCAGTGGCACAGTATTAGATACCTCTCGTTTCCGTACATTACTCGGATATCATTTGGGCGTATCTCCAAAATCTATTCACGCCAATGTATTAGGTGAGCATGGCGACAGCGAAGTTTTAATCTGGTCAAACGGTGATGCCGGCTCTGTTCAGATTGAAGAATTAGCTTTGATGGAAAACAAGCCCTTAACGGCAGAAGTTAAGGCTCAGATTGATGATTGCGTCCGCAACGCCGCATATAAAATCATTGAGGGTAAAGGTGCAACCTACTATGGCATTGCCGGTGCTTTGTGCCAAATCTGCCAAGCCATCTCCAACAACGAATATGCTATTCTGACGGTTTCCAGCCATCACGATGATGTTGAAGGTGTTAAAAATGTTTGCCTTTCCTTGCCAACCGTTGTCGGCAAACGCGGCATTCATGGCGTAATCTATCCCAAACTTTCTGAAAGCGAGCATAATGACTTACGTTACAGTGCTCAGAAAATTAAGGAATATTCTGACCAAGCATTGGAAATCGTAAACAAAGATTTAGCCGAAAATCAGAAATAAGCATAATATTAAATTTCTGATTTGATTTTATCCTCCTCTTGCCGTATATTGCGCGGAGGAGGATTTTTTATGGTAGAAGTCGTAACACTCGGATGTCGCATAAATTCTTATGAGTCAGAAGTTTTGAAAGAAAAACTTGCCGCTCTGAATAATGTCATTATCGTTAACACCTGTGCCGTAACCGGCGAGGCCGAACGCCAATGCCGCCAAACCATCCGCAAACTTCGCAAAGAAAATCCCGATGCTCGCATTATTGTTACCGGCTGCGCAGCACAAATCGCACCGCAAAAATTTGCCGCCATGCCTGAGGTTGACTTGGTCTTAGGCAACAAGGAAAAGGCCGAAATTGAAAAATATCTGTCCTCAGATATTTGCGAAAAAACCATTGTCGGCGACATTTTTTCTTATGACGATTATGACCGCTATCTGATTACGGGTTTTGAAGGAAGACACAGAGCTTTTGTACAAATTCAGCAAGGTTGCAACCATCGCTGCGCTTATTGTATTGTGCCCTATGCTCGCGGCAACAACCGCTCGGTTAAGGAAGAAGATATTATCAAGCAGATTAAAGAGCTTTTAGCTCAAGGGTTTAAAGAGATTTGCCTAACAGGTGTTGATGCTTGCTCTTACAAACCATCTTTCAGCGGCTTGGTTGCTCATATTTTAGAGCAAATACCAGACCTTCCTTCTCTGCAGTTTGGTTCTCTTGACCCTGCTGCCATAGATGAAGATTTCATTGCTCTGGTGGGCAAATATAAAAACATTCATCCGCATTTTCATCTTTCCGTTCAGTCCGGCGACAATCAGGTCTTAAAGAAGATGCGCCGCCGCCACAACCGCGAAGATGTCATCAAGCTTTGTAAGGCCATTCGCACCGTCCGTCCGGAAGCCACTTTCGGAGCTGATTTTATTTGCGGTTTTCCGACCGAAACGGATGAAAATTTTATGAATACGGTTAAATTGGTCGATGAAGCCAAAATAACTAAACTGCATGTCTTCCCATATTCTGAGCGTCCCGGAACACCGGCTGCAAATATGCCGCAAATTCCGGTGGAGATTCGCAAAGAGCGCGCTCGCATTTTGCGCAAACACGGAGAACCGATAAATGACTAATTTTTTCCAAAAACTAGGTTTAGGCCTCAAAAAATCTTCGAACAAACTCACCTCGGGTATTAGTGATATTTTCACCAAGCGCAAAGTAGATTCGCAAACCTTAGAGGAGTTGGAGGAACTCTTAATAACTTCTGACTTAGGTGTCAAAGCCAGCACCAAGATTATTGCTAATTTTGGTGAACGCCGCCTAAACAAAGACGCAACTTCTGCTGAAATCAGAAGCGAATTAGCCGCAGATATTGAGGCGATTCTCAAGCCTTGTGAACAAAATTTGGTTATAGATAACAACATTAAACCTTTTGTTATTCTGATGGTTGGGGTTAACGGCGCAGGTAAAACCACCACCATCGGCAAACTAGCCGCCAAGTTTAAGCAAGAAGGCAAACAAATTTCCTTCATCGCCGGAGATACCTTCCGCGCCGCCGCTGTTGAACAGCTGGAAGTTTGGGGAAAAAGGAATAATATAAGGGTTTATAAGGGGCCAAACGGTTGCGACGCAGCCGGCCTATGCTTTGATGGTTTAACTGAAGCCATAAAACAAGGAGATGACATCGTTTTTATTGATACGGCAGGAAGACTGCAAAATAAAGCCGGCTTAATGGATGAGTTGAAAAAGATTATTCGCGTCATCAAAAAAGTCATCCCCGAAGCCCCGCACGCCACTTTATTAACGATTGATGCCACCACGGGACAAAACGCTTTGGCGCAAGTTCAGACTTTCAAAGAAATGGTAGATGTTTCGGGGCTGATTATCACCAAACTTGACGGCACGGCCAAAGGCGGCATCTTGGTCGCCGTAGCAGAAGAACAACCTACCCCGATTCACTTTATCGGCATCGGCGAAGGTATTGATGATTTGGATAAATTTAAAGCTCATGATTTTGCCAATAGCATAATGGAATTAGAATAAGCAAAAGCCTGTTCTCAAAAAAAGAACAGGCTTTTTTTCAACTTAATCAGCATCGCAGACCAACAACCAACTAAGCTTCTCTTTAGGATTAATCCCTTCTATCATAAAATCGGGATAATAATACATCACAGATTCAAGCCGGTCTAATTTGCCCAAACAAGTTAAACAATCTCGCTCATCATCAATAAAAGTAGGAAGCGAAAAAACATATCGCAATTTCTCCAAATCCTTAAGATGTCTTTTGGCATCTAACACATAGGTCAGTTCCCTCTCTTCAGGAACACGCCATGAATAGGATGAAATTTTAGGAAGAGTCTTGATAAAAGCTTGCACTTGCTCAAAATTTGCGTTTTTTAACACCCGAGCCAATACCCAAAGCTCTCTCTCCTTACATAGCGGAGATTTGCACACGGAACTAATACGAAAAGCAATAGGATTTTTAGCCAAATCTATCCGACGAGAGATTTCACCGTCTTCATAATAGATATCTAACGGCGAACCTTCTTTAATTATTTCCATTTGAGAAAATAGTTCATACAACTCATCTTCATTAATGCAATGCTGTATGCAAAAATCTTTGAGTAAATTAATTTTGCACAATCTTTCTTCATTTGTCATAATATAATAGTTTTAAGTGAATAATAAATAAAACATTGTCTTTTTAATTTAGCTAAAAAAATATATAGCGCAAGAAAATTTTATCTTTTAGCCTTCACCGTATCTTGAAGAATAGGAATTTTTTTCAGTTTGTGTTGTAATGAACGCTCAGCCAAAATCAAATCATATTCCAGTTGCAATTTGGCAAAATATCCCTGCTTAACTTCAAAAAAATGACAAAGAAGGATATCCGTTTCCGGCGTAATCCGACGTTTACCGGAAATAATTTCATAAATTCTGGTCCAAGTAACATTCAAATAATGTGATAATTCCATAGGAGAAATACCATTTTTAGCACAAAGTCGCTTCATTTCGACAACACCTTGATTGGCAACAACTTCTGTTTTCATTTTTTTACCTTTTTTCAAAAAGCTTAAAGAGCGGCAAACTAGCAATAAGAGATGCAAATTATCAATTTAGCAATAAGAGAGGCAAATTACCTATTTATTTCACCTTATATTATCGCCTATCGATAGGCGATAATATATATAAATATTTATGTAAAAGTCAAGAATTAAATATAAAATCAAAATTTTTCACATCACAAAAAATCTGCCCTTAACAAAGAAAATATTCACTTTTATAATAGCACCAAGTTTTAAGGATAAGAAAATGGAAGATTTATTAAACCTAATGCAATCCCAAACACCCAAACTGCCTGAATATACGGTCAGTGAGATTTCGTTTGAGATAAAAAAATGCGTGGAAACCACTTTTAGCCGTGTGCGGATTCGCGGTGAGATTTTTGGTGCCAAAAAGGCCGATTCCGGACATTGGTATTTATCCCTAAAAGACCCGAATGCGGTTTTATCCGCCGTTGTTTGGAAAGGCGTTGCCTCAAAATTCACTTTTAAACCCGAAGATGGCTTAGAAGTTATTGCCACGGGAAAAATAACCACCTTTGCCGGAAAATCTTCTTACCAGTTGGTTATTGAGCAAATGGAGATAGCTGGCACCGGTGCTTTGCTCAAATTATTAGAAGAACGCAAACAAAAATTTGCCGCCGAAGGCTTGTTTGACCAAGCTCATAAAAAGCAAATTCCTTTTCTGCCGGATGTTATCGGCGTCGTAACTTCAGCAAGCGGCGCAGTTATCAGAGATATCATCCACCGTGTTCGCGACCGTTTTCCGAGCCGCATTATTGTTTGGCCGACACCGGTACAAGGCGAAGGCGCTGCCGACAAAATCGCCGCCGCAATTAAAGGATTTAATAATCTAGCTAAAGGCGGAACGATTCCAAGACCCGATGTCTTAATCGTTGCCCGAGGTGGCGGAAGTCTGGAAGATTTGTGGCCTTTCAATGAGGAAATTGTTATCCGCGCTGTTTATGATTCGGAAATTCCGCTCATTTCAGCTGTTGGTCATGAAACAGATACGATGCTGATAGACTATGTTTCAGACCTACGCGCCCCCACCCCGACCGGTGCCGCCGAATTTGCCGTTCCGGTTAAAGCCGAAATTTCAGCAACGCTCCAAACTGCGCAAAGTCGCTTGGCAAACAGCATCAATCGCTATTTTGAAGAACGTCGCAGCCGCTTGGAAGGTCTAAGCCGCGGCATTCCGAATTTAGAACAAATCTTAGCGGAAAGCCGCCAAAAATTCGATGACCGAGCAGAACGTCTAGAGCTTGCTTTCAAGAATATGCTTCGCAACAAACAAAACCAAATTGCCCAAATCAGCCTAAAACCTTATCATATTTTGAATATTTTTGAAAAAAAGCAAGAAAATTTAAAGAATTTGGCTCTTAGACTTGAGTCAGTTTCAATTGATTCGGTTTTAAGTCGTGGCTTTGCTTGGGTAAAGGACAATCGCCAAAAAACAGTTTATTCCGTAGCTCAAGCAAAACAAAGTCCGACACTTGAAATTAAATTTATTGATGGAAGCATAAAGACCAAAACGGATAAAAAGAAAAATGACTCATTACAAGGCGATTTGTTTGACTTTTTTAGCGGCAGCTCTTCTGCCGATTCAAGCACAGGCAATTGAGCTCTGCGGCAAAAAAGCGCAAGGCGAAATTCTGAAAGGCTACGCCCCCGGTGTTAGCGAAATATTGTTTAACAATCAGGAATATATGGTTTCGCCTTCCGGAAATTTTCTGATAGCCTTCGGGCGCGATGCGCAAAAAGAACAAAAATTAACAACAATTTCAGAAAAAAAAGGCAAACAAGATTATAATTTTACAATTATGCCAACAAAATGGGATATCCAAAACATCAAAGGTATTCCGCAAAAGAAAGTAACCCCTTCGGAAAAAGACCAAAAAGAAATCACCAGAGAAAGAAGCGACCTAAAAAATGCTCTGGCTTATAAAACCGACAAGAATTATTGGGAAAAAGGCTTCATCATGCCTGTTGAAGGACGCATCAGCGGAAAATTCGGCGGACAAAGAATTATGAACGGCAAGAAGATGAACCCGCATCAGGGGCTAGATATCGCAGCACCAGAAGGAACGCCCGTAAAGGCATCCTCAAACGGCATTGTAAGAATGAGCGGCGGCAATTATTTTTATACAGGAAATACAATCGTTATCGACCACGGGCACCAGCTTTATACGATTTATGCTCACCTAAAAAGTGCAGATGTTAAAGTCGGAGATTATGTCAAGCAAGGACAAATAATTGGTAAAGTAGGAAAAACCGGACGCGTTACAGGTGCTCACCTACACTGGGGAGCCACCTTAAACGGCACCAGATTCTTACCGACATCACTATTACATATGAATAATGCTGATTTTTGTTTTAATTTATAAACAATTATTATAGACTGATACAAAATACAAAGCGGAGAAAGAGGTAATCATGGAGAACGCACACAAACAGTTAGCTTGGGACACATTGAGCTGTCTGGTGGTAGATGATGACAAGTTTTCAAGGACGTTTACCAAAACAGCTTTATACCAAATCGGCATGAAAAACACAAGAGAAGCGGCCTCTGCCAACGAAGCCGTTGAAATATTAAACAATTTTAAAATAGACATCATATTATTAGACCAACAAATGCCGGACAAAACCGGACTAGAGCTTGCCAGAGATCTAAAAAACAGCAACAATCCGCATCTAAAAAATATGCCCATAATCATGATTACCGTTGACACCAAAGAAAAAACCGTTTTAGATGCTCGCGACTTAGGCATTCAGGAATATCTGGTTAAACCCATTTCTCCCTTAGCTCTCAAAAAAAGAATTCTAAACGCATTTGGCATCAAACAAGAAAGAGTATAAAAAGTGACGAATATCCAGCTTCTGCTTTTGTCAGCACTACAAGGACTGACAGAGTTTTTACCGGTAAGTTCTTCCGGACACCTTATTTTATTTTCCAAATTCACATCTTTTCCGGATCAAGGTTTAGCCTTAGATGTAGCGATGCATGTTGGTTCCATCATTGCGGTAATGATATATTTCTCCGAAGAAATTTGGGTTATGATAAAAGGTGTATTCAAAACCTGGTTTATTCCTAACTTCAAAAACGCCGGAGCCAAACTTTTCTGGCTGATTGTAATCGGCACCATTCCAGCCGTCATTGCCGGCTTAGCCTTAAAAACCTACGGCATGGAGTGGCTACGAGACAGCCGCATCGTTGGTTGGACAATTTTAGGATTCGGCATTGTCTTGTTCATAGCTGACAGATTAGGAATGACAATCCGCAAAGTTGAACACTTAGGTGCCTTAGATGCATTACTGATTGGTTTGGCGCAATGTTTAGCACTCATTCCGGGAACAAGCCGTTCCGGCATTACCATCACCATGGGACGTTTTTTGGGAATGGAACGCAGAGAAGCAGCAAAATTTGCGATGTTACTCTCTATTCCGACCATTGCCGCCGCCGGACTTTTAGTTGGCTGGGAATTATATATGGAAGGAAACTTTCAACAAATTATCTATGCTATTGATGGCATAACCTATTCCTTCATTTTCTCTATCACTGCAATTTATGGAATGATGTGGTGGCTGAAGAAATCCACCTTTTTACCATTCGTAATTTATCGAGTTTGTTTAGGAAGTTACTTGCTCCTGAATTCATATGGCTATCTTGATAATTTTTTGAAATAAGGCTTGCAATTTAGAGCAAATTAGGATACAAGGATATCCGAAACAAAGCCCTGGTGGCGAAATTGGTAGACGCGCATGCTTCAGGTGCATGTTGCCTCAGGCAGTGGAAGTTCGAGTCTTCTCCAGGGCACCATAAAAAATCCACCCTTAATGGGTGGTTTTTTTATGGTGTTTTTTAGATTAAGCTTCTCGAACTTCCAGATGGAAGTTTGACTACAAGCGGCAGGCAGACGGGAGTATGCCGGTGGCTTCAGCCAGCCGCGCAGTGGAACAAGCAATGCGATAGCATTGTCGCGGACAGTCTTCCCCCAAACACCATACTAAAAATTCTTTCTAAAAAAACATAACTTAGAATATTTTTTAATCTACATCCCAACTACACACCTAAAATGCCATAAAGAGCATAAAAAGCCCCAACTATAAATAATACAGTAGAAGAAAGGACACAAAACAATGCTATTCTTCGAAACAAAACACCTTTTTTATCCTTCTCTTCTTCTGCTTCGGGAAACACATAAACTTCTCGTAAAGATTGCTGAGCTAAATATGCAAATGCAGATGCTAACAACCCTAAAAACAGTCCACAACAAAAAGCAGATATACTATAAAAAAGTAAATGCTTATCATATAAACATAATACATTTTTATTTGTTATATTTCCAAGGAATGTAAGTATTGAAACAATAGCCATTCCATTAACCAATATAACACTTTGTATTGTTATCTTTGCAAACTGGGTTATGGCATCTAACATTGCATTAGCTTCAGTCATCGCCATTTCTTGTTGTCGAAGTCCTATTTCATCAATATCCATTACACAACCCCCAAAATTCATTATGGATTATTTCACCAGATTATAGATAGTTTGTCTAGCAACAACACACCTTTCTGCAATATAAAAGAATCAACTTTAGTATAGATAAATAACATTAAAGCCCACAAAAAAACTCGTTACTTTTCATAAAGTAACGAGTTTTTATCATAATCATTTGTCACAAATCTGAAATTCTTTGAGAAAGTTTGATTGACTTAATCAAGAGTACCGTAAACAAAAGCTGCACAATAAGCAATCCCGCAGCACAAATGAAATACCATACATTTTTCTCTTCCAAGCAAAAATGCATAAATATTACCCCCAAAGACACAAAAAAGGCAAAGCTCAAAAGACACTGGAGCTCTATAACCTTTCGGTCATATACAACCTTATCAATAACTCTGTGTGAAAGTTTTTTCACATATTCAACTCTGTTTTTGAGGTTTGATATTTGCCTAAAAGCATAAATCTGAATGCCTAGGCACAAGACAATAAAAATAGCAATAAACCACATAATTTATATTTTTTTAGAATAAATATTTTAATTGTCCTTAAAATATCATCCTCAAATTCCTTGTCAATATATTAGACAAAAAAAGATTTCTTCTTTCATAAACATAAATTTATTCTTGAATATCTCAACAAAGCGCATATAATTCAAAAACTTTTTGAATATTATTGAGATTACTAACTATATTGTCTAACCAAAAATTATTAAAATTATGAAGCTTTTTAATCTTCTTTTTCTTTTTAATTTTGTTGAGCGAATAACAATTCCGCCGGCAATCTGTACACTTGTTCCTGCGTGGAAAAAATCTTCACCGGGCAAAAAACATTCTACAGAAAAATTGCCAACAAACAATCAGCCGCAAGCTGAGGCCTTGAACCGCAGACACTGTGGGCAGTCGCAACAAAGTGCTGTCCTAAGGCAAAAGACAAGACAAACAACCAGTAAAATACTGGGGCTGGAAAGGAAAAAACTTGCCAAGCCTAAAAAATCTAAAAGACAAAGAGCTTAAATGCACAAACTTAAACAGGGTTTTTGATTTATCAGAAACCCTGTTTCTTTATTCATAGACTTTTTCATATTTTTTACTATACTCAGTTTATGTCAAAAACAGATTTATCAACATTACTTCTCAAATGGTACGACCTCAACGGGCGCCAACTTCCTTGGCGTGTTAAAGGCGGCGCACATCCCAATCCCTATGTGATTTTGGTATCAGAATTTATGTTGCAACAAACCACCGTTAAAACCGTTATCCCTTATTTTGAACGTTTTATGCAACGCTTTCCCGATATTGATACTTTAGCCCGAGCTGACTTAGAAGAAGTTTATCTTTATTGGCAAGGTCTGGGCTACTATACTCGCGCACGCTCACTACATACCACCGCACAAATAATTATGAAAAATTACGCAGGAAAATTTCCGCAAAGCAAGCAAGAAATTCTTAAGCTCAAAGGTTTCGGCCCATACACGGCAGCAAGCTTTCTGGCACTGGCCTTTAATCAGGCGGAAACGGTTATTGACGGTAACGTAACACGCATCATTTGCCGTTTACACCACCTGACGGAACCAACAGACAAAATTACCGATAAAATCCGCGAACTCGCAACGGAATTAACCGATTCCGCTCATGCCTCAGACTATGCCTCTGCCATTATGGACTTAGGGGCCCTAATTTGCACGCCCAAAAATCCTTTATGCCGCCAATGCCCTTGGAACAAATTTTGCCAATCTAAAAATTGCGCTGATTTAGAAAAGATACCATACAAAACCAAAATCAGCAAAACCGAAAAAAACGGATTCGTATACCTTATTTTTAATGACCAAGGTCAAATTTTCATACGCAAACGCACCGAACCCGGACTTTTGACTGGTCTATACGAATTTCCTTGGAGCGAAACACACCTATACCAAGATGCCATCAACACAAACCTAACTATTTCACATATTTTCACCCACATCAAACTCACCCTAAACATCCAAACCCTTCTCAAAAACACCCCTCCGACAAAAGGTATTTTTATAAATATTGCTGAGTTAGAAAATTATCCTCTATCTACCTTAATGAAAAAAGTCATAAACACTTGGCAGAAACATAACTAATTTTCAACATACATACCTATAGGTATATATTTTATATTGCAAAATTAGAATGTTGGACTAGAATATAGGTATAAAAATAATATTGCTGTAAAAACAATCGGCAAATGATTATAATTATACTGTTCACATCTCAGGGAGGACCGCATGGAAGTAGAACACATATCTCTCGAAAACTTGCGTATTCAGCACGCCCATCTTGATGCTGTAATAAAAGAAGAAGAATCTCATATCTGGAAAAATTGTATCAAAATAGAAGAACTCAAAAAACAAAAGCTTAGAAAAAAAGACGAAATGCTTCGCCGGATTATGCATCTTGTAGAAATTTAACAGAACGCATTCTTTCAAAAAAAACGGTTTGTAAAAAATACAGCCGTTTTTTTATTTATTAAACTTTTAAAATTATACTAACTTCAACAGTAAAATTTGAGGATAATCAAAATGCCTGTCTTTTTAATTTTTATATTTCTATTCGGAAGTTTACCTGTTTCAGCCGATGTTCGTTTCATTACCGAAACAGAAAACACGGCAGACCATGAAAAATTTCAAAATCTTCAACCCCAATACACCCCTCCGCAAGATGATTTTGTACTTGACGACATTCAACGTTGCAAAGCTGAAGGATATATCTATGAAAAATGTGATTCCGGTATGTTTTTAGCAGACCCCTGCCCTTATAAAAGCAACATATACGCAAATTGTTGTCCTCAAGCATATCACTACACCGCTGCTGAGTGCAAAGCCTTAGGCAAAAATTTAGGAGCATATTCTTGCGGTGGTTATTATAAATGTGAATAAAAAAAGCCGCTACCAATAAGTAACGGCTTTAAACTCAACAATTCTAAAAAAATTAGAATCCTTCAGTATCTAAGCGCTTCCGCAGCTGCTTACGGGCACGTCTGATAGCCTCAGCCTGACGGCGAGCTTTCTTCTCAGAGTTTTTCTCATGATGACGTCTCAACTTCATTTCACGGAAGATACCTTCGCGTTGCATTTTCTTCTTCAGAACTTTCAAAGACTGAGCAACGTCATTACCGATAACAGTAACCTGAACCACTTAAATCACCCCTTTTCAACTTATCTAAAGGTTAAACATTGAATTGCTTTTTATCACAGGCTTTCAGAATATGCAAGCAAAAAAGCCATAAAAAAACATAGCCTTTTTACACAAATCAAAACTTGCCTTAAGCAATAATATTTGGCATAATCCGAGCTTCAACGGTTTTAATCTTTTTCTTCAAACCCGAGCGAAGCGTATTAAGCTGTTTGGCCTGAAAAAAATCAATCGTCTGATTTTTGGCAACTAAATGTCTTATATCCGAACAAACGCGGCGTTCCTCGAGTCTCAGTTCACAAAGCTGGTGCTGAAGTTTGCCTAAATTGTCGTTATTTAACATTAAATAGTTCCTTCCCGAAAAAAAAACGATGAAAACAAAAATTTTTGCTGGAAATAATTCCTCAAAATTTGTATTAGATTATACAGCATATTTGAAAAAAAATCAACAATAAAGAAAACTAGGAGTTTTTATATGAGCAACACAAAAAAAATTGGTATTTTAACCAGTGGTGGTGACTGTGCCGGCTTAAACGCCGTCATCAGAGCCGTGGTTAATTCTGCCAGCAGATTGGGCTGGGAAGTCTATGGTATCAAGAATGGTACGGATGGCCTCACCGAAAAGTCCCTTGCCTACGAAATTTTAACCGTTCACAATTTTTCGGACACACCCTGGCCAAGAATCAGCGGTTCTTATTTGGGCTCTCTGAATAAAGGAGTTAAGATGGAATCTTTGGAAGAAGTTTCTAAACGATTCGGAGAAGGCGTAAAAACTCTTGGTTTAGACGCAATCGTTGTTGTTGGCGGTGACGGCAGTATGAACATTGTCAGCAACTATTGCAAAAATGCCGGTGTTAAGATGGTTGGTATCCCAAAAACCATTGACAATGATACCCCCATTACCGAATTTTCGGTTGGTTTCAACTCTGCTTGCCAAGTTTGCACCGCAGCAATCGACAGCTTAGATGCCACCGCACGCTCCCACTCTCGCGCCCTCATTCTGGAGGTTATGGGACGCGATGCCGGACACTTGGCCATGCACTCAGCCTTAGCCGGCGGTGCTGATGTTTGTTTGGTACCAGAAATTCCTTACAAAATTGATGCAATTGTTGAAAAACTAAAAGAAGTCAAATTATCTGGCCGCAACCACGCCGTATTGGTTGTCTCTGAAGGTATCAAAACTGAAAACGGCGAACACATTATCGGTGCCAAGAACCTCATCGGCGAAAATGTTTATGGCGGCGTCGGACAATACTTAAGTGCCGAACTCAACAAACGTTTATCAGACTTCCAAACCCGCGTTACCACCTTGGGTCACTTACAGCGTTCCGGCATTCCGACAGCCTTTGACCGCATGCTTGCCGCAATTTTCGGTGCCAAAGCTGTAGAGTTGCTTGAAAAAGGTGAAACCAACAAAATGGTTGTTTGGGAAGACGGTGAAGCCAAAGCTTATTCTTTGGAAGAAGTTGTCAAAAAAGGCACCACGCTTCTGGATGTCCATGGAGACTACGTCAAAGCCGCACAAAAAATCGGCATGTACGTTGGCGAAATCAAAGCCTAAAATAAAAACGCCCCAAACAGGGGTGTTTTTATTTACTAAAAAAAAGCAGTTCCAAAGAACTGCTTTTTTTCTCAAACAATATCGTTTTATTTAACGCTATCAATTTGTCTCTGAATTTCAGCACCATCAATTGTACGAAGTTGCTTACCGTTCAAGAACAATGCCGGAACACCATTCACCTGAATTTTTCCAGCCAAATCATTAATAGAATTCAACGTATTATTTACTTTATCTGATGCCATATCAGCTTTCAGTTTTTCCATATCAACACCGGTAGAAGCAACCAACTCGTCAATTTTTGCTTCATCAGGTCTACCTTCAAAACTAAAAATAGCATTATAAGCATCAAAGAACTTACCTTGCTCATTTGCTGCAATAGCTGCTTTAGCTGCATATTTTGAAATAGGAGCAACAAATGTCAACGGCTTAAAGACAATCTTAATATCCGGATTAGCCTCTGCAATCTGCTTAATTGCCGGATAAACTTTATGGCAATAATGGCAAGAAAAGTCAAAGAACTCAACCAAAACAATCGGAGCATCAGCCGCACCGATAAACGGTGTATTAGCATCATTATTCAAAGCCGGCAAATTAGCTTCAACCATTTTCTGAGCTTCAGCCTCTGCCTGTTCTCTCAATTTCTGCTCATACTTCTGCATAGCATTAATAATGATTTCCGGATTATTATTTAAAGTCTCTTCAACGCTAAGAGATTCTCTCTGTGCACCATTGTGAATCCCCAAAGCCAAAGCAGCAATGGCAACCAACAATGCCAACAAAGAGACGTAAAGTGAATTCAATTTACTCATTTTAGTATCCTTAAATTATTATATAATAAAACATCACATAATTTAGCCAATCTTAAACATATTTACAAGCCTATTTTTATAGAATAATTTTTCATTTTGCCCTAATTTGCTAAACCTTTATTCATAAATTAGATTTATAATTTAACCAAAAACTTGTTTTAAGGAAGCACAAATGTTTCATATTAAAGTATCACTTTTTGCCCGCACAAAATCACTGGAAAACAAAATAGATTTGTTCCACGATAAGCTTATTGATGCTGCGATGACTTTCAAAAAAGCCATCCATGTTTTTTTGGAAGAAAAAAGAGGAGAAAATTATCGCAAATTAAGCAAACAAATCAAAACCATTGAACATGATGCAGACGCCTTGCGCCGAGACATAGAAAACAAACTTTACGTCCAAAATCTCATTCCAGACCTTCGCGGTGATGTTTTGCATCTGGTCGAAAACTTAGATAAAATCATCAACAAATTTGATGAAGTTACTTACAAATTTTATATTGAACAACCTGATATTCCGGCAGAATATCATGCAAGACTTATTGACTTATGCGAACAAGTCTCCGATTGTGCCGAAAATATGGCTATCGCCTCCCGTGCATTTTTCAGAGATTTCAGCACCGTGCGTGATTATTCTCAAAAAGTTTACTTCATTGAACATGAATCAGACCTAACCTCTGGTCGGATGTTGCAAGCAATTTTCGATTCTGATCTTCCGCTTGCCAACAAACTGCAACTAGATTCTTTAATTACGGAAGTTGCTGATATTGCAGATATTGCCGAAGACTGCGTTGATGAACTTCTTATTTTCACCATTAAAAGAGACATCTGATGGATTTGAGCTATTTCATATTCTTGAGCAGCGGCTTATTTCTAGGTTGGTCCTTAGGTGCCAACGATGCAGCCAACGTCTTCGGAACAGCTGTCGGCACAAAAATGGTCAAATTTCGCACTGCCGCGCTCATCTCATCTCTATTCATCATCATCGGAGCAGTATATACCGGAGAAGGAGCAAGCGAGACACTCGGAAAACTTGGACACATTAACACCTTACCCGGAGCTTTTATGGTAGCTCTTGCAGCCGCATTAAGCATTTATTGGATGGTCCAATCAGCTTTGCCTGTTTCCACATCTCAAGCCATCGTCGGGGCCATTATTGGTTGGAACTTATACAGTGGAAAACCAACAGAGATAGATATTTTTCTTCAAATTGCAGGCACTTGGATAATATGTCCTATTTTAGCCGGCATAATAGCAATCATGATATATTATCTGGTAAAAAACATTATCAGACACTCCAAAATTCACCTAATTCGACAAGACTTATATACGCGCATCGGCTTGATTATTGCCGGTGCCTTTGGAGCCTATGCTCTGGGAGCCAACAATATTGCAAATGTTATGGGCGTCTTTGTTGAATCAGCCCCATTCCACGAAATCAGCTTTGGCAACATTCTACATCTAGACAAGACACAAGTCTTATTTCTAATCGGCGGTTTGGCAATAAGTTGCGGCGTTTACACTTATTCTCACAAAGTAATCAATACCGTCGGAGATAACTTAATGCATATGTCTCCGCTGGTTGCATGGATAGTTGTTGTATCTCAAGGCTTGGTTCTTTTTCTGTTTGCATCACAAGGATTGCAACATTTTCTTTTATCACACAACCTTCCTGCTTTGCCTCTGGTCCCTGTTTCAAGCTCTCAAGCCGTTATCGGCGCAATTATAGGCATTGGCATCGCTAAAGGCGGTAATAATATCAACTGGAATATTTTATGGCACATCGCTTTAGGTTGGGTATTTACACCAATTATAGCGGCTCTTGTTTGTTTCGTTTCTCTGTTCTTTTTAGAAAATGTTTTCAACCAAATAGCCTATATCAACTAAGAAGAGCGGCATTTCTGCCGCTCTTCTCAAATCTTAAAGTTTTAAGTTATTCCAACCACTCTTCTTGGGAGCCGGTTTTGCCTCAGCCGGACTTTGGCTTTCCCAATTTCTTATGGGTCCGCTTTGTTTAGCAACCAAATCCTTCTGTTCTTGTGTTTGCGCCACACCAATCGGCAACAACTGACGCAACATAGCCGGAGAAACAAAAGGAACAGTCTTAGCTCTAAAGGAATCAACCATCACGTCAATAACCTCTGCTGCCGGACTAAAATTATAGGTTTTAAGCTTTCCGCCATAAAAAATGGTAAAAGAATGGCAAGGAGACGAAAGCAAAATATCTGTATAGTCGACACCGCGCACAAAACGCAACATAAGCTTCGGTTTAATCACACATTGAGCAACTTCATTTGAAATATTTTCAGGCGTAGCCAAAAACTGTCGTACAATCATATCCTTTAAGTTATTTTCAACAATACCGCAAAAACCGGTAATAGCCATGTTATCAAGAGTATACCCCTTATATCCGGCAGGTTTTGCTGTCACCTGATAACAAAACACCGCTTCTGACTCTGAAATATTTGCTATTGCCGAGTTTCCAACAGCATCGATTATATTTTGACTTATAACTGCGGGCTGATTATCAGCCAAAGCATCACGACGCCAAGCATCATTCCCTTGTTGAAAAGATTGAACCCCCGATTTTGCCGTTTGCGCTTGAGCCGAAACAACTATGCCCAACGAAAACAAAGGGACTAAAAACATTGCAAATTTCATATTGTCTCTCCTTAAAACACATTAAGATAATAATACTCAATAAAAAATTTTTTACATCTACTTTTCATAATTTTTTCCACATCCACAAAAAAAGCCCCTTTTTAGAGGCTTTTTTTATCAGCTAAGAACACTACCACGGTTCCGTATATTTAAGGTTAGGATCATTCAACCGATTGAAGTAATTACTATCACTTCCTGCCGTACTTGGCGTTTTTCCGCTCATCGGAGCCCTAAAGTTCGACAACTGATCATAAGTTGTATCAACTAAATTAGCATCAAATTTTGTACCCAATCCCCCTTTTCGATCAAAATAACAATATACGGTAGCATAAGCCTCCAATTGTTTTCTAAATACGGGAAACAGATTCCATGCAATCGCATCATTACCACTCAAACCCAAACCTAAATCATCCATATATTGTTTATAATAAGTATAAGGATACATAAAGCCCATAATTGCGCTCCATCCCTTAAACGTATTATCCGAACCATGAGAATATACCTTAGCACGCAACCATGTGCTTTTCTGGAAATACAAAGGTGTAGGTTTATTTGCCGGATTAGAGGTATAATCTTCATTCGGATCTTTTGGATAATTAACAATAACAATATCTTGTTTTCTTCCCGGTTGTCTGGTTCCCGGAATACCCGCCTGCGCCATAGCAAAACCTGCAGGCATAATCGTAATAACTTTAGCATATCCAGGAGGACACATCGGTGCAGGAACAACACCAAGCCACGGAGAAGTCCAATCCGTATGATTTTTAGCTACATATGTGCTACTTACCGTCTGACAACTATCGCCACTTGTCTTAGCCGGACATCCGTTAGCATTTTCCCAACTACCAAAAGTCTCCAAATAAGTATTATCTACAACATAAATACCTTTGTTAATAAAATCAGGTAAAACATCGCTCAAACGAGCCCCGCCACGAGATGTCAGCTTAATATCATGCATAACTGATGTATAAGCAGGATTAACCTGATATGCATCATACGTTGTTCCGCGATTAAATCCGGCTGGTACACCTGACGTAATCGGATTGGTCCACGCACGATTAGATACAAAACGATCTGCTCGAACATAACCCTTATCATTACCGGCAGTTGCCTGTGCTTGCACTTGCGCATCTGTCAATTGAGAACCATAAGAAGATTCTAACTCAACAACACCCTTACGAATATAAACACTACCTCTGTCAGCTGTAGTCTTATCCGTTTCATTTGCATCAACCGTCAAAATTTTCTTCGGTGTTGTTTCATTATCTTTAACAATCATTTTTCCGCGAGAAATTTCCACCGTAGCATTACCCCCGCTGTTATTACTCGCCTGAGAAACCTGTAACAACTTCTCAGCAGAATCTCCTACTGCATTATCATTATAAACGATTAATTCGCCATCCACTTTAACCTTAGAGCTGTTTGCCGTTGTCGGTTCAACCTTAAGAACATAAGCTCCGTCAGTTTCTTCAACCTGAAAGTTCATATTACGAACTCGACTAACGGCATTAGCCACATCCACTTGATCTAACTTGGATGCATCCGTATTTCTGATTGAAAAACTATTTACGACAGAATCAATCGTAATATATCCCCTATTTACCCTAAACATTGAATCTTGAATGCTCACTTCATTAGGTGTCAAAGCGGGGCTCAAAGAACCTGTATATAAATGTAAACTATTGTTGGCATGCATTTTAGCATTATTCGTAGAGCTGATATCTACCCCGCTTGCATCAAGTACGGCCTGAGCAACATCATTTGCATTCAGCGTAATCTTCGCATTACGCATACTCGATTCTGCCGAAGAAATTTTCAGCTTATCACTTCCAACGGTAAAATCAGGCTGAGCAAAGCTAGCTTTACTTGCCTCGACATGAAAATTCCAAGGCCCGGTATAAGATGGAGCACCGGCATCCAAAGTTAATGTCTTAAATATAGGCGTCCGCACCTCTCCCGCCGTAAATACGCCAGTAACGTCAGCATTTCCTCTGACCGTTAACTTGTTAGGTGTTCCGTCTGTGGAGTTCACGGTTGCATTCAAATCACCGATAACCGTATCACCGGCAATATTTGTCTTACTGTTAATCTTTGTCCCCGAGGTATTAACCGTAATCTTACCATTTAATAAATTCAAATCCGTAGCGCTTGCTTTTATAACGCTTCCATCCGTACCATACTTCAATTCACTATCTGTTACGGTAAATAGAGTTCCATATTGCAAACCGGCATTATTAACTTTAAATTTATCGGCAAGAGCAGATAAATTTCCGCCAATAACCGTATTACCGCCGATTGTTGCACCACCGGTTCCCTGAACTAACAAAGCTCCGTCAATACCCTTACTATTATCGGAAAACTTAGCCTGATTTTGAGCCGTAATAATCAGTTGGTTAACATTGCTTATGTTATGATGATCTCCGCCATCAGCACCTAATTTAAGGTTAGCCTCCATCTGATTGAGTTTCTCCGTTGAGGGATTACCACTCATATCAATACGATACAAATAGTTCTCGCTCTGACCACCGCCACCAGCTTCAACAATCGGCTGCACTGAAGATGTAACAATAGAGCCGTTTGTTGTTGTAACACCCAACTCCGAACTCATATTATCAATTGTCCAAATACCCTGAACACCGTTAACCTGAACTTTTCCACCGCTTACCTGAGCATAACCACCGTTTGTTCCAACCATTGAAGCAATACGGGAAGCTCTAAGCATTGGAAAATTAGCTTTTTCTTTAGGTTCTGCAATGACAAAAGCTGTTACGGCTTTTCGATTCCCTGCATCTGTATATTTGAAAACAACTTTATAATCCTTACTAAAGGTCCGAGTATCCTGAACATTACCCGATGAATCCAAAAAACCATAGGGCAAATAATCTCTAAAATGAGTGATGTCAATTTCCTTCTTACCGTTAGAAACTAAATCACTATAACTAACAGAGTTGCTCGCACTATTGCTGACAGAATCTCCGTTAACAATTTCATTATAATGGTCGCTCACATAATCATCTACGGATTTTATCAAGCTACGCATCTGTCCGGCAGCATTAATATCCTGCAATTCACTTGTTCTTTCCGCCGCTTTACGATACAAAATCGGCGTAACCATAGAAATGAGGGCAAGCATAGCCATAGCCTCAACCATCAGGCTACCTAGCTCGTTTAATTTAATATATTTGTTTTTCAACATATTAACTCTCCTCATTATGCCTAAATCGGGGTTATATAAACCAGACAATAAGAACAAACCTTAGGATCAATAATCTCCCCGTCCTCATTTTTTAACGATTCCACGCACATACGATTAAAAGAAGCATTTCCGCCTTCCGTATCATTAACCACATATTCGGGAATTCCAACCCATTCTGTTTCTCTTCCGACCAACCTCATAGTATATTTATCCTGAACGGTACCGGAAGTTGCCTGATTATATACGCGTAAAAAAGTTTTTTCTTCAAAATCGGCATAACCGATATTAACACCCAAACTAACCGTATTTTTAATGGCATTTAACAAATCATTATTTGGTTTACCTGTTTTAATATTACGCCACCGAGGTGGAACACAACCATACGTAACCACATAATTATACGAATCATCCTGAGAACAGCAACTCGGACTTCCCGGACAACCAGAAATCGACTGAGAATAACCCGATGTTGTTCTATCCAAACAATAAATTCTTGAATGTATATCTTGCCGTCTTGAAATCCTACTCGTATCACTCGGGTCACACCCTTCCAATCCATAAGGCAAATAATTTTTCTGACACAAAAGTTCAAAATCAACTTCACCCGGATAATATGAATTATACCCCAAATCGCGAGCATAATTTTCAGCGGCTCGATGCTGCAACAAAATTTTACTGACCACGGCTTCGGCCTGCGGCTCGACATAAACCTCACGCATATCCGAACGCGTTGCCAGATTAAAAGAATACAAAATCGCAATAAATGTTGCCAACACAACCCAAATATACATTCTTCTTAAACCTTATCTAAGCCACGATTCATCTTACCATATCACATCAGTATTTTCTAGCCAAAAGCACAGAAAACAAACAAGATTAACATATCTGTAACAATTAGAATAATCTAATATTTTTCAAATAAACTATATACCCCAAATATTGAAATAATGGTTAAAATTATAAATACGTTTAATAAGTACGTTTTTATGGTTTAATTCTAAAAAAAATACTATAAAATGGGAGAAAACAAATCTTTTGTTAAGGTTCAACCATGGTAAATTTAGACGACGATTTTGACACAGATTCTGAGGCGGACGAGAACAAAACAAAAATTGACCGCAAAAAAATTCTGATATTCCTATTGCCAGCCTTGATAGCAATAGGCTTGGTCGTTAGCTTTTATTCTGTTTTAAGCAAAAAAAGCCGCCCAAACACAAACTTATCATATGCTGTTGTTGAGCGCCCCGTAAACAACGATGATGGAACTTCACAAAACAAAGTTACCATACTTTACGACATCCCGGAAATTAACGTTCGTATCACGGATGAGACGGGAGCCCCCCAAGACATCAGCTTCCGGCTTAATCTAGAACTAAATAACGTTGAAGATGTTCAAATTATTGAAGGACTTATGCCAAAAATTATGGATGCCGTAATAGCTCATACCATAGAGCTTACACCGGATGAACTAAATGGTTCTAATGGTTTATATTGGCTGAAAGAAGAACTATTGTACCGCATTAATCTGATTGTTAGTCCTGTTGTGGTTGCCAACCTCAACATCAAGACTTTCAACCTGAATAAATAACCCTATTAAGGACATTACAAAGTGGCAGAAGATATAAAAAATCAAGAAACACAAACAAATACGGCAGAAGATAAAAACTGGGCCGACGCCATTAAAGTACGCGACGACGGAGAAACCCCTTTAGCCAGCAGCGAAGGTGCGGATTCTAAGATTCTCAACCAAGAAGAGATAGATTCTTTGTTTGGTTACACACCGGATGAGGAAGAAGATAATTATGAGATGAAAACCGGCGTACGGGCTATTTTAAATGCCTCCATGGTGTCTTATGAGCGTCTTCCCATGTTGGATATTGTCTTTGACCGCTTGATAAGAATGATGGCCACATCTCTGAGAAACTTCACACAAGATAACGTTGAAGTATCCTTAGATAACATTGAGTCCATGCGTTTCGGCGAATACATCGATTCCCTTACTTTGCCAACCTTGCTGGCAGTTTTCAAGGCTGAAGAATGGGACAATTACGGACTGATGTCTGTAGATTCTTCACTTGTTTATTCCATCGTAGATGTTCTTTTGGGAGGCAGACGAGGAACTGCGGCAATGCGCATAGAAGGACGTCCTTATACGACAATAGAACTTAACTTGGTAAAGGACATGATTGAGCTGATTTTGTCAGACCTCTCCACCTCCTTTGATCCGGTAACTTCTGTTAACTTTGCATACGATCGCTTAGAAACAAATCCGCGTTTTGCTACCATCACCCGCCTATCAAATGCCGTAATTGTAGCCCATTTACGTATAGATATGGAAGACCGAGGCGGTAAAATCGACCTTATGATTCCTTATGCCACTCTGGAACCCGTTCGGGATCTTCTCTTACAAATGTTCATGGGTGAACGTTACGGAAGAGATACAATCTGGGAAAACCACTTAATGGAACAACTCTGGGAAACAGATGTCGAAATTAAGGCAATCTTAAAAGAAAAAATGATAAGTTTAGGCGAAATAGCCCAATGGGAAAAAGGTTCATTTCTCCCTCTTGAAATGTTCCCTACCGACGATGTCACGCTCATCTGCGGTGATGTGCCTTTGCTCAAAGGCAGTATGGGACGCAAGTCAGATCATGTTGTAATAAAAATTAAAGATAAGGCCGAACGCAATGGATAGTTTTGAATTAATCATCAATCTTGTCATCATAGGTCTTCTTATCCCGACCATCATCTTTGCTTATCGCCTCAACAAAAACTTGAGCATTTTAAGACAGAATCAAAAAAGTCTGTCACAATTAGTTCAGTCATTAAATGAAGCAACATTCAAAGCTGAAAACTCTATTCCGAAGCTAAAATCCGTAACGGAACATTCTTCCGAAGGACTTAAGGAAGTTGTTGACAGTGCCAAGACCCTAAAAGATGACCTTACCTTCATCAACGAAAGAGCAGATAATCTTGCTGACAGACTTGAAGTCATGATAAAAGACGGTAGGAACATCCGCGAAGAAAAAACACAAAACAAAACATCCGGAATTTTAAGCGCAAAAAAGACTTCCGCAAATAAAACAAATAGTATAGAAGAAGATACGTTTGAAATTTCAGATTCTCGTTCAGAAGCAGAGCTTGAATTATTAAAAGCCTTACGAGCAATAAAATAAGGAATATCAATGTTTAACAAATTCAAAAACAACTTTCGCATCTTGCCGATTTTTATTTTTTTAGCCGTATTGACCTTATCAATTCGGGTTAACAATGTTTTTGATTCATTAAAGAATGCCGATAACCGCGCCCTGATTATCGGACAAAGCGATGCTTGGGCTGAAGAAAAAGCCTCCAAGGAAACCGCAGACTTAAGCAAAGTACTCGCGCAAACAGAAAGAGGACAAACCCCAAACGCTAGCGGCGGAAAGGAAAACAACACCTTTTCTCAGTCCGAAGTAATGATTCTTCAAGAACTGGCTGAGCGCCGAGAAGCTCTGGATTTGCGCAGCAGAGAAATAGATAAAAAAGCAGTCCAACTAAAAGTAGCTGAAGAAGAAATAGATAAAAAGCTAACCCAACTTAAAGAATATGAAACAAAGCTAAAGAAACTAATTAATCAATATAACGACCAAGAAAAAGAGAAATTAGCATCTTTGGTAAAAATGTACACCAGCATGAAACCACAAAGTGCCGCAAGAATATTTAACACCTTAGATATTGAAACGGCAGCTTCCCTGCTACGAGCAATGAAGCCTTCTTCCGCATCTGCCATTGTTTCGCAAATGGATGCTTCAAAGGCCAAAGCAGTAACAGATCAAATTATTGGTAACAGTATCTAATAACCTGGAAAACACACGTGAGAAAAACAACTAAAAATAAACTAAGTAGTTTGTACGGGCGTATTTTATGCCTCGCACTGTTTTTCTCTTGTATAAACACTATTGAGGCTCAATCTTCCGTAGAAAAGGCTGTTTCCATTGCTCCCGTAACAACGGCACAAATCAAACCGATTGAAACACGGAGCAGCACAACCATCAGCAACAGGAACGAAATAGCCAATCCTCAAATAAATACGCCGTCGCACCAAAGCATCAGCTTAAGTTTTCCCTGGAACATTCCTGTCGGATTAGCTGTTTTCCAAAGAGGCGATTATCTGTGGATAGCATTTGACCACTCTCAAACTCTAGACATTGAAGAAATGGCCAAAAACTCAGCTCGAATGGTAGAAGAACTTGTTCAAATTCCCAATTACCAGGCCTTAATTTTAAGATTAAAACTCAAAGACGAAACTTTCTATACAGTTCGCAAAGAAGGTCTTTTGTGGGTAGTAGACTTGCTGAGCAAACCCTTCCCAGACGAAATACACAATTATCTGCAAGCGTTTACTCAATATGACAGCCGAAAACAACCATATCTTTTTGTTCCTTTGCCCAACTCTGGTAATATAATCTCTACGCTGGATCCTGAAATCGGTGATACGTTGATTCTGGCTCCAAGCATGGACATCGGCGTAGGTATAGAAAAAAACTATACCTATCCTGAGCTTGAAATATTAAGTTCTTACCAAGGTGTTGCTATCGTATCAAAAACAAATGACATAATCGTTAACAGAGCCAACTCCGGTATTTCGATTCAAGGCTATGAAAGAGGTTTAAATATTTCGCATAATTTGGAATTTTTAAAGAGACAAGCCCTTTTGGAACAAGATTCGTCAGAGCTATCGCCGTTAGCCGCAAAGAATAAAGCTGAACTGATGAGTCTTCCTTTTCTGGAAGCTGAAGAACAATTAAAAAACGACATTGCCGCTGCGCCTGAAGAACAAAAAACCAAAGCAAAGCTTGCCCTAGCACAATATTATGTTATGAAAGGTTTGGGGACAAACGCTTTAGGAATAATCAACCCCATCAAAAAATCAGACGCACCTGAAGCTAAGACAGATCGTTTGCACGGGCTCTCCGGCGTAGCAAACTTTCTTGCCAACCGCTACGAACAAGCCATTGAAGACTTTTCTTACGGAAAACTGCCGACAATAAATGAAGCTATTTTTTGGCGTACACTTTCTGAAGCCGCACTTGAATACAAAGATGAATACAGCGGAATTTTACTTTCTTTTATCTCACTGATAAGAGATTATCCGGACGAGGTTAAAGATCGTATCGCTCTGGTCGGAGCAAACATTGCACTCAATGCGGGAGATGATTTATCTACCCAAAACTTCATTGATATTTTGAAAAACAGCAAACATCCGGAAAGACTAGTTCCGGCAGTACATTATCTATCCGCAAAGAAATTGGTTCTGCAAGGTTCTCCGATGAGTGCCGTAAACGAATACAAAAAAATTCTTTCTCTAGATTCGTTAAAATATACATCTCTGGCACGTAAAGAGATTGTATCTCTTGGGCTAAAGCTCAATTTATTTCCTCTGGACAAAGCCATAGCAGAATATGAGCGTCTACGCTATGCTTGGGGAGAAAAGAATTTTAAACTAAGCTTATTAGATGGTTTAGCCGATATGTATGCCCGAAAAAAAGATTTCAGCAACGCCTTACGCACGCTAAAAGAGCTAAGAGATTATATTGCTCCCGAGCACAAAGATGAAGTTGAAGAGCGTATGGTCCTGCTGTTTGAAAATATATACATAAATAATGAAGCAGATCATCTTTCTGCCTTAAAATCATTAGCTCTCTATGATGACTACGAATGGCTTGCCGCCAAAAGCAGCAAATATAATACAATAGTCCAAAAATTAAGCGACAGATTAGTCGCCGTTGACTTATTGGATAGAGCCGAAAATCTTTTAAGCAATCAGCTGAAAAACATTCCTATGACACCCATAGACAGAGCCAAAACAGGTACAAGATTAGCTCTGGTTTACCTATTTAACGATAAAGACGGTGAAGCCTTACGCCTATTAGATGACACGGAACACCGCAGCATTCCTGAAACTCTATTCCTGCAACGCAAAATTATCCGTGCAAAAGCACTAAGCAACTTAGGTCGCCAAGAAGAAGCTCTTAATCTGCTGAAAGACGACTACAGCAAAAATGCCATTTTACTGAAAAGTGAAATATTCTGGAACGCCGGACTTTGGGGACCTGCTTCGGATAACATTAAATACCTTATTGAAAAGCCCACACCGGGTAAGCCTCTAAGCGAAGAACAAATGAGCTATATTTTAGATTGGGCCACCGCACTGAAAAAATCCGGCAAAGAAACAGTTATAGTTCGCTTAAGAAATAAATTTATGCCTTATTTCAAAGATACAAAATATGCGAGTGTCTTTAACTTATTAACCGGACAACTTGAAGAAGATAAGATTGATATTAACTCTATCAATAAACTGATAAATGATGTATCAGCCTATAGCAACTTCTCCAAAATTTATTCCGATTCGCTAAGACAAAATGATACCGCGGAGCCCGAGAAGAAATAAGGGAAAAGAAATGGCACACGACTTCAAAATAGAAAGTCCTTTCGCTCCCGCCGGAGATCAACCCCAAGCAATTAAAGAACTTTGCGAAGGCATCAAAAACGGAGAAAAAAATCAGGTTTTATTGGGGGTTACCGGAAGCGGTAAAACCTTTACTATGGCCAAGGTTATTGAACAAAGCAAACGTCCTGCTCTAATAATGGCTCCAAACAAAATCTTGGCAGCACAACTCTATTCGGAAATGAAAGAATTTTTTCCAAACAATCATGTAGAATATTTTGTTTCCTACTATGATTATTACCAACCGGAAGCCTATGTACCCAAAACAGATACTTACATTGAAAAAGATTCGGCAATCAATGAACAAATAGACCGAATGCGCAACGCCGCCACACGCAACATTTTGGAAAGCAATGATGTAATTATTGTTGCATCTGTTTCCTGCATTTATGGTTTGGGAGATGTGGAATCTTATTCGCAAATGACCATTCCCCTCAAAGTCGGTGATGAGATTGAACCCAAAGAGGTTTATCATCGTTTGGCAGAGCTGCAGTATGAGCGCAACCAACAAAATTTTGTCCGCAGCACCTTCCGCGTACAAGGAGATGTTTTGGATATTTTTCCGGCACACTACGAAGACCGAGCCTGGCGAATTTCCTTCTTCGGAGATGAAATTGAAAGTATCTGCGAGTTCGATTCTCTAACCGGAAAAAAAACAGCAGAGTTAAAAGAAGTAACGGTCTATCCGGCCAACCACTATGTAACGCCGCGTCCGGCTCTTTCACAAGCTATCGTGCATATTAAGGAAGAACTGAAAGAACGTTTAGAAGAGTTGAAAAGTCAGAATAAACTACTGGAGGCTCAAAGGCTGGAACAACGCACGCGTTTTGACTTAGAAATGTTAGAAGCAACGGGACATTGTAAGGGCATTGAAAACTATTCACGCTACCTGACCGGCAGACCGGCAGGCGCACCACCGCCGACATTGTTTGAATATCTACCACCGAATGCCATCATCTTTATTGATGAAAGTCACATTTCCGTACCACAAATCGGCGGAATGTTCCGTGGTGACTATAATCGTAAATCTACCCTAGCAAACTATGGTTTTAGGCTACCTTCTTGCGTTGATAACAGACCACTGAAATTTGCTGAATGGGACGCCATGCGCAGTCAAACAATTTTTGTATCCGCCACCCCCGGAGATTGGGAACTGGAGCAAAGCGGCGGAAGCTTTGTCGAACAAGTCATTCGTCCGACAGGATTAGCGGATCCTGTTTGCGTTGTTCGTCCGGTAGAAAACCAGATTGATGACCTCATGGAAGAATGCCGCAAAGTCATCGCCAAAGGCGAACGCGTTTTGGTAACAACTTTGACCAAAAAGATGGCGGAAGATTTAACCGAATATCTCAATGACAACGGCATAAAAGTACGATACCTACACTCTGATATTGATACTTTGGAGCGTATAGAAATTATCCGTGATTTAAGGTTAGGTATTTTTGACGTTTTGGTCGGTATTAACCTGCTGAGAGAAGGTTTGGACATTCCCGAATGCTCGCTTGTAGCTATTTTAGATGCGGATAAAGAAGGCTTTTTGCGCTCTACAAGGTCACTGATTCAAACCATCGGACGCGCTGCACGTAATGCCGAAGGTAAGGTTATTTTATATGCCGACAAAATAACCGGTTCTATAAAGCAGGCTTTAGATGAAACACAACGCCGCCGCGAAAAACAAATGAATTACAATGCCGAACATGGCATTACCCCCAAGACCATCAAAAAGAGCATTTCTTCAACCCTAAAAGAAATGACCGAAACCGACTTTGTTAAAGATGACAGCAAAGATGTTGAAGAAATCAAAAATATAGATAAGAAGATAAAAGAATACACCAAACTTATGAAAGATGCGGCGGCCAATCTGGAATTTGAAACAGCCGTCATCTATCGCGACAAAATCAAAGAACTCGAATTTTTAGCAATGAAAAATCTCTAAAAGAATTATCCCAAACACACAAACAAAACATTCGCACAAAAGCTCTGCATTCAGCAAGCCCCATCCGCATAAACACAAACAACAACAATGTTTCTATTTATAGAGTTCTTCCGTAACTTTTTTAGCCGTTTCGAGATAATGAGCTGAGGTTTCAGGTGTGCCGTGATAAGCTAAAGAAAAATTGTTAACAAGGAATCCATAAGGATTAAGAACCCCATCATCTCGGCGAATAAACGGAATTTTAACATAGCTGATTCGCAGTGTTGCACGCCAAATATTTATAACGGGATAATCATACTCCGGCAGATAATCCAGTGTCTTAAACTGAACCTGCCACAAACCCTTAGCCAAAGGTTTAATCCATTCAATTTCGACATCGCGTTGCAAAGATTTTTCACGAAACTGCATAATATTGTTCTGCACATCATTTTTAGCAAAATCATCATAAACATCACGAGCCGAATACCAATACAAAATATTACCTTTAGCCCAACGAGAAACAAGTTCATCATAATCTGAAGTAACAATATAACGAAGCATAATATATTCGGTAATATGCTCTTCGGTAATAAGGTCACTCACGGGAAAATTAATTTCTGCCGGCTGAACTTGCTCCAACATACTGAAATATTTATTAATTTGGAACAAGCGCGGATAAACTGTTCGCTGGGGCAACAAAAGATAAATTGTCGCAGCCAACATCATATTAAGGCTAATGCTCAAACAAGACAAAATAACCAACACACGGGAAGCCCAAAGATACCTTCTTTCAGGCATTGCCTCAACATGCACACGCTCCGGATACAATCCGAGCTTGTCAGGACTTTGTTTTTCTTTGTATTTAAAAATAGTATTAAATATCTCAGACATACTGTTCATCTGCCCTAATAATGATTATGGAAATATTTTATACATGAAAGTTGAATAAAAGCAAATAAATACTGTTCAGATTCAAAATATTGATATAAAGATATCATAGAAGCTTTGTATTCCAAAGAAGCAAAGCGGTTGAATTTATGCATAAATTAAGGGTTTTGAGTTATGAAAAAATCTATACTTGCTTTTCTCGGGGCTGTGTTTATGTTGGCATCCTGCAATCAAAACACACCGGATAATCGTCCATCACCGGCATATTACACAGATTGGGACAGGGCCATTCGTGCTGACGTCGATATGCAAAATATGTTTGTCCGCAGCCCTCGTAAGATAGAGAAACCCATTGATATGTATATGGCAATGGCTCTGGCATTAAAATACAACTATTCTCGCCGGATGGTCAGCTATGAACAAAGTCTGTTGAAAGCAGGTCAGAATGTTTCGCATCTTCCCGAAATTATGAGCAACGCCGGTTATGTAAACACCAACAGCTCATCAAATTTAAGTCCTGATTTAAAAGTAGCATGGAACATTTTGGATATTTCAACCGTATATTATCAAACCCAAGATCCTTCTTATGCTAAGTCAATATCTTTTGAACAAAGCCGCAAAGTAATTCATAACATTTTGCAGGAAACCCGTACACTTTATTGGAAGACCTTAGAGGCTCAAAAACTCCTCCCCTTAATTGATAATATGGTTGAATATATGACTCTGCAGGTTGATGACATGAACGTTGCCGCCAAGGCTTTGGCAAAAGACGGCAAAAGTCCGGATCGTGCGGAGCTGGTTAAAAAAAGAAAATACATGGAAGCCGTCAAAAATCTTTCAATGCTAAAGCGCGATATGGAAACGGCAGAAGTCAGATTGGCAAGCCTGATGGGTTTTCACCCCTCAACCGAATATAAACTTGTTGGTCCCGAATACGGCAACTTTGAGCTCCCTTCTTTGAAGACGGATTTGGCTCAATTGGAATGGTTAGCCTTAACCAACCGTCCGGAACTCAGAGTACAGGATTTATTCACAAATGCTGATGAGTTAAAAATTCGCATCAAAGGATTCGAAGACCCATCTCTAAGCAAATATCGTAATGACCCGAACTACTACAATCGTCTCTGGTCCAAAAAAGCAAGAGAAGTTGGTTTGAATGTTTTTGAAAACACTAAAAAGCTTTCAGCCAATGATTTAAAATCTTTGCGTCGTCAAAGAATGACAACTTTAATCTTAAGCCAGGTATATGTATCTTGGGCACAATACATGTCATCTGTTGAGGACTATCAAATCAGCCAAGAGATAGCAAACACCTCAGAGAACATAGCTGAAGACACCACTCTTGAGAACGGCAGCAAAGCAGAAAAAAGCCAGCTAGAAGCAGCCAGAGCTATTGAAGATGAGGCCGCAGCTTTTGCCGCATATACGGATGTTCAAGAGTCGTTAGGCAACTTATATGCCACCATCGGTCTGGATGCATTACCATACTTTATGTTGGAAGAAAAACCCTCCAAGATAGCCGTATATTTGCGCAATGTTTTGGAAAAATGGCGTAAAGGCGAATTTTTACCCGATAACAGACCATATCTGTTAGATGTTCCAAGCAAACGTCCGCCGGTTAACTTATCTTCATCAAAATTAATGCCGGATTTAAAGCTTGAAACCGGACAAAGAATCTATGTCGAGATTCCGCAAGCCATTTTTGATAAAATGGATTTGGAAGGAAAAATCACAACCAAAGCCGGCTTAATCGACGATTCTCCGCTGCCAAAATGGCTCAAGTTTAACGAAGACACCCACAGTTTTGAAGGAGTCGCCATGCCCTCCGACGTCGGAGAATATAAGATTAAAGTCTATATTACCGATGAAGCCGGAAATCTGGGATATTTAGTCTTCAAAATTCAAATAGAGTCGGTTTATGTTCCGTCCATCCGTGTCAAAGGGCTAACCCCCGGACGTAAAGCAACCGTTCTGAAACGTTGCATCGGTCCACAATGTTCGGATGAGTATATAGAAGAAACGCTCGTCGGCGAAGAAGTAGAGGTCGGAACTAGCCGTTGATTCGAAAAAGAATCACACAAAAAAAAGAGTCTTTTAATTAAAAGACTCTTTTTTTGTCTTTTCAGCAAGAATCTGTGGAAAAACCTGTGGATTTTATAGTGAAAAATATTATGCAAAAACAATACATTAAAACAAAGATAGATTCTTAAAAAAAATTATCCACTCAGCCTAAAAATTTTTTTGTTTGAATTATAAGGAGATAGCTGTGTCAATACCCAAAAATAAGTTTAAAGGGCTTGTTATAAACAAGCTTATCAAGCAATATGAAACCAAAGGATGAAGGGTGATTCCGCCCCTAAAAACACAAAAAAATCAAAAATCAAAAAAATATTTGTGCATACAAGATATAGACTCTTTACAAAATTTTAACACTATATATTGTATAACAATATCAGTTTTGATAAAACAAATTAACATTAACAAACCCCGTATTCTAAAAGAAGGAATTAAGTAGGATATGTCTGAGAATCAATACCAAACGGCGCTCGCAAATGAGACTATCGCCATCGAATCGGTTACCAAAAGAGATGGCACATTGGCGCCTTTTGACAGCAACCGTATTTACAATGCAATTTTAAAAGCCGGCAACAGCACCGGAGAATTTAGCGATCAGGAAGCATGGCTGCTGACAGGTCAGGTCTTAAAAGTTTTAAAACATAAGTTTTCAGAAACCCTGCCCTCAATTGAACAGATTCAAGATATTGTTGAACAAGTATTGATTTCCGCAAACTATTTTGCCACAGCCAAAGCCTATATTTTGTATCGCGACCAACGCAATCGTTCTCGTGGCGACAAAAAAGTAATGGTTGATGTTGAGAGTTCCATCAATGAATATTTGGAAAAGTTAGACTGGCGTGTTAATGCCAATGCCAACCAAGGATATTCAAACGGCGGTTTGATATTAAACGTATCAGGTAAAGTAACAGCCAACTATTGGTTAAGCCACGTTTATCCGGCAGAAGTTGGCGAAGCTCACCGCAACGGCGACATCCACATTCATGACTTGGATATGTTGGCAGCTTATTGCGCTGGTTGGTCTTTGAAAAACTTGTTGCATGAAGGTTTTAACGGCGTTCCCGGCAAAACCGAAGCCGGTCCGGCAAAACACTTGTCTGCAGCTGTTGGTCAGATGGTCAACTTTATGGGGACATTGCAAAACGAGTGGGCAGGAGCTCAGGCCTTTTCATCTGTTGATACCTACTTGGCTCCATATGTTCGCGTAGACAAACTTTCATATGAGCAAGTTGAGCAAGCATTCCAAGAGCTGATTTATAACTTGAACGTTCCGTCTCGTTGGGGTTCTCAAACACCGTTCACCAACTTCACCTTTGACTGGGTTTGCCCTGAAGATTTGCGTGACAAACACCCAATTATTGCTGGTGTTGAGCAGCCGTTTACTTATGGCGACCTCAAAGAAGAAATGCATATGATTAACAAAGCCTATATCACGATTATGATGAAAGGTGATATCAAGGGTCGTCCGTTCACTTTCCCGATTCCGACCTACAACATGACGCCGGATTTTCCGTGGGAAGATGAAAACACCGAACTTTTGTTTGAAATGACAGCCAAATATGGCTTGCCTTATTTCCAAAACTTCATCAACTCTGTTTTGAAACCCGGTCAGATTCGTTCTATGTGCTGCCGCCTGCAGCTTGACTTGCGTGAACTTCTGGCCAGAGGAAACGGTTTGTTCGGTTCGGCAGAGCAAACAGGTTCTATCGGTGTTATTACCTTTAACTGTGCACGTTTAGGCTATGTTTACAAAGGCAACGAGGAAGGTTTGTTTGCTCGCGTAGATGAGTTGATGAACATTGCCCGCACCTCTTTGGAGATAAAGCGTAAAGTTATCCAACGCCTGATTGACAATGGTTTATTCCCCTTCACCAAGCGTTATCTGGGCACATTACGCAACCACTTCTCCACCATTGGTGTTAACGGCATTAATGAGATGATTAGAAACTTCACCGATGACGAGCACAACATTGCCGACCAATGGGGTCAGGCTTTTGCCGAGAAGTTCTTGGATTACATCCGTGCCCGTATGGTTAAGATTCAGGAAGAAACCGGACATATGTATAACCTTGAAGCCACACCGGCAGAAAGCGCAACCTATCGCTTTGCCCGTGAAGACAAGAAACGCTTCAAAGGTATCATTCAGGCCGGTACGGAAGAAAACCCCTACTACACCAACTCCTCACAGTTGCCGGTTGGTTATACCGATGACCCGTTTGAGGCTTTGGATTTACAATCAAATCTGCAAACCAAATACACCGGCGGAACAGTTCTCCACCTGTATATGGGACAGCGGATTTCCTCGGCCAAAGTTTGCCGCGACATTGTCCGCAAAGTTTTGACATATCTCGGGAGAACACAAATACTGCCCAATCTGTGACGAAGAGAAGAAAGCAGAAAAAAGAGCCGCAGCTTCCAGAAAAGAAGTTGCATAGAGTAAAAAAATTAACCTTGGAGAAAGCAAAGATGACAACTATTAATTTTGAAGATATTAAATTAGCCGACGAAGAAAGACAACCTTGTGAAGTTTGGACCCGTGTTATGGGATATTTCCGTCCGGTATCAGAATTCAACAAAGGTAAGAAGTCGGAATTTTACTCTCGCGTATGCTTCTCAGAGAGCAAAGCTGTTTGCGGCGGTTGCTGCGACCACATGGATATTGCGGCTGAATAATATTCAGACAGTTTTATTGCAATGAGTGCAAAGATTAATGTCGGCGGTGTTGAAACTTTCAGCACCGTCGATTTTCCTGAGCACATGGCAGCTGTCGTTTTTCTGCAGGGTTGTCCGTGGCGTTGTCCTTTTTGCCACAACACATCTTTGCAACCGATAGATTCGGCAACGGATTTTGTTTGGGAAAAGTTTTTAGATTTTTTGGAAAAACGCAAAGGCATTTTGGATGCCGTTGTTTTCAGCGGCGGCGAACCTTTAATGCAAAACAGCTTAGGAGATGCCATAGATGATGTAAAAGCTATGGGCTATAAGGTTGCTTTGCACACAGGCGGCTATCGTCCGGAAGCTTTTCAAAAAGTTTTACCCAAGCTTGATTGGGTTGGCTTTGATATAAAAGCCCCTTTGACAGCCGAGGGCTACAAAAAATCCACCGGTGGCTACGACAAAGTTGAACATGTCTGCAAAAGTTTGGAAATGTTGCTTGAAAGCGGTGTGGATTTTGAATGTCGGACAACCTGCGACCCACGCGTTTTAGAAATTTCGGACATCTATGCCATTTCTGATAATCTGTCATCGATGGGCGTAAAGACCTATAGATTGCAGCGTTATCGTCAGGTCGAAGGAGACAATACACCGGATTCGGAATGTGAAAAATTTTTCACGGATAAAGCCTTGGAAGAACATCTACACAAGAGCTTCCCCGATTTTGCTTTTCGTTCATAAGAAGAAGCGGCACATTAAAGTGCCGTTTTTTTTGCCCCAATATTGACAAAAAAGAAATTTATGCGCATAGTACTCAAACACTTTTTTTATTATTTTAAACATTTTAATACTTTTTAATACTTTACTATTATGAGAAAAATAGGATTTTACGCCGGATCATTTTCTCCGGTAACCCGAGGACATTTAGGAATTATCTGTGAAGCACTGAATGATTATGACCAAGTCATAGTTGCTGTCGGTGTAAATGAAGGCAAACAGCAGTTTTTTTCACCAGAAGAACGCGTAGAAATGATAAACAAATCTTTGGATGATTTGTTGTTTGAGTACGAATATCGCGATTTAATCGGGATAAAATATTCTCGTTCGGAACTACAAGCGTTAGAACGTCTGGCCAACACCCCCGATTGCGTAAAAGTTATCTCCTACAAAGGATTAACTGTTGATGAAGCATTAAAGCAAGGAGCCACTTCGCTGATAAGAGGAGAGCGCATTGTCGGCGACCACGACAGTGAGATGCAAACCTCGATTCTAAACAAGCAAATCTTGGAAGTTCGCAAAGCCTCACTGAATATGGCAACCATACCGGTACCACGTGAAGACATGACCTACATTTCCTCCTCAAATGTACGTACCTTATTTGGGCTTAATGAATATATTGCCGCTGAGCGATATATAACATCAAGCGTTCATGCTTATCTGGTAGGCAAGAAACTGTCAGAAAAATATGTTGATTTACTCAAAAGATGCGATGTCTCCAAAATCAACAGCATAAAAAATTACAGCAACTTAGTAAAAACATATAACAAGCGTAGACACCACAGTATGTCGCATATCGGCTATATGTTTAACTACTTACAGATTGCTGAGAATTTGGAATATGCCCAAACAGAAAACAAAGAGCTGCTTGCCATAGCCATATTTTATCATGACTTTGTCAATGAAGGCAAAGAAGATGATGAAAAAGCATCTTGCGCAGCCCTGAAAGACGCCGGACTAAGCACCAATCTGCGTGCCGAAATCGAAAAGCTGATTATGGCAACCAAACATGGTGCTCTGCCGGAAGAAATGTCTTTTGAGATGAAGCTGATTCACGACTTAGATTTAGCCGTCTTGGGAGATACGACAAATTATGGACATTACGCAGCCAATATCCGCTGGGAATATGGCAAATACGATGATGAAGCTTATAAAAAAGGCAGAATAGATGTCTTGAAAAAACTTCTTTCATCAGAGCCATTGTTCTTGTTGCCGGAATTTGCAAAATTGTTTGAAGAAGATGCCCGCACCAATATGCAAAAAGAGATTGCTTACTGGCAGAGCAGATAATATTGCTGAAATCCTAACAAAAACAGGCCCGTTAAGAGAAACGGACCTGTTTTTTTATGCCTTTTTCTTAAATTTTGGCTTTTTCTTAGGCTTTGCAAGAGAAGATTTTTCAGGAATTTTTTTTGCCAGCTTTTTGTTTTGGAGCTTTTTGAGGCGTTTTTTATTAACCGAAAAACCAAAACCGCCGAGGTTGCGTCCAAGCGTGTAATAATGCCCGTGCGAATAAGCCACTAAACCGGCTTTTTCTAAGTCCAGATGACCTTTTTCATCAATAAATTTTTCATCCACATTCACAGCCACAATTTCAGCCACAAACATATCATGCGAGCCAAGAGACATAATATTTTTAACCTTACATTCCAAAGAAAGCGGGCTTTCCAAAACCTGTGGCGCGGAGATTTTAGAACAGGCAATAGGAGTAAGGTGCATAGCGGCAAATTTATCCGTATCACGACCGGACTTCACTCCGCAATAATCCGCCGCCTCGACCAAAGACAAGGTTGTCAGGTTGATGACAAATTCGCCGCTTTGCTTAATCAGAGCGTGAGAGAAGCGGCTCGGGCGGATAGAAACATAAGTCATCGGAGGCTCGCTGTTAATAATACCTGTCCAAGCAGCCGTCATCACGTTTGGTTTATCAACTGTTCCGCAAGAGATTAAAGCCGGTGGCACGGGAGCAAGGAGGGTTCCTGCTTTCCAAGTAATTTTGCTCATAATGAGACCTTTCAAAAATTTTATTCATTCTGAAAATGAATGTAGCAAATTTGTGATATAAATAACAACATAAAATATTAGACAAAAAACAATTTTTATGCTATAGAGTGGTGGTTTTGAAAATATAAGGATAAATCAAATGCAATTAAAAAGCCTTATGCCGGATATTTATAAGCTCATTCCTTACGACTATGCCGCAATCCGCAAACCAGAATACGACCGTTTGCTGGACTTATATATGAGCAAGGCCAAGGCTTCCAAGCAACCTGTTTTTGTGCAGGTCAGCGGCATCCCCGGTGCCGGCAAAAGCACCTTCTGTGCGCATAATCGGTGGAATAAGGATAAATTATTCATCAGCTTTGATGCGATTATGAATAATCTTCCGGCATATCAGCTTGATTCTTATCGTTTGGGTCTGGCGGAGAGCTTCAAGAAATGGGAGCTTCCGGCGCGTATCATCGGCTATGAGCTTTTGCGCCGCGCCATAAAAGCGCGTTCAGACATATATCTGGAACATAGCGGTGTAAATTCGGCGCATATTCAACTGGTTGAGAGCTTAAGAAAACAAGGCTACCAAACCGAGGTACACTTCATCTTGTGCGACTTAGCGGAAGCTCAAACCCGCGCTCAGGAACGAGAAAAAATCATTCATCGCCACACCCCGCCGGAGCTGATTGCCGAACGCTACAATCTGGTTGACACTTATCTTAAGACCTATACCGACAAACTGGATAGATTATATGTCTATGAAAGTGCAAATAACCAATTCACCCTTTGCCGCAACTATCAAAAAGGCATTTTGCTTCCCTAAGCATTCCCCTTCATTAAAACTTTAGCTTCGACAACTTTTGTCCATTTTTCGTCTTGACCCCTCAAGCAAATTGTGGTATTTTAATGCCGTTTAAAACCTATTATTAAGACAATTATGTTGAAAGAGTTTCTTCTTTCATATTTGGGTTTTAATTCTTTTGAAATTTCTGAGACAAATAAAATAATTACTAATTTTTAAATCCCTGATTTATGAAAGATTTGAAAAGACCTTGCTACGTGCAGGTCGTTGCCGACTTGGCAAAAGGAATAAAAGGTGTAAGTTATCCAGAATTTATGACCAGAGGCCATAAAAAAGAAGATGAAACCATTTGGAAGCTCTACGCCCAAATGGCAATTGAGATCAATCGTCTCCAAGGGCATCCAATTGTGAAAAAGGAGTACGCCCGTCAGATGATTGAATTTATCCGTCGTCCGGGAGCAGAATCCTACAAGCCATTGCTTAATTTGGGGGCAAAATTAGGTGTTGAACATCCGGCTCTTCAGATTACGCAGTATATGGCCGAAGCCGCCCGCTACAAGATTCCAAACTACCTTCTGACAGAAAAAGAAGAGGATGTTATTTTGGCTGCTGAGGAATACGGTCGTGGCAAACCCGGATTGCTGTTGGAATACGATAGCAAATTTGGCAAAAAACAAGTCATTTCCATTGACTACTGCCAAATTCCGGCAAACCAGAACAATAGAATAGATGTTGTGTTGGTGTACTCCGGTCATCAGCAAACGGCACACAAAGCCACGGAGTTGATGTACCGTTATTTGAAAAATAATGGACGTTTTCCTGATTATGTCTTCAATATTGGCTTTGAAGACAATCAGAATATGACGGACTTCAACCCGTCATTCAAGTACCGCAAGCGTTCAGAAGCAGACACCTACGCCAACGAAGAAGTTGCCTTAGGTCTGCCTGAGAGTTACATTCGCAAGTTATGGTTAGATCCGACGGATACGGATACCTGGCAAAATATTAAGGTTGTTGCTTCTCTCAAGCGCCGTTTCGGCATTGAGAAATGCAATCTGATTATTGTCGGATATCCGGTGTACCAACTCAGAACCGCGACAGAGTTCGCTTGGGGTCTGGAGCATTCGGAAGATGCGCCGGACTGCAACATCATCATTGCCGACATTCCGCCCAAAAAGAAAGGAATGGCGACAATGAGCGAAGCGGCCGGAAAAGATTACGATGAATACCGCGTACTCTCGTATGACCAACCACTCTATCAGTTGGGCGACCTGAGTCTTGCCAACTGCTGCGCGCATATTCATCTGCGCACGGAAGGCGAAGACCAAATCCGCTATAAGTTCCCGTGGCTCGGCGAATATCCGGAAGCATTCAAAGAATTAGCCATAATGTTTATGGCTTATTCTTATCCGAACGTCACCCGCGACCTTTGCGGCGATGACGAAGAAGTTGCCGGTGCCATGAAGATTCTGCGTTACTTGCAGCTTTGCGAGTATGACCACGGAATGTCCGGCAAGGCGATGGATGAGCAGGAAGACTGGTACGTTAAGCAGACCATCTCTATGCTCCAGCGTGAAGGTCTGACCGGCAAAGGCCTCATCGGCGACACACGCTATATGGACAAGCATGAGGCGGAAGAGGCTATTCTGGCTTACCAAGACCTCCGCGCCGCCGAAGAAGCTGAAAAGGCCACAGCTGAGTAACCAAAGAAACTCTAAACCATAAAAACCGACCGTTATCATAACGGCCGGTTTTTTGTTTAACATAAAACAAACAATAAAAAAACCTCCTTGAAGGAGGCTTTTTTCAAAATGGTGCGCCAGGCCGGACTTGAACCGGCACGACCTTGCGGTCAACAGATTTTAAGTCTGCAGCGTCTACCAATTCCGCCACAGGCGCATTAAAAAAACTAAAAAGAGTTATACAAACAAAAAACCATAATTGCAACATAAAACTTGAGTTTTTTTGCAAAATATGCTTTGCTAACCACAGCGCAAGCTTCAAATAAAGAGCTTTTTGCGCTTGTTTGTCAATCACCGCTTAAACTTGCTCTTGTGGCAGAAACAGCGTTTCGACAAGGGGTTAAGCGGTCTAAATAAGGAATAAATTTATGAAAACAATAGACATTTCGTGGCGCCGCTACATTCTTCCGAATATCCACAACGAGGGATGGAAGTATGTTGGTATTTTTGCTGCAATAACAGCGTTATTGGCAATGATTTGGCAGCCGCTTGGCTGGATTGGTCTTGTCCTGACCGTCTGGTGCTTCTATTTCTTTCGCGACCCTGAACGTGTAACGCCTGAAGAAGACGGAGTTGTTGTTTCACCTGCGGATGGCACTGTTCAGATGATAACCAAAGTCAAAGCTCCGGAAGAGCTCGGTCTTGGTGATGCGAAGTTCACCCGCGTCAGCGTATTTATGAGCGTGTTTAATGTCCATGTCAACCGCGCTCCGGCTGAAGGCAAAATCATAAAATCGGTTTACGTCCCCGGCAAATTCTTAAATGCCACTTTGGACAAAGCCAGCAAAGACAATGAACGCCAAATCTTGGCCATGAAGACCAAGGGCGGCAAAACGCTTTGCTTTGTTCAAATCGCAGGTCTCATTGCTCGCCGCATCTTATGCGAAGCAACAGAAGGAATGGAATATAGAGCCGGAGAACGTTTCGGCCTCATCCGTTTTGGCTCAAGATTAGATGTTTACCTTCCTGAAGGTGTTGAACCTCAGGTTTGTTTGGGTCAAACAATGGTTGCCGGCGAAACCGTCATTGCCAACCTAAACAGTAACGCTCCGCAGATGAAAGGAATTATTCGCTAATGGAAAAGATAAACAAAAAATTGCAACTTTCCAGACAAAAGCTCACCAGCTTACCTTTTAGAAAGATTGCACCTAATATTGTAACAATGCTGGCTCTGTGCGCAGGTGTTACATCAATTCGCTATTCAATTGCCGAAAACTGGGCTATGGCCGTAATCTGCATTTTCTTAGCCGCTTTTTTTGACGGCTTAGATGGCAGAGTTGCCCGTATGCTCAAAGGTTCAACCAAATTTGGAGCAGAACTCGATTCTCTATCAGATTTTGTAAGTTTCGGCGTAGCTCCATCGATTCTGATGTTCCAATGGACATTGCTTGATTTTCCGAAATTCGGCTGGTTTTTCTGCTTACTGTTTTCTATCGGTATGGCAATGCGTTTAGCTCGTTTTAACACGATGCTTGATGAAGAACCTCAACCGGAATATTGGCATCACTTTTTTGTAGGCGTTCCTGCGCCGGCAGCTGCCGCTTTAGCAATTATGCCGATTATGATGACCTTTGACTTTCCTGAGCTGGAAACTGTTTTGCGTTCCAACGCATTTTGCAGCAGCTTAATGTTGGTTGTAACTTTCCTGATGGTTAGCCGCATTCCAACCATTTCCACCAAGAAAATGAAGGTACCGACCTTTATGTTTATCCCGATGATGTTGATAGTTGCGCTTTTTGCCAGCTTCATCATCAGCCAACCGTGGATGACCTTGGGTATTATGACTGCGCTTTATGCCCTAAGCATTCCGGTCGGAATTTTTGTTTTCCTGAAAGAAAAAAAGGAATATGAAAAGAACTAAAAGAAAGGCTACCGCAACGGTAGCCTTTCTTTTCATAACTTAATTACGAAAACTTAACCGGATGAATTTCTAGAACAATTATTATAAATCTTGTAAAAATGCTCTAAAAAACCTTCATACAGGCTTTGTAAAAGCACAAAGAATGAGGTAAAGAATAAGATTGAAGAATGAAAAAAACAGGGTAGACACAGAAGTATATAATAGTTTCTGCACTAGATAACTAACATACAAACTTTTTTACTCACGATGGTAAGGATGATGACTAATAATCGTCTGAATACGATATATTTGCTCAGCAAGAACTGCTCGCATAAGCATATGGGGTAAAGT
Organism: uncultured Pseudomonadota bacterium; assembly: GCA_949292375.1. Taxonomy (GTDB): domain Bacteria; phylum Pseudomonadota; class Alphaproteobacteria; order RF32; family CAG-239; genus Scatacola_A. The sequence continues at coordinate 30,050 of CASEZG010000009.1, read as the reverse complement.
AAGTTTTCCGAAAGAGAGCAACAAATCCGCCTTGGCGCGCGTTGAGGGCAAATGCCCATCAGCACCACCGATAAGGAAACAGATTTCAGAACAACCATTCAGCATCCAATTTTCAATTTTTGCTGCAAGTTCAATACTTTTCATATTCTCGCCACGTTCATCAAGCACAATAACTTTGGCTGACGAAGGAATATTATTTTGCAAAAATTTAGCTTCTTCCTCTTGGGTGGCATTATCTTTTTCTTTGACAACCACATCCCATGAAGAACGCTTAATATATTCTTCAATAATCATTGCTTCCGGCGAATTTTTCTTACACTTGCCAATCGCTAAAATTGTTGCTTTCATTTTATGTTTCTCCTGACTTTTATAAGTAAAAATCATCTTGCAAAATTTGTCAACCGGCATTGACATTTAGACAAAACAAGCGCATATTTAGCCAGCAAAAATATTAGATTAAATACGATTATGTCTCACTTATAAAATATTTGAAATATGGAAACAAAAAATTCTCAAAACCTTGAGCCAAACGCCAAGGTACAAGATCAAGATTTAAAACCGACGTCACAATGGCATGACAAGGAAACAGAACCCACAACCCATATCGGGTGGTATTTTGCTGCTTTAATTATTGCCATTTTATTAATGGTTTCAGTATTATATTTCAAACCTTTATAATCTATTTTTATGAAACTGATAAAAAAAATTAAATCTTTCCTCCGAGAAAGGAATTATCTCTGGCTCAATCCCAGATTTAAGGACAAAACGCCAAACGGAATATTGTTGTTTAAGGATAGCAGACCAAACCTTTTTTTCTCGGCAGAAGAATTTGCCTATGCTTTGCAGGTTTTAACCGGCAAAAAAATCTACATACCGCAAATTCAACATTGCCTGATGAAAACAACACATCCGCAAGGCCGAGAATGCACGGCTTGGCTTTGGAAGAAAAAACGTTTCTGCTATTTTGCACCTGTCGGCTCTAGTGAGATATATCTGGCTCTAAACAGACAATATCAAACTACTCCCTTAAAAAAGGCAGAAATCTTGGTAGGAGAATATACTACGCAAGACTATGAAGCGGATATTACCCTAACCTATCGCATTTCTGAAGAGTTAACCATTCATCCGCAAAGCATTCTCCTTAAAACCGATAAAGGGCTTTCATTTTTTCTGGCACAATATGCCCCGAAAGATAAAATCCAGACAGCCCTAGTCGATATAAAAAACTGGAAAAAAAGAAAATTAGATTTACATAGCTGCTCTTGCATGTAAATCCATCTGATTAACGGAAGAAAGCAAAAATTTATTTTTGCTTTCTTCCCAATCAACAATAGCCATGGATAACTCACATCTTTACATGTTTGTAGATTATGACGGCGTCATAAAAACCTACGCAGAAAATTTTTCGGATGAATTTCATCATTTTGATGAACCCTTCAGTGCTTCAATGATTCGTGTTTTATCAAACATCGCTCGCACGGCAGGTCTTCCGGCTTATTTCATTCCCATAAGTTCCAGCCCCGGAAGCTATAGCAAAGAAGACTTAGCAAGAATCTTCAAAGATACTTATAGGGTTAATAACCTAGAGCTTCATCCGCAAGAAGAAATTGTTCCTGTCAGAAACAACAGAACTGAATATATCACAAATATTCTAAAAAAATACAATGCCACATACCATCTGATTCTGGATGATGAATTTCATTGGTATGAAGGAAAAAACTTAAACTATTTCCGTACAGATACCTTTGACGGCATTTGTTTTAAAACATTTCTATTGCTATCTGAGTTTGCTGAACAAATACACAAACAAAAAGCGGTTTTATAAAAAAACCGCTTTTTGTTTGTTTTTCATACTTATCTAGGCTTAACTGATTGCCACATTTTTTCAAGACTATAAAATTCTCTGACTTCTGGCTTAAAGATATGCACAATCACATCAAAAGCATCAATCAATACCCAATCAGCTTTTTCTTCACCTTCCGCCATAGACTTATATCCGGCAGCTTTCAGATTCTCCTGAACTTTTTCCGCCAAAGACGCCACATGACGCTGAGAAGTACCACTTGCCACCACCATCTGGTTAGCAATTGATGTCTTGCCTCTCAAGTCAATAACCACAACATCTTCTGCCTTATTATCATCCAAGGTTTTAACAATAATGTCCAAAACCTTTTCTTCATCATTTACTTCAATTTTTTTAGCTGTTTTTGCCAATCTTCAAAACTCCTAATCTAAAGGCGACCAAGCCTTTTTCACTTCCTGAATAATCTCTACTTTCTCATCCTTTTCCGCCTGCGCGCGTCTTTCTCTTGTAATATAACCGCTTACAGCATTAAGGCAATCAAAAAGTCCTTGTTTTGCAATAGCCGAAATCGGAAAAACTTTCTTACCGCTTGCTTTTTCCAAAGCCTTAACTTTCTTAGCAACCTCTTTGTCATCCAAAGCATCAATCTTATTTAAGACAACGACTTCAGGCTTTTTGCTCAAATCTTTTTTATAAAGTTCCAACTCCCGACGAATAGCCTTATAAGTTTTAGCGACATCTTCTTCGGTTGCATCAACCAAATGCAAAAATGCGGCACAACGCTCCACATGGCGCAAGAATCTATCACCCAAACCAACACCTTCATGAGCACCTTCAATCAACCCTGGGATATCAGCCAAAACCATTTCATAATTATTCACCCAAGCCACCCCAAGATTCGGATGCAATGTCGTAAACGGATAATCGGCAATTTTCGGACGAGCCTTCGTAACAACAGATAAGAAAGTAGATTTTCCGGCATTAGGCATACCGATTAAACCAACATCGGCGATAACTTTAAGCCTGAGCCAAACCCAACGCTCCTCGCCCGGCCATCCCGGCTCGGCATAACGCGGTGCTTGGTTTACTGCTGTCTTAAATTGCGCATTTCCTCGACCGCCGTCACCGCCTTTGGCTATCATATACCTTTGTCCGGGCTTAACCATATCAACAATAAGAGTTTCACCGTCATCGGCCACGATTTCCGTTCCGACGGGAACCTTAATGATAATATCATCGCCTTTTGCACCGGTTTTATCAGAACCCATACCATGTTGTCCTTTAGGTGCCTTAAAATGCTGATTATAGCGAAAATCTATCAAAGTATTCAGATTCTCAACAGCTTCAAAATAAACACTGCCGCCCTTACCGCCGTCACCGCCGTTTGGTCCGCCGAACTCAATATATTTCTCACGCCTAAACGAAACACACCCTGCACCGCCATCGCCGGAACGAATATATATTTTAGCTTGATCTAAAAACTTCATTTCTTTTTCCTTTGTTTTTAAGCCCCATAAAACTTACTTTAAGCGCAAATACAAGGGTTCCTAACTGTTAAGACAAAAACAGAGGGGATGCAAGACACCCCCTCCGCCTAAACCTTCTTTAGCCAAAACCTATTCGGCAACAACCGAAACAAAAGTTTTGTCATCAGCTTTTTTGGTAAATACGACTTTACCTTCAACCAAAGCAAAAATGGTATGGTCTTTACCCATTCCGACATTTTCGCCCGGATGATACTTTGTACCGCGCTGACGGATAATGATGTTACCGGGGATAACAGCTTGTCCGCCGGATTTCTTCAAACCCAAACGACGGCCTTCTGAGTCGCGTCCGTTATTCGAACTACCACCTGACTTCTTATGTGCCATGACTTTACTCTCCTAAAAACCTATTACTTACCGATAATATCAGTAATTTTAACAATTGTGATGCTCTGTCTATGACCGTTCTTACGGCGATAATTCTGTCTTCTCTTTTTCTTAAAAACAATAACTTTCGCATCACGAGCCTGTTTCAAAACCGTAGCCTTAACAGAAGCACCGGCAACCAACGGCGTACCAATGGTATCATCCAAAGCCAAAACTTCATTGAAAACTACTTCTTTACCTTCTTCACCGGCGATTTTTTCCAGTTTAACAACGTCACCAGAGGCAACTTTATACTGCTTTCCGCCTGTTTTAATTACTGCGTACATTTCAATTCACCTAAATATTTGATTATTTCATTACATAAATCGTTGTTTGCAATATACATAACTTTTTTCTGCTGTCAATAAGAATCTGTCCAAAAAGTTAACTTTAATGCGCAAAACTTTTATTTAAACAAAATTCTGTAAAGTTCCGGCTTCATAAATCGGCCTTGCCACACCCCGAATCTTGCTTGTTTAGCTTCTTTTTGAGCCTCTAAATACATTTTTTCATCACTTCTGTACACAACAGCCCAACCGCTTTTAACCATTTCAAGATTAATATTGATATTTCCGACAAAACATTCACACATATCTCGATTATAAATATCTTTTCCAATGGTTTTACAATCTAATTCTCCAAGCTTCATAAGGCTCTCGAGTTTTTCTTTTGCTTTAATGCCACAGTTATAACTGCTTTTATCTTCTCTGCGGCAAGTCTGATAATATTCCGGCGCGTCAATATGAGCCAAACGCACATTTTGCGCTCCGAGTTTAATGCTGTCACCATCAATTGCATAAACTCTTTTTTGAGCAAACACTTCCGAAGACACACAAAGAAAAACACCAATAAAAAACCACAAACGCATTTCAGCCTCATTTCATTTTCTTCTACCAATACCAAACTATCAAATTTTAATCAACACTGATTTATCAAAATAAAACCTTCAAAAAATTGTGAAAAAGTTTGGATAAAAACATTAAAAAGTTTGTTATTCTAATCGCTTTATCATATGATAGGCTAAAAGTTTAAAATTTAGATTGATTAGAGGGCCGCTCAAAGTGTCAAACATTTTTCGTAGAGTTCTTTTATTAAGTGCCGTAACCATCTCCCTCAGCGGATGTGAGTTTTGGAACCGTAGCTTGCAAGATATTTTCCATAGTCCTTTTCAAAGCACAACGGTTCGAGAACCGGCTCCTCTGCGTATGCCCTCGTCTGTCGTCGTTTGCCGCACCAAACAATGTGCACCGGCAAAGCTGTCAATGTCTCGCGAATATATTTACAACAGCTTACTCCACTTGCTTGATAACAACAATCGTCAAAAAGCACTCGTCTGCCAAGCAGATGCCGGAACACACGCTTGCACGGAAAGTTTTGTTTCCTTACCGATAACGGTTGGCATAACCCCGGCCTATATGTACATTGATTCGGTCAACATCACGGATGTATCCATTGCAAAAGGCAACCGCTCGCTTAATTTGGTTCTAAACTACAACGTTACCTACAACGGACAATCTCCGGACTGCAAGCCGGCAAAATCACTGCTTTATGTAAAGAATGTAAACAACATTGTTCTAGAAGACAGTGGATATATGTGCAAAATGACATCTGTTGGACAAACAATGATTAAAACCTTGTTTGTTATCGACTACATCGATCTTGACTACGGATATATCGGCGGCTTCTATTCTGTTGGACTTTCCGGACCGGCTTACGGTGGTGGCACCGGCTATATGATAATCCGTCTTCCTAAAGACGCTTATCCCCTAAGTCCTAACCTCACAACCCAAGCCAACAATACAGGCGGCGTTTTAGGGCAGGAATACATAAACGCAAACGCCCCGCAAATTAACAATCAGAACTCAACGACCTACAACAGCAACGTCCAAATATTTCCGATAAAGAAATAACACGCTAGCTTCGTCCGTAAGCGAAGTACTGCGGAGTCTGATAAGCCACAATTTTTTCAACATTGCTAAACTTAAGGGAAGTTGAACCATGGCTTATTTCTCCGTTTGCAGAAGGCATACACCCGTGTTTGCTCTCATATTCCTGTAAATCACGCAAACTCATTTGTACACCATTATCAAAAGACACATTCCAACCATAAGCAGAAGTTCCGACCACAACATGAACACTCTTCACAACATCATCACCAACAAATTCGCCGGAAGCTGATGTGGCTGAAAATTCGAAATACTTATCATCCGCATCTCCGCTCAACCACTTTGCCGCTTGCTGCTTTTTTTTCTCTTCATCTTCAACAATCTGTTCTTCCGAAGAAATAGCTAATTTACCCAACTGTGCAAAATAAATCTGAGCCTTATCCGGACCACTCAACCACCCAAACACCGTATTTTCAAAATTCAATATTTTACCAATATTGGAACGTAGAGAAATCTGAACGAAATCATTAACAATCAATCCGGTATCATCATCTGTTTTTCCGTAAATAAAGTGCTTCTGCGCCGGTAAAAAAGCATCCTTAGGATTCTCAAAACAATATTCTTCTTCATTGTAGATATTCAATTTCTCTACGCCGCGCTTAACAACTGTCGCCATACGAATGGTATCTGTCGGCTGCACTATTTCAATACGTTTATTATCAGAAACAGGCACCAAATTTTGATTAAAAATAATCAAATGCCAATCATCCAGCTCCTGAGCATTATCAACATTAAGCAACAAACTCCCACCATTCAGCTCAAAAAACTGCATTCCAGAAGCTCTGTCTATAACATGTTCTTTAGTTAACATTTCCTGACGTTGAGCCTCTGTCAAAGAAACAACTTGGTATCCCAACTGAAAAACTTGTCCCAAAATTGCTTCTGCTGTAGGCTCTGAAACAGCATCTAAATCAGCGGGATCTTGCTCACCAGACAATTCATTACTACTCTCTTGAGACTTATCAATTTCAGACGCATAAACTTCCGCAACTGGCTCTTCCGTTAACATGCTCATCATTACAGGTTCTGGAGCAACTTCCGCCATCGGCGCAACCTCTTCAATCACAGTCTCAACAATCGGCTCTAAAGCAACTTCTGCCATCGGCGCAACCTCTTCAACCATAGTCTCAACAACCGGCTCTGGAGCAACTTCCGCCACCGGCGCAACCTCTTCAATCACAGTCTCAACAATCGGCTCTGGAGCAACTTCCGCCACCGGCGCGACCTCTTCAATCACAGTCTCAACAACCGGCTCAGGAGCAACTTCCACCACCGGTGCAACTTCTTCAACCACAGACTCAACAACCGGTTCTGGAGCAACTTCCGCCACCGGCGCAACCTCTTCAACCACAGTCTCAACAACCGGCTCTGGAGCAACTTCCGCCACCGGCGCAACCTCTTCAACCACAGTCTCAACAACCGGCTCTGGAGCAACTTCCGCCATCGGAGCAACCTCTTCGACCATAGTCTCAACAACCGGCTCTGGAGCAACTTCCACCACCGGTGCAACCTCTTCAACCACAGTCTCAACAACCGGCTCTGAAACAGTTTCAGAAACTTGTTTAACAATACTATCATCTTCCCGAGACATAATTATTGTCTCTTCCGTAATTTGTTGAGGTTCTCCGCTTTCGCTATACAAAACTTTTTCTTCCGCAACGACTTCCTTTTCTACTTCCATAGGCTCATCATCAGACAAATCCCCCCAAATACTATTACGCAAGGCGTCATCATCTTCTCTATTAATTCCGGCAACAAGCTCTTCTGGAGAAACCTCTCGAACATTCTCAATTTCGGCCGGAGCAATCGGAGCATTTTCTCCCAAAATATCATCTAAAGAAACTTCTTCGACCTTCACTTCTTGTTTGTTCTCAAACAAATTTTTTGCAAAATCGTCACTATACTCGCCATCTAACATTGTTGCCGCATCAACTTCTTTTATCTCGCTGTCTTCATCCAACAATGCGTTCAAATCTGCCTCTTGCACTGGAGAAGACAATGGCGTAGCAATTTGAACCTCTTCAACAAGATCACTTTTATCTTGCGTCACAACATCTTCGGAGCTTGCCATTCCTTGCGGCTCTTGAGGAACAGACAAAATAGGCTCCTCATTTTTTTCTACAGCAGAAAAACTTTCCTGAACAGCTGAATTTTCCTCTGGCAAAACAGTATCATCTACGACTTCCACATATTCGTATTCGGCATCTTCAGGCAATTCCTCTCCGTCAGCCACTTCAATATACTCATATTCATATTCCTCACCCTCTGCTGCCGGATTCTCACTTACGACACCACTTTCTTGAATATTACCAGAATTTTGTAAATTTTCAGCCATAACACTTCACCTGTAAAAATTGCATTTTGACAAGATTTTAATACACATATGTTAAAATGCCTTTAACAAAAAAAACGGCAGAGAACACTGCCGTTTTTTTTTTTGCAAACATAATAACCTACCACCACTCCGACCTTTCGGAATACCTCAGTCGTTTGCTATTTTAACATAAGGACTGACGTAAACCTTATTGAAAGTATAACGTCGAATATGGCCGCTATAAGGGAATACTGACGAGAACCCTCAAGCCTCCTATCGGACTATCGAGCAACTCTATCTTGCCCCCGTGTGAAGTTATAATATCTTTGGCAATTGAAAGGCCCAATCCAACACCTCCGGTTTCTTTATTTCTGGAACCTTCCAAACGATAAAATGCCTTAAAAACATCTTCTCTTTTGTCTGCCGGAATACCTGGACCATCATCATCGACAGCAATTTCCAATTTATTATTATTACTTTCCAAACTAACAGCTACAGTATTTCCATAATCAAAAGCGTTAGAAATAATATTTGTCAAAGCCCTCTTCAAAGACTGTTCACGTCCCTGAATAGCACTAACCTGATCGTTGGTAGAATAACGAATAAGCGCCTTTGTATTTCTAAACTTATTAATAATACTCAACAACAACTCATTCATATCCACAAATGTAGATTTTTCTCCGCCTTCCCCGCTGACAAAAGACAAATAACCATCCAACATTTTTTCCATTTCAGAAATATCACTCAGAAAATCTTCCTTCTCCTGACCTTCCTTCATCATGGTTGACTGCAACTTCATTCTGGTCAAAGGTGTACGCAAATCATGCGAAACACCGGCCAACATTTGCGTACGCTCACTGATTTGCCGCTGAATACGTTCTTTCATTTTTATAAAAGCAATACCCGCACGACGAACCTCAATAGACCCGACAGGTTTAAAATCCTTATTATCAATTCCCTTACCAAAATCTTCCGCAACTCTGGCTAACTCTGCAATAGAGCGCGCCTGAATACGCAAGAACAAAACAGCAACCAAAAACAACAACAAGGAAGTTCCAACCATCCATGCTACAAAGCCAAAAATAGAAGACGAGAAAATATTCTTTGATGATGTCGTAAATTGAAACAACCCATTTTCAGTATCAACAAAGACCATCATATCATAATCGCCTTTTCCCATATAAATGCTGCTGATAGCATCAGGAAATTCTCTACGCAAAGAATCTTCCAAAAAACCGGTAACAAGTTTGTTGTTTCTGCTTGTTTTATTTAAGACCGTATGTTTTTCATCATTATCAAAATATTTCAAATCAATATCAAAAAGAGAACGGCTCAACTTCTGAATTTCAGAAAGTTTGTCCGGAGATTTTTCCACCAATTGCATCATAAAAGCCATATCTGAAGTCAGATTCGAAGACAATCTCTTGCCAACGCGCCCCCAGCTTCCATCAAAAAAAGCAACAATAGATACAACTTGTACCACAATCAACGGAATAAAGATAAGTAACATAGTTCTAAAGAACAAAGACTTTGGCAAAAGTTTAAGTTTCAAATACCTCAAACCATTGTCCACCTTTTCCGGAAAAGTCAAATGCATATATTTTCTCCTAAAGTCAATAACTGCCTTGATATTAAACCAATGAAAAATAAATTCTAGTAAAATAAATTAACAAAGAGTTACAAAAACGCAACATTACTCAGGCAGCAACATATATCCCTTGCCGCGAACGGTCTGAAGATAACGCGGATTTTTTGAATCTTTTTCAATCTTTTTGCGCAAACGAGTTATTTGCACATCAATAGAACGCGGGCTCTGCCCTGCTCCCAACATTTCGGCTAATTTTTCGCGTGTAAAAATCTGTCCTGACTTTTGCCCCAAAATACCAAGCAACATCTGCTCTACCGGCGTAATATGAATAACTTGACCTTGTTTTGTATAGAGTTCTTTTTTATTCAAATCATAGACACAAAGCCCCAAATCCATTTGAGATTTAGCCTCATCATTTGCTTGCGGCGTCCTTTTCAAAATATTTTTAATGCGCAAAACAAGTTCTAAAGGTTCAAAAGGCTTCGGTAAATAATCATCCGCTCCGGCTGAAAGCCCGCTAATTCTGTCTGCTGTTTCTCCCATAGCGGTCAACATAATAACCGGCAAATTACTTTCCATCCGAAATTTTTGCAAAAATTCCAAACCACTTTCATTTGGCATCATAACATCCACAATCAGCAGGTCAAATTTATATTCTTTAAGCCTTTCCCTTGCTTCAAAAGCGTCTTTTGCTGCAGAAACATAAAACCCGCTTTCGCGCAAAAACCTCTGCAAAAGCGCACGCAAGCGGGTATCATCATCAACGACCAGAATATGTGTTTTATCCTTATTCATGGCCGGAAACCAATTTATTTCTTAGCTTTTTTAGCCGATTTTTTAGGAGCAGTCTTCTTTGCCGTAGCTGCTTTTTTCTTAGCAGAAACCTTTACTTCTGCTGTTTTTTTGTTTTCAGCAACGACTTTGTTCTTTTTTTCTGCCTTACTTTCCTTTTCAATTTTCTTAACATAATCAAGGCTTTTTTGAAAATATTGATAACCGGTAATAAAGGTCAAAACGCCGGCAATCCAAAGCAAAATCTCACCGATTCCACCCCACAACCAAAAACCCTTCAACAACATCATAGACAAAGCCGTCATCTGGAAGCCCGTCTTCCATTTAGCCAAACGTGTAACCGGCATACCAACTTTAACTTCCATCAAAAACTCACGTAAGCCGGATACCAAAATCTCTCGGCACAAAATAACAATTACGGGAATATAACTCAACTTACAAACCACCATTCCCGGCACAGCCAAAATCACCACCAAAGCAGACGTAACCAAAAGCTTATCGGCAATTGGATCAAGCAGACGACCGAAAGCAGAAGTTTCGTTACGGGCACGCGCCAAATAGCCGTCTAAATAATCGGTTATGGAAGCAACAATAAACAGCACCGCCGCCAGCAATTGCCAAACGGAAGCCTGAATATAAACCATCATAAAGATAACCGGAATAACCACAATGCGAGAAATGGTCAAAATATTAGGTAAGCTATACACTTTTTATGTCCTTTTATAAAAATAAATTGGTAAATTTTTCCTCATAATAAGACAGTTTTTTTATTTGTGGAAGTAATTAAAAATCTTTTCCGCCGTTTTTTTGCTGATACCCTCAACTTTTTCCAAATCCTTGAGCGAGGCTTGCGAAATTTCTTCCACCGAACCAAAATAGTTCAACAAATCTTTCTTACGACGCGCACCGATTCCTTCCACCTCATCCAAGCGTGATTTTGAAATAGATTTTGCACGATGCTTGCGGTGCGTGCCAATAGCAAAACGATGCGCCTCATCACGCAGATTTTGCATATAAAAAGCTATCGGAGATTGGAAAGGTAAAGCAAAACTTTCCCGCCCGACCATATGGTAAAACTCCTTACCCGCATTCCGCTCTGGGCCTTTGGATATAGCAATAATCGCAATCCCAGACAAGTCATAATCTTTTAAGGATTCGTGCACGGCGTGCAGCTGTCCCAAACCGCCATCGAGCAAAATAACATCAGGCTTATTTTCCGGCGTCATCCGCTCAAATCTTCTGGTCAAAACCTCTTTCATCATCGCAAAGTCATCATTAGTGATATCTTGATTTTTGATATTAAAAGTTCTGTATTGTTTCTTATCAAATCCGTCCGGGGTTGCCACAACCATCGCCCCGATGGCATAGCTACCTTGAATATGCGAGTTATCGTAGATTTCAATGCGTTTCGGAATATGCGGCAAACCAAAGATTTTGACAAACTCTTCCAAATTGCTTTTAACCGAAGCTTCTTCGGCAATTTTGCGATCAATGGAAGCAACCGCATTTTCTTTAGCATTATTTGCCAACTTTGCCTTATTGCCTTTCTGATAAGTGTTGATTTTTGCTCCCGTTGCATCTTCCAAAAACTCTTTATTTTCAAGTTCTTCGGAGAGAATAATTTCTTTAGGCGGAATATGTCTGGTATAAAAACTACTCAAAAATGCTTCCAAAACCTCTGCATCTGTTGCTTCCTCGGTTTGCTTCGGAAAATACGGCACATTACCACAGTTCTGTCCCGAACGCACAAAAAACACCTGAATACAAACCAAATCACCTTTGCGTGCCAGAGCAATAATATCTGCGGATTTAATATCGGCATATTCCACTTGGTTGCCATGCTGAATATTCGTCAATGCCCGAATACGATCGCGCAAAACCATCGCCAGTTCATAATTCTGCTCATCGCTGGCTTCCTGCATTTTTTGCGATAATTCTTCTTGAATTTTAGAGTTTTTCCCTTCCAAAAAATCAACCGCTTCGCGCACCAAACGCCGATATTCTTCAGGCGAAACTTTGCCCACACAAGGCGCGGAACATCGCTTGATTTGATACATCAAACAAGGTCTGTCCCGATGCTTAAACACACTGTCACGGCAAGTTCTGAGCAAAAAAGCTTTTTGCACGATATCAAGTGTTGAATTAACTGCCAACACACTGGCAAAAGGACCGAAATATTTGCTTTTATCATGCCTTTTGCCACGATATTTGCGCAAGCTCGGAAATTCCGATTGCACATCAATCACCAAATGGGGGAAAGTCTTGTCATCTTTAAGCAAAATATTATAACGCGGCTCGAGTTTCTTAATCAGCTCATTTTCCATCAAAAGAGCTTTAGCCTCGTTTTCAACGATAATAAACTCCATCCGCTTAATTTCGGAAACCATACGTTGCAAACGCACCGGAAGTTTATCAATATGCGAATAAGCCACGATTCTTTTCTTAATATTTTTGGCCTTGCCCACATACAAAACCTTATCATTTTCACCGAGCATCCGATACACACCGGGTTTCTCTGGCGCAATTTTAATATTTTTGCGCAAAACTTCCAAACCGTGCTTAATATCAACCACTTTTTTCAATCTCTTCTTCTGTTAAATAAACCTATAAAAGATTTATAAGTCAAATCATCCGAAAATCAAATAATTTTCAGATTTTCCATCAAAAATTTTTAATGAAAACTTAAAGATTTTGTGTTATAATAACCTCTGTTATTAGGGAGAAAACAAATGTCTGAATTAGGTGCTTTAAGTTCCTACGCCTTATCCGTTCAGCAGATGCAAATGTCGCTGATAAAAAATGCGGTTGAGATGCAGCAGGAAGTTATTGAGGTTCTGCTCGGTGATGACAGCAGAATTGTTGCTCCTTCGGCCACAAACGGCCACAATGTGGATATTACAATTTAACAATTGTTGCAAAATGCTCAAAAAAAATCCGAAGATATAACTTCTTCGGATTTTTTGTTTATGTTAAACTAATCATTGAAATAAATGAAATCATCAAAACACTGGATAAAAAGAACTTGAAAGCTGAGCCGACCACATTAAGCATCGTTGCCGAAACATCCAGCTCATATCCGCCTTCTTTATAAACTTTTTTGAATATAAAATTATATAAAAAAGCCAATAAAAACCCCAACAGATAAAAGCGATAATCAAAGAACAAATCTGTCATTTGTTCGGCTGTTAAATAGATATAACAACAAATTCCGAGCAAAATACCTAACAAAACCATCGGATTAAAAATCAAACCCGAAGTAAAAAGCGACATAATTCCTTTAATCACAGAGCCTTACTCCATACTCGGCGAGAGATAATTTTGGAATCTCTGCTCTCCAAAGAAGTCGGCCAAACACAACGCGAACCACTGCTGACAAAATTGCCGTTTTTAAATGTCGCCGTTGCCAACAAAGACAAATTTCCACGTTTTTTAATCTGATAAGTTTTATCTTTGGACCAATCCAGTCCTGAGCGCATACTATTCATAATTTTGCCTCACTTCCACGCGGATAAAATCCCGCTCATTATTTACTCTAAGCGAATAAAGTAAAAAAACATTTAACATCTACGGCTAAGGCATAACCTTAACAGATTCAAAACCTTTGGCTTTTTCCAAAACAGAAGAAATCTTCCGGTTAACATCATCGGCAAAAGCCTTGTCATCACCCCAAACCCAAACCTGAATTTTGGGTTCTGTACCGGACTTTCTGACCAAAACCCGTCCTTTGCCTTCAATAGCTTTTTCACCATCAGTGATTGCTGTTTTAAACTCCGGCAATTCGAAGGCTTCCAACATTTCTTCTTTGCTGGCAAAGCGCGTATCGACACGTTTTTTATACATCGGCTCAAAAAGCGGAAAAATCTCGCTCATCTTTTTGCCGCTGTCAATCAAGCCTAAGCTAACCACCAAGGCCGCAATCATTGAATCTCCGGTTTTGGCATAATCGGATAATACCATATGTCCCGATTCCTCACCACCGACATTCGAACCATGCTTTTTCATCTCATCAATAACATATCTTTCTCCGACACCCGAGCGTACACATTCAACCCCGACAGACTTCAAAAATCTGTCCAATGCCGGATTAGAAACGATGGTTGCCACAACCGTATTGCCTTTTAACAAGTTTTTCTCTTTGAAATATTTGCCCAAAAAAGCAATTACCTGGTCACCATCCAAACGCGCGCCTTTTTCATCACAAATAATGATTCTGTCACCATCGCCGTCAACCGCAATACCAAGCTGCGCATGTGCGCCGAGCACCGTTTCAACCATTTTTTCAATATGCTGCGAACCACAATCCTTATTGATATTCCAACCATCAGGCTGATTGCCTATGGCAATAACCCCTGCGCCGAGTTCCACAAAGACTTTAGGCATAATCTCCGAGAACACACCGTTGGCACAATCCAAAACCACACGCAAACCTTTCAGCGGCTTTCCTTCCGGCGCAACCGACATTGCTTGTACAATATATTTATTAACCAAAGTCTCTTCCGTTGTTGTACGTCCGATTTTCTCGGGTACAAGCTCAAATTCTCCTTTGGCAATCATCTCTTCCAACTTGGATGTAACCTCATCCGAAAATTTTGAACCATCGGCAGCAATCAATTTAATCCCGTTATCATGCCACGGATTATGCGAAGCCGTAATCATCACCGACATATCCACCTTCAAATCCGGAGTTAACGTCGTAACCGCAGGCGTAGGCAAAACACCCAAGCGCACCACATCAACACCGGCAGCACTAAAGCCCGCAATCATCGCCGCTTCCAACATCTCACCGGACAATCTCGTATCTCGCCCGATAGCCACCTTGCGTTCCTTGGTGCAGATTGTAAGCCCGGCCGCCATTGCCAACTTCAAAGCAAACTCGGCAGTCATCGGATAGATATTTGCCTTACCACGCACGCCGTCGGTACCGAATAATTTTGCGCCCATTTTCTTCAATCCTTTTCGCCTAAATTTTTACAATGCTCCTATCATAAAGCCCAAACATAAAAAAACAACACCTGAGAGCAGATATTCACCTCAAGTGTTGTTAATATTTGTTACAGATTAAATCTTATCAGATTTCCGGAACGGAAGCATGCGTTCTTTTATCTTCTCTTACCGGACTTTCTTTGGACTTATCAACTTTTTCGCCGGATAAAACCTGCTTAATTTCATCGCCGGTCAAAGTTTCATATTCCATCAAAGCCTGAGCCAAAGTTTCCCATTCCTTGTTCTTTTCCTTCAACAATTTCTGAGCACCTTCATAACTTTCGGTAACCAAACGCTTAATTTCGGCATCGACCAAACGTGCGGTATCTTCGCTCATATTTTTGTTCTGCGTAACCGACTTTCCAAGGAAAACTTCGCCCGAATTTTCGGCATAAAGCACCGGACCAAGCTTATCGCTCATACCCCATTCGGTAACCATTGAGCGAGCCAGATTCGTCGCTGCCGCAATATCGGAAGACGCACCGGAGGTAACCTTGTCATAACCAAACTTCATTTCTTCGGCCACACGTCCGCCCATCAGAATAATCAGACGAGACAACATCTTGGACCGAGAGTATGAATATTGGTCTTTTTCCGGCAACTGCTGAACCATACCCAAAGCACGTCCGCGAGGAATAATCGTTGCTTTGTGGATAGGGTCCGTATCAGGCACATAAAGCGAACAAATCGCATGTCCTGCCTCATGATAAGCCGTAAGTTTTTTCTCAGCCTCATCCATAGCCATAGACCGACGCTCATTACCCATCAAGACCTTATCTTTGGCATCATCAAAATCTTTGGAAGTAACTTTGTTTTTGTTCTTGCGTGCCGCCAACAAAGCCGCCTCATTAACCAGATTCGCCAAATCCGCGCCCGAGAACCCCGGCGTTCCTCTGGCAATAACCGAAAGGTCAACATCTTTGGCCAAAGGCACTTTGCGGGTATGAACCTTTAAGATATCCTCACGACCTTTGATGTCTGGGTTTGTAACCGTAACCTGACGGTCAAAACGCCCCGGACGCAACAAAGCAGGATCTAAAACATCGGGACGGTTGGTTGCCGCAATTAAGATGACATTTTCATTCGGCTCAAAACCATCCATCTCAACCAACAACTGGTTTAAGGTTTGCTCGCGTTCATCATTGCCGCCGCCCAAACCGGCACCACGATGTCGACCGACAGCGTCAATTTCGTCGATGAACAACAAGCAAGGAGCGTTCTTTTTGGCTTGAGCAAACATATCACGCACGCGTGAAGCACCCACACCGACAAACATCTCCACAAAATCAGAACCCGAAATTGAGAAAAACGGCACATTGGCTTCTCCTGCCACTGCTTTTGCAAGCAACGTCTTACCTGTACCCGGAGGGCCGACCAACAAAACACCCTTCGGAATTTTGCCGCCCAAACGCTGAAACTTTGTCGGGTCTTTCAAGAAGTCAATAACTTCTTCCAATTCCTGCTTAGATTCATCAGCACCGGCAACATCGGCAAAAGTAACTTTTTTGGTGTTTTCAATCAGCCTTGCACGAGATTTTCCGAAACTCATGGCTTTATTGTTGCCTGAGCTTGCTTGGCGCATGAAATAAACCCATACGCCGATTAACAAAATCATCGGGAACCATGAAACAAAAACACCCCAAAACGTGCTTGAAGCACTTCCTTCCGGCTTAGCCGTAACCTTCACACCACTGTTGCGCAATGTTTCAACCATAGAGGGGTCTTCCGGTGCATAAGTATAAAACTTGTGCCCGTCGACATAAACACCGGAGATTTCGGGGCCGGTAATAACAACTTCGCTGACACGCTTGTTTTCAACATCTTTCATAAAATCGGAAAAGGCCAAATTTTCAGCAGCTCCACGCGAAGCCCCCTCTCCAAACATATTCATCAAAGAGGTCAACAAGACAATGGCAACCAGCCAGACAATAATACTTCTACCTGCTTTCATCACGATTCCTTACAAAGTTTCAAATTAAAGCTGATTCATATATAGGGAGGATTTAGCGAAAACTCAAGAGCTTTTATAAAGACTGAGCTTCAGCTTGTGGGGAAGTGCGATTTTTTCATATTCAGGATGCTTTAACACAAAGTTCTCCCAATCTTTTTTAGAGAGTTTAACTTCATTTTTAAGCTCGGGAACAATCCACAATTTTTGCCGAAATGATATGATTTCGCATCCGGCTAAAGTTGCACCGTGGAATGTATCTTCAAAAATTCTTTTCTGCAAACGCAACACATCATCCGCACGCGGAATATAATCGCGGAAACCAATTTTTTTCAACAACAAACAAAGCACCCGAAAAACAATTTCCTCATGTTGCAAAGCCAATTGTTGTTTAGAAACGACCGCCCCATTAAGCCCAAACCAGCGCACATTTTTATTTACAAATTTGCCGGTTTGCGCTTCCAAATAATCCTTACTACGCGCCAAAACCTCCATCGTATCAACAATACGCTCAGGTGTAATATCCAAAGTCTCTGCCAATTTGGGTAAAAACTTGCGTACCCGCACCCGCAAATAATCATCACAGGCATTACTTGCATCTTCCATCCAAACAATATTTTTTGCCCGTAAATAATCTTTCAGCTTTTCGGGATGAACCAAAAGAAAAGGGCGGATAAGACGAATATTGTTTTTTTCACTCACGGCAGACATACCGCACAAACCATTTAAGCCGCTGCCGCGCTGCAAACGCATCAAAAAAGTCTCGGCTTGGTCCAAAAGATGATGCGCCACCGCCAAAGTTTGAATATTATGCGCTTTGCACCAATCACAAAGCAAGGCATATCGTGCTGTTCGCGCTGCTTCCTCGATACCGGTTTTGGGCTTTTCCCCACTCCAAATTAGGATATGATGTTCAATCTGGTGCTTAGTCATCAAATCCGCCACATATTGAGCCTCAGCCGCCGATTCTTCGCGCAGGCCATGGTCAACAGTCAAGGCAACAACACGCCTTCCATGCGGGCGCAAAAAAGCATTTAGTTGCAACACTAAAGCCAAAGAGTCAGCGCCGCCGGAAACCCCGACGGCAATAATGGCATCATCAATTAAATATTTTTCAAAAAACTCTTTCAACATCTTCGGCTAATAAGAAAAATTTTTCAGCTCACAAAATCTGCATGAGCATAGCATTATACGAGTATTGCAAAAGTTCGGAGAGTGAGACAGATAATAAGATTTCAGAGTGAAAAAAGCGGAGCGTACACAGAAGTACGTGAGCATTTTTTCAGCTCGCAAAATCTGTATTAGCTGTCCACTATACGAACTTTTTATTTACAATTAAGCTTAGCCGCCTCACTCTTAGCCCTGTTTAGGATTGTAGGCTCTGCCTTGGGAAATTCTTTGGGCAAAGATGTGAAAGCAACACAAGCCTCATCATTCTTTTTGAGCTCGCGCATGGACATTCCGAGCTTGAGCAAGCTATCCGGACCTTTAGGACCTTTGTATTTTTCATAGCCTTTGGCAAAAGCAACAGCAGCCTTAGTAAAATCTTTGCGACCGTAATAAACTTCGCCGAGCCAATATTGCGCATTGCCGGCCAAATCATCATCAGAAAACTTGGTCAGAATTGTATTAAATTTTTCTTCCGCCAATTTATCATTTCCAGCCTTTAGGGCTTCTAAACCTTCCTGATAAATGTTTTTGACATCAAAACTTTTAAGAGGCTTAAGCTCATCACCTTTGATACTATCACCAACAATAGATTTTGGGGCACCTTCAGCAACCGGAGCCGCAAATTTATTCTTGGACGGCAGTTCTAATTTACCATTACCGGACGAGGTAATCGGTTTTCCCTCAAGCATTTTAAAACGCACATCAAAATCTTTATTCATAACGTTCAAACGTTCATTAAGTTTTTTAATTTTGAACTCCAACTCATCCATACGCCCAATAACCTGACGCAATAACTCGTCAAATTGTCCTATCTGTACCGACACATTTTTAGAAGAGGCCAAATTTCCGGCACTGTTATTATTATCATTATAGACTTGCCTTTGTAAAAAAGTAACATCTTCACGAAGTTGAGCCAACTCCTCCTCAAAACTTCCCGTCTGCGCCTGAGCCGAAGACACAAAACCCAACATCACAACCATGGGCAAAATATTTCTCAGCATTTTCATTTTTTGACCTCTACAAAATATTATCCACTTCTTGCAAGATGATAAAATAAAAGTTCCATAATCACAAGAACAAAAAAAATCCTTTCCACCTTAACAAAAAAGGGTGCCAATCCGACACCCTTTTCTTCAAATAGCTCTTACGCTACTGCAAGCTGATTAGTTGGCAGCTTTAACAACAGTAACGGCACGACGGTTCTGAGCCCAAGCAGCTTCGTTGTTGCCGAGAACAGCCGGACGCTCTTTACCATAAGAGATGACAGAGATTCTGTCAGCAGCAATGCCTTGAGAAATCAAATATTGCTTAACGGCATTTGCACGACGCTCACCCAGAGCCAAGTTGTACTCGCGTGTACCTCTCTCATCGCAATAACCTTGAACGATGACATTAACTTTCTTGTGGTCTTTCAACCATTTAACCTGAGTATTCAAGATTTCGACAGCATTGTCGGAAAGAGCAGAGCTGTCAAATGCGAAGAATACTCTGTCTTCAGCATTAGCCATAAAGTCACGAGCTTCTTTAGATTCACATTCGCTGCCGCCGAAGAGACCGCCGTTAGAACCGAAAGCAGAGCAACCAGACAAGAAAGCGATTGCGCAAAACAAACTTAAAAGTTTTTTCATTTTTATATTCTCCAATTGGGTTTAATGTTCTTAATTGTTAAACAACTAATACAGCACTAACTTAAGCAATAAAAATTAATTTTTCAATAGCAAATATTAAAAGCTCTCAAAAAAAAACAAAAAGAGCGACGTTTCAAAACTGAAACATCGCTCTTTTTATCAAAATCCCAAGCCATCATCTTTTAAGCGTTTTTGCGCCAAAGTCTGACTTGGGCTAAGATTTTCCCCATTTACGAAGAAGCTTAAAAAGCGGGTTGTATAATATCCCCCCAATTTCAAAGCATCACCGATTTCAACATCTAAGGCTGGGTAGTTCAAAATTGCCCCTGAGTTTGGCATACAAATCAATACCCAAAGCTCATCCTCCTCATCAGTATAAAATCGGATTCTTCCAAAGGAGTCCAATCCATCTTTTAACCTGAACTTCCGCCACTCATCAGTTCCGACTTGCACACAAGCCTTACTGATATGCAGCAAAAATTCATCAAATGCTTTTCCAACCTTGCCGGCCGTCAACTGCTCTCCATTATTAAGAAGCAATTGCAGCCGATAATGTCCATCTTCTTTCCAAACATAATATGTTCGGGAATAAAGGCAACGTTTACCGACATTCATTCCACCTCTGAACCGAGAAGCACCAAGCCCGGCAACGAAGAAATCAGCACCTTTGCGCGGGTTTTTAGAAACCAGTATGTTTTCAGCATACTTATCAGGAGCATATAAATACGTTCCTTGATCCGCTGTTGCCGAAACTGCAATTTGGATAACCCCTTCCTGCACATAATCAGGATTATACGCAAAGAAGCCATCCATATTGTCCGCCAGCTCATCAACCCTTTCCGCAAACGGACGGCGTAACTCTCGCTTTGTCATCTGACAATCTCTTCTATATTGTCCGCACTAACACGGCCAATAATGTTATCAGATAACATTCTGAACCTAATCAGTTGGTTCACAATGTCGATATACTCTCCGTTTCGCTCTACTTTCGTGAGCTTAATTGCATCTTCGGCAATATCCGGAACAATTGTACCGGAATTTGCCATACAAAGGATTAATTTTTTCTGGCCTGAGCGGTCAACATATGTACCAACACGTCCAAATTCATTGGCAAACTCTTTGTATGAAAAGATACACCAACTTGCCTTTTTTTCAACTCGTCCGCTGAGCTTTTTTACCACAATTTCCAATGCGTGGTCTACACGATCAGCATACATCCAATCGTTATTACCAAGCAGCTTATCCAAGCGCACCTCATCTTTATCACAGGTGATGAAATAGGTTTCTGAACACAAGCAACGCTGGAAACGCCTGTGTGCAGAAGCACAATTTCTAGCCTCTCCCAATGATGCGACAAAATATCTTGCGCCTCGCATCGGGTTTCTTGAAACAAGCATATCATCTAAATATTCTGTATTTCCAAGCTGATATGCTCCCACGTCCTTTGTTGCCGACATTGCAATTTGCATTAGCCCTGTCTGTTCATACTCCGGATTAAACATCAGGAATTTGTCAAAATGCTTGGCCAGATATTCAACCTTTTCTATAGGCCTCATCCTGCGCCCTTCTCTATAATAAGCGCGTTTTTCCACCACTTCAGCATTTTCTACTTCCGCATTTTCTACTTGTGCTGATTTTCTAACTGCCTGCAAAGTCAGGTCTCTAATAATAATCTTTTCCATAACTCAAAATTTTAGGAATTTAACATATATATAAATATCACATAGTCTTATTTTATCGTCACCCAAAATACAACTTTAGACAAAATTTGTCAATATTTTTAAATTTACAAAAAAACAGGCTTGCTCTTAAAAGAACAAACCTGTCATAATCAAATCTCACGAGCGAACAACTGTTCCCTGTCTATTTTGCGGCATTTTGGTCATCATAAACTGAGCCTTAACACTTTTTATTTGACCATCAATCACCATCCACTCTCCGCCATCGGCAATAAATGAATGTCCACCTTGATCATAGCGCACAAGCTCCGAATTTTCTTTCAGTACAACTTCAGGCTTACGCTCATGTCTACCGCTGAAAGCCCGTACATAAATTGCTTTATCTCCGCAATAATACACAAAGCACACGCCCAAACCATTTGCACCTTCTCCACAAACGCAATGAGGAGAAACAGAAACTTTTTTCTCGTTGTCCACCAAGAAGAAACGTCCGACTTGGATATCTTCTTCCTTCACACTGACACCAAATTCTTTTTCAATCAAAATTTTGGCATCTTTTTTAGATAAAAGACTTTTCATAATGATAATGCTTTAATTATAAAATATGTTTTTTGTAAAAACGCATATACTCCTAGAAAAATATAAATCTATGGCAATAAATTTACTCTTCCGCCTCTCAATGTCAAGCACAAAGCAAAATCTTCCCTATTTTTTAGGCAAAATCTTAATAAAAATAATCCCCTCTCGCGGCACATAACTACATTTTTTGCCTTTCTCCCATTGGCAAGTTTCCACTTCCAAATGTGGATATAAATAGCTGTCAAACAGCATAAATTTTTTCAAATGAGATGGCACGGATTTTACCATAGACCAATGATCACCACAGTCCTTATTTTCAAAGCGTATAATAGAGGCTGTATTTACCTGCCGCAAATACTTGCCAATTACTTTTGTTGCACTTTTAACCGGCATATCAAGCCAAGTAAACGGCCGCTTAAAAAGCAACCGCAACCCATAACGCTCTAACATATATTTCCGAGCTTCTTCCAAATACATCTGCATAATTTCAAAAGAAGAACCTCTATGCAAAACTTCTTCAATCAAACCCTTATCAATCAAAAACTGCATCAAATATTGATAAAATTCGCAACCTTCTTTGAAACTAAAAATATGATATTTTCGTCCGGCATATCTGCAAGCATTAATCACGGCATAAATTCCGCAAAAAAAATCAATATTTCCTTGATTATAAGGTCTCATTCTTTTCTCCTTCTTTAATCTAGTGCAAACATATCGCTCAAAATTTAAAAAAGGCTAAAAAAAGAAGCCTAAAAAGGCTTCAAAAAAATTTAACCCACTTTTTTGCACAAAAACTCTGGAGAATGAGCGGAATAATAAGAAAAAAGAGAGCTCCCTCAAAAAAACAAAAGCCGATATATGAGGATTATAATAAGAAAAAGCCTTTTAGGCGACAGGCGCATACATCAAAGTACGTAACTTAGCCTAAAAGGACTTATTTTTTACACAAAAACTCTGGAGAATGAGCGAAATAATAAGAAAAAAGAGAGCTCCCCTCAAAAAAAACAAAAGCCGATATATGAGGATTATAATAAGAAAAAGCCTTTTAGGCGACAGGCGCGTACATCAAAGTACGTAACTTAGCCTAAAAGGACTTTTTCTGTATTAGAAGCCCATAGAGCGGCTTTTAATTAAGCTGACTTTTTGCAGCAGCAATTACCACTCTCTTCCTTCTTGTCGTTCTTATGACGAACTGCAGCTTGAGCAGCAGCCAAACGTGCAACAGGTACACGGAACGGAGAGCAAGAAACATAATTCATGCCACAAGTCTGGAAGAAATCGATAGATGCCGGATCACCACCATGCTCACCGCAAACACCCAACCAGATGTTCGGATTAGAGCAACGAGCTTTCTGGCAAGCCATCTTAACCAAGCAGCCAACACCTTCAACATCGATAGATGCGAACGGATCAGCAACATAAACACCGCGAGCGCGATATTCATCCAAGATAGCACCGGTATCATCACGGCTCATACCCAAAGTTGTTTGGGTCAAGTCGTTTGTACCAAAGCCGAAGAACTCAGCAGACTGAGCCAACTCGTCAGCCTTCAAGGCAGCACGCGGCAACTCAATCATAGAACCGACTTCATACTTAATCTTCTTACCCTTCTCGGCAAAGACTTTCTCGGCTGTTGTGTCGATAATGTCTTTAACGATGTCGAGCTCTTTCTTAGAACCTGTCAACGGAACTTCAATTTCAGGAACAACCTTGATACCGTTGTCAGCGCATTCAATAGCAGCTTCCAAGATAGCACGTGTCTGCATTTCGCAGATTTCAGGATAAGTAATCGGCAAACGGCAACCACGGTGACCAAGCATCGGGTTAGCTTCATGCAAAGAATTAGCGCGATTCTTAACTTGTTGCAAGGTCATACCCATCTTGTCAGCCAATTCCTGCATTTCAGCATCTGTATGCGGCAAGAACTCATGGAGCGGAGGATCCAACAAACGGATAACAACCGGCATACCTTCCATAATTTTGAACAAGTCTTTGAAGTCTTGTTTCTGGTAAGGCAACAAACGAGCCAAAGCGGCACGACGACCTTCTTCGTTGTCAGACAAGATCATAGCGCGCATATCCGGAATTCTGTCAGCATCAAAGAACATATGTTCTGTACGAGCCAAACCGATACCCTGAGCACCGAAATCACGAGCTGTCTGAGCATCTTTCGGAGTTTCAGCGTTAGCGCGAACTTCCATTGTACGGATTTCGTCAACCCAACCCATCAACTTACCGAAGTTACCGGTGTTGGTGTCAGCCTTAACAGTCGGAACCTGACCTTCAATAATCTGGCCTTTACCGCCATCCAAGGATACCCAATCACCTTCTTTAACAACAACGCCGGACTTAGTTGTCATTGTCTTGTCTTTGTAGCTGATGACAATGTCATGAGAACCGGAAACGCAAGGAGTACCCATACCACGAGCAACAACGGCTGCGTGAGATGTCATACCACCGCGAGCAGTAATAACACCCTGAGAAGCGTGCATACCACCAATATCTTCAGGGCTAGTTTCGTTACGGATAAGAATAACTTTTTCGCCCTTAGCAGCCCAAGCTTCAGCATCTTCGGCATTAAATACGGCACGACCAACGGCAGCACCCGGAGAAGCCGGCAAACCGGTAGCAATAACTTTCTTCGGAGCTTTCGGGTCAAGCATCGGGTGCAACAACTGGTCAAGTTGGTCAGCACCAACGCGCATAATAGCTTCTTCTTTGTTCAACAGGCCTTCTTCAACCATTTCAACAGCCATACGAACGGCAGCCTGAGCGGTACGTTTACCGTTACGGCATTGCAACATCCAAAGTTTGCCGTGTTCAATGGTGAACTCCATATCCTGCATATCTTTGTAGTGAGCTTCAAGGTTGTTACGAACATCAACCAACTCTTTGTAAAGGTGCGGCCATTTTTCTTCCAAAGAAGTGCCATCGCCCTTAGAAGCCATCGGTTGCGGTGTACGAATACCGGCCACAACGTCTTCACCTTGAGCATTAATCAAATATTCGCCATAGTAAACATTTTCGCCTGTAGCCGGGTCGCGAGAGAAGCAAACACCGGTAGCGCAGTCATCGCCGGCATTACCGAATACCATGGTCTGAACGTTAACGGCAGTACCCCAGTCACCCGGAATATTGTTGAGCTTACGATAAGTAATAGCGCGGTCTACCATCCAAGAACCGAATACGGCACCGATACCGGCCCACAACTGATCCCAAGGATCTTGCGGAACAACTTTACCCAACTTCTGGCCGATTTCTTTATATTCTTTAACCAATTCTTTGAGGTCTTCAGCGGTCAAATCCGTATCAGACTTGTAGCCTTTAGACTTCTTCATATTTTCCAAAGCTTCTTCATAGAGGTCGAGGTCAGCACCCAAAACCACGTCAGAGAACATCTGCAAGAAACGACGATAAGAGTCGTAAGCAAATCTCTCAGAACCGGAAGCCTTAGCCAAAGCCTTAACAGTTTCATCGTTCAAACCGAGGTTAAGAACGGTGTCCATCATACCCGGCATAGAAACGCGAGCGCCGGAACGAACCGAGAACAACAACGGGTTGTTAGCGTCGGCAAACTTTTTGCCCATAATTTTTTCAACACCGGCAACAGCTTCTTTAACCTGCTCTTTGAGGTCAGCCGGATAGGTGTGATTATTGTTGTAATAATAAGTACAAACTTCGGTTGTAACAGTAAATCCGGGAGGTACGGGCAAACCAACCACATTCATTTCAGCCAGGTTGGCACCTTTACCGCCGAGGAGATTTCGCATAGAGGCATCGCCTTCGGCTTTGCCGTCACCAAATGTATAAACCCATTTAGTCATTGTTGTTTCAGCTCCTTAAGCTATAATGTTAAAACAAGGCCCACACCCAAGGACGGGGCAGACCGATTCCTAGAACTGTTTGGGAATCTATAACATCTCTCCAGATTCTTCAAGAAAAATATTAAAAATTCAAAGTTATCCCGACTCCTTTGGAGCGCAAACATTAACAATTTTCCGACTCTGTAATATCGACTCGGAGATTTTGCGCCCTAAAGCACCTCCCAAAATTTCCCGATTCGCGGCTTTTTGAGTCCGAGATTCTGCAAAATTTGTATCAACTCACGTTTTTTGGATTCGTCTCCGGAGAAAAAAATCTTATTTTTCACAAACTTACCCCCTCCGGCGCGAATCCTTGTCTCATAAGGTTTTGTCCAAAATATAGACATTTTAAACACAATTTGCAGGGGAAATTTTGACCTAAAAACCAGAAATTCATACGGTTTTTATTGTTTTTTAATCAATTTTATGCTATCCTAAAATTCGACAAATAAGGATTATGTTGATTATGGTAGAATTTATTCTGAAAGAATATCAAAAGGACATAAAATTTTAGGTTAGACCAAGGGTATAAGCTGAATTTTTTTCCTCTCCTTCCATACTGAACATAATTTTTCAAAATAAAACTCGTTCAACTTCCTTGTGTTGTTGCCCGAGTTCCCCTCAAAAGATAAAAAAAATAATAACAATAAAAAACAAAAAAATCATGAAGGCAATGAAAAATTTTGCAGTTGCGACATTAGTAATGTTGCTCTGCGCAGTAGCTTTTGGTTTTGTTCTCACATCTTGTGAGAACGGTATTGACGGTGAACCAACCTTCACCGCGAGTGTAAAAACTGAAACCATCAAGGTGCCCGTAGAAGTACGCGACACCGTATGGAGAACTGAGTACGACACCACGGTAGTGGTGATTCGTGATACCGTGGATAATACGATTATCGTGCGCGATACAACAATTGTGATCAAGCACGACACCACTGAAATAGTTATTGAGGTGGTGAAAAAAGAAGGTCTGGAAAAGCTTGGCGAACCGGGGCTTGAGAAGATTGACGACAAGTCATACTTGACTTGGCAAGATCTTCTTGAAGATGGTGAACAAGTTCATCCGGCTACGGAACTGAACGTCCGCGCTGAAATGCAGGACTGCGACCACAATATTATCGTGGTTAAGTCTCCGATAATAGGCGCACCCGCATTCTACGCAACGAAATCCACACGTCAGTACCAGGACGGTGATTTTACCAAATTGGAATTTAAGGCAACTTGGGTTTACAATTTCGGCAGCTTCACCGAAAAAATCAACACCATCCACGAGATGGCTTGGTACAAAGGCTGGCAGATGCTAAGCTCTTACTGGACAGGTGGCTTAAAGAGCATAGAATACGGAGACGGAACCCCGTACACCTACAACGGAACAGAAGGTACATTATACACAAATACTCTCACATGGGAGTTTGTGTATAACGAAACAGATGTGCGTACTTTCAAAAAGACGCACAAGTTCTTCGTTCCGAATGAAGGTGAAGACATCACCGTAACTGGCATCCGCGTTGCAGACTTCGGATTAGAGTTTAGATCAAACACCACATCATACGCCTATGCAGACTTTTATTCTCTGTTGTCCGACAACACAGAGAAGCTGCTTGGACAGGATGGAGTTGAGGTTTACAACTCTGTAGAAGCTCCTACAGCACAAGACGTTGAAAGTGTAGACTTCAACGTTGTTGATGCTCAGCCGGTGGCTGGTTCTAAGGTATTTGTAAGCAGCCGTGAGGTCGCTTGCAAATTTGGTGGCAAGTTCTTGATTTCTAAGTATCGTACGCTGTACACCACTCGCACTAACAAAGCGAGCGTAGTATTCACAGCATACCACGAAGAAGTTGCTTACGTCCCTGAAAGGGGAAATAAGGTAACTGATTCTTCTTGGGAACAGGAATATAGCTTCGTTGACAACGGCTCATCAAGCCTCGTTGACCTCGGTCGCAAGGACGGTAAAGATGGAAAGATGTACAAGAGCCAAATCTCTGCAACATTTAACGGCCATTCAACCGACACCAGCTCAGAAGTCAACATTTGGGTTGCTTCTCCAAACCGCTATGGCATCGCCAGCGGTGCTCAGTCTCATACTTGGGACTACACCAACGGCCATCATATCGCAACCATCTTCGTTTATAATGTTTATAACGAAGCAGGTGAAGTAATTGACGGTGGTTTGAAAGGATTTATTGATGGCAAAGAAGTCATCAAGAAATCATGGGACGAAGTGAATGCTCCGTCCGGAATCCCGAGCTTGGCACAGACTGCAGCCGGAACATGGGTATTCTGCCGCGCTTATGAAAGCGGTGATGCCTATATCTGGCGTTCCATTGAAAAGGCTAACAACAACAGCCCTATCACATCAGTGGAAATTAACCAGATCCGTGTTGCCAACCATGGCGAACCTTCTATCAGCATCGCTTCTGCGTATACAGAAAATGCTGATGGTAGTGTAACCGTAAGTTCTTCTTTCGGTAGCGCTACTGCTGCTGCATGGTAAACATACCTGCAGTATGGATAAGTAAAAAAAATTCATTCATACCCCCTCGGCATAAAAACCCGAGGGGCCTAACTATAAAGCTTTATGTTCAATTTGAAAAACTTAGCAGTTGCCATTACAGTTATGGTGGCTGTAGTAAACAATATTAATGCGCAGGAAACAGCCGGCGCAAGTGTAAAATACGATTTCACAGCTGTCGCTGAAAGCGGAGATACAGCTGTAATAGATATGTCGTACGTTAATCTCGCCGATGCATTCGGTGGGAAACCGTATGATGTGAAATTCAAAAATGGTGAGCCCAAAGCCACCGTTATCACCGGCTGGTCACTCGGCGTATCCGGAGGTATGAACTCCTATATGGGAGCTCAGTATGGTATCTTTGCAAGAGGATACTATGGCTGGTGCCATCTCCAGATTAATGCCGAAATAGGCGAAGATTTGGAAATTTCCAAAGAACTGGGACAAAAGTTCCGTTCTCTTGGAACTTCCGTTGATTTCGCCTTTTCATTAGCGCATTTTGGCGGGAAGAAAAGCGTAAATACAGTAGGGATGACTTCTTACCAAAAGAAGAAAGCCTTTCGTAACGAACGTTACGGCAGACTGTGGCGAATTTACGCAGGACCGAGTGTAGGTTATCAGTATTGTAAAAATACGACACATTTTACCTACACTGACCCAGACCCAGAGGTTGATATCCCGGGTACTGTTGACTTTCCGAACGTCAAAGACGGCTCATCTGTGAAGTATGGTGCTGTCATCGGTCTCGAAAGAAGATTCTTTGGCAGTATTACCAAGGTCTCACTAGAAGGCCGTATTGAAAGTTACCAATTCAAGAGCTTCGGGGAAAAATTCCAACCCGTATACGGCTCGGTAACATTGAAACTAGAGTTTGGCTTAGGCCGTCGCCCGAATGGGGGTAGGTTCTAAGCTAATTATTATAGGAAAGGGTGGCAGGTTTACCTGCCGCCCTTTCTGTTTTTAAATCTACAAAAAATTTTTTATTTGACATCAATGATAAAAACAGTTATTAACACCACACAAATATAGATTAACCTTTTGTTAATAAGTCAATTTGTTATTGAATTATTAACGAATAAATGCTATATTATATAGTAATAAAGCTCGTTGTTATTCGTAGCAACGATTAAGAGGGGTGAAAACTCCTCTTTGTTTTTTTGAGGATATACATGAGACGAGTTATTGCCTATATTGACGGTTTCAACCTTTTTTATTGTTCCCTTAAAGGAACAACATATAGATATCCCCCAGTAAACTGGGGGTTCTATAACAGCTACAAACCTTACGGTTTGACCACGCTCGTTGGCGTGGAGCGGTGTTGTTCCAACACCTTG
>CASEZG010000008.1:56904-67621 GCA_949292375.1 uncultured Pseudomonadota bacterium | reverse complement strand
GTGATAACGACCGCGGCAAAAGATAGATACCCAAGGGATAGTCCTCTCCGGACGAAAAAAAGCCCTCTTGGGAGAGGGCTTTTATGGCGTCCCCGAGAGGACTCGAACCTCCTGCCCACAGTTTAGGAAACTGTTGCTCTATCCTGATGAGCTACGGGGACACGCCGCCATTTTTATAGCTTTTTTTCTTGTGTAATGCAATACTTATTTTCCGGCAAGCTTATCCAAAAATTTCTTTTGAATCTCGGCGATTTTCTCCACGCTGTCTACCACGACATATTCATCTTTGGCATGCATTCCTTCACCCGTACCGGAATGCATAATAACAATGGAGCCGCGCTCAGCAAAAGCGCGGGAATCTGTTGCTCCGCCAATTTGTTCAAATTCGATTTTTTGTCCCAAAATAGCTTCTGCAAAGCTTTTATAATCTTGGATATACGGATTATTTTCATCCATAACTACCGGCACACTGGAAGATGCGATTCTATAAGTAACGCCGTCCACCATGCAAGCCTCCAGATTCTTTTCCAGATTCGCCACGCTAGATGTCTCAATCAGACGAAAATCTAATAAAGCTTCTGCATAGTTAGAGATAACATTTGAAACTTGCCCGCCGTTGATTGTGGCAATATGAACCGTATCAATCCATGTATTTTCGGGCATAGGCAGATTTTTAGAAAAATAAGGATAAATTTTGCGAATATTGTTTAAAACCGTAAGCAAATTTTCGTTTGCATCGATTCCTTCCCAAGGGGTAGAACCATGAGCCTCTTTGCCGACCGATTCTATTTTAACAAAAACCGGATTTTTACATTTGCTGACGATTCTCAAAATATTTCCGCCGACATCATTATCCAAAACAATTTTAGACTTCATATTGGGGTGGGCTTCTAAGAAAGCCTCTGTGCCTTTGCTGCCTTTTTCTTCATCGGAAGAAAGAATAACCCCGAATTTGATATTGAGATTGTTTTGCAAAACATGAAACAAGGAGCTCATTGCCACAGCCGCAAAAGACTTCATATCTAATGTGCCGCGTCCGAACATTTTGCCATCTTCAATATAAGGCTCAAACATTTTGTCTTCAGCCGGCACAACATCCAAATGTCCTAAGACTAACACATCAAAATCTTCCGTGTCCGCATTACGCAAAAACAATACGGGAGCAATATTGGGCTTTTCAAATACATCGACCAGAGCCCCGCTGTTTGCAAACAAATCTTCCACATATTTAAAGCATTTTTTAATCTCGGCAATATTTCCCGTTTCTGTACGAAAACGAATAAGGTCTTGAGCTGTTTTTATAACATCCATCAAAAATCTCCTGTTTGTAACTGACTTATTTTTACGTTTTATTTAATATATTTAGTTATCATAATCTTAAATAGAATAAGAAAAGATTAAAAAGGGAAGAAAATGAAAGCGGTTTTTGCAGCTTTATTTGGTTTGTTGTTGTCCGTAATGCCTGCTGTTGCGCAAAACACGGCGGACGAAAGTGAGAGCGGCCTAGCTGTTCCTCGAATGGTTTCTTTGCGTTCAAATCTGATTAATGCGCGTTCCGGTCCGGGGTCACGTTACCCCATAGAATGGGTATATATGCAAAAAGGAGCTCCGGTAGAAATTATTGCCGAGTTCGAACTTTGGCGCAAAATTAAGGATTGGCAAGGTTCGGAAACCTGGGTACATAAGTCTATGCTCTCCGGAAAAAGAATGGTAAAAGTAACCACCCCCGGCGAAAACAATTTGTATGAAAAGCCGGACTATCAATCTAAAGTCATTGCCAGAGTTGAAGATGAGGTTGTCGGAGAAGTCAAACACTGCGCCGCAGATAACAGCTTCTGCTTGATAAGATTTGACACCATAGAGGGATGGATTCCCAAAAATAACGTCTTTGGCGTTTATAAAAATGAAAATATTGATTAAATTAATAAAAGCCCCGAGAAGTCGGGGCTTTCTTTTCGAGCGAACAACACTTGACAATATCACCCCAAAACAATAAGCTCTCAGAACAGAAAACCTATTAAATAACATATTAAATACTTTATTTTTATGAAGAATTTGAAAAAATCCGAAATCGTGGATTATATTCAAGAAAGATATAATCCCGAAGCAATGCCTGAAATTTATTTCAAGGAATTGCACCTGTTGAAAGATTTTAGCCAGCGAGGGCTGAAGCTTGTTGCCGGAGAGAGACGCAAATTCGGCTGTTACATTTGCCCAAAGGACGAAAGCAAATTAAATGTCTTCATCCCCGGAAAAAGCACACATTATTCCGTGCCCGCGGATGTGTTTTTTAAGTTTTCACATCCCTATGAGATTAATGACATTTTGCGGAACAAAAAGCTCTCCAGAAATGCCATAATCTTCAAAATCGGAAAATATGATTATCGCTATGTGCCGGGAATTTGTACCTTCATCCGTACAGACTTCTTTGATAAGGATTATGTGCTGAACAAGGCGGTCAAAAAATATCGCACCGGACGCGAAAATCTGGTCTGCGTTGCGCGAATTTTCGGCAGCGGCGACAACTACAGCGTATTTTGGGATATCCGCCGCAAGGGAAAAAATCAGGTGTCGCACTTCTTTAAGGTATTCGCAGGTAAGTTTCAGGAGCATACTTATCCGCAGTTGGATACACAGATAACCATCGGCGCAAACTCCAAAACCGTTATCTGGAAAGGTATGTTGTTCAAGATGACCAAAGGCAAGCTCAGCATTAGTTGACCTTGCCCGAGAAAGCAATAAAAAAGGTTCTGATTTCTCAGAACCTTTTTTATTTTTTTTATTCACCGCTCTTGATTTTTTCAATCAATTCTTTAACGGTTGGAATTCCGTTCCGATACAACGGGTCAGTAGCAAAACGATAAACCTGATGTCCGGCAAACAACAAATTATCTTTAATGCTGCCGTTATGTCCGACTTCATACAAGGTTTTGTGAATACAGTATGAACGCGGATCAGGAAGTTTTCCGGTTGTTCCGTTTGCGCGAGACCAAGTCGAGAACTGGCATTGCGACAAACAACCGACACATTCCGCACGGTCTATCTTCATTTGCTTCCATTCTGCAGGTGTCAAAAAGACAACCGTATTATCCGGAGTTTCCTGAATTTCGGTATAGCCGGCAGAAAGCTGTTGTTCTGCCTTGGAAGCATCTTCAGGTTTAATATAAACAGTTTTGTTCTCCCGAATGCTCAACGGATGAGAAAACTCGGATGTTTGCTCTTTAGAAAAAGCAATCTCACCTTGCTTGCGCAAAATCAGCTTTTCAAGGAACGTATTCTTGATAGCTGAGGAGAAGAAACCTGTCGGGCTGAACTTTTGTAAAATAACATCGCCTTTTTTGACCTGAAGCATAACTTTTTTCCAAGCTTCGGAAATCGGGCTTTCTTTGGTAATCATCGGACGAGTTCCGAATTGAAATGCAATTTTGCCGATGTCGGGATTGTCAATATAGTCTTGCCAATCCTTCAAAGACCAAACACCTCCGGCCAAAATAATCGGAATATTATCCAATCCGAGAGAACGTAAAACACGTCTTAGCTCAACCAAGCGTTCATAAGGAGCTTGCGGTTTAGTCGGATCTTCGGCGTTAGATAAGCCGTTATGACCACCGGCCAACCACGGGTCTTCATAGACCACGCCGCCCAAAAACTCTCTGAAGTTAGAATAGGCACGCTTCCACAAAACCTGAAAAGCGCGAGCGGAAGAAACAA
Source organism: uncultured Pseudomonadota bacterium (assembly GCA_949292375.1). Lineage (GTDB taxonomy): Bacteria > Pseudomonadota > Alphaproteobacteria > RF32 > CAG-239 > Scatacola_A. Next base: position 63,910 of record CASEZG010000008.1, on the reverse strand, counting down.
TTGGATAATAGTAGACGCCGAAACGAGTAGCTAATTCACCTAAATGATACGGAAGACCGGCACCGCATGTAACACCATGAATTAAACCTTTGGCTTTCTCCAACACACCGCTCAAAATTCTTTCAGAATCAGCCATTTCCCAGAGCATATTCATATGGATACGACCATTTCCGTTAGAAACCTCGTGAGCGACTTGTGCTTGAGCAACGCCGCCTCTGATAGCATATTCAATCATTTCCTCGTGGCGTTCGGCACGGTTCTTTTTGTGGAAGGTTTCAATAATCACATTTCCCTTGCTGTCATAAAAATCAGGGCTGACACCGGAAAATGTACCGACACAGTTCTCTTTGGCCCAAGAGCCGCAGCTACGACCATCACTACCGTTAATGCCTTTTCCACCCTCAATTAAAGGCAAAACTTCTTTGCCTGAAATCATGATAGGATTTAATTGTTTCAATGCCTTATTCCTTATAAAATTCAACAATCAGAACATATATAACATATATTTTTTTAAATTACACTAAAATATTATGAATTTATTAACTTTTTGCATAAGTCTAATAAGCCAATTCCAATAGCCCTTTAGGGATTTGATCAATCGTAACTAAGGCGATAATCATACAAATCAGAGCATAAACCTGCAGCATTTGCGTTAAGGCTTTATTTTGAAGCAAATCAGACTTTTTGGCTCCTAGGTGCAAAGCCTTATTAATCCCGAGCATTACAAATGTCGTAATAATAGCCTGAATACCGAGCCCCGCTTCTTTTACCAAACTTTCTATGGGAGAAAGAATTTTAAACAAGAAAGTAAAAAACATCATATAGACCGCAATAGCAGCATAAGAAATATGGCGTATTCTTGTGTCTTCGATTTTCTTTTCTTCTTTATTTTTGCGCAAGTTTTCAACGGAGAGAGAAGATATTTCCATACCGCGAACCATTTGCGGCGTTTCTCTTTGTTTTTTCACACCTAAAAGAGTTTCCTTAAACCTTTCTTCCGCCACGCACAGCCCACATCCTTTAGCTGTAAAATAAGCATGATTAGGGTCTTTGCGGCAAGGCTTGAGGTTGTGCATCAAGTAGTGCAGATGTTCTTGCCATTCTTTTGCTGTCGGACGAATACTTCCTTTGACAAAAGCACGCTCAAACATCTCCAAAGTTTTTTTATCAAAATATTCATGAATAGAGTAGGGATGCGGAGCTTGATAAGTGTCTGGCCACAAACCATAAGCATAGTGGTATTGTTCTATACGGTTTTGAATGGTCAGCATTTCACCGTCATTTTTGCGTGGCACGCCGGAAAAAGGGTGGATTCCGTTATTTAGGAGTTTAAATATCATCACGGCCAAAGCAAATTTGTCCTGTTCCTCGCCCATTTCTTCGCAAGACAAATCCATACCTTCGGGGTAGATATATTCTTCACTGACAAATTCGGCAGGATAACGCCCCAGCTCACCTTTGATGGAAAAGCCGTCGCAATCAACCATAGCCACCATCATTGTGTCTTTATAAACGGAAACATTTGAGGGCTTGAGGTCGACAATATAATGCCCGCAAGTATGGAGTGCTGCCACCATAGATGCGATATTATAAGCCGCAAAAACACGGTAAGAATATTTTTCGGAAAGTTTAAGTTTCTTGCGTATAGCTTTTTGCATCAGATGGTCTAAAGAAACCGCCTCGCTCATATTAATCAGAGGCATCAGATAGCCGACGCAAAAACCGTTTTCATCTTCCAAAAGAGCATCAGGCCATGCAATTTGGACATATTCCACGCCACCTTTAACCACCGGCGGAAAGTTTGGACGATTAAGCAGCATAGCCTCAAGTTTTTTTCTGTTAGTTGAACTTTTGCTTTTTTTATGAAAGATTTTTACCACGCTGTTTGGGTTGCCCGCATTCATATAAATTTTTCCGGCAGCACCGCCTTTGTGTATAAGCTCCCCTAAGCGAACTTTTTCAAAATGTCCGTCGGCATAAATAGCGTTATAAATCAGGTTTTGTTCTTCCTGCGTGTCTGTCATAATTTTGCCCAGAATAAAGTTTTATCATCATTATTAAGCCTTTTTGCGTCCGGCGTATTAAGGGTATTGTTAAGCGCACGAATTGCACGGGCTTTTTGTGTCTCATTGCTCAAATATTCATGAATAGGATAAATAAACTTTCTTTCAATCCGGCGAAAATCTTTAGAAAAAGCGAAACCGGTAACGCCGTCGCTCATCAGAAAAATAGCATCTGCGTTCTCAAAGGCCGTAAAGCGCAGATTTTCTCTCCAATCATCCATTGTATAAAAATAGGTTTCACAAGAGAAAAAACCATTTTCAGGGCGAGATGCAACAAAATTTTCCGGATTATGTTCATCTAAAGCCAATGCTGCGCCATCCCCGATATGAAAAAATATTCCCTTATTTCCGAAACAAACCGTTCCGACCAAAGTTGCTGCAAAATCATTAATTCCGTCTTCATCTTTTGTTTTATTAAAGCGATGGCGTAATAATTTTCCTCTTGATACCTCAATAGCATTAACGATAGCGCGTCGAATATCGGCAAAATCCGCATTTGCCAACAAATCTTTTGCTGTTTCGCAAATGATTCTGGCTCCGATTTTGCCAAACTTGGCAGAGCCGGCACCGTCAGACACAACCGCAACAAAATTTTTACCTTTATTTGTGTAGCGGCAATAATCTTGACAAGGCATATTCCGAGCCTCGTGCAAGGGGCCGGTTATACTCGTAGATAAAGCGCGTATTTTTTTTGGATTAGTCTTCATTTTCATCCCAGTCTGCGGTATCTTCCAATTGATCCGGAATATTCGGAGCAGCCTTAGAAATGCAAGAAACGCTTCGGCTGAGCCAAAGGAAAAATTCCGTAAACTTAAGTCCGGTTAAACGCTTGGGCGACATCAAAGAAAACTTAGCCAGTTTTTCAAGATTCGCACCTTGTGTACCAACGGCGTGAACAACAACTTTTTTGTTTTTCTGAGCATAACGACATTTTTCGGCAATAATCTCCCAATCATAATCTGTCGGCTCGCCGTCAGAGATTAAAAAAATCCATGGACGTTTAGATGTAATACCGCAACTGTCATAAAGGCACTTTTGCTCCTCAATTTTTTGCAAAGCGAGCTCCATAGCTTTGCCGAGCGGGGTTAGACCACCAGCCTCCATTTCCGGAGCCGTAAAATTCATAGCGTCAATCCAGTCGGAAGCCACAACAGCCTCATCTTTACCAAAGGCTTTAATAATCAAAAGCTGCACACGAGAGCTGGCATCAATATCTTCTTTCAACTCCTTTTCCAGAGCTTTAAGGCCGGCGTTTAGTTGCTTGATTGGCTCACCGCGCATAGAGCCGGAACAGTCCAAAACCAACACGCAAGGTGTACGCTCATTTGCGTTGTCTGCAAACTCCACATAAGGAATCATATCATCAATCAGATTATCACTTTCAACCATTTCAGGCTCCTGCAAAAAAAATTTTTAGCGGCGCGGATAAGTATGCGGATATCCGCTTCCCTCCATAGGTAAGGGATCAGACATTTTTCCGCAAGCAGCAATACCGAGTAAAAGGACAAATAACATCAAAAATCTGAAACCGCTTTTCATCTTTATTAACCTTTTTTCTTGTATTAATAAACATAATACCTATATACTCCTAAAAGCGAGTAAATACAAAATTAAAAAACAAGTTATTAATAGGCTAAGTAGGGGCGGCATGAAAAAGTTTTTAATGGCTTTTTTAATTCTCGTATCAAGCATGACAGTTGTTCGTGCTTCAGAAGATGGTGTAAACATTTACGCCGAACCGCGAACACCCCCCTCAAGGCCGATATATTCCTACACGGGCAAGAAGGTAAAGTTAACGGATTTCAGCGGAGATTTTTTGGTTGTTGTCTTTTGGTCGCGCTATTGTGCGCCTTGTTTAAGAGAACTGGACAATCTGGCTCGTTATCAGCAAATTGTAATAAATGATGGCATCAAAGTTATTTTGGTTTCGCCGGATACGGAATGGAATAATGTTGATGAAATGAAAAAGATGTTGAAAAAATACCATGCCGGTGATTTAGAAGCATATACGGACATAAATGGACAATTGGCTTCTGATTTTGGAATTTTTACATCGCCGAACACAGTCCTCATTAATAAGAAAGGTGAAGAGATTGGACGTTTACGCGGTGCCGCAGAATGGGATAGCGATGAAGTTGTCGAATATATCTATAAGATTAAAGCACAACATAATTAAGGAACAAAAATGGCAGAAAAACTATACATCAGCTGGGACGAATTTCATAAGGACACGAAAGAACTCTGCGCTAAAATAAAGGCAAAAGGTACATACAACAAAATCATTGCGGTCAGCCGTGGCGGTTTGTTGCCGGCAGGCATCATTTCTTACGAACTAGACATCCGTAATACGGAAGTTGTGAATATGTCCACTTATGACGGAGAAAAACAGCGCCAACAAAATGCATTTGAAATAAAGCCGGCGGAAGTCGGTGTTGTTGATGAACAAACGCTCGTGATTGATGATCTTTCTGATACGGGCAATACATTTAATCTTTTGCGTCAAATGTTTCCCAAAGCTTGTTTTGTATCTGTTTATGCCAAGAGCAAGGGCAAACCGAGTGTAGATATCTTTGCGCGAGAAATGCCGGATTCTTGGATTGTTTTTCCATGGGATTAAATAAAAATTTTATAAATAATAAAAACCGCCAAGAAAGTTTGCTCTTGGCGGTTTTTTTGTTAAACGGATATTACAAATCGGGGAATAAGTCTTTACCTCTGGCCATACGCGTCATCTGAGTTTCAATAGATGTAGCCAAATTAAGCTTTCCGCTTTTGATAATACCTCTGACCTGATCACCCTTGGTCGTATCTGGATTGGCAAACAAATAGCTCACTAACGGAATCTTGTGGTCAACACCGTTTAATGTTTGGTGCAAAACACCAAGCATACCGCGAGAGAACAAGTCATAGGCCAAATCTTCACTCATGCTGGTTGAAGACGCATATTTTACAACAGAATTAATCGCGTCAGAAATATTATTTGCATGGATGGTTGAAAGGACGAGGTGTCCTGAAGTTGCGGCGCGTAAGACCTCGCTTGCGGTATCTGGCGTTCTGATTTCGCCGACCATAATATAACGAGGTTTGGAGCGCAAAGCAGATTTCAAACCTTCTCCCCAGTTACCGTTAGGCGGCAAAGTTTGTTTGCACAAACCAAGACTACCTCCAACGGAATGATAAATTCCATCCAGAGGCATTTCGGAAGGGTCTTCAATTGTATAAGCAAAGCCACCCTCCAGCGTCAAAAATTCTTTCAACAAACTAGAGATTGATGTAGTTTTTCCTGCGCCTGTAGGTCCAGACCATAAAATAAGGCCGGAAGCATTGCAGAGAGAAAGCAAATGCTTGGTTAATTCATGGTTAAACCCCAAGGAAGAAAAAGGAGGAATTTTTTGAGGCATTTTTCTTGCACAATATTGAACCCCATACAGAGCCACAGACCTCTCAACGCGATAAAATATTTTATCAAAATATACGGAATAACTGGGGTTCTGACCATTCCAAGATTTTTCAACCAAATTATAAAAAGCATCAAAATCTTCTGGGGTAATAATTTGTAGACCGTTTTCTGTTTTGTTGTCTTCAATGAAAGCGGTTTTTTCCGGTGTAATATAAATATCCGAAAAAGGAATTTCGCTGAGTTTTGCCATTCTGTCCTCAAGAATCAAAGTTAATTTTCTCATAACATAACGCAATTTATTTAAGAAAAAATAAAGAGTTTATAAAAAAGTCTCCGTATAATTTATACGGAGACCTGGAAAAGAGCGAATTTCATCTGCTATAAATAAGTCCATTGAATAGAGCATGTAGGTTCATCACAAGCACACTGGGTACCAGCTTCAATCAAGCTTATCGGTAAGTCTGCGCCACTGTAAGTTGCGCCTTTGCCTCCACCGCCTTTTGCCTCCACCGCCTTCACCTGTACCGCTAGTCGCCGCCACAGACATATTAACCAAACCGGAAGATGAACCGGAACCCCAGTCAGAAGTAGCCATCGTTACACAAGCTTCTCGACCTAAACCATCATACTTAATCGTAAAAGCAGCATCATTATTTGTATTAACCGCAGCCGTACCCAAAGTAACGGCACCGGCAAAAGAGTTCGTAATTGTTCCGCCACCGCCATCCATTTCGCTCGGAATAATACCGAAAGTAACAGCATTGGCGTTAGTTAAGCCAGAATAGTTTCTCTGTCCGGAGAACAAAGTCATAGAAACTTGGTCCATACTCTTATTGATTTTGAACTTTGTCATTGCCTTAGAATAACCGGCAATACCACCAACGGACAAAACGCCGATAATTGCAAGTACACCGAGCATTTCTACCATCGAACGTCCGCTCTGTTCATTTTTATACATATTCTTCATGGCTCTTCTCCCATAAACATTCAACCGCTTATGTCTTCACTATATCTTATATGAACCAAGCAAACAAGCCTCTCTTTAGTCATATAACTCAATATCATATAGCCAAAGTTATATATAACATTTTTCAATAAAGCAAATAAATTATATATAAAAAATAAACTCCCGAAACGGGAGTTCATTTTTAAGAGTATTTTCAGCTACTATAAATAAGTCCACTGAATGGAGCAGGTAGCTTCAGTACAACCACAGTTGGCAGCAGCTTTGCCTCCACCGCCTTCACCTGTACCGCTAGTCGCCGCCACAGACATATTAACCAAACCGGAAGATGAACCGGAACCCCAGTCAGAAGTAGCCATCGTCACGCAAGCTTCTTGACCTAAACCATCATACTTAATCGTAAAAGCAGCATTAGCATTTCCGTTAACCGTAGCCGTACCCAAAGTAACGGCACCGGCAAAAGAGTTCGTGATTGTTCCACCACCGCCATCCATTTCGCTCGGAATAATACCGAAAGTAACAGCATTGGCGTTAGTTAAGCCAGAATAGTTTCTCTGTCCGGAGAACAAAGTACGAATA
>CASEZG010000008.1:0-56878 GCA_949292375.1 uncultured Pseudomonadota bacterium | reverse complement strand
CATAGAAACTTGGTCCATACTCTTATTGATTTTGAACTTTGTCATTGCCTTAGAATAACCGGCAATACCACCAACGGACAAAACGCCGATAATTGCAAGCACGCCGAGCATTTCTACCATCGAACGTCCGCTCTGTTCACTTCTGTAAATGTTTCTCATTAATTTTTCCTCAAACATGAAGTACTTTTGCTCATACCATATCATCTATTAGTTAATAAATTACAAATTTATTCAAAATTCCACAAAATAATGCTTTTATTCCTACAAATTTTTGTCGCTTTGTCTTTTTTTATTGGCAAAGAATTTTTACCGCCCCACTGAAAGACAACTTCTTCTTTGTTATTCTTAATTATAACACCAAGCAACCCAAGCTTATTTTGCTCACTAATCGGATAAGAAACCATATCAACACAGTCCTTTTTAGATACGCCGTCGTATATAATATAAAAACTACGCATCCCAGGCATAACAACACTTCCAGCCTCATCACTGCCGATTAAGATATTTTGTCCGACCGCGCTATAAATTTTGCTGTCTTTTAACATCATTTGTGGAATCAGACCGTTTTTTAACGCACTTTGTGTCGAAAGTCCCCAATAATCAGGTCTTTTCTTATAAAAGTTACGAATATTTTCGGTCAAAGCAAACATATTTTGTTGTGCTTCAGCAATTTTTGTATTTGGAGCCATGGTAATATGCCAGATAAAAGCGAAAACCAAAACAAAACCAATTCCGCCTAAACAAAACAAGTGGTGCTTCACAAAAAATATTTTTATTTTGTTGAGGCTTTTTCTCATATCCATTAAGCACCTCCGCCCATAGAGCTTGTAATTTGGTCTTGCATCTGGAACACACCCATAACCGCCCAAGCAATAACACCACCAACGGCAAGCAAGGCAGCCATGTTCAAAATAGATGCTTTTTGCTCAATAAGATAAACAGATTCTTCCAACCAATCGTTGGCCAAAGCTTCCAAGGCTTCCTCAAAGTTATCTAACTCTGAATAGATTTTCAAGTCACTGATAATTTCTTTATCCGGAAAATCCAAGCCGGTCTTAGCCAAAGCCTGTCCGAGGTTGTCACCGTTATTAATAAAGACAAGGGTTTTATCAATACGCTCTTTAAGATAGTTGCTGGAATCTCTGCGTAACGCACGCAATGCCGTAGAAACCGGTGTTCCGCCCTTAACAAGGGCAGATAAGGCCAACAACCAACTGATACCCGTAAACACCTTATACAAAGACCAAGGAGGCAGATGGTCAAAAATCGCCCGCAAAGTTCCTGTCCAAATGCCGATTGTAAAATAAATAATGGCCATAACTGCAGGTAAGGATGCAAAAGCAATAGCCCAATAATTACTAATCCAGTTCGATATATTAACCAAGGTTAAAGCCATTCCGCGCCAACGCACTGTCGGAGCTGCATCAATCATCGGCGGCACCATATAAACACCGATACCATAAATAATCAAAATAGCCATCATAAACAGAAATGACGGATAAGAGATCGCACCGACAATCGGCCGCACCATTTTGGTAGAACCTTCCGTAACACGAATAAGGTTGAGCAAAGCACTTTCCAAGTCAGAAACATCACCCACGGAAAGCATCAACCTTTCGCGGTCGGGGGCCCAGCCTTTTAGCGCATCAGAAAAAGGCAAACCGTTTTGCAAAGCCTTTGCCCAACTCGCAATAGCAATAGCCATCGGTTCATCAGGATTCTTTCCGCCGTTTGAAGCACCATCATGCAACATATCCAATGCATTCATCAAAGAGAAACGGTTTCTCATCAAAGAGGCAATTTTTCTATAAATTTTCAGTCTGGTTTGGTTCGAAAAATTACAAATAATACGAGCATAATACACTTCAACGGCATTAAGCTGTTTCATTGCTTTATTCAAAGAGGCCGATCTGCGGTTGCTTTCTTCTTGAGACATCTTTGCCACTCCTTAGTAAACAGGACGTTGGTCAAGCAATCCGCACCAACGCTCAACTTCATCCAAATCAATATAACCCTTAAGCATACGCTCAATAGCCGCATCTTTTAACGGGCGGCCGTTCAAATCACTTGTCCAATAATCAATGGCTTTTCTGGTTTCGCCATTAATCATCAGCTCCAAAAACATAGCATCAGGCAAAATAATTTCAGGTACACTCATTCGCCCTTTAATTCCTCTGTTGTCGCAATATTTGCAGCCGGGCCCTCGCATATAAGTGTTTTCGATACCAAAGTCACCAAGCGCAACTTTCAACCGCTGAACCTGAGGCAGATTTAGGTGTTCCTTAACCGACACACGGCAATGCGGACAGAGTTTTCTGAACAAACGTTGCGAAATTAAACCCTTCATCAATTCAGGGTCAGCCAACATATACGGCTGAACTCCCATATCACGAAAACGTGTAATAATAGCAGGTGCGGAGTTGGCGTGCAGCGTAGACCACACACCGTGACCAGAGAGCGCACCCTTAAATGTTAACTCGGCCGCAGCCAAAGCACGAATCTCACCTACCATAATAACATCAGGGTCGGAACGCAAAGCTGCTGACAAAGCCTTGTTAAATTGTTCATCTTTTTCTTCTTCGTCATTAGCGTTGGTAACAGGCATTTGCCTAGCCCCCGGAATAGGATACTCTGGCGGGTCTTCCACCGTAATCAGATTAATTTCATAGTTTTTTTCCTGCAGAAGCTTAATCATATTACGTTGCAATGTCGTACTTTTTCCGGAACCCGTCGGTCCGGCAATAATATTCAACCCGATTGGTACCGCGCGTAACCGATAGAACAGATTTTCTTCATACTCGCCAAAACCCAATGCTGCCAAGTCACCGGAACCATCTGGGTTATCATCGGCATAAAGCAAGCGCATAACCAAATATTGCGTACCAAAAGCAATCGGATTAAATTGCAAACGAATAGCCAACACATTATGCGGCAACATCAACTTACCTTTGGAACCACGCAAAGGTGTCGAACCTAATTTTTGTGCGCCTTGAAATTCGTTTTGCGCATAGTTTGCATCCGAAATATCCGCAGAAGCAAAGGCCGCGCGCACAAAGGATTCACCCCATTCTTTGTTGTATTCCATTTCGGTTTGCATCATACCATTTACACGAAACATAATCTGCGTGCTATCCGCAACAACAATATGAATATCGGAAACCTTCAAAGATGCAGCTCTGGCAACCACGTTCACAAAGTCCTTCTGCATCTGCAATTGATTTAAGTCTTCGTCATTTGCAGAAACAGGCTGATTACGTTCGCCAAAAGCATAAATGGCATTTAATTCGTTTTGTGAAACATAGCGGGGCTTGCCAATACTTAGCTTTTTCTTCCGCGCCAAAACCTCAAAACTTAAGACGCGTCCGTCAAACTTATGTGATTCCGAAACCAAAAAAGTTCCGTCTGAAAACAAAGCTAATAATCGGCGTGTATCATCATTAATGACCAGAGAAGAGCCGGGCAAAGTCAACAATCTGTTACCATGTCCGAAAAGTTGTTCTAAAATACTCCCCGGTTTTTCTTCGGCAACTTCATCAGATGCGAGATTTGTATTTTTTTTTACGGCTTGTTCATCTTGTGCCAAGCTTTCATCATTTTCGGGTTCGTCAACCATACCTTAACCTTATCTGACAAACATACTTCCGCCCAAACTTGGCACACCTTTATTAACCATTGTCGTATTGCGCAAATTTGCGTTAGGATTTGTTCTTGGCGTTGTTACTTTTTTTTTGCCCTGAATATCGGATTTTGCCGGTTCTTTTTCCAGAATACCGCCGGCAGCAAAGTAAAGATAATCTTTTGCTCCGTTAATTTCAGCTCTGATGTAGGTCTGCGTAATCTCATCTATCTTATGTCCGCTTTGCAAAACAGTACCCTTGCGAACCATAAATGAATCCCCGTCTTTGTTGATTAATTTAGCAACCAGTTCGTCGCCTTGGCCGCGGATTTCCATAACGGCATATTCTTCAACCAATTTTGCAACTTCTTCTACGGGAGCAGGTTCCGGAGCTCTGTTTTGAGCTTGTGCAAACGGATTCTCTTTAGCAGCTTTTTTCTCAGCCAAACTAGCTTCCAAACGAGATTTAAGAATAGAAATTTGTGTATTCAAATTTTTAACTTCTCTTTGATAATTGTCTTTTGCTGTTGCTGCGTCTTTCTGAGCCTTGTTTGCCAAAGCTGAAATATGAGCCATTTTATTATTCAAACCCTCGACTAACGATTTTCTGTCGTTTTCAACATTCTTAATTTGGGCATATAGCTTCGCATTGCTCTTAATCCAAGCCTGTTTTTCTCTGAGCATAGCTTCCCTATACGCCTTAAGAACTTTCTCTTGGCGCAATCTCTCAAGTTCGGCCTTTGCTTCGGTCAAGGCCTTTTCTTCACGCAAAACTTTGGCTTCTTGCTCTTTTTCCCACTCGATTCTTTTGCGCTCTTGTTCTTGCTTTCTGTTCTCTTCTTCCTCAATAGCTTTAAGATGTTGGGCTTTTATTGCGGCAATCTCGCTTTTAATTTTCTCGCGGCGCAACTCCAAAGTAAGCAAAGCCGTCTGTTTTTCCAAATCAGACATCTGAGAAAACAAAGTATTATCTATTTGATCCAACAAACCTTCGCCCAGATTTTCAACATCTGCAAAGTTATTATTTGCTGGCGCATTAGACTGATCGGTTGTTCCAAGCTCAGCCGGAGGCGTTAAGCCCAATCCGGCATTCGGGCCAGTCAAAGGCATGTTGTTCTGAGCATTCGATCCCGTGAGCGGTAAATTGTTTTGGGCATTAGGTCCGGTTAACGGCAAACTATTCTGAGTATTCGCTGCCGGCAGTGAGATATCAGCACCATCACCTAAAGGAGCATTAGGCCCACTCAAAGGCAGAGCCGGAGCAACAGGCTGCGGTGTATCCAAATCCAAGGGAACTGTAGCGTCTTGCGGAGCTGAACTTGAGCCGTCAAGCAAGGGAAGACTTGAAGCCTCATCAGCTTGGATGCCAGCAGGAGCAGGTAGTTCATCCGGCAAAGACAATGTATCGGGAATATTGGAATCAACACCCAGAAAATTATTTTCAGCATTGTTTGGGAGCTGCATAGCATTATCCGGTTCCAACGTCACATTTTGAGCAAAGGAACTTTGTGCCGCAATCAGAGAGAAAATAGAAACACTCATCGACAAACACAAAAGCTTTTTGAAATTATAAAACATAGATAGCTCCCTCATATTCCCAAGTTTTATTGCTTGTATTATATCTAATCATATTAATCTCAAGTCCTGAAAATTTTATTAATAAATCATTCCATATTTCAGGATTATGCACAGATTCAAACTTAAACTTAACCGAACGATAAACATTTTGTTCCGGAGACGTATAAGAAAAACTTGTTAAAGTTACATCCTGCCCAATAGACTGAAATAGATTATTAAGCGTGTTTTTCAAATCTATATCTGTTTTTAACGGCGGGGAAGAAATCTGCTGTATCTTATCCAAAGGAACAGATGCAATCAAACTATTCCCGTCGTCAGAAACCGATCTTCCCGAGAAAGTAAGACCAGACATATCTAACGCCTTCTCAATCCACGAAATCCGTCCAATCTCTCTTTTCCAAGAAGTTGTAACGCCTCCCGCAGTGCATGAAACATTACCGATAACCCAACCGGGTGGCATAATAGCAATAACGTCATTTACGCCCTTATAACAATATTTCATAACTTGCTCAGGATTTGAAATTTTTTCCCAAGGCTTAACTTCTGGAACTTTTTCAACTGGCTTTACTATCTTGGGTGCAATAGGTGCAATAATCGGACGTTTGGGCGATGCCAAAAAGATACCGTTAATAATGCTGGATAACAACCATAAACCGACGATGGCTGAAATTGCAATAACAACCATAAGCTTTGTGCCGCGCAAGGCCTTAATTTTTTGCAGCTTTGCACGCAAACCTTGCGACATCAACTTTTTCAGATCAGGATATTCTGTTTCTTCAATAGCCCATTCCGGAGGAGCAATTTTTCTTCCCCAATCAGGAACAGCCAGCATTGATAAAAACTGGTCTTTAGCTTCTTGCTCATTAAGAAACAGCATATCGCCATCTGACAAAATAATATCGTTACGTACGCAAGTATACCACCATCCGTTGTCAACCTTAAATACGGCAACGAATGAAGAACGGTCTGCCATAGCAGTTGCTAGTGTTACCGCAGCAACATTTTCTCCGTTTTTATAGCCCTCTTTTGAGGCGCAAATACCAAATTGCGGAGCTTTACCCGGCTTAATACAAAATAAGTCGGCACCTTCCATAACACCTTCGGAAGCTTCTCCCACCTCGGTAAACGGATCATCCTTATTTTGCAAAGGTTGCCAGAACAAGCTTGTTGCATAAGTAACACCATCAAGCTCAATACTCACACCCCAAGTACGCTTGCTTTCGGCGTCATAATCATCTTCTAATAACTTAGCTTCTTCCAGCACTTGTTTGTCCTTCCGAGATTAGTTGCTCATTCTGGATTCCGGAGATAACGGAGATTCCAAAACAACCGGTGTCAACATAATAACCAAAATGCTTCTGGTTTTTGTTGCAACGGCGGTTCCCCCGAACAAAGAGTTTGTTGCAGAACCAACACCTGTTTTTGTTGCTTCGTTTTCAACACGCTCATAACCTGTTAAAACTAATGTTTCACCGGATTTCAGAGCAACTTCTTGTGTAAAGCCGCGAGATTCGATAATCGGATTTTGAATATACTGTCCACCTTGTCCGTTTTCGTCTCCGCCACCCAAGTCAACACGTTCCATCTGAATCAAGTCAGACAATGTCAGATTAAACATCAACATCAAGCGACCATGCTCCAAAATGCGAGGCAAAACATCTAACGTAAAACCTGTCTCAATTTCTTCCGTTTCGGTCGAAATATCATAATAGCTTGCATCACCGCCACTATTTGTCTTGGTAATTTCGGAAACATAATTTTGTTTCTTAATAACCTGAATAGGTGCAGGTTTATTGTTCAATGTTGTAACCGTACCTGACGTAATCAAGTTTGTCGTACCTTGGCTAGACAAAGCCTGAATAGCTCCTTTTACAGTCCAGTTACCGGGCAATACAGTCATTGTCAAGTTTTCCGTAATTTCGCTACCAAGTCCGGGAACGCTGGTTATGCCCAATTGCGTTTTGCCGTCATTAAATGCTGCGCTCAAATTCAAGCCATACTGATCGCTATCATCCACATTAACCTGCAAAACTTTTACACTAATAGCAACTTGTCTTGACAAACGGGCATTTTGCTCATTAATAAATTTTGCCACTTTCTTTATGTCATTAGGTGTTGCTGTTAATGAAATAGTTCCGTTTGCTGGATCCATCGTCAATTGAGCACCTTTATCAATCATTGATCTGATAGACTTTTCAATATTGCCCCACAGCTCAATTTCTGCAGTACTTGACAATGTTAATGACGAGCTTCCGCCGCCACCCGTATCTGTTGATGAACCGCCTACGTTAACCGAAAGAGATGGTTTCGTAGGCAAACTATACAAAACAAAAGTTCTTGTTTGATATTTATAGAAATAAATTTCCTTTTTCTCGTATTTCCACCAAATACCAAAACGAGAAGAAATCTCATCCAGCAACCCGCTTAAGGGGCCTTGGTAAGAAACCAACATTTTGTTTGGCTCAGTCCAATCCGCACCCACAGTGTTGGGATTTGGCTTATTCTGTGTAGCATTTTTCAGAACATCAGTCTCAAGCTGAGGCGCGTAACGAACCTTCAGCGATGTAATTTTATTAATCATATCGCCTATTTCATAAAGAGTAATCGGACGATTTGAAATGAGCGTAATTCCATCTTTGCTCTCAAGATAACTGGGAACGGGCTCACCTTCATACTCAATTTCACTTGTGTCACCAAGCCAAATATCATTTTTAACGCGAATTACATCCGTAGGCGCAGGAGTATCCGGAATTTTTGCCTTTTCCTTCAAATCTGTCGTAGCCTCAACCTCGCGCTCTATCGTAGCGTCCATGCTGGTAGAAAGAGAACAAGATGCCGCAAAGATAACAGCAAATATCCCTAATCCGAATTTTTGTAAGTTACTAATATGCATTCTCATCCTCCATAGTCTCAACAACTAAGACGCGGTTTCCTTTATAAAAAGTAGCAATAGGTGCCGGCCGAGCTCTTGCAAAAGCTCTGATTAATGCCGAACTTACATCGGCAAAACGACCACGGAACATAGCACCGGCCGTAAGAGTATAGTTGCGGTTTGAGTTCCAAATCAAACGCCAACCCGCACGTTCACTCCATTCCGTAAGCAAAGCTTTTAACGTTGTCCCTTCCTCAGCAAGCCAATCTTCAACAGGGTCTTCCCCCGGAGCCATACCTGCTTCATCATTTTGTCCGTTGTTTTCGCTTACACTAATTTCCTCTTCATAATCAATAACCTCATCCTCAACACTGGGCGGAATTGTCGCTGATAAGTTATTGCCGGCAGCTGCCTGAGTAACATTTTGATCGCGGGGCGTGCGCTCACCATATTCTCTGTAATCTGCCGCAACTTCAGTATAGTTAACAAAATCATTTCCACCATTTTCAGATGCAATGCTCTGAAACTCTGAGGTCTGATAGGTGTTTTCTGAGCAACTGTAGGGGTCAGTGCAAACAAAATTGTCCGGAGCGGGTTTCATAATGGTGCCTCTGCATCCGGATAAGACAAACACACCGAAAAAACAAGTCGCTAATATATTTATCTTGTTCATTCTGAAGTATCCTAAACTATATTTTTTCATATTTTTTTACCTATCATACATATTGAAGAATAAATAATCAAGCGCGCTTCGTGACTTATTACCAAGCCTGATAATATGTCGACTTGCCATTATTCTCGTCCATGCCCTCGTCGATGTTGTTGTTAATCTTGACAGTCCTAATAATAAACGAATTTGGTTCTCGGGTGGTAAATACAGTATTTATTTTATGATAGTCTACACCCTTATTGGTTAATATATTATGTAACAAATTCAAACGTTTTTGTTGCAAAGCGTAAGAACTTGTTCCGTCAATCCGAACCTCTAATATAACCGAACGATCGGATTTAACTTTATTTGCAAAAGCTTGCAGCCACTTAAGCGTTGTGCCTGAAATTTCAGCCCTGTTGGGTTGAAATGCTAAGCGCATTTCAGCAGGAAGGATTTTCGTTGGTTTATTTCCTTTTTTCTTTATTTTGCCGGTAATTCGGTCAACAAAACTAATATCCTCTTCTTTTTCTTCGTTTGCTTTTGTCGTATCTTCTGTTGGTGCTTTGTCGCTCGAAAATAAAGATGTTATACTTTTTAATAAGCTCCCTTTATTGCTGTCTTGTTCCGTGTCTGTCTTGTCTTGTTTGTTCTCTTCTTTCTCTGTGTTGTCTTTTTTCTCAAGAGATAAATCATCTGTTTTTGCGTTGTTGTTCTCTTCAGCTGTTTTATTGTCTTTTGATGATTCTAGCTGAGGAATTAGAGGGTCTTCTTTAAGAATATCTTCCGGAATTGGTATCAAAATATTTTGCACCATTTCTGCAGCGAGTTTTACATCTTGAGATTTTTCGTTGATAATCTTGTTGACCTCGAGCTTTGTTTTTCCTGCTTCTTTATAGTAATCAGCTTCCAAAACAGTGTTGTTTTTAGGGAATTTTGTGCTTTTTGCTGCGACCCAAGGTGTGTCGCTATTGGTCTCCTCGCTCATATTCTTCCATGCTTTGGGTTCTGAAGTCTCTTTTTCAGAGGAAAACTCTGCAGATTTCCCTTTCTTTATCATACTGCTTATGGGGGCGTCATTAGGAGCCATAGCTATCTGATCTTCATCAGCAGCTTTTGCTACAACAAACGCATTATCTGAGATGTTGTTAATGTCTTTTTGAAGAGGAATGAGGAGCTCTCTCTCTTCTGTAGGCGAGTTTTTTTCTTTCTCTGTTGAGGCTTGCGGTTTTAAATCTTTGCTCAGAGATGCAACCTCAATTGCTTTGCTTTCCTCTTTTGTTGCGAGTATAGACTGAGGTTTGTGTTCATCAAATTGCAAAGAAGTTTCGCCTTTTGAGCTATCTTTTGTTTCAAGCTTGATTGGCTTTGTCTCTTTTGGGGTGTGGTGCGACAACTTTACGGAAGTGTTCTTTTCTGAAGAACCGCCGAGGGGCTGGGGTTTTTCTTTTTCTTCCTTTTGAGCATACACGGGCGGCTGCATTTTCATAATGCGGCTAAAGTCTTCTGATACAAATTCTCTGGTGTTTGAGATATCTTCTTTTGCAATTTCTAAAGGAATATCGTTAGAAACCGGAAGTATATCTTTTGTTGGAATAATATCTTCTTTCTTTTCGCTTTCTTCTGCGGAGGGGGATGGCAAAGAAGGCGGCGCATAGGCGATATTTTCTTCAGAAACAACAGCCTTTACGGGTAGAGCTAAAGTTATTTTCTTTATAGGATAAACCATGGCTGAACCTGTATGCGTTGTATCACCCATAAAAAATAACGAGATGTTTTTGCTGGGAATTTTGATGTTGTTGGAGAGGGATTGGGGGGCATAAAAAAACAGTCCGTTTACCGAAAATAAGATAAACAGAGAAAAAACAAAGCTACAAACAAAAGTTTTAAAAGCTGTTTTTTTCATAAAAAATAAACCCCTCTAAACACTAGATAATTCAATATACGACTCTTGGCAAGCAGATATAGATTTATGCACAAATTTTATAATTTTTTTGTTTTTTTCTCAGGGAGGAAGATTTTATTACGAAACAATAAACGCAATTCATTAGCAGAATATTTACCATTAAGGGTGTAAAAAAAAGATGTTTTGAGAACCTGCTAACTGTGAATTTTTTGTTACAGGAAAATATTTTGAGACAAAACAATGAGTTATCTCTTTTGGGGTCGGGCGATTAATGCTGGAAAAAAGTTTAAAAATTAGCTATTCTAAAAGAGTATAAGAAGTTTTGCTAAATTAATTTAAGGAGAAAGATTATGCGATTTTTAAAGAAAAATTTTTGGACGCTTAGCTGTCTGGCCTTGGTGCTTGTTATGGCAATGAGCGGCAATGCTCTTGCTGATGGTAACACATTGATGGAAACAGCACAAACCAAAGCTAAGAGTGTGTTCTCGTCCGTTAAGACCATCATCTTCATTGTCGGTGGTTTTGGTCTTGTCGGTTTGGCATTCCAAGCTATTTTTGGTAAGGTAAAATGGCCGTGGTTTGCATCTTTGGCTGTAGGTTTGGCTATTTTGGCAGCAGCAGGATCTATCGTAGAATATGCTACAGGTTCTCGTGAAGCTGGCCTTGAAACAACCTTCGGTGATATTTAATCAACGAGCTTAACCAACATTAGGTTATAAAATAAGCAAGGGAGGCAATAATGGAAATTTTTAACAAAAATAGACCGTTGAGCCTCCCTGTTGCTTATAAAGAAAACAAAACAAATACAAAGGTGGTGAGAGAGATGTTGTGCGTAAAATTAAAGAAATTCCTGTTTCTTTCTGTACTGATGTTCGTGGTTTCTTCAGTTTTATTTGCAACGGACTCATACGCATTATTTGAGGATTTAACCAAGTCCGGAAGCGAAATTTTCACTGGTATGCGTGAAATTATTTTTGCAGTTTCTGGTTTCGGTATTGTAGCTGTAGCAATAGGTGGTTTTTTCGGAAACCTGAACTGGAAATGGCTCAGTGCAATCATTATAGGTTTGGTGGTTATTGCGACAACAGCGGCTATTATTAACTATATGGTTGATAGCGAAGCGATAACCTCGGAACAAATTCAAGATACCTTAATTAAGGCAAACTAAAATTTTTATCAGAGCAAAGAAGCGGACGATTGGGGAGGCTGCCATGATAAACATAAAAGAAACATCAAAGATAATTTTAGCGACCTTTGTGTTTTCAGCAATGGTCTCTTTTGCGCATGGTGCCTCTGCCGTAGAAATAGATTGTTCAGGCAAAGAAGGTTACCAATTACAAATTTGCGAGCAGCAAAAAGCTTTGGCTGAAAAGAATGCAAAGTCCAATGAAAAAGCCCAAGAAAAAGCGGATAAAGCTCAACAAGAAGCGGCAAGCAAAAAAGAAGAAGCCTACAAAGATGCCGCTCAAGCAGCCAAGAAAGCAACAGATGCTGTAGGGGTGGGAGCAGGAGAAACAGCTCAAGCAGCAAAAGCTGCAAAATTGAAAGTTCAAGATGTAGAAGCTCAGAGAGATGCGGCTCAAAATGATAGAAAAGCTGCAGAAAAAGAGATGTTTGACGCTATTGCCAGAGGCGACACTGCTGCCGCGCAAGAGGCAAGAGATAAAATGATGGCGGCAGACAGTGAACTTAAAAAGCAAAACGAAAACTTAAAAGAAGCGGAAAAAAGAGCCAAAGAAACAGCAAAAGCGGATGAAAAAGTTCAAAAAGAGGCAGAAAAAGCCCAAAAGAAAGCAGCAAAAGCAGAGGAAAAAGCTCAAAAAGAGAAAGTAAAAGCGGCTGAAAAAGCAGAAAAAAATGCTCAAAAAGATTTAAAAAATGCAAATAAAGATCTAGAAAAAATAAAGAAAAAATGCTCAAAAGACCCTGAGAAATGCGATGTAAATGCCCTTCAAGAAGCTCAAGCTAAAGTAGATGCTGCAAAAGCCAATGCAGATGCAGCAACCAAAGCGCGCGAAGATGCGGATGGAACAACGGCTTTGGCTCAAAAGTTAAAAGAAGATGCTGAAAATTCTTCGGTAGGCGTCCTTGTTTGTAAAGACGCCTCTGGCGCAAGATGTAATATGGGATCCGAGGGATGTGAATGTAGGGTTGAAGAGCAAGCAACAACCCCAGAAAGTCTTGGTGTTATTGAGGAAGAAGACCCTGATGAGGCAGAATTACAGGCTTATAACTGTAAAGATAGCAAAACAGGTGAAAGTTGTACTTTAACCGGAGACAATGCTGACACTTGTAAATGTGAATATAAAGAAGTTTACACAGATGAAAATGGCGTTACCAGAGAAGGAACTCCTGGAACATTTACTTTTGATGAACTCGATGAAAATGGAAATCCGGTTGTATTACAGCGTTGCTATGAAGCCAAGGATAATGTTTTCAAATATATTGCCTGCAAAGCGATGACAACTTTGGCGGATGTTCGCGTCATTGTTTATACTTTGGCCGGATTTGGTTTGATAGCCTTTGCTTTTGCAGCAATATTCAATAAAATAAGCTGGAAACATTTGGCAAACTTATGTATAGCCTTGTTCATTTTATCAATGATGACGCCATTTATCAGCTATTTCACATATGATAATGGTCAACAAATCACATACGGAAATTATTTGCCGGCAGGCTTTACTAATATAGATGGATCTGATGTTGATGCCGCAGCTAACTGTGACACCAGTAAAGGCGATGTTTGTCCTGATGTAAATGTAGATACCAGTGCCAAAGACAGCAAATGGTCTTGGAAAGACTTAAAAAATACGGTTAAATCAGGTATAAATGCGGCTAAAACAGCCTATGATACCTATAAGACGGTAAAGAGCACTGTAGATACGACAGTGGAACAAGCTAAAAAAATTGGAACAGCTATCAAAAATTCAGAAGGAGGTCTGGCCGGAGTATTAGATACGGTTGGTGAAGTTGCAACGGCATCCAATACCATATTTAATGCGGCTCAAACGGGCGCAAATGCTGTCGTATCTAACACGGCATCTATTGCAAATGATATTCAGACCGCAGGAAAATCATCAGCAGAACTGAAGTTTGATGAAGAAAACAAAAATCGTATTAATGAACTTGAAACAAAGCTTGCGGCTGGAAATCTGAGCGCACAGGAAACAGAATGGGCCAAAGCCGAGCTTGAACAACGCAAAGCAGCTGTTGATAGTAATAAGGTAACAGACTTTGCCAACAATCAAGGTCAAAAAGCACTTGACTCAATCAATAAAGTTACGAGTGTTGGGGCTAAGGCAACAGGCATTGCTGTTACTGCATCTAACGCAGCCGATGTTGGCGCAACGATTGGTGGCGGCATAGGAACAACCTCAGGAGATACGCTTGGTGCTATCTTTGGCTTGGCAACAGTTGCAGGTGAGAGTGTTGGTGCTGTCCAAGAAAGCAAGCAAGCCAAGATTGATGCCGCCAATACGGAAGCTCAGAAGCAGGCAGAGGCAGCTGCGGCAGCCAAGAGACAGGAAGAAATTCGCCAAAATAATGCTTCCTACTCTCAGGGTAAACAATGGAACAATAGTTTTAATGCAACTATGGATCAGGCTAAGCCGACGGTAACTGCACCTGCTCAAAGTAGTACTCCGTCTACGGACAATAAGCCTACGTCAAACACTGCAAACTCAAGCTTCAGCCAGAGATCGGATGATGCTCCAAACGGAACAGTTACAACCATTAATAAGAGCTACTACAGTCCGACCCAAGATGCTTTGGATACATTAAATGGTCGAGGAAAGACCCAGAACCAATCCAACTTAAGTTCAAACCCTGTAAGCAATAGTGTAACAAGAACAACAACGGTAACAACAGGGGGCGGAAAAAGAAATCCGGAAACAGGTGAAGGGTATATGCCGGAAGTAACTACAACCAATACTGTGACGATTGAAAATGCACAAGAAAATGCAGATGGAACAATGGTTGTAGTGGATCAAAGAGGTAATCATGTGACTCTCGATAAAAATGGTAAAGCTATCAGCTCCATAAACTATGTAACGGGAGAAAACAGGAACTTTGAAAATAATCAAGTTCCTAACTGGGGGGCAACACAGCCCAGCTGGGGAAGTAATATATAAAATTTAACTACTCCTTAACCACAAAAAGAGTACACTAAAATCAAGGTGTACTCTTTTTATGTGCTCAAAAGTGAATAAACAATGCTTTATATTGCATAAATAAAACTTCTGACATAGAATCAAAAGAAGAGGATTATAAGGACATAAGCTGGAACAGGTAGAAGGCAAGACAGAGGCGCAACATGAGAGAGATGATATTAAAAGCAGTTGCTAATCCTCCCAAGATTTTGTGGGGGCCTTTTTTGCCGACCTTGCTTAATATCGGCATACAATTTCCGATAATGTTTATGTTTATTGGTATCGGAGATGTTAACCCATTGATTTTTGTGATTAGTATTGTCCTTGTTCACGGAGCAATTGTGCTTGCCGGAACCAAAGAGCCCCATCTGTCAACGATGATTCAGGCTTTTGGACAGACGCGCAAAGTCACCACTAACTTATATGCAGAGAAAGGATCGAAATTTGAACCCTGATTTTGATTTTTTCAGTACCTTTGTTCAAGGTCTGAGCAGCATGGAGGTTATAGTTGCCGTAATCGGTTTTGTTTCGGCAGCATCTTTTGCCGGATTCTGGGCGACCAAATTTGGTCATTTAGTGTTGCCTCAGCCAAGAGAATCAAGGGTTTCCGACTTTTTGCCTTTCAATAAGTTAATGTCAGACGGCATAACAATTCGCTGTTATAATGGTTCTTTTGCGCGAGTTTTTAAGGTTGAGGGAATAGATTTATCCTTTGTTACAGACGAAAAAAATCTGTCTATGATGGAGGCCAGAAAATCATGGATAGACGGTATGTCTGACCTACAGATTGTTTGCCGAGTAATCACTCTTCGCGAGCGGATTGCGATGGAGGAAGATACCGGAGATTTTAACAATGCTATTTTGGAGCAGGTTTCAAATACATGGCGAAATACTTTGGATAGGGTTTATGCAAACCGTCACTATATTGTTTTAACTGTTGCAGATAGGCAAGATGCTCTAAAAGATTTAAATTATGCTTCTCAGGCTCTTCTGGCAACATTAAACGACTATGGCGTAAAACCAATGTATGAAACAGAAGACAGTCCGGCAGACGAAAGCCCTCTGTCAGTCTTTGCTAAGATATGTAGCCCGATTACGCAGCCGGCACCAAAAGTCCGCAATGCCGAAGGCTCGCAGATGAATGAAATGCTAACGGCGGACCATATTCATTTTACCGGAGAGAAGGGCATTATTAAATTTTTCTCGGGAGAGAAAGAAAAATATGAGATAACAATGGGGATTCGCACTTCCGGAGACTATATGGATGAAGGAATGATTGCCTCTCTGCTCTCCATAGATTGCGAACTGACATTGTTGCATAACATAAAACCTTTCTTTAAGCCGCACGCGAGAGCCTTGTTAATGCAACAACAACGTATGGCGACGGTAACCAGTTTTTCACCGGATGTTGTCAATCAATATAGTGAAGCCTTGTCGTCGATCGAAGATAGTGATGCAGACTATCAGGCTTTGACGGAATACGCAATGACTGTTATCCTAAAGGGTGACAGCATGGAGGAAATCGACTTTGGAGAAAGCGAAGTACAGCGTATCTGCCGTTTGTTCAGTGTAACCCCTGTTCGCGAAGGTTGGGTAACCCAAGCCACATTTTTCAATCAATTCCCGACTTACGATACCTATCCCAGAACATACCGCTACTTATCCAGAGTTGTTGCGATGGCTGTGTCATTTGATAAACCATCGGAAGGTTTTTCTAAATCAGACTGGGGACCGGGAGCTATCACGATTTTCCGAACGACATCAGGCTCAGCCTACCGATTCCAATTTCACGTATCTTCAGAAGATTCTGCGGTTGCGCACTGTTGTATTATCGGTCCGACAGGACAAGGTAAAACGACATTGCTAACATTTTTAGCGGGTCAAGCTATGCGCCATAGCGATTTAAAAGTATTCTTCTTTGACCGTCACCGCGGTGCCGAAATATTTACACGTTCAATCGGTGGTGCCTATGTAGGTTTTGATGGAGACGAAAAAAATGTTTCATTAAACCCGTTTGATACGGAAAACACGCCCAACAACCGTGCTTTCTTGCGCCGTTGGTTGAAGTCTATTACGATGGTTGATGACGCTCTATCTGAAAAAGAAATAGCTCGAGCCGTAACAACCGCTTTTGACTATTTGCGTCCGGAAGAGCGTGTTATGAAAAATCTTTATAAAAGCTGTTTTTCGCCGACTGGAAATATGCGCCGAGAGCTGTTTCGTTGGGTTAATCCGGACCAATACGGCAATATTTTCAATGCCGAAAATGATAGTTTGGACTTAAGCGCAAAACGTTTTATGGCCTTTGACTTTACCCATATTTTTGAAGATGAAACCTTAGCACCGGCGGTCATCAGTTATATCATGCACCGAATTATGTCTGAAACGGGAGATACCGGCGTTCCGTCATTAATTATGATAGACGAGACCGCACCGATGCTTAAACACCCGATGTTTAGAGATTACTTCATTATCGGTTTGCAAGAAGGACGTAAAAAACGTCAGGCTTATCTATGTGCGTTCCAACAACCAAATATTATTGATAAATTGGGTGTCGGCGAAGTTATTCGTGGTCAGTGCCAAACCATTATCTTTTTCCGAAACCCGCAAGCTATGCCGGAAGATTATGCAAACTGGAACCTAACACAAAGAGAAATAGAATTTATTTTTGGTAAAAGCTATCGAGATTTTCCATATGCGATATTGTTATCTCGTCCTGCGACGGGAGAATCAGTTATTTTGGATGTAGACTTGAGCGGTCTTGGGCCATATTTGAAGTTATACAATTCCGGACGAAAGAATGTTCTTTTGGTGGAGGAGTTGATAAAAGAATATGGCGAAGAAAACTTTGTTACAAAATATTTAAATATTGCGTAATTGAGAGATTAAACATTTATCATTTATGCAAATTTTGTTATTATTAATATAAGGAACTGAAGGTTTTATGGAGGTTGGATATGAAAAATTATAGTCTATTGCGCTTAGTCGCCTTAAGCGGTCTTTTGTCGCTGTTTATCCAGCCCCGAGGAGCTTTGGCTCAGTGGCCGACTTTTGATATTTCATCCATCAAAGAAGGCATTACCTCAAATATTGAATTGGTCAAGCAGTCTAAAGTTGTAACCGATACAATGGCAACTGCCGGCAAGATTAACTCTGCAATCGGTGATGCCAAAGCAAGTGTATCAAAATTTGCAGCAGAGAACATTCAAAAAGCTCAAGAAAAAATGAAAAAACTTCAAGAAGAAAAAGAGCGTATTGAAAAAAGAAAAGAAGAATATGAAAAGATCAAAAAAGATATAGAAGAAAAGAAAGCTGCGGTAGAGGACTATAAACGTCAGGCCGAAGCAATGAAAGCGCAGGCAGAAGGCTATGTTGATGATGCCAAGGCAATGAAAGAACAAGCAGAAGGCTATGTTGATGAAGCAAAAGAGATGAAAGATGCAGCATCTGATATGGCATCTGCGGCAAAAGACAAAGTTTCTTCAAATTTACCGCAATCATCTGAAAATAATTTGAATGAAGAACAAACGGTTAGTGATGTTGACGCTGAAACCGTAACATCTGGTCGAACAGCTTTTGGCATAGACAAAGAGATAGCCGAGGCACAAGAAGCGACATTGCCGCCGACCTCTGAAGAGAAAAACTATGGCGAAGAAACAGCAGAGCAAATGCCTGTTGAGGGAGAAGTTGAAGCTGCTGCAGGTGAAGAGGCAGCTTCCGAAATGCCGACAGAAGCAGATATTCAAGCTCTGACGGAAGAACAAAAACAATTACAAGAAGAACAAGCCGCTCTTGATAAAGAAAGAGCAGAACTTGAAGTTGATGCAATGTTTGCCAAAACGCCGGAAGAAAAAGCCGCAATAGAGGAGAAGTTGAAGGCTGTTGATGCAAAATCCAATGAATTGAAAGCCAAGATGGAAACAAATCAGGCTAAATTAGATGAGGCCAAAGCATCGCAAAAACCGGACACAACCGAACAAGATGCAAACAAAACAACAGAGACAGCAGAACCAAAGGGAAGACGTCCCTTCGGTAAGCCGGATGCTGCTAATGAAAAAGCTGCACAGGAAGCAAATAAAGAAAACAAACCTGAGACAACTGACGAAAAGGCAGATTCTGCAGAAGATAAATCAGCCAAGGAGAAAGAAGCTGAAAAGAAGCAAGAAGAAAAGAAACAAGATGAACAACCTTTCCATAGAGCTAAAATTCTAGACGGAGAAACATCTACTAAAATGGAGATTCCTGAAGCTCATAGAGCCAAAATCCTTGATACCTATGAAGCTCCCAAGGATCATAGGCCCAAAATTTTAGATGAATACCAAAACCAAAGTGGCCAAAACAAAGCAGGTGGTTTCCGCAAAAGGGCTTTGCCGAAAACATCAGCTTTAGAGGGCAAACATTATGCCTCAAGAAGTTTTTCCGAAACTCTTGTCTTTGCTGATGTAACCGGAAGTTCAGTTCCTGATGGTACAGCAAATGGTGTTTTCATCTTTGCCAACCGCTTGGCACAAGAATGCGAAATTAGTGTTTCAGATTTGGAAGATGAAAAAGTAATGGATGAGTGTATCAAAAAGTTGGTCAAAGCCAAGTCAGACGCAGATGCATCAATTGCTCAAGAAGCTGAAGCAATATACAGAACAATCATGCAAGAGACAGTTAATGCACTAGCCGCAGAGAGTATGGCACGTAAAAATGAAGCAGCAAATTATGAAGAGCAAGTTATGGAAAAAATGGAAGAGCAGATTGCCAATACAAAAAACACAAGAGATGATACTTCCGGTTTGTCCTTAACCAATATGGAAACGCAGTTTTTGCTGAATCGAATTTTGACCATATATTCAGCGCAGCTTTCATTAGATGCACTTGAGGCAATCGGTGGCTTTGATAAATCCTACTATCAAGACCTTGATGAGGAAGAGGAAAGTGGAGAAGAAAAATGATAAAAACTTTTCTGACATTTTCCATCTGTATCCTAATGCTTTGCCAACTTCGCATAGCAAAAGCAGATTTTGAACCATTCCAAAAAGTTCAAGAATATATGGGCGTTGTTGAGGCAAAAAAAGCCGAGGCAGAAGGATATTTAAGAGAAGTTGAAAAAGCTAAAGCGGCAGCAAGCGAAGGTGCAGATTTTGTTAGTAGTACTATTGAAAAAGCCCAAACAAATCCGCTGGGAGCCGGAGAGGAATTAATGAATACATCGCTTTCAGACATTCCCGATATCAACAATGTCGGTAAAGCCAGCGAGCAAGTCGGAAAAGTATATAATCGTCAAGCCGGACAGGGTAATGATAACCAAATGGCTCAAGACCAAAAACAAAAGATGATGGAAATTCAGCGCGAAAATGTTGCCAACCTTTATGCG
Source organism: uncultured Pseudomonadota bacterium (assembly GCA_949292375.1). Classification (GTDB taxonomy): domain Bacteria; phylum Pseudomonadota; class Alphaproteobacteria; order RF32; family CAG-239; genus Scatacola_A. The sequence goes on along the minus strand of CASEZG010000008.1, from coordinate 36,747 downwards.
GTAGCTTTCACGACCAGATCTCTTTTAGCTAAGGAGCGTCAGGAAGATGAGCCCAAAAATGATATGGAAAACACGCGAGAATTAATCAAACTTACCAACCAAAAAGCAGCAGAGATGCTTGGACGTTTGCGCAATATTATGAAATTAGAAGCCGCACTAGCCGAGTTTCACATAACACAAAAAGCAGCATCTTATTCCGTAACCTCAACGGAAGAAACAGATACGGGAGACGACAAATGATGAAAACTTTTCGTATCTTATATATTGCCGTCATAAGTTTGCTGGTTTCAAGCCAAATCGCATCAGCCCAGATAAAGTTTGATATATCCAAGACAGTAGGCAAGGTAACAACGACAGTATCAGGTTGGGGAAAAACAGCCAAAGACAAGATGGACCAAGCAGCAACGCTGCAAACGATGATAGCCATGGGTAAAGGTGCTGCAGAAACAGCAAAGGCTCTCAAAAGTCAGGTAGATAGTGCTACCGCAATGGTGAATGATAGCGTAGGCGCTGTAAAAGATGGTGTTAATAGCGTAACAGATGCGGCAAACTCTGCGGTAAATACTGCAACAGGGGCTGTGGAAGGGATGCAAAACACTGCGTCTGACATAGCTGGTGATGCGCTGTCTCAAACCGGAGATGCGCAAGAGCTTGTAAATTTAAAAACACAAAAAATGGCTTTGGAAAGTGAGAGAGATGATGCGATTGCTGCCGCGCAAGAGGAAATTAACGGCAAAATATCTTTAGCTCAGGAAAACATAGACAAATTACAAGATATGATAAGGACAGAACCCGACAAAAAGCTTGACTATGAATCGCAAATTGCCACATTCGAAACGCAAATAAAAAATTATGAAGAAGAACTTAAGAACACTCCGACGACCATAACCGCCAACTATGCGGCCAAGATAGAGTCCGTAAACACGCAAATTTCGGATTTGCAAAATAAGGCGATGAGCCAAGCAAGCGGAGCAGTGGCAGATAAACTTGGTTCGGTAATCTCCGGTAAAGACAATAAAGCGGCAGTAGCAATGAATGAGATGATAGAAAATAATTTCTTAAAAGAAAACGATGAGCTAACCGCCGAGAATATTGCCGTACGTCGAGCATATCGTAAAATTACGGCATTACATGATACGGTTGCCGCCTTCAAAAAAGCACTGGATGTCAAGCAAGCCCGCTATGCGAACAATGAAAGAGCGGAAAAACTCCAAGCCCAAGTTGCGCAAATGGAAGGATCATCCTCATCTTTGGGAATGGATATTGAAATAAAGGTCGAAAACATCAAAGCACTATTGGAATATACACGCATGATGGTTAATGATATGAAAATGCGTACAGCCAACGATTTAAACAATATGTCAAATATGTGGAAACTCAATCGTTATGACAAAGATGTCTCAGAGTTTAATCTGGATGATTATATTTATGAAAAAGAATCAAAAAAACAAAAAGCTCTGGATATAGCAAAAAATATAAAAGACAAAGGGCTAAAAGGTGCAGCGGAAGATATGCTTGATGAAGAAGTGTCGGAAAATATGCCGGAAAGTGATGCTTCAGCATCTGGCGGACAAGACGCCCTGGACGCCACTAAAGCAGAGCTGAAAAAAGTTCGAGAAAAAAGCGGAAATTTTGATGGCGTAGATGAAGCAGGCGTCCAAGACATAACACCGGTAAACGTCAACGAAGAATTAGCTCAGGCCAGAGCCGGAGCCGCGAGCGAATAAGGAGAAAGAAAATGAACATAAATATGAACAAAAAAATTATTTTCTCCTTGATTTTTTTTGTGGCGTTGTATCTGACAACCTCAGCCAAAGCTTTTGTAATTCCTCCTCCGGCGTGGGTGGTAAGTTCCGACCCTGGAGCAGCAGGCCCTATGGTAACGGATACTGCAGCTAAGGTAACCAATACAATAACAACAACAGCCGGAAAAATCCAAGAAGGTCAAACCAAATTAACCAAAGCGGTCAAAACAGCGTATGGTGAAACAGTTAGCGGTTTAATGCCTACAAAAGATGAACAAAAGAGCAAAGAAACGGCAGTAGAAGGCAGCAAAAAAATTGCGAAATGCAAAATTGCCGATATTGAAAAACCATCATCAGTTAAAGAGGCAATCTATAAGTTGTTTCTAACTTATCCCTCAGCAACGGATGCAACGGCCAATACGGAATATCGCAAGAAAGCCGACGAGTTTTACCAAGACACAGTCATTGAAACTTATGTTGCGGCAAGGGAGATGGAAAAAGAGCTTGATGCTTTGGAGGTAAAATTTGCAGATCTTTCACCATCTCTGGCAACCGGAGAAAATACAAGTCATGGCACACAAGCCGGTGATGATAATAACGGCACATGGAAAAACGCCTATACGGCATATGACATAATGAATGAGCTTTTGAAAATAACTGAAGAGCTTGCCGCGATGCGTGCTCAGCTTGATGCCGCCTATGCCATTAAAGAATATGTATCTCCTGCAATGCCCAAAAGCAAAAAAAGCTCTTGCATAGACAAGAGAGACAATATGCAATTGGCTTCAAACGCATCTTACAAAAATTCGGAAGTTTTGGCTTTTGCTCAAATAGACTTTAATAATTTTCAAAAAGTAACTGTAAGTAATCAACCAACCATTAGCAGTAATGGCGGAGCTTCAATAGAAGCCTTTGCCAAAGCCAAACAAGAGAAAGCAGTAAACGCCTCACGGCAAGAAGCCATAGGCCTTTTCAGTACACAAATCAAACAGTCTACGACAACACAAGCTTCCACTACTTCCGAAGATGAAGACGAGGAGGATGAAGAGTTTGAAATCCCAGAAAAATCTTTTGTTAGTTTTGTAACAGCTCCCAAGCCGGATCTCGGAACTCCTTTTGATGGGAGCGAGGAAAAAATGGCAGAATTAAACAAGCTTGATCCCTTATATGAACAGGCCACAAAAGCACTTGAGGTTCATAACCTTCTCCAGTCTTTGCCGACATATAAAGAAAATGCTGAAAAATATAATCGCTTTAAGCAATTACATGAAAAATCATTAGAGATGCTGAAAGCATCTGACCAGTGTGTTCTGGGTTTTTTGGGCAGATACTATTCTTCTCCTGAAAAAATTTGGAGTGGTGGTCCGATATCCGATGAAAATATAGCAAATTATGATTTGCGTTCAGGCTTGTCCGGTTGGGCAATTAAGGCTTTTGAAATAGCCAAAGCCGAGACCACATCACCGATAGACAGCGAAAATGTCTCGGTCACGGAAATAGAGCTTTTTGATACCTCAGATATGTCCAATCGCAAAGAAAATGAAGAAAAATACAAAGAAAAAAATCAGGATTTAACAAACCCTTCGGATATGGAAAAAGCAAGTGCTATAAATCGCGAAACCGAAATGATTGCATGGAAAATCGGTGCGGAAGCTTCAAAAAAATTAGCCGAAGACCAATATTCAAAAAATCCGCAATGGGGTACGCCTAAAGTACGCTTCCCGATATGGAATGATCAGAAGAACTTTTATAATCAATATATTGACGGCAAATATAACAACATTAAAGAATATTTGGCCGCATTGCAGTTTAATAAGACAGCTCTGGAAATTGCTAAAGAGCTTAACAATATTTTGACTGAAGACGCTGATGTGAAAGCATATAATGCAAAGGAACTCAGCAAACTTGCTTCCGCTTTGCCTGAAGATGAAGAAGTTGAAGAAAATACCGCGGAAAATGAGTTGACTTCTGGTCAAGATCAAAAACAAACAGCTATAGCCCAAGCCGAAGCAGAGCATGCGGCGGCAATAAAAGCACTACAAACACAAAAAGATAGTATAAACAAAAATTTGGATGAAGCCATAGAAAAATTAAACAGTTTTAATGAACGTATCAATCAGCTAAAGCAAGAGCAATTATCCGCTCAATCTTCAATAGAAGATTATGAGATTCAGTTAGAGCAAGCAACGGACATAGCTAACTATGGCGAAGCTGAGGAGGGAGAAACTTTGGCACAGACTGTTGCCAAGGAAAGCATTAAAGAAAGCCAAGAGAAAGAGGCATCCGCCGAAGCGGAAATAAAACGCTATCAATCTTTGTCTCAAACTCAAGAAGAGAAAGTAAAATCTCTTAAAGAACAGCTAAGCCAAATTGAAGAGAAAATAAAGGCTGCTGATGCTGCTTATGCTGCTCAAGTCAAGAAAATAGAGGTCTCACACTTAGCTCAAAAATTACTGTCCAGAAAAAAGTTGGAAGACAATAAGGTAGCTAAGGCAGCTCAAACAGTGCTCAGCATATATCAAAACAAGGTAGAGAAGACGGTTGTTGGAGATTTGATTGGAACAGCTTCGGTAAAAGGGCTGATAAGCAAAGCAGAAGGTTTGATTGGCGACACTAAAAACTATGCCGTAGAAGAAGTAGAAAAAGCCCGTGCGGATATTTATAAACTCGGAGATGAACTATATCTTCCGGGAAGTTCGGCAATGGTCGTCAAACGTCATGCCGAGCTGATGAAAAAACTACAAAACATCTCGCTGGAAGAGTTAATGAATGTTTCATCATCAGTAAAAGAATTTGGTTCAAACACGGCAATCAGTCAAGCTCTGACAACGCTGTTTCAAAAGATTGTAACACAAAAAGCCTGTGCAGACGGACGTTGTGATACAGCAGATAGTGAATACTTTTTAGGAATAACCCCAAAAGATAAAGATTTTGCAGCACCTAAAGCAGCACCGGAAATGTACATGCCACCGGCAAGAGAAATCGTGTTCTTTGATGGTACAAGCTATGAAAATGTTCCGCAGACGGCAGATGGTGTCGTAACGCGTGAAGGTTTTCTTAATTACGGAGAAGAAATCCCTGCAATTTGGCAAACAATGCTTAAAGAAGATGTGTTTGTAGAACAAGGAGCAGATTTAAATGCCATCTTAGAGGCAGGGAGTGGTCGAGAAGCAAACTTTATGCGGGGCGGACGTTACCCATGCAAGTTGGATGGAAAAATTATAGATATAGACCCCTATGAGGGACAATATATGGTCGTTAACGGACTTTCAGATGGTTCTGGCGGAAGTAATGAAGAAAAAAATTCGCTTACACAAGAGTTTCTGAAGAAAATAGGCGTGTATATTGAAGAGAAACTAAACAAAAACACTGATGCAAATAACACCTTAAATGAGAGTAATCTTCCTCAATGCCAAGAAATAGAATTGGTTGGGAATAAAGGTATTGCGGCAAAATTTTTCTATACAGTCAGGGATATTGAGGCAGACACCGAGGGTCCGGCAGCCGTCCAACCGCAAGAAAGCTTAGGGAACCCGAGCGAGTTGGGAACTTTATTGAAAGCGGAAGAGGAAGGAGGTCTCCGTTTTGCCGATAAGCCGCAAGAAGTTTTTGACAGATTAAAAAGCATGGATGAAAACGCCTCAACAAGCGAGGAAACAGAAAGAAACCTTAAAGATGAGCTCTATATGAACACGATGTATAGTACAAATCAAATAGGCGACTTTCTTAACTTCGTTGAGGTAGAAACTACCTATAGACTATCAATGGAGGAACTGAAAGCTGACTTAGATGAGGGCACGGCAATGTTAAAAGAGCAGCTAACCTCAGCCGGCTACGCGCCTTCAGCTGATTTTGATATCTCAAATTCAGAAGATTATGAATTAGCAAGGGATAATCTGGATAGATACAAAAATGAGTTGGTCGAAAGTGGTTTTTCGGGGATATCAGGTGTAGATGTCACGGATAACGAAGTCGTTGAAGAAAGATTGAACAAAATTAAGCGTATTTTTACCGCTTTGCGTAAAGATAAGAATGAACTACTTTCTCTGAACGAAAATTCACCATCAGACAGCGAGCTGGATGAACAGATAAAGTCAGAAGAAGTAAATAAGAGCGTTGTCGGCGAATATGACAAGCAAGTGGAGGAAGAGTTCAAAAAACAGTTAAATAACTTCAAACGACCGTTCTGTGCGGCTTATTAATAGAAAAAGATGAGTGAACAAAACAACATATTAGAAGGCACAAAGATTCTTTCTTTAACCGATGCCAATGGGCAAAGAAAAGAATTTGCGATAGAAACAGAGAAAGAAGTATCAGGCTTCAAGCTCAAATACTATATGTGGCTTTCTCGTTTATTTATTTTCTTTTCTGCCATTTCGTTGACTCTTTTCATGAGCTCATCGCTTGTTTTATTTAAATTAGCCCCTCAGGTTACGGTAGAGCCATTTCTTATCATAAAACAAGACACATCAGATGGTATTGTTCGTTACGAACCTATATCCTATACAATGGCGTCAAAGAACCAGTTAATGGAGACATTTGTCCGCCAATATGTTCTCTTGCGCAATACAATCATTGCGGATGAAAAAGAGATGCAGACAAGATGGTTCCCCGGAGGTATGATGAACTTTCTGTCTTCAGATTATGTTTTTGGACAATTTTCGACCTATCGAGACAGCATTTGGAGTAGAATTATTGAAGCAGAGATGGTGCGTGAAGTTGAAATTATCTCCATAGGCAAACTTGGTGGAGAAAAGAGTCCGGTCTGGAAAGTTGACTTCAAAACATATGACTTGTCTACCAATATGCGTAATCAAAATACACGAGCTCTGATTTTAAGCACGCGTTATTGGACGGCATCCGTAACGGCATATTTCATAAAAGGACGAGAATTTGTCGGTTTGCGCTTAATAAATCCGATAGGCTTTACAGTTACCAGATATTCACAAACCGAAGTCGAAATTTTCTAAAAACATCATTGCCTGTTGATAAGTTGGGGATTTTACCCTTATGGGGTTAGACTTTTAAAATAAAAGAGTTTAAGTTCATAATATCTATACGCGTATATGGTTATAAGGATGTATCACAATGAGCAAAAAATTTATTATGTTATTCCTGTTGCTTATGCTGACGGCTTGCGGTATTTTTGGCTCGTACTATGAGGCTGAGCCGGTAGGCGTAGGTAAAGGTGTAGATGAACTTAAACTTTCTCCTTGTGCGTGCTTGCAAGTTGAGCTACCTAAAGATTTGCCGGATTGGTTTGTCGCAACAATTTAAGAAGGTTGATGAAAAATTATGGCAAACCAGCTGGAAGGAAATAACACACAGCAAAAACTCATTGGCGGAGCAAGGCCTGCAGCAAGAAAGCAACCTCGCTCGGAAGATGTTTTTGTCGCAAATGTTGGAGAAAAACGTTACCTCTGGACCGCGAGAGCTTTCGCTATAATTACGGCCATAAGTTTATGCTGCAATATAGTTCTATTTTTGGCAATAGGGCAGGTGTTGCCTCTTTATCGTGTTGAGCCTTTTTTGCTCACCTTCCAAAATAAACAAGAACAAGTCTATAATATTCAGCCGATTAAAGGTCGAATGGAAGACCAAAAAGCCATAACGGAAGTCTTTGTTCGTCAATATGTTTTGCTCAGAAGTTCATTTGATAGAGATATTTCGGAGATGGAGGCTCGGTGGATGCCGGGTGGTCCTGTTCAAGAGATGTCCTCATCTGCTGTATATAACGAATTTTTGGAAAAAACGGCCAAGAAGGCTTTGGATTTGATTCGGGCGCGCTCTTTGCAGCGCAATGTGCGCATACTGACAGTCAACGAGCTCGGCAGAGGGTTGTGGCAAGTTGAATATGAAACTCAAGATATGTATCCGGATTCTCCGGCTCCGGAAGTAAACTATTGGACGGCGTCTCTTCGTATTATGTATAGCCGAAAAAGCGTAAAATATGGAGAAAGGTTAAAAAATCCGGTTGGTTTTACGGTTGTAAGGTATTCATTATCATATAACAAAATTAGATAAAGTTTATAAGGTGATAAAGTAATGATTTTAAGGTCGGCTAAAATATGTATTTTCTTTACTTTGGTTCTTTGGGCAAAAGGAGTATATGCCCAGGCAACTATGAACAGCCTTGATCAAAATGCGGACCAAAGCCAAGGTCAGTATATGCCGATGAATATGGGCTATGCCGGCTTTAACTCCTTAGGAATGATACAAAGTGCTTGGCTCGATCCAATGCAAAATTTAGGCGAAGGTCAAAGTAAGCCGGCTTATTCAAGATATTATTGGTCACCTGATTTAGTTCTTCCTATTCGCTTAAGAGAAGGTATGATGACTTTGGTTAATTTTCCAAATTGGGAATTAATTGAGGATATTTATATTGGTGACAATGCAACCTTTGACGGACAAATATCTGGTCCTAATACCTTGCTTTTATACCCAAGAAAGGGAGCTAACGTTGGTGTGGATACGAACGTTATCGTCTTTGGTCGTTCGGGTAATAAGTATGTTTTCTATGTAAAAAGCGAGGGTGTAAATACAGAGCGTCTAACCAATTCGATTATTGATATTGAAGTTATTGATGGACCGTCCGGCTCAGGTGGAGCTGGAGCATCAAGCGGCAGAACATCATCATTAGGCGGTGGGTATGGCATTAATGCCAGTCATTATAACAGGGGAGGAGCATCGGGTAATTCGGTGGATTCTACTTTTACCAAACGTTTTCAAATGGCCGATTGGATTAAAAGTATTCCGCTTGACCCGAGCAAATTTCGCTTTGATATAGAAATTTATGTTCCCAACCCCGATGATGTGGTTATAGCACCGGAACGCGTATGGAGAGACGATATCTTCACATATATTGATTTAGGCGAAAAAGCCCTAAATATGACACAACGCCCGATAGTTACCTTAATTGTTGAGCGAATAGAAGTTCCGGTTGGCTTTAGAACAAAGGGGCCGAACAATCGTTTGATTATTGTTGAGGGTATCGGCGATATGGTAATGCGCAATGGTAAAAGAATTGTTTGCTTAAAAATGCGCCGTTCAGATGATGCCGGCTTAGAAGATGCTACCTATGCAACAGATTTTGATAACAACCGTTGGGATGTTCCTCCGGCACTTCCGTCTGCTTCAGGAAACTATGGTGGAGGAAAGTCTAATGGAGGCAGCGAGTTCGACGGTGGCGTTCAATATGAAGGCGGATTCGGAAATATCCCCGGTCAATATGATGTTAAGCTGGGCACTGGCGAGGAAATTGTTCCGGCAAATGGCTCTCAGAGCACAAAGGGGGCGGGTTACCCAAACAATGACGGCTTTGATTATTCAAAAATGCAACGCATAAGCAATAATAATCAATATGATGCCGGAGCTCAAAGCATGGCTCAACGTTACGGTTATGGAAGTGGTTTTGTTGGCGAGGGGTCAAATATTTCTATTGAGCTTGGCACGGATGCCGATGTTACGAATTTGGAGCATTTGTGGGACAATCTATCAAGTAAGTATCCTGATGTTTTGGGTTCATATCAGCCATTTTTCTCAGTTGATACGCCGGCAGATGGTCAGGGTAAGGAATTATTCCATTTGCGCGTCGGCCCTGTAAAATCTTTGGATGCAGGTGATTCTGCCTGCAGCAGATTAGGTCGAAATGGTGTCTTTTGTAGCGTGGTCAGAACTCAATGAGCAAGGAAATACTGACACATTCTGAAAGTTATGTAAAAAAAACCAACCGCATAATTCTTGCGGTTGGTATTACATCTTTTATAATTTTTGTGTTTGGTGTTGTCCTTTTGATAAAAAGCAACAATGTCGTAGATGAGTATGAAGAGCCTGTCTTTACGGCTAATGATGATGCTTTGAACATAACCAATACAAGTCCTCTGACCGATAATATCGAATTTGATATGATTGATGACGGAGAAGTTCCGATAACCATGACGCCGGACCCGATCTCAATGGGACAGGTTGTCTTAGGAACTGAAGCAAAAAATGTATTGACTATCGGAACCAATGGTAAAACAGCTATAAAAATTGATGACGTAGATTTGGCTGAACCCCCGTTTGATGGCTTTACCTATGAAGATTATTGCTCGGATGAAGAACTCCGCGGTAACCAAACCTGCAATATTACGATGAGTTGGATTCCCGTTATTCATGGAAATGTCCAAAATAATTTTATCATCTCATGGCATGAGGCAAATTTAACCAAAAGTAGTGCAAAAGCGGCAAAAGTTTCGGTAGAAGGCACAGCCATCAGAAAAGAGGATTGTAACTTCTGTGAGAACGCTTTACCCGGAGGCGGAACAACTGAACAAAACCAAGCAGAAATAGCAACCAAGCAGGTGAGTAACGCAGTTGCACCGAATGGAGAAGTTATCGGAACTATAGATGAAGATGGTTATGTTCGCGACGCAAACGGAAATATTATCGGAAGAAAAAATGCGAACGGCCTGATTGTTGATGAAAACGGCAATGTTATAGGCGTAGGCGACAACCGCAAGCTGGTCTATGACGAGTTTGGCAATGTTATCGGCTATGTAAATCCGGATGGCACTGTCGTAGATAAGGATGGCAATGTTATCGGAAAAATGCTGCCGGACGGCACGGTTGTTGATTTAAATGGTAATGTTATCGGTAAGGCTGTTGACGCAGGATATGTTTATGACGAAAACGGCAATATTATCGGACGAGTACTTCCGGATGGTACCGTCGTTGATATGAACGGTAATGTTATTGGCCGCCTAAACGAAAAAGGCGAAGTCGTGGATGCCAACGGCAATGTTATTGGATATGTTACAAAGCCCGGCCGGACGGCAATAGATGAAAACGGCAACGTTTTAGGCGTGGTTATGCCCAATGGTTCAATTGTTGATGCAAATGGCAATGTTGTCGGTTCTGTTGATGAAAATGGGAATGTTGTTGCAGAAGAAGTTATAGGCAAAGTTGGCCCCAAACGCCGTTTGGCATATGATAAAGATGGCAATGTTATTGGTTACATAGATGAGAACGGTAATGTTGTGGACTTTAATGGTAATGTCATTGGTAAAATGCTTGAAGACGGAACCTTGGTCGATTTAAATGGCAATGTTATCGGTAAAGCCGGAGAATATGTTGACTTGGCTCTGGATAAAGATGGTAAAGTTATAGGCTATGTCGGAGCTGACGGAAAAGTTTATGATAAAAACGGCAACGTTATCGGCTACGTTGATAAAGACGGCAATGTCGTAAGCAATGTTAAGCGAAAAATAGGTTCATTGGTTCGCGTAGAACAAATCCCCGTGACACCGCAAGGAACGATTCTCGGTATAATCAAAAACAACGGAACAGTCGAAAATGAAGACAAGCAAGTCATTGGGCGTATTTTATCAAATGGTCTGGTTAAAGATACTTCAGGAAATAAGATTATAGCCAAACTTGTTCGAGGCGGTTTAGTTGTCGGATATGGTTGCCGAAATATCGGATATTTGGATAAAAACGGAAAAATTACTAAGGGAAATAAGGAGCTCCCGTATAAAATTATGTCTGACGGCATAGTTGTTGATGAGGCTGGCTCTTATATTGGTGAAGTAGTCCAACCGGGAAGCGTGTTTGATAATACCTGTACCCAAATAGGTGAAGTCGGAACGGATGGTATTGTAAGAGATAATGCAAATAATTATGTCGGTTGCGTAAATCCTGATGGTACAGTGCTTAATGAAAGCGGAGAGATTATCGGCGGTGTATCTCGTTCGGGAATAGCCGTAACTTATGACGGAGAATATTTAGGCAAAGTCAGCACCAATGGTATAGTCCAATCAGCAGCTTTGCTTCCGGTCGGATGTGTCGGAACCTATGGTGATGTATTCAATAAAGACGGCGGCTATATGGGTAAAGTTTTAGAAAATCGCTATGCCTACGATTTATCCGGAAACTTTATTAATATGATTGGCGAAAACGGCAAAGTATCGATTCCCGGTGGTGGAGAGGCACGTTTATATGCCAATAATTTGCTTGCAAATGATAACAACCAGATAGTCGGTGTGGCTCTGCAGGAAAAGGCAATAGTTGTGGATGCATCAGGAAAGATTATGGGAAGACTTTTCCCTGATGGTAATGTTTACAACGACAAGGGCGTATCCCTTGGAAAGTTGCACGGAAATGGTTTGAGCTTTTTTAACGGCAAACTTGGCAAACTGATGCCTCATGGCGAGGTTGTTGATTTTTATGGTAAAAAAATAGGAAAAGTCAACTATGATGGTCGTGTGTTGAATCGTTTTGGCGAGCTGCAAGGCAAAATAGATGCAAAAGGAACTTTTGTTGACAACAACAATGAGTACCGTGGAGGTGTTTTACCTCACGGCGCGGCAATCGGCTATGATGGTTCATATTTAGGTTACGCAACATCAGACGGTACGGTCATAAACTTAGATGGAAAAAATGAAGGTATAACCAGCTCTGACGGTAAGATATTAAATAATGATGGCGAGGTTATCGGAGAGGTAATATCTGAGGATATTGTGACAGACATTTGGGGTAATTATAAAGGACGCGTAAACTCGCTAGGTGATGTCCTGGACAATAAGAATACAAATATTACCGCCATACTTCCGGGGGGCTCAACAGACAAAAACTTAAGTCTTCTTAAACACGGTGCCGTAATTGATTTCGGCGGCAATGTCGTCGGTGCCGTAATGCCGGACGGCTCGGTTATTGATACCAATAATGTTGTTTTTGGTCGTGTATTATCAGACGGCAGTGTCATAAATCAGGCGGGTAATTTGGTCGGAGAAATTGCAGGTGGAGATATTGTTATCGGAAACAATGATAAGGTTGCCGGTTATGTCGATTTATCCGGTAATATTATCGGTAAAGATAAATCGGTAATAGGTCGTAGCCTTTCTGGCGGTTTGGCAATAGATATGAATGATAATATTCTGGGCAGAATTTACAAAATTGGAGCGACAATTCTTGGAAATGATGGTAAATATATAGGAAGACTAGCGGCAGACGGAAGCGTCATAAGTGTTGAGGGAAAAAACATAGGCTATCTCAAGAATAATGGCTCTTTTATAGATTTGGATAAAAAAGTTTCCGGCTACGCACTGCAAGAAGTAGCCAAGAACCGGAGGAACTAAAGTGATTTTAAAAGGCGGATTATTGCGCGTTTTACAAAAAATTAAGCTATGCAGCAAAATAGCGGGCTTTTTTGCTGTTTTGTTTATTGTTAATCCGGCTCACGCTATAGAGATTACGGCAATAGACTTCAACGGAGATTTAATCGGTAAAGTAATCCCCGATGGAAAAGTTGTAAGTCTGGATAACCAACTTATAGGAAATGTTACGGCAGACAGCTTAATCTTGAATTTTGACGGAGAACTAATAGGTGGTGTCGTTCCGCAAGGTATAGCGATTGGTAACGATAATAAGCCCTTAGGTAAGGTCTCCAATGACGGTTCCGTGCGTCTCCCTTCTGGAAAAATAGTCGGAAAAGTATTGCCCAATGGTCTTGTCGTAGATGATTATTTTAACATTATAGGCGGAGTTTTGTTTCCGGGATTAATTTATTCTGATGACGGAAAAACGGTTGGTCGTCTTACCGGAGATGGCTTATATACCAATCTCCAAGGACAACAAATCGGTTTTGTGTCATCTGATGGCTATGCATACCGGAAAGTTGGTAACGAATATCTTTTAGATGGCCGTCTGATTTCTTCAAAGATGGTTATCTCTTTGGAAGGAAATTTCATCGGCAGTGTGGCCCCGGGCGGCAATGTTACGGATTTTGACGCAAAAACCATAGGCTTTGTGAAAGCCAATGGATATGTATACAACGAAAATAATCAAATTATCGGGCAGATTGTCCGTTCCGGATTCGCTTTTGATAACAATGGTCAATATCTCGGCTTTGTTACATATAACGGAGAGGTTGTAAACAAAGGCGAGCTGATAGGTCATTTGCGTTCGGACGGTAACATTATTAATGATAAAGGAGACATAATCGGCTCCTCTGTTGATTTGGCAGCCACGGCAACAGATTTAGATGGAAAATATCTGGGTAGAATAATGCCGAAGGGAGAGATAGCTAAAGCTCGCGAAACAATAGGCAAGATTGGTGCAAGAGGAATTATTTTAGATAAAGAAAACAAAGTAATCGGCCGATTAGTCAACACGGGTCCCGTATTTAACTATAGGGGAGCTTTGCGGGCACATGCTCTGAAAAACGGTGCTGTAATTTCTTTGGAAGGAACCCCGATTGGAAATATAAGGTTCAATTTAGCATATGATAATAACGGCCGAATTTTTGGTGCGACACTTGTTGATGAATTGGTTGTATCTCCTTCCGGACAAATGCTGGGGATGAGCGGGATTGGAGCTTCTGTTATGGACGGAAGTGAACGCAAATTTGTTTCTCCTTTCGGTTTTTTGTTTTCGGCAGAAGGCGTATTAAGTGGTTCCAGCTTATCTTTGTCGCCGATATATAATTTAACCGGAGCAATTATTGCATATATGATGCCTGATGGTTCGATGTATAACAAAGGAGTTGTTGCTCTGGGAAAACTAACCGAAGCCGGGTTGAATATAGATGAACGAAATCGTATTCTGGGTAAAAATATTAGCGCAGACTACACCTATAATGCCAACGGAGAAATTTTAGGTATTTTATCTGAAACCAATATGGTTTTAGATAAAGATATGAAGGGAAAAGCCAAGATATTACCGGATAATTCTCTCGTTGAGGCCAAGGAAAATACATCGCTTAACTTAACCCCATGGCTAGGCACGGCATCAGCAAAGAATTTAGTATTGAATATAACCGGAAATTTGTTGGGCTATGTTGGTATTGATGCAGTTGTTCGCAATACGGAAGGGCGAATTGCCGGAAAGATTGTTGATGGCGGCATCGTAGCAGACAATGCCGGGCTGCCTGTAGGTAAAACAATGGGCTACAATGCAGTAGTAGATAACGAATGCGCTTTGCTTGGTGTTATAACCCCGCAGGGAGATATTCGAAATTATCGCGAAACCTTCGTCGGAAAAATCTTGTGGAATGGCCAAGCAATTTCAGAAACAGGAGCTGTTATCGGCTATCAAGTTGTTCCCGGAAGTGTAATTGACTTTAACGGAAATATGCAAGGAACAATCGGAACCTCAGGACAAGTAACGACCTATGCGGGAGAATTGTTGGGCTGCATAGATAAAAGAGGAAAATTGCACAATGCCGATGGCGAACTAATAGCAGCACAAACTGAGTTTTATCCGGTTATGAATATGAACGGAACGCTTATCGGACGCACCGTTCTGGACGGAAGCGTCGTCAATAGTGCCAACGAATTTATTGGCTATATGCAACCAAATGATAATGTTAATTCAAAGACTGGTGTGCCGATAGGTCAGCTTTTCAAATATCGCTTTGCTTTTGACAATGACAACAATTATTTGGGACTAGTTGGTTTTGATGCCAGAGTTTTAAATGAGAAAAAAGAGGAAGTAGGCAAAGTATCCTTCGACGGAAGCGTGTTAAAAGACGATAAGTTGATAGGTTATGCTCTTTATGATATGTATGCTTATGATAAAGACAATAATGTCATCGCGCAAATTACCAGAGACGGTAATGCTCTTTCGTTAACCGGAAAAAAACTTGGCCGCATAGATAAAGGTTTTTTAATCAGCAATGACAATAAAGTTATCGGAAGAGGAAATAGAGACTATTATATCAGAAACCAAAATAATTTAGTTTTGGGTGAGTTAGAATTAGGCGGAAGTGTTGTCGATTCGTTAGGAAAAGTTGTTGCCAGCCTAAAAGAAAATGGCCGTATACTTGATGAAAACGGTAATGTTTTAGCAATAGCCAAACCTCTCCAATACTACAGTCTGCTTAAAGAACTAACAGAGGCGGAAGCGGCACGGCTGGCGGCAGAAAAAGCCGAAGCAGAAAGACTGGCAGCTGCTGCGCGAATGTATTTCATCAACAAGGATAATGCATTATTGGATCCTGCGGGTAACATCATTGGTCGGGTTCTGCCAGATGGCTCGGTTATAGATGGCAACGGAAACACCATAGGACGTATTACGGACAAAGATGAATATCTGGATAACAACGGCAAACTTTTGGGAATGGTTACCAGAAGTAGGGTTAGTTGGTACAGCAAGCCCGGACAAATAGGAGCGATTCCAGAAGTAGGCGTTGTAGATGAAGAAGAAATGAAAAAATATCGCAAGTCACTAGGTATCGCATTAACACCAGATGGAGAATATCTGGGTGACATTATGGATGACGGTAGCGTCGTTGATAAGAATGGCAAGGTTATCGGACAAAGAATGCCTGATGGTTTGATAATTGATGATGACGGTACCTTAATTGGTATAGAAGAAGTTAAAAAGCCTGATTCTTCAGGAATGTTTGTTCCAGCAGGAACATTTGGTCCCGGAGGGGCTTATGGAACAGGAATTGGTGCGGGAGGTAATCTTGGTCCGGGTGGAGGCTTTGGCCCGGGAGAACGTTATGACCCTCAAAGAGCAGCGGCTCTGGCAGAAGCGCAAAATCAAAGAAGACAAGCAATGTCAGTTGGAAAAATAAGCTCTGGCATAAGGCGCGAGGCTTTTGACGGCTATCAAAAGAATTGGGATGAACAAGGAATAGCGAAAGCAGTTTCGTCTTGGCGTGTTAATATGAGCGAAATGATATTTGCCGACAAGCCGATACCGGCAGTAATTGCGCGTTCAATTGACAGCAACAACCCCACACCGGTCACGGCATTTGTTGAGAGAAATATTTATGCTGAAGAAGGCCGCAACATTATTATTCCTGCCGGAAGCCGCTTGATGGGCACATTGGGTGGTTTAACAGCGGGAACAGAAACAACTTCCTCATCTGCCAAAGTTCAAATCACTTGGGAAAGGTTAATCAGACCTGACGGCTCTTTGTTTGTCTTCCAAGGCCTTACAGGAGATGCTCAAGGCCGAGGCGGTGCTTTGGGATATTTGGATCAGCAACTGTTTAAGAAATATACTTTGCCGATTATGACCACAGCCTTAACCAGCTATACATCTTATGTGATGGCTCCGAAAGATGACGATTCAAGTTCAGAAACGGAATCTCCGCGTCAACAAGCGGCAAATGATGCTCGTCAAAATTTCTTACAAGATATGAATCGTGTCTTTGAACAAATCTTGGCAGATAAAAGCAATATCAAACCATTAACCTATGTTCCGGCAGGCACACGCATTATTGTTTATCCAAATGTTGATTTATGGCTTAGAACCCCAGAAAGAGATGAAGCGGAAGTTGCCAAGAACTTGTCAAAACGTGATGTCTTAATTGATGACAATAAGTTAGAGCAAGAACGTACCAATACCAAGAACAGAAGAGAAATGGGTATGACTGACGCTGATAGAGCCGCAACAGCAAGCTCTGTCGTCTATGAGGCGGAAGGCACGGATGCCGAAGCAGTATCAGCTCCTCGTTTGATGGATGATAGTAAGGTGAAAAACAAGAAACCGGCAACAAATACTCCGGGCTCTCCGGCTCTGATGCCGACAGTTCCGAGCGGAGGAGCAACACCACCGCCACCACCATCGTTTAGTAGCGGTTCTGCCGCATCTTCATCTGCAACGTCAGGAAGTTCCGCCAAAACGGATAACAGCGTACCACAGTTATTCTGATAGGAGAGATTTATGAGCTTTAAGGTTTTAGAATCAGTTTTACGTCCATTGTCTTATTGGTACAACCAAGACAATATCGAAGAAGTTGCCGTAAACCGCTCTGGTCAGATATGGTTACGTTTACGCGGAAAAAGAGCTTACCCGTGGGTCATGTATAAAGATGAGAAACTAAGCAAAGAATATTTAGTAGACCTTCTTTATATCGTTGCCAATACATATGAGCTTCCTTTTGATCCGGTAGAAGGCTCTCCGGTCGTTTATGCTACAATCCCGGGCGAACACCGTTTTTCAGCAATTGCAGGGCGCAACGTTATGTATGACCAAGACGACCTAACCGGAGGTGTGGCATTAACGATTCGTGTGCATAGCGATGATGTTGCATTTGGTTTGTCTGATTATGGCTTAGCTCAAGGCAAGGGCCTGCATAAAATAAACCCCCTAAAAGATATAAAAGATCCAGAAGATCCATATGAACGTTTGTTGCTCAGCATCAAAAGGGGCGACCATATTTTAGTTTCCGGTGCAACATCAACAGGTAAAACAACCTTTTTGAACAACCTGTTAAAGATTCTGGATATAAACAAGCGTATTGTAACAATTGAAGATACGCGCGAGTTGCTTGTTCCTCACCCCAACCGTGTTCACTTAGTATTATCTCGTACGGAACAAACCAACGAGATGGATTATTCTAAGATTATTGACTTGGTTGTGCGTTTTACTCCGGATGCAATTATCGGCGGCGAGATTTCAACAAGCAATGCCGGAGCAATCTGGGAGCTTATGGGTTCTGGTCACGATAACTGTTTGGCCACAATACACGCCGAAAATTCTGAAGCAGCCTATAAAGCATTCACAGACAGAATTTTGCACACTTATCCGACCATTGATAGAAACAAAACCATTGAGGAAATGCACCACAAATTGCGCGTTGTTCAAATCAACAGAGACGGCAACCTTCGTGCCATTACAGAAGTTACATAATAAAAAAAGCTCCGAAAATGGAGCTTTTTTTATTATTGCAGCGGAGGAATGTTTAATTGAGCAATTCCGCCGGGCCTTATTTTGACATTAGAATAACGCATATTTCCTGTCTCAATCACGAATCTTTGTCTTCCGGTAAGTTGAGAAGCCAAGTCATAGAAATCTCTGGCCGTAAGCTCTTGTCTTTGCGGATTCATGATATAAAGGACGCAGCCTTGTGTGCGTTCGGCAACACCGCAACGAGCACGCCCTCTCGGAACTTCTGGGTTAATAACAACGCCTTGCAATCCATCTCTAACGACGGTTTCTTGAGCAAAGAAAAATTTTGCAATGAAGAAACCAAAAAAGAAAGCAAATAAAGCTCCAACCAACAAAGCCTTTTTAGTAAACATATTATCTACCATAAATTGTTCAGCCAGAGGAACTTTAGGCGGTGTAATGTCGCTTTCATCAATAAACTGCGGCTGAAATTCGTTCGCCGGCTCAGAAGCAGTATTTAACGCAGGCAAATTATCTCCGCTGTCAAGAATAGCATCTAAATCAAAATCATTGTTTCCCGTGGCAGGAGCTTGTTGCTGCATAACAGGCTCAACTTTGGGGGGAACAACAGAAGCCGATTCGTTCATCCCATTAGAAGAAACAATTCTCTTAATTGGTCTTTTAACCTTTTTTAACCGAGGCCGATTAGGGTCAAAACCAGATGCTACGGTTGTGTTATTCTGCGGCATATTAAAATCTTCAGCCATCTTCCAAATCCTCTCAAATTAAATTATCTAAAATAGGCTTGGTTGTTTTGAGCGTACGAATAAGTCTTGGTACCATAAACACAACAGTCTCAGACTTAGGAGATTGTGTTCCGAAAATTTGATTCGGTATACCTATAATCAAAAAGTTTTCGCCCAATCTGCTTCTAATATCAAATTGAGTAATTTGTCCTCCCGTAGCTTCAAGCGTTATGTCTGAGAAAATACGGTTTCCCTTTTCGACAGATGATTTTGCCAAAATAGATAAATCAGCTTCAAGAGAATCTCTTTTACCGCATTTTCCAATATCAAAACGCGAGAACCACAGGTTAGGGACAACAAATTTCCCTTCAGCAACGGGCATAACCATAGCCTGCTTTCCTAAGAAATGTCTTAGAGTATTAATATTTAGCTCATTAGTAGTTGTTAATACGCGGCCGATAACACCTGTTTGGGCGGTTGTTACCGTACCGAAATAAAAGGCCTTCAGCAAATTTTTCCACTCAACATCTTTTTCTTTGTCATAAGGATATATTCTGAACACACTAACATCATAAGCCACCAACGTTGGGTTGCTTTCAAAATACTTAATTAAATCCATAATTTTATTGCGAAGGGCAAAATCTGCATCAAACGTAACGGAGTAGTCGGCCCAGTTCGTTGTCATATCTGTTATACCGGAGCCTCTCAAGACATCAAGCAATCCTAGTATAATAGGGCGAGATTTTGGCACATAAAGTGTAAAATTTGCTTTTCTGCTGATGCGCATTGTTTTTTCCGAGGCATTGTAGGAATAGTAAATTTCACCGGCGTTAGCAATCATATTAATAACCTCAGAAAACTCTCCACGCAAATTTTCTGCGGATATGCTTGCATAAGGTGCATCTTTCGCAACAAGTTTAATTCCGGCTTCTTTGGTTAATTTGTACAAAGCCTTTTCCGCCGGCATTTTTTCAAACGAGAAACCTGTCACCTCAAATCTGGGCAAAGCATCATTCACCCCGTTTTTTTCCAGCTTAAAAGCAGAAATATTATAGGGTAATGTCAAAATCATCTGTTGCGTATCCCAGTTGACGCTGCAACGCAAAGGACTTTCTAAGTCAAGCTCGTTAGCTCCCTTTGGTGTGCGAATCAAATTCGGATCTTGCGGATAAATCACTCCGGCATTTAATCTTTGGTCAACAGGCGGTAAAGGCTGAGGCTTTTCTGTTTTGCAGCCGACCAACCCGAACAAAACAACAAAAACTCCGAAACAGCGAAAAGATTTGAATAAAATATTTTTCATCTTTCTTACTTGACCTCATCTTTTGCTGGAACGGCTTGTTGAGAAGCTGTATTAATAGGTTTTCTGATTTTTATAACCTTTTTAAGCTCGTGTGTTCCGCCAACATTGGCAGAATTAGCTGCATTTGCAGGAGCTTGCGGAGAAGGTTGTTTGTTTTGAGAAACAGTGTCGGGCTTGGCTTGAGATGCTTGAGGAGTATTTAAAGATGCATCTTGAGCCTGCTCATATGCATTCTGATCAATGTTGTTTTGAGCCATGAGCTTTTCCATCAATTGATCCATGCTCATGCCGGCACCTACGGTCGGGTCAACAGTTTTATCTATCTCACCCAAAACCTCTTTCATTTTTTCGACCTCATGGGCATCTTCTTTAATCATTTCCGGAGAAGAATTATTTTTCAGCTCTAATTGATATTCTGCTAAACTTTTTTTCAGAGCTTCAACACCGCCGGCAATTTTCTTTTCGACATAAGGATAAAGCTCTTTATGTTCCAAAATATAATCCCCTGTTTCGCTTATTTCTTCCAAGACATCTAAAATATAGCCATAGAACTTATATTCTTCCATAGCAATATTGCCCATGCGCACACAACGAGCCGCAATTCTTGAAATTGTGCGATCATAGTAATCTTTAAGCAAAATATAATTATCCAAATACCAAAGACTTTCTTTTGTGGCACTTGTAGACGATGTGTTCTGTTCCATACTCAACTCCTCACATTCTAATCTAGATTAGCCCGCTCTTTTTGTAAATTATTTTCTATGAGCTTTACCCAACTATATCATCTTTTGGCGCGTAAGGTTCTTTAGAGTCGGTATCTTTTCCGAGCTCGGAAATATTAAAGTCCATACCACCTAAAGAAATAGTATCTTCTGGTGAATTATATAAACTATCCTGAAAAACCAAATCCCCGCTATATAAGGGGTTATTTGCTTCTTTAGAATTATCAGGCGTGTTAAAAGTTATAGGATTTTCTTGGGGTAAAGCCTGATTCTCAGCAACAGTGGTATCATCAGGAGATGAATCTTCTTCATATGCCCATTCCCATTCTTCTTCATTTTTTGCTTCGCCGTCAGCGGAAGCTGCAACAGGAGCTTCTTCGGAATCATCTTCATAGGTCCATTCCCACTCTGTTTCATCTTCAGCTTGAGGCTCGCTGATTACCTCTGCCTCTACAGGTTCAGCCTGAAGTTCTTCTTGCTCGGGAGCATCTTCCGGTACTTCTTCCCATTCCCACTCTGTTTCATCTTCAGCTTGTGGCTCGCTGATTTCCTCTGCCTCTACAGGTTCAGCCTGAAGTTCTTCTTGCACGGGAGCATCTTCCGGTACTTCTTCCCATTCCCACTCGGTTTCATCTTCGGCTTGTGGCTCGTTGATTTCTTCTGCCTCTACGGGTTCAGCCTGAAGCTCTTCTTGCTCGGGAGCATCTTCCGGTACTTCTTCCCATTCCCACTCTGTTTCATCTTCAGCTTGTGGCTCAGTGATTCCTTCTGCCTCTACAGGTTCGGCCTGAAGTTCTTCTCCTGCAGGAGCATCTTCCGGTACTTCTTCCCATTCCCACTCGGTTTCATCTTCAGCTTGAGGCTCGCTGATTTTTTCTGCCTCTACGGGCTCAGCCTGAAGTTCTTCTCCTGCAGGAGCATCTTCCGGTACTTCCTCCCATTCCCACTCGGTTTCATCTTCGGCTTGTGGCTCGCTGATTTCCTCTGGCTCTACGGGCTCAGTCTGAAGTTCTTCTTCAACAGGAGCATCTTCCGGCACTTCCTCCCATTCCCACTCTGTTTCATCTTCGGCTTGCGGCTCATTGATTTCCTCTGCCTCTACAGGTTCAGCCTGAAGTTCTTCTTGCACGGGAGCGTCTTCCGGCACTTCCTCCCATTCCCACTCTGTTTCATCTTCGGCTTGCTGCTCGTTGATTTCTTCTGCCTCTACGGGTTCAGCCTGAAGTTCTTCTTCAACGGGAGCATCTTCCGGCACTTCCTCCCATTCCCACTCAGTTTCATCTTCGGCTTGTGGCTCGCTGATTTCCTCAGCCTCTACGGGCTCAGCCTGAAGTTCTTCTTGCACGGGAGCATCTTCCCATTCCAGAATAGGGTTGTTTTCAGATTGTTCCGGCGGTAAGGATGCAAGAATATCATCATCCAATATCGGAGTATCTTGAGCAAGCTCAGAGTTTTCAAAATGTTCATCAAAACTTTCTTCAGCAGAATCTTTCTTAAATAAGGAAGAAGCCAAAGAAGACAAACCATCCTTAATCTTAGACACAGCATTTTCTGGCGGGTGATCCGGAACAGGATGCTATCCGCTGCGGTAAAAAACGTTTTGATGCGAAATCGGCCCGAGCACTATATCCAAAGCTGAATTTTCTTCTGCGTCTAGAGATGCATTATCTGAAATGTTAAAATTATTTTCGGAAGAAAAAAACTCTGAAAATTCGTCTGTGTTTTTTTGAGAAATTTTCGTCGTCTTAATATCATTATCGATATCTTCAATATCATTTGTGAAAGTATCGTCATTCAGATGCTTAGAAGAATAGGGGGCTGCCGCACCCATAGGGCTAACTTTATGTGATTGCTCGGCAAAAAATTTACGATTTTCTTTTTGGATTTTTTCAATGGCTTCGGCAATTGTTTTTGCAGAAAGTTGTTGGCTCTCTTTCAGGGCAACAGAAATAATCGCAGAAAGTTCCCTCGTTTGAGCTTGAGCCATTTCTTGAAACAATTCGGATTGAGCCTTTACAATACCTTTAACCATATCCTCTAAAGGCGGCATAGGTGCTGTATTAATCTGAATATTGTTCGCGTTATTGTTGCTGCTGTTACTGGCCGCCATAGTATTATGTTGCATAATCATTTGGGCCATTCTGTCCTGAGATTCTCTTATGGCGTCCAAAATCTCTTGATTATTTCCGCCGGAAAAAGATGTTTCTTTTCCCCCTCCAAAAGATTTAATCGGGAGTTTCTGCAAGGCAAGAGCATTATCCGAAAGAGCTTGCGCCATCTTTTCTTGAGAGGCGATAAGAGATTTTGTTAAATCTGATGTATCAGTTTTTTCAGCAAAAATTTTAGCCATTTTTTCCTGAGAAGCTATAACGGCAGCGGCTAATTGTTTGTTGCCTAATTGCATTTTTTCTTCACTGAATTTTAGGGCTTGAGAGAAAGCTGCTCCGATTTCTTTAGCAAAAGAAGCATCAGCAACAACTCTTGTTGTTCCTCCTGTCAGTGGAGCTTGTGGGGCAGCTGAATAAATCGGTTGAGCTTGTACATTGGCAGCCGCCTGAGCTTGTGCTTCAGCCAAAGCAGTAGCCAAAATTTTTGCTTTAGAAATTTCCTCGCTCATCTCAGGAGAAGAAGATTGAGAGGAAACAAACTCTCCGGTATGATCACGAATAATACCTGCTTTTTGCTCCAAGTCATCAACATATTCTTGTAATAATGATCCTCCGGGCAAAGAACCAAACATACCACGAATTTCTGGCGGTTGCTCCAAAATCATTTTGTTGAAAGCATCCTTGCGCTCGGGGCTAAAGATGTGCAATTGTCTGAAAATATTTAAAAAACGTTGTGCTATGATGATGGGGTCCTCACCGTCACCATGGGCTTTCTTATATGCTTTGCGGCTTTCCGCAGCTTTTGAAGCAGTATCAATCACTTATTTTACCGACATTCACAACATTTTATTTAAACTTCATCCATAATACCGATTTTAAGCTAAATGTTGTAAATTTCAGGTTAACAAAAGAGAAAAAACATAAAAAAAGCTCCGCATTTTGCGGAGCTTTTGTCTTATAAATCAATTGCAACAATTTTATGCATCTTACTTAAATCATCATTGCCTATTTCAATACGTTCATCAGGATTCCAACGTAAGCCGTAAAGCTGACCATTTTCATCTTCTCTGATGCTCAAAAGCTTAGCTTCTTTTTCGTTATCAAAATACAAAGCAATATCTCCGACGCTGACAACATCTTGCGGATCGACATAAAGGATAGAGCGTGTCGGCAATAAAGTGCCCAAACGTCTTGTGCAAAGATTGATGGCATAAGCATCTTTTTTATTCAAAAGCTTAACCGGACGCTGAACTTTTTTAACTTCTTCGTCAAAGTCTACCACAATATTTCCATCTTTACCGGCAACGCCGTAAACCGAAATTTTAAGACCTTCCTGAGTGTTGCTGACAGCATTCGAAAATGCCGAAATTGCTCCGCGTGGCGTTGATAAAAGCTTATACTTGGCATCGTTTCTTTGGATGATTTCCTCAAGCAAGCCTTTATCTTCAAGAGTTTTGATTTCTTCCTTGAGCTCTTCGGGAGTAAGCTCCAAAGCCTTTGCAATATTCTTAAATTCTTTGTCGGAAACTTCTCTTTGTCCCATTTCAATACGATGATAAACAGAAAGAGTCATGTCGGCACTTTCGGCAACTTCGATAAGGGTCAAATTCTTCTCATTTCTGATTTGACGCAAGCCGGCACCCAAAGTCTTCAAGCCGCTCTTTTCGTTTATCTTATTCCGTCTTTCTTGCTCCCGACGCCAAGACTGAACAATCTCTTGCTGAGAATTTTGCTCATTAACAAAAAGCTCTTGTAAGGGGCAATCCAAAAACTCAGCCACACGCACCAACTGTTCTTGGTCAACACGACGATAACCTTTTTCAATTTTTGAAATAGCCGAAAGACTTACACCTAAATGATCAGCCAACTCTTGCATGGAGCGACCACGAAGTCTTCTGAACATTCTTATCTGATTTGGGAAAATAATTTCTTCCATAGTATGTTTATCCTTTTGCTGTAAAGAACAAAATCATTATTTAAGCAAATAATAATTACTGGCACATAATTAATCAAGAAAATTAGTACAAAAAAAGACAATTTGTGTACAAATTATGCACAAAAGGAATCCCCATAAAGGAGATTCCCTGTGCATTTCTTTGAATGTATTTTTGCTTTTATCCCTTAGAAAATTCTCCCATAGATTTAGGTTGTCCATAGGTTGCTATTTGAGCCGCCATTAGGTCTAAATCATCTTGTCCAAACATAATTTTGTCCCGAGGAATGTTGGCCGAAATTTTACCATTTGCATCCATAGGCTTGTTATCGTATTTTGTATAGTAATCAGAAAAGGCATATTTATTCTTAACTGATTTCGTATCAATTTCTCCGTCGACATACTTATAAGAAGAACGCTTATTAATAATGCCATCAGAGCTATACTTTATGGCAGAACCGTTTTTGCCAATATTTTCAACAGATGTCATAATTCGATCCCCATCAATCTTCATACTGAAATTAGTTGTTGAACCATCAGTATTAATCTGTTTGATTTGGAAAGATCCGTCTTCCGTTTGAACAACTTCACGAGATGCAAACATCGTATCCATGTTAGCCAAGGCAGAGTTTGGCATTCTCTCTTTCAAAACTTGCTGCATAATAGCCGTATTGACAAGATTTTGATCTAACGATGAATTTTGTCGTAAGACACTAACGGCAAGAGTGTTAAGAGAGCCGTCTTTATTAAGCATCTTTTTGCAAGCGGCAGAATTTATTTTAAAGCTCTGCTTTAAGAGTTTTCCATCGCTTCCATACTTGTTTTTAACAGTCATATATTTATCAGTAACTGTTGTATTATCATGGCTCAATCTACCAAGCATCTTAATCTTTGCTTTTTGATTCGTGATAGAGTAATTACCATCAGCATCTTGAGAAACCGTTCTTGTAACAGTTCTGCCATACCAGTTTTTAACTGTTGCAGTAACACTTCCGTCAGCATTTGTCTTGGCCGTGCTACTGTTCAAAGCTCTTTTTGCCATTCGGTTAACCGAGGCAGAATGCATTCTATCTTTAGCACCGCTTATCATTAATCCTCCGGCCCATTTCGTCCCACCGAGAACCTTTCCTCCGGCACCCAATGCTGCCTTAGTTGCAACATTATTAACCATACCGCCAAAATTGGAGCCGATGTTAAACGAGAAACCACCTTTGCTGAATTTTCCGGCAAATTCTTTTGCTTGATCAAGAACAGCCCAACCTAAAAACATCCAGAAAACGAGTTCCAAAAATTTTACAGTCCACCAAGCAAGACCATAAATTGAATCCAAAATAAGTCGGAAGCCGGTGCCGGAAGAAGAATCTTTTAGCTGATCAGTCATCACCTCGCCGATGGTTTGTTCTATGCCGGTTGTTATAATGAAAATTACAATCGTCAGGAACAAGAAGGTAAACATGGCCGTCATAAACGTTTCCCAAACTTTTGAAACGTACTTTTTCCGTGTGATTGGAAATGCATACGCAGCTATAGCTACAGGAATAAGAGCAGATGCCACGCTCAATTGTAAAATCGAGTCAATCAGCAGCCACGGGTAAATAAATAACAAGATTATTGCTGAAATCCAAAGAATTAGCCCCGTCAGAAGATACCCCAAATGCGGCAATATCCATTTAATTGCACATTCTACCTTAAAAGCAATGCATAAAGAAGTAGAACCCAAGGTCATTACATCTAAAATCTTTCCTTGAATACTTTGAATAGTACAAAGGATATTGTTACCTATCGAAGCAGGAAGACCGCCAGTGTCGGAAACCTGAGTAAATCCAGAACAAGTTTGACCTGTTTGTCCTGAAGTAACCAATTGTGCAAGAGCCATACCCGTATTGAAAATAGGTGCAACAATCAAATTAATAAATTCTTGGATGTCAGACTTTAAGATAACAACCACAAAAATAACCACAAAAGCCTGATTAAAAATTGTTTTAATTAAAGTACGAGGCTCTTTAACATCAAAAGCTGAAATAAATTTCAAAATAGTTATAGCTAACCATAACGCCATGCCGATAACAACCAAAGATATCATCGCGTCAGATAAGGATGTGTAAGAGAGCTTGGCAAGCAAACTGGCCGTATCAAATAAAATGCGGAACAAGTCACAGAAAATACAACCGGAATAAGTATTTCGATAAGAATCAATATTACATTCTTCAGCATTTTTAGGTTCACTAGCAGCCGAATAAGCAGAAGTTGCAACAACAGGTCCTTGTCCACTGAAGTTTATTTCAGATTTCCATTTATTTGCGTTAAAGGCCTTATCCCAATCATAGGTAAAATCACCTTTGGTTTGGCACATTTCCTGATCAGGATTTGCTTTACACTCAATTCGACAAGTATTGGGATTAAAATTAGCAAAACACTTACCACAGAGAGATTGCACTTCATCACACATAGGGTTAATCACCTTACCGCGTTCAGATTCGCGAAGTTCAAAGTGCAAGTGATTTCCATATTTAGTCCAAGGAGTTCCCCTTCTAGAACCATCGCAGGTTGTTCCACCAACTAATCCGATAACTTGTCCTTTTTTTACAATCTGACCTTGTGAGACTAACATTTTCGAAAGGTGAGCGTAGACAGAAACATAAGTAGAACCGCTACCGTCCTGACGAGTGTGAGTAATAACGATTTTACGGCCATAACCACTGGCGCAATTATTTGCACGAGAAACCACTCCGTCAGCAGCTGCAGTAACTTTAGTTCCCGCATTAGCAGCATAGTCCATACCATTATGTTCAGGGTTAGACCTATTTCGCAAACATAAATCTTCTGGAACACGATTAACATAACCATCAACGGGCATTGTATTAATACAATTTCCGTAAGAGTCGTTGAGTTGTTTTAAACAGTCCGCTGAGATATCCGTACGCGTTCCGGAAGGACATTTTGCCCATTCCACATCGCAATTTGCACCGGAACATCCGGCCGCCCAAGATGGGGCGGAAAAGAGCACACAACAAAACAGCCCGACAAAAGTCAGAAAGGTGATTCTTTTTAAGTATATTTTTCGAATATTCATCATATCAGCCACCTTTATTTGCTGTTTTCCTCATTATTCTCTTTTTTATCTGTATCTTTATTTTCAGCCTTATCGTCAGTTTTATCGTCATTCTTTTCCTCAGAAGACTTAGACTTATCGCTATCGCCAAACTTTAATTTATCTCCAACTTTTTGCATTTTCTCTCCGGCCTTTTCTAACTTGGCACCGGCTTTTTTCATCATCTTTCCACCCTTTTGCATAGCTTTACCAGCCACCTGTGCAGTCTTACCTGCAACCTCTGCGCCTTTACCAGCAGCATAAGTTGCCGCACCGGCAATCATCATCGGCACGCCAACAATAGCACCGACAAAAGTACCGCTCATAGCTTTTCCGGCAGTCATAAGACCTTTTCCGCCGGCTTGTGCAGCTTTTCCGCCTTTTTCAACCCCTTTTCCTGCCGTCTTTAAGCCTTTTCCTGTTTGTTCTGCGGTTGCACCAGCAGTTTTGAGCCCTTTTCCTGTCGATGTTGCCGGATTAGATGCTTTTTTATTTTTATCCTCAGACTCTGTATCGCCATTGGCTTTGCCTTTAAATAAACCTCTAACAAACTTTCCAGTCGCAACAGCACTTTCCTTTGCTCCTTCTTTTGCAGCCGTAGCTACTTTCCCTCCAGCCCATTTAACCGGCATCATACCAAATTGTTTTGCCATATCGGTCATCTGTGTCAGCATACCGTGCATAGGCGTAGCCTTTCCAAAAACGCTATCCGAGCAGAATTTGTCAACATAGTCGCTGACTGTTGATGAAATAAGTTTCATCGAATATAGATAGGTAAAGAGAATAATCAAAAAGTAAGATCCGGTAGGAGAAAAAGTTTCTGAAATCCACTCTGAGTTTCCTTCTTCTACATTTTTCAACAAAGTATTAACATCTCGCAATGCAACACTAATCATAACTAAGGCATAAGTTGTTGTTAAGGCCAAGAAGACAAAGGTACCAGCAGATTTTATCATAATACTTATAACCGCCATAACCTTATTTTTTGTAACATTAAAAGGCCATAATCCGATAACAACAGGCAAAGCCATAATGGAGAAACCTAACTTAAAAGAAATATCCAATAGATAATATCCTATGCCTAAGGTTAACATAAATCCGACAAACCAAATTAAAGCACCACAAAACCAAAGCCACAGGTTAACAACCTTAAAAGCATAAAGATCCCAAGCTCCTCCAGTAACAGACCAACATGTAATAGCATGACCAATAACTAAATTTAGAGATACATTTTTATCCAAATCTTGAGCAAATTTCATAACCCGATTCATCACATCCGAAGAAACAATTTCGGTGCTCGTCGCGCCATCACTGATAGTTGGTGTTTTTACGGCATAAAGTGAATTTAAGCCATCAGCACCGGAAATATCGCTTGTAGCATTCATAAATGCCATACCCATATCCGCTCCGGCCGTCAGAATAGGATTAATGGTATATTTAACCAAGACACCTAAGCCGGACGAGATTAAAATAGCCGCAACCATTACCTTAAAAAGGAAAGTAATTAAGGTGTTAACCATTGCGCCTGGCTCAACATTTGAAAGAGAGGATACATTTTTCATAACAAAAAACGCCATCCAAATCAACGAGCCAAACACGAGGAGTTTCAATCCGGCTTCCGATGTTACATCATATGCTTTACTACAGGCGTTCAAGAAGGTTTCCATCAAAGTCTTAATAATCACGCAGGAGTAACATTTAGACTGATACATTTGCCTCATGCCCTCAATATCACATTCTTTAAGCCGTTCATTTACTTCATCTACATTGTAATGGTCACCTTTATAGTTTTTTGTGAGATCAGTATCTTTCCAAGGTGTTGTATAGGCTATTAAATCAGATTCGTGAGAGGTGGCAAAAGAAACATTTTGAGAGCGCTCATATCTCGTGGATCCATAAAGTTCTTTTTCATTTGTAGCTACAGTTTTTGCTAAAGAAATAAACTCATCGCCCAGGCCTCCACAATTTTCTTTGATGCTCGCTTGTAGCTTTTCATTAACAGCAACTTCGGAAGGCCAGTAACGAGAATATGATGTGTTACCATTACGAGGGCATTGGGAATTAAGTTGCTGCGCTTTTTTATTATAGTCATTCATAGACTGCTCTAGCGCGTTTTTTTTATCCTTTATTTCTTGTGTTGTCATAAAATCAACAGGATATTCATCTTTTTGCCGCTGTGTGTTAGTTTCATTAACGGCATTAATTAAAGTTTTGGAAAGTTCATTGTATCTAGCTTTCATATTAGGATTGCTATTTAAAATCTTCTTAAATCGCTCGTTGTAATTTTTATCATTTTCAAAAAAACCTTGTTCTGCATCTTTATCAATTTTTTTTAAGTCATCACAAAATGCATTCATTTCTTTTAACGCATTCTGTAACTTTGTTTTTTGTTGTTTCAATTCAGCACTATCATCTTCATTTTCAATCGTCATCCATGGAACAATAGTTCCAGTTTTATCATTGTAAGATGAAGATCTTAAGCCAATACTTCCACAATTTACTTTTGAAATATCATATGAAAAAGATATATTTATTGGAAAAATACACCCAAATAAGACAAAAATGAACGCTTTTGTAATATTTGCCGTTTTCAATATGTCATTCAGCCGTTTCATAACCAAAATCCTTCTACTTCTTAGAAGTCTGAGCCCATTGATCGCGCAAACGTTTGGTTGCTCCTAATGTGCAGACATCCATTAGTTTCCAGAATAATGCTGCAGAAGCCTGCATTGCAAGTTTTCCAACACGTGACTGGAATTTAGAATCGGAGTTACCACCTACCAAACTATCTGTAACTTGTTGCGCGATGTTAACGCTAGAAACTATCAAAAATCCAATCAACATAATGCACATGAACGGAACGCTAAATTCTGTGAAAGATATGGTATCAACACTATCATTAAAAATATCAGCATTATCACTGATAATTTGTTCCATTGCCAATAGAGCCATAGACATCATAACCGCCATAAACATCATCAAAGCGGCAGAATTCAAAATAGTCAAGAATCCTTGTTTTGCCCAGCCGGCGGTTTGTTTAAAGGCATAGAACATAACCAATAGTGGCAAAATTATTACCATCATTGTAAAACGAAAAATACTGTCAACCAAATAAAATACAAAGCCAAGCTTAACAAAAGTAAAGCAAAGCAAGATAAAACATCCGAGAATAAATGGCATAAATCCGCTTCCAGCCATTACCTTAAAAGACAGATAAAAACCAAGAGTCAATCGTTCGTTAACCGCACAAATCATACAATCCATCATCTCACGAGGACCGCTGGGGAATGATAATGTTTCAAGAGATGCTTTTCCGACACCGGATGCAGAACACATAACCGGCTGACTAACAGGTATCAGTTCTTGAAAGAATGAAAAAGTAGCAGAATTATTAGCTTTAAAAGCATCCCCTCCCTGAGCCAGATTCAAAATTTCGGAACCCAACTCCAAAAAGGCATAATAAATGGGAAAAACTATTGTATTTAACAACCACAAGAGTTGTGTCGTTGAAGAAGCAATTAAACCGCAAATAAGGCAAACAAACATTTTACGGACAATCTCATTCCAAATTTCAGCAGGAGAATCTTCCGTAAATGACCCAACAAATTTCAAAAGCCTAAAAATAGTCCAAATCGCAAAAGCAAGCATAATTAACGGCAGAGCTCCGTCCGTAATTTTTGCATACATTCCCAGAGCAACTTTTCCCATATTTTCATAAAGCATATCAATCATGCCGGTTTGCCAACATTCTCTATGCTGAGCAGCAACTTCTTTTTGCCCAGTTTCATCATCTATTGTAAAAGCAGATTGTTCGGTATGGATTTGAGCAGCAGTTGCAGGATCTTCAGTTTCTTTGCCGCAGGCCGTGAGCATAAATGCCGCCATTAAAATAATCAGCAACATTTTTAATATCTGTATTATGTTCACGCCTCTTAACATAGCTTTATCCTAAAATTTATTTAAAATTCCACCCATTCAGATTAGCACTCTGTTCTGCTCGATAATTTTCACCATATGCCTTTTTCAAAATATCATCCATTTCTTGGTTCGACATATTTTGCTCCCTTTCCTTTTGCATTTGATCCATTTGCTTTAAAGTTTCTTGAACAATTTTGTCATTTTCTCTTTCTTTATTTCTTTCTTCCGCAGCTTGAGATGCAAAATCATTAGCCTTTTGATCAGAAGCACCAGCTTGATTCAATAAAGTATCTTTTTCTGCACCATCAGCCATACTCTGAGCTTTTTCTCTAAGAGCACTAGCTTTATCCCTTTCTTCTTTTGCTTGATTTTCAAAACTACGAGCACGCTGAGCAGCCGTATTGCGATTAGAAGTTGCTTGTTCGCAAGTGTTAGATATTTGTCTATAAGATTCTGAATTATTAAGAAGATCCAAGCCTGCAGCCTGAGACCTATTAAATTTATCAATTTCTTGTTCCCTAGCCTCGTTAGGATTTACAGGGGAAGCCCCGTCAGCATTGGTTGTGGCCGGCTTTGTCGAGTCATTAGCCGTTGTTGGTTTTGTTGTAGAGGCAGGTGTTGGTTTTGTTTGCTGCGTCGTACGAGGTCCTGCATTAGCAACATCAGAAGCTTGCTTTTGCTGTGCAGAAGTTGTTGGGGTCGACGAGCCCCCTTTAGGTTGAGTTTGTTGGCTCGGTAACTGTCGTTTTCCTGCGCCGCCGGAACGTCCCAAACTGAAAACTCTGGCCAAAGGCTGTGCAACAAGTTTATCAACCGCATTATCTCTGAATTTACGCAACTTTTCTGTCGCCCCTGTGGCTGTTCCTACGAACTTGGCTCCTTCACCGAGGGCACCTGCTGCGCCAAGTGTCGCAGCTTTAGCCACATTGTAGCCCATACCGCCAAGTTCCGGAGCAATAGATGTGCCGCCGCCGCCACCAGCCATGTTTCCGGCCAACTCAGTTGCTTGCATACAAATCTTGAAACCAAAGATACAGCTAGCGATTAAGATAAGAAAACCGGCAAATCCAATATCAAGCATCTCTTTCAAACTTGTAACCTGGTTACTGTTTAGTGCTGCTTCAACAGCTTCTCTTCCGCCCGGAGCCCCTGACATTGATACACCAATGAGCTGAATATTAATACTAACCACCAATCCCATGAAAACATACGTGAAAAACGTATTCATAAACATAGTAAAGCCTTGCGTCGTATACTTAGAGGTAATCTTAAACGGCCAACTAACAATTAAGAAAGGCATCAAAGCACCAACAATACCTAAACGAACCGTTGCATCGATTAAGTAAAAGGCAAAAGCTAATGATAACAACCACGCAAAGAGCCAAATAACGATACCTTCAAACAACATTGATAAGTTAGGAATTGTAATAGTTGTAACTTCCAAATCCACATCTGATCCTCCGGCATTAAAAGCTACGCACATCAAAGTCGTCCCGATTGCTTGCTGCGAAGCTAGCTCAGCCTGAACAGCTTTAATAAAACATTCTAATTGTGTGTATAAATAAGAAGGAAGTAAGCCAGAAACAGGCATATTTTCAACACCCAGCGACTTACAAGAATCAAGATACTTGTTGCTTCCAGACAATAGAACCATACCAAATTCCATACCGGCTTTAAGCAAAGGTCCTAAAGCATAGTCATAAACCGCATGAGCATCACGCAAAAGCACATAAGCAAAGACAACTTTAAAAACTTGTGTTAAAAGTTCTGTAATATATTTAGGTGCGTCCATCTTGGTAAATGAAGAAACTTTTCCAATTAAGGAAAAGGCAATCCAAATAGCAAAGCCAATCAACATAACATTAGCCAGACCTGTGGCAAGAACGCCATATGATTTGGTAGACATTATATTAACCGCATTATACACTTTAAAAAAAACAGGACAGAAAATGCAGCTTCGTCCTTCAGCAAGTTTCATAGGTAAAGGCGCGCATCCTCTCAAGGAACCTGTAAGAACCTTTGCCGTTTTTGAATATTTATCATACTGAAAGAATATCTTACTACCATCAGAGCCCGTATAAACATAAATATCCCCTTCAGCAGCATCTTTAGCTTCATCAGCTTCCTGACAAGCTCTGTTTTTATTTTCTTTCAAACCAGGTAATTCTTCCTCAAGACCTTTAATTTGGCTACTAAGTTCTTTATATTTTGCCTCATCCGTAATAACTATTTGAGGAATAACAGATTCGCTACCATCATAAGGCGACTTGTATGGAACAAATTTAGTTTCTGATGTTTTTTGTATTTCTGTGCGGAGCTCATTTAATTTTTGCTCAATCTCATCAACTTTCTTTTTAGCTTCGTTGCATGCGCTTTCCAATTCATCC
The DNA here is from genome assembly GCA_949292375.1 of uncultured Pseudomonadota bacterium. Classification (GTDB taxonomy): domain Bacteria; phylum Pseudomonadota; class Alphaproteobacteria; order RF32; family CAG-239; genus Scatacola_A. Next base: position 2,192 of record CASEZG010000008.1, on the reverse strand, counting down.
AAAACTTTTGTATCGGACGCCTTACCTAGTTTTAATGCGCCGACAAATAGCTCCACATCTGCTTCTGCTGCTACATTTGAGGCTTTGTCGACAGAAGAGCTTGCCGTGGTTTCTGATTTTTTCTCAGTATCTTCAGCCCAAACCACAGTTGTTATCGACATAAAAAGAAGTCCGATAAACAGACCTAATCCGCAATTTTTCCAACTACATTTTGTCATCATCGTCTTCCTTATGCCAAGGATTGCCCAATACCCTAAAAGCAATCAACATCACAGCGATTACCAAAATCAAAGAGCCCCAAAATGCATATTTTGTCGTGAACCAGCCGAAAAAATCCACATAATAAGCTATAGCTATACCTAAAAGTATTCCTATATTAATAAATACGGCTTTCATGGGCTCCTCTTTTATTTAAAGCTTCTCCATGCTATTTTTAGTGTAACACAGAAAAGCAAAAATTATTGTTACAGTTTTTTGATTTTTTTCATCTTTAATCAAACTTTCCTTTAGTCAAAAATCGCACACAAGCCTGCACAATTTTGGGGTTATTAAAGACATTAAAACTAGCGTTTCCGATATAAATGGTATCTTTAGCTCCCTCAATGTCAGATTCTCGTGGAGTCGGCAAAGCCTTTTGAAAAGATTGTGAAACATATTTCAACAAATTTTTGCCGGCAAAATCGGTCGAGATAACTCCAAACTCGGTGCCTTTAGGAAAGTTTGGAATAAAAAGCATGTTCTGCGGAGAAACCTCTTTAAGCATAGGCCCTAACAGCCATCTGAAAAAACTATATTTTTCAAGCCAAGCAAATAACTTGCAGCCTTGATTCGGAGGACAAACTTGTACGATTCTTCTTATTTTAAGTTTCTTTTGCCAAGGCGATTCTATAGCCATAAGTTTCCTTAAAATAATACCGCCGACACCTTTGGTAACAAAAGAAACTTCCTGAACATCTTCCAGATTATTCAAAAGAAACTCCAATTGTCGAACATGAGAGTCGATTCTTTTTCGAGTCGAAGGATAATTAATAGCCGCCGCCATCAAACCTTCTTTAAGAACAGCTCGCCACAAAGGTTTAAAAATGTTTTTGCTGTCGCCTAAACCATGTAACATAATGACCATATGTCCGCGCTGACGTGAAATTTCATATATTTCAATATAATCCAAAAAAGCCCTTCGGCAGTTTTCAAAACCGCCGCTATGCCGTTGAATATCCCAAGGATCCAATAACCGATACTCTTTTGTACGATAATTTCGTTGGATTCGCCATTTCTGATAAAAAAAGACATCTTCCCAAAGCTGGCTACCGCCCATTGTAAAAAATTCAAACTGCATTTAACTCTGCTCCTTATATCAATAGCCGGATGCGCTAGGATTCGGAATGGCTGTAATGGTTACTCTCGCTTTGTTTGACCCGTCCGAAAGAATCAAAATCTGTACGGCTCTACTATTCCTGACATAAGTCATCTGGCTAATTTCGGCGCGTACGGTTGCAATCTCTTTCCATTTAAGCTTGGGCATTTCAGACATATAGAAGTCAAAAACACTGCTCGCGTTATAAGGAGTCGTAAAGGCTAGGCTGCCAATCCAGTTATCTCCTGTGCCCAAAGCCTTTGTTTCATCTAAATCAATATAAGATTGATCCGGAAAAGGAACATCGGGAAAATGCGCAAAAGCAGGCGGAATAGCTGAGCCGTCTACACCAGTCAATACAGGTTTTTCAGAAGAACAAGCAGAAAGTATTAAAACTAAAGCTATAGCTAATATATTGTTTTTTAACATAATTACTACCCAGTCATCAAATCAAAGTTCACGTATTGTCAAAATTGTAACCCGAATATGGTTAAAAAAAAGAAAACAATTACAGATTTTATCCTAAATAAAACACCAAAAATTTTTTTACACATATTCAATGCATTAGAAAAAATGTGAAAAAAAATTAAAAAAAAATCATTTTTTGTGTTGACATCTTAGGATGGTTGTCATATAAACCACATCGCTGACGGGGTGAGGCGAGTTGAAAAGACGAGCTAAGCTAAGTTAAGCGGAACTTCCGGAAGGGAGTTGTTATAGAAGAGAGTATATAAGAAAGAAGAGGATACGCAGACGGCGGGTATTTATGGAAAATAAATACGATAAAGTCTAGTGTATCTGATAAAGGAACCAAGAAAATTCTTTATGAGTAAGTTAG